>CAZPLU010000014.1:31051-58333 GCA_964587625.1 uncultured Eubacteriales bacterium
CGAGATCCTTCGGCTGCGCGCTGTGCGCTCCGCTCAGGATGACAACGGCGAGGAATGCGGCGTTTTGGAGTTCGGGCATTGCTCGAACCCCCTTTTTGAGGGTATTGATTGATGGACGGAACATTTAGGATCGTTCCCCGGTTTCATATTGCTCGAAGATGATTGTGTCGAAATCTTGCCGCGCTTGGGCGAATTGTTTGTCACCGCGCGCCGTCCAGCCGACCAGAAAGGGCTTAAATATTGCGCGGCAGAGGCGAAGCCCCCACGGGGTGAGGTCTTCAAATCCGTAGGCGATGAAATCGGGGCGGGAAAAGACATTGATCAGCAGATGGCGCATACCGAACCGGTTGACGGCGCTCTGACCGTTGTTCCCGCGCAGCGCGGCCGACAACTGACCACGGATGACATCGGGGCGGTGTTTGAAAAACCATTGCGTGATGAACGGGCTGAACGACTCCTGACACCAATCGCCCTGATAGGTGTCCATCAACGCGCAGGTCTTTTCGCACAGTTCGGGGCAGTTGTTGCCCGAAAAGGTCTTGATTTCACAAATAACCGGAACGCCGCCGAGAACCGTTAAAACCTCGGAGAGCAGCGGGATCTTTTGTTCCGTGTCGCCGAGGCGATATGAATCGAGCTCGTCACGGGTCAGATCAAGAACCCTTTTTTCAACCCCGCACATGCGTTTTAAATCGCCGTCGTGGAACACGACAACCTGCCTGTCCTTGGTGAACTGAACGTCCAATTCCACGCCGTATCCCGCGTCTTTGGCGGCTTTGAAAGCCGCGAGAGAATTTTCGGGGACACCGCCGCCGTGCAGGCCGCGGTGCGCGTATTTTTTGCTGCGAAACGCGGAGTAATCCCGCTTTTGGTTCGGGGCGATCAAAAAAAGAACAAGCAGGAACAACAACAGCGCGAATGCAGACAGCAAGAGAAGCGTTTTTAATAAAACAGGCATTTATCAATCACCGACATTCAACATATTCAGTTTTTCTTTGGCGGGCTTCGGTTTATTATCCCCGTGCCTGACGAAGAGCATCGTCAAAAACGACAGCGCTACAAACAGCGCGCCGTAGGGGAACAGCGTCCAGTAGCCGACATATTGGAGCAGATAGCCCGAGGCGATCGGAGTGACCGTCTGCGCCGCCATTGAAAATGTGTAATAATATCCCGTGAATTGGCCGATGTCGGAGCCCTTGCACATCTCGACGACCATCGGGAGGGAGTTGACGTTGATCGCCGCCCAGGCCAAACCGATCAGCAAAAAGATCGCGTACAGAATCGGAGAGAATTGATCGGAGGCCAAAGTAAAGAGAAAACCGCCGAAGAAGCACGACGCCAACAATATGACACCGCCCATGATCGTCTTTTTGCGGCCGATTTTTGAGGCGAGGATGCCGATGGGTATGTAGGAGACAATCGCTCCGAGTGTGGCGATGGTCAGGCACATGCTCGCGTCTCCCAGCGACATGTTCCACTCCTGTGCGGCGTATTTGGTGAAGGCGGTCGTGATGGCGTTATATCCCATGAACCACAGCGCGATGGAGGATAAAAGAAAGCCCAAACTGCGCCGGACGTCTTTGGGCAGTTTTGCTTTACCGGTCTTTTCATCGGTCACGGCGAGGTTTTCCTCGGGGTGCGCGTCCTCGTATGCCCTGGTTTCGGCATAGAGCTTCGGCTCGCGGACGGTGAGGAACAAAATTACCACCGAAACGACCATAATGGCCGAGACGATGATGAACAGGGGCTTGTAATCGACATGCGCGAGCCCCTCGGTGCGTTTTTTGGAATACATGATCGTGGTCAGAATCAAATAGATGATGCCGCCGATCGCGCCCATCAGATTGATGACCGCGTTGCCCTTGCTGCGCAGCGGTTTGATGGTCAGGTCGGGCATCAAAGCGACCGCCGGAGAGCGGTACAGACCCATCGAGACCAGCAGCAGACCGAGCATGACGATGAATAAAATCTTTAGATTGTCGGAGGGCGCGGCGAAATAGGCGTTATCCAAAAGGGGCAGAACGTTCATCAAAATGACCGCAACGGCCGTTCCGAGCAGGACGAACGGCATTCTGCGGCCGATTTTGGTGTTTATACGGTCGGAAAGCGCACCGAACAGGGGCAGCAAAAACAACGCCAAAACATTGTCCGCGGCCATGATGATGCCTGCGGTCCCGTCGCCGATGCCAAACGTGTTTTTCAAAATCAGGGGGATCACGCTATCGTACATCTGCCAGAACGCGCAGATGGACATAAAGGCCAGACCGATCAGAACCGTGCGTTTGTAATTGAGTTTCATCCGATTGCCTCCATTTCAAAATCCTTATCCGTCAAAGTGGGGTAGATGTCTTTTTACGCTCGATAATCTTCAGAAACAATATTTTCAAAATGTGAATTATGCCTTGGCGACCTCCATGGCGATTTTTTCCCACTCGACAAGGCGCTTGAAGTCATACTTCACGGTGCTGACGTCTTTGAGGATGAACTCGACCGGGCAGTTGTTGCGCTCGGCGGCCTTTTTGATATCGGTCAGATAGGCGCGAACCATGTCGCCGTCAAAAGTCGGGGTTGCAAGATGGGCGGGGTTGGGCTTGGAAGAGAACACATAATCACCCGCGATGGCGGCCGCGCCGACTTCGGGATCGGTCCACGGACTCATGCTGACTTTGCGGACATTCGGGATCTTGCGGACCTGTTCCATTTTGCGGTCGAGCGGATCGCAGCACCCGTAATAGACGAGGCCGATGTGCTTTGCCCACTCTTTGCAATAATCGACCTCGAACTCCTCAAACATCGCCGGAGAGACCGACGAGAGCATCTGGGCGAGGGCATATGCCCAGGTGTCGCGGGCGCGCACATGCTCGGGGTCAAAACCGGGTTTGGGCAACTCGTCGACAAAGGCCTGGGTGCAGTGGATGGATTCCTGGCTGTGTCCGAGCAGTCCGCGTTGTTCCAATTCAAGCAGATTGCCGATATACAGATCGGTGAATTTGCGCATGATTTTATGGATGAATTCGGGGCGTTCGGCCATGTCGTACAGCGGGTTTTCGACCCCGCGGTACATCGCGAGGTGATCCCAGATGTCGTTGGGCGGGTTGACGCCTCTTAAAACCACCGGTAAAATGCCGTCAAACAATTCGTGCGCCTCGGCCAGTCGCCGCATCGTCGATTCCTCGTTATAGACGATGGGTTTGGGCGTGAGGGCGTCGACGATCTCGTCGGTCTCGAGCTGGTCGTGATAATAATGTCCCCGGACCTCGCTGCTCTCCTCGAGAGTGGCGGTGTCCTCGCTGACCCTGAGTCCGAAGTCGTGGAGGCCGCTGATCTCCTTGGTGACGGTGAAATGATCTTTGATGACGGCGTCGCCGGGGATGTATTGAAAGCGGAACAGCATCCGGCGCAGCATCTTTTCGGCGCGCTGCCAATAGGGGTCGGAGGTGACGGCGCCGGTCAGTTCTTCCTGCGGAAACTCGTTCCAGGGCAGTTGGTCGATGATGACCATCGGGCGGATCGGTTTTAGCCCGTTCAACGCCCGCCAGCCCTTTTCCCGCTCGATATTGACGGGATCGCAGGCGGCCTCGCGGGTTCTTTTTGCGAGTTCCCGCAGAGCGGAGATTTCCTGTTTGGTGAGATTCATTTTTATTGGTCATCCTTTCACATTATTTGTATTTTTTAAGAATGCGAACATCCTTTCCGGTGAGCAGGAAGTCGGCGTATTCGCCCATGATGCGTGAGACCAACCGGCGCGGATAGCGCTCGTCGAGTTCGCCGGGTTCGAGGTTGGTGCTGATGATGGAGGGTCTTCGGGCCAACAGCCGGTCGTTGATGATGGTGTATAACTGCGACTGGATAAAGGCGTTGAGATATTCCGTGCCCAAATCGTCGAGGATCAGCAGGTCGCAGTTCAATACGGTTTTTAACGTGTCATTGTCGCCGTCGTTGGAAAACCGCTCGCGGTCGAGTTGCGCGAATAAATCGTTTGCCGGTATGTAAGCGACGGAGAATCCGCGCGATAATACAACCGAGGCGATCGAAAGCGCAAGATGGGTTTTGCCGAGACCCGGTTGACCCCAAAACAGCAAGCTCTTAGAGGCAAGGGTAAAATTGTCGGCATAGCCGCGCAGTTTATTATAAATTTGCGTCATATAGGCGCGCGGCGATCCTCCGAGTTTGGGGTCGTTTTTATCGTCGTAAAAGGCGAGGTCGAAGTCCTCGAACGTATGCAACTTCATCGGAGAGCGGGCATTCAGCGTCCGGGTGTTGATCTCGGCGATCAGTTTTTGAACGCAATTGCAGCGCTTTCCGTCGGTGATGCCGGTGTCCTTGCAGACGGGGCAGGAATAGATCGGGTCGAGCCAGTTCTCGGGTTTGCCGAGGGAAAATAAAATGCGCTCTTGCTCATTGCGCAGCGCCAAAGAATGACCGGTCAATTTCGACAGGGTATCGGTATTGCCTGAGAGGGCGGCGCGCACGATCTCGGCGACGATTTCGGAACACTCGGCGGAGACATCAAAAATGCGCGAATTCAACCGGCGGCATTCTTCAAAACGCCGCCGCTGTTCGCGCAGATTCCGTTCGCGGACGGCGGCGAGTTCCTCCGCCGCTTTTCGCAGGATCTCCTCGTTCATCGACCGCACCTCCGTTGTTTATTTTACATCAAACGTCTTTAATAGACAAGGCGTTTTTCAAAAATTCATCGTTTGCCCCGGCGTCGGTTTTTTTGCGCGAGGTCTTTGAATACCGATTTTGCTTTTGAGTTTTGGCCTGTTCGAGGGTGGTGACGCCGTTTTCACTCCAGTTATGTAAAATCTTATCGATGTATCGAAAATCGCGTTTTCCGGTCGCCAGCGCGCATTGGGAATAGGCCTCGGCGATCATCTCGCCGTCGAAGCCGAGTACGGTCACCCAATCGTCGGCGTATTCGCGCTCGCGGGCTACGAGATTTCTGCCGGTGACGTCCAAGGCCTTGGCCACAATTTCGCCGGAACGGGACTGAGAGGCCAGCGCTTTGAGCTGTTCGTCGGCCTGCCGCTGCGTGACAATGCCGCGCTCGCCCCAATCCATTGCGACTTTTTTGATATAGGCCATCGAGGTTTTTCCGACCGAGACGCAGTAGCCGACCAATAAAATCATAACGTCCACCGGCAGACCCGAATAGTCGCAGAGCGCAACGGTTTGGGAGATTTCGTTTTGCGTCAAAAGGCGGCCGAAGCAACGCTGCATCTGTTCGATTAAAAATTTCAGTTCCTCGTTGTCTTTGAGCCGCCGCACGGCCTCGTCCGAGGTCATGACCGGAACCGCGGCGACGCTGGCGGGCATGGGTTTTCGGATCGGAACAACGGCCGGTATGCCGATTGCAAACGTGAGTTTGCCGCCGCAACGCGAAAACAGGCCGCAGTCCACCCAATACGCCAACGCGTCGCGGACTTCTTTTTCGTCGCAATCCAGCTGCGCAGCTAAAACATCGGACTGGAAAGCCCTTTCGGTGAGCAGGGTGAACAACACTTTTAACGGGAGCGCGCCGGCGTTTTGAAGAAAGGGGGAAGCGGGTTTTAAAAATTCCAACCCGCCGGAAAAATCCACGATTTCAAATTTCATCGCCTGTCACCTCCGACGGCTCAAGCGTCAGGGAGAGCCGACCGAAATAGAGGCCGAACAGCACTGCGAAAAGCAGCGATGAAAACAGCATTTCGCGGTAGACATTGGCGTTGTACAGCAGCCAAAACACCACATCCGATATCGATACAGCCACCAGCATCCCGGCGCAGGAGCGCAGCCCCGACGCGTTTTGGCGCAGCCCCGCCCTCCCGGCCATCGTGAGATAACAAAAGACCAGCGTCACGAAGGTCGCGGTGAACAGGCGCGGCAGATACACAGAGATATCGGGCAGGGGGATGAAAAAAGTGCATTCCGAGATCAGATAGGCGAAACTCCAAATCGCCGCAAACGCGGTTGAGAAACTTTTCAACGCGGCGGATTTCACCGCGCCCGCCGCAAGCAACAGCGGCCCGCTGAAAAACCCGAGACAGGAAAAAATCATCCGCGTGATCAAAAACGGACCCTGCGTGACCAAGCTGAGGCGATAGAGCTCTTTGTTGTATTCGGAAAAAATTCCGATGAAAGAAGTGACCGAAATCGCTGCGACAGCAGCGCCGAGAAAAAAATATTCCCATGAAGTTATGACAAAACGACCCGGCTCCGGGCCGACGCGCCTTTTGCCGGTGACGTGAAGCCAAATGAGCGCCGCTGCGGCGACAACGGCATATGCATACCCTAAACAATCGCGCAGGATGGCATTGGAGGCGCCCTTTGCCGCATAGGCGTTAACCGCCGTCAAAACGGCGGCAAAAATAATGCAGACGGCAAAAGTGGTGTTGCTTTTTTTCAAGCCGGTGATCCCCTTTCGTTTGAAACCCCGACGCATACCGCGGACAGGTTCCGAATATCTTTATACGGATCGGCAAACACGTTTCGGTTCGGGTCCGTTATAAACATCCACATCCCATGACTGCAATGGATCGTCATCAAGGAGGAAAAAAACATGAGAAAGCTGAAAACCGGCATCGCTTTTGCGGTGATCTGCTTGGTTACGGCGCCGTTATTCGCGCAGGCGGCGTCGAAACTGGCGGAGCCGACGGAGACGCCGAATGCATCGCAAGTGGTCACGGTGTCCGAAATCCCGACGATGTCACAGTTTTTTGAGACCATTTACGCCGATATGCACTCGGATTCGGCGGTGGTTGCGGGCAGCGAATCGGATTACAAGGTTCTTGTTTCCGCAAGCGGCGAGATCGTCACGGTGACGCCGAAGGAATATCTGCGGGGCGCGGTGGCGGCCGAGATGCCGCTGGAGTATCCCGACGAGGCCCTGAAAGCCCAGATCATTGCGGCACACACTTACGCGGTGAGTTATAAAATCCGTGAACACAACAACCCGACCCCGTCTTTGAAGGGCGCGGATATCTCGGATGATCCGTCGGTGGGGCAGTCCTATATCGGCGACGCGGGGATTAAAAAGCTGTATCCGGACGATTGGGAGGCGCAGATCGCGCGCCTTGACGAGTTGATCGAAGAGGTGAGCGATTTGATCGTGATTTATGAGGGCGAACCGATCGTGTCGACCTATCACGCCATCAGCTGCGGGATGACGGAGAGCGCCCAAAACATCTGGGGCGCTTATTCGCCCTATTTGGTCGGCGTCAACAGCGTCGAAGACGAGCAATCGCCCGATTTTCTCTCGAAGGTGATTTTGACCCGGGATGAGGCGGAGACAATTCTTGAAGCGGCCGGATGCGAACTCTCCTCGGATCCGAAAAAGTGGTTTTCGGAGCTCTTGCGAACGCCGGCGGGATATGTCAGCGCCGCAAAAATCGGGGAACAATCGCTGACGGGCGCGCAATTGCGCGAGCTCTTCGGGCTGCGCTCCGCGTGTTTTGAGGTCGGTTATAAAAACAGCGCTTTCACATTCACGGTCAAAGGGTGGGGCCACGGCGTGGGGATGAGCCAATACGGCGCGGGCGCGCTGGCAAGAGAGGGGGCGACTTACGCCGAAATACTGTTGAATTATTATAAGGGCGTCGCTTTGTGTGAACTTTGACGTGCGCACGGCTCATGAAGATTTTACGGTGGTTATGAAACGCATATCGCCGCAGCGGGCAGACCCGTTGCGGCGATATTTCGCCATGTAACGATTAACCCTCGCTGACCGCGGAAGCCGCCGAGTTTGTCTCGACTGAGGACTCGGCTGAGGAGACCGCAGAAGTCGTGACTGAGGACTCAAGCGAGGATTGGGCTGAGGAGGTTGCAGAGGTCTCGCTGACGGAGGAGGCGACGCTGCCGGTCTCGCCGGTTTCGGTCTCGTCCGTTTTGGTGACATTGATGAAAATATTGATTGCAATCGCAAGGACAAACAACGCGACGGATAAAATCTTGGTGATTCGGCTCATGGTCGCTTCTTTGCTGCGGCTGCTGTGTTTACTGAAAAAACTGTCCGATGCGTCCGCTTGAAATGCGTTGGCGGAGGTACTTGCCCTGTCTTTTTGAGCCAAAATGATAATGGTGAGCACGATGGACACCACCAGCAGCAAGGCGCCGGTGACATATTCGAAAACGCTCATGTAAATTCTCCTATCAGTTGTACTTCAGCGGCAATGCCGCTCACGGCGTGCCGAGACCGTCACGCCCTATATATTAAGGCAAAAGAGGTAAAAGGCGCAAGGGCTATTATAACATGCCGGCCTTGTTTATGCAAGTGTTTTCATTTGAAAAGCGTAAAATTTCGGTATAATCTGACTGTTTGATAAAACACCGCGCCGGTGCCGTTCGGAGCGGTGCCATTTCGACAGATTTTTCATACCGCCTGCGATATGCTGATAGGGAATCGCTGATGAATTTACGGGGGGATTTTATCAGCCGTTCGAACGGCTTGCGCCTAAAACCACCGAGAGGGAGGAAATGATATGAGGTTCGGTTTTCAAAGCGTGTTTTTGGCCTGTCACAAACAAGAAAGCGGATGGGTGCGGTCTTTCGTTTTGCATCCGTGTCTCAAACAGGGACAAGACCCCTTAAAATCTGTGAAAGGAAGGTCCGAATATGCTGATAAAAATTTTACCCGGTAGAGTGATTGTTTATTTGAGCGGGGAAATCGACCACCATGAGGCCGCGCGCCTGAGACCCCAGATCGACGACACGCTGACGCGCAAACGCCCCGCAGAGGTTGAGCTGGATTTTTCCGATGTGACTTTTATCGACAGCTCGGCCATAGGGCTGGTGATGGGGCGGTTTCGCATTGCAGAGGAGTGGGGCGGTAAGGTCGCGGTCAGCGGATTGACATCTCGCCAAAAAAGGGTGATGAAGCTGGCCGGGCTGGATCGGATCGCACAATTTCGCGAGAGTGAGAAGGGAGGAAACGAACATGAAAGTGGTCAACAAGATGCGGCTGACGGTTCCGGTAAAGTCGGCTAACGAGAGTTTTTTAAGGGCGGTCGCCGGATGCTTCGCGGCGCAGGCGGACCCGCCCTGCGATTTGATTTCGGATGTCAAAACAGCGGTGAGCGAGGCGGTGACGAATTGTATCGTACACGCCTATCCCAGCGGCACGGGGGAGATCACGATGGCCGCAAAACTGACCGCGGACGGGATGCTTTACATAAAGATCTCGGACAGGGGCAAGGGCATTCCGGACATCAAAAAGGCGATGGAGCCGTTGTTCACCACATCGACCGGCGCTGAGCGCTCCGGTCTCGGTTTTACCGTGATGCAGCAATTTACCGATGACATATCGGTGCGTTCCAAACCCGGAAAAGGCACCGCGGTGACGTTGAAAAAACGGTTGATCAGCCCGGATATCGAAAAGAGATCCGGCAGGAAAGCGCGTTAGGTGTCCGGGATCGAAACGATGAAGAGCGCACAAAAAGCAAAAAACCGCACCCCGGAACGGGAGCGCCTGATCACCGACAATCTCGGTCTGGTCAGAGCGGCCGCACACCGGTTCCGGGGTCGCGGAATCGATTATGACGACTTGTTTCAAGCCGGATGCGTGGGACTTTGCAAAGCGGCGGACGGGTTTGAACCCGAGCGCGGGCTGTGTTTTTCGACATACGCAGTGCCGGCGATTTTGGGTGAGATCAAGCGGCAGTTTCGCGACGGCGGCAGCGTCAAAGTGGGGCGGGCTTTGAAACAATTGTCCATGAATGTGGCAAGAGAACGGGAAAAATTTTGCCGCGAACACGGATGTGAGCCGACGGTCTCCGAACTGGCGGCAATTTTAGGCGTGGATGTCGAGACGGCGGCAGACGCCATCCGAGCTGCCGCTCCGACGATTTCGCTGACCGTCAGCAACAGCGAAGAAGAGGAGAGCCAGCTCGACATCCCCGTTCCGTTCGAAGAGGAAAAACTGACCGACCGCATCTCGCTTGTCAAGGCCATAAGAGAGTTGGAGGAGGATGATCGCGAATTGCTGCGGCTGCGTTATTTTTGTCTGCTGACGCAGACCGAAGCGGCAAAACGATTGGGCATGACACAGGTGCAGGTCTCGCGCCGGGAAAAAAAACTTTTAGCGGCGCTGCGTGAACTGCTGGATTGACAAAAACGAAATATATGCTACAATATAGCCACAACTGCATTGGGGTGCCGACGAACGGGTCGGCTGAGAGCGGGTCCCTTGCCCGAAACCCATAGGCCGGAAATCTCGGCCTTGAACCTGATTCGGATAATGCCGACGGAGGTACATGCTTGGCGCGATGATAATCGTTCCGCAATGACTTTAAATCCGTCGATCATTGATCGGCGGTTTTTGCTTTCAAGGAAATGCGGTTGAATACGATACGGGAGGCCATGGATATGGCGATAAAAACGATACGGAACAAAAAGCTGCTGGTGCTGGCCGAGGGAGCGGTTATGGTCGCGCTGTCCGCGGCGCTGAGCTTGCTGCGCATCCCCATCGGCCCTGAGGGCGGCTCGATCGATTTCGCGATGATCCCGCTGATGGTGTATGCGCTGCGGCGCGGGGTCTTTTCGGGGCTGATGGCGGGCGCGGTGGCGGGGATGATCCAGTACTTCACGGAGGGTTACGCGGTCAGCATCTGGTCTATCATCATGGATTATCCGCTTGCGTATATGACGGTCGGACTGGCGGGTCTGATGGCGCTGAAAAAAAGCCCCGGCGGCTGGGCCGTCGGCGCCGCGATCGGCGGATTCGCGCGCTATCTCGTCCACATCGTGAGCGGCGTGGTCTTTTACGCGAGCTACGCGACGCCGACGGTCTGGTTTATGAATACGCCGACGGTCTGGATTTATTCGGCGGCGTATAACGCGCTGTATATGATCCCCGCCATCGTGATCGCAACGGTTGCCTGCGCGGCGCTGGAAAAACCGTTGTCAAAGGCGCTGATGGAGTGAGGAAACTTTAAAGTCAAGAGAAGCGCGTGTATTATCTATAAACAGGGATGAAGATATCGACATGACAAGCATCTGCGGCCTCATCCCACACAATGTATTGCTCAATGGTGGGCAACTCCATTTGTTTATATTCGCTTTGAGGCATAAACTCACCATAAATACGTTTCCACGTCTGGCCGAGAACGCCGCCGGAGATGGTGCCTTTTGCGGTGAAAACAAGCCATGTGGCTGAAGGACATTGATAACGGTCGAATCCTTCCATATCTTTTCCCGCGTATTCGATGCCGCACATATAGTCATTGTTGCCCTCCTGATCGAACCCGAAGCACAGGCCCAAATCACACGGATGCCCGCCGATTGCCTGTAATCTTTGAGCGGTTCCGTCCGTTTTTACGATTGCCCATGTGCCGCCGCCATAAGGCGTCGTGCGGCGGATGCCGAGCACGTCAAAGGCCTCCTTGCTCAATACCCTGTAATTCATTTCACGAACCCCCGTGACCATAAAAGTAAAAGTCAGGCGGGTATAGAATTTCAAGACCGCGTCAGACGATCTCGCTTCCTGCGGATTGATCCCATGCATACGCTTGAACGCCGAGGCGAATGCGTCCGCTGAATCATAACCGTATTTGACTGCCACGTCCAACACCCGCAAATCCGTATTTTGCAATTCATACGCCGCGCAGGACAACCGTCTGCGCCGAATGTATTCGGAGAGCTGTATTCCGGTGACGGGAGCAAAAGAACGCTGAAAAACCGAGTAAGGACACGCCATAATGCGGCTGATTTCCGCAGGATCTATTTCATCCGTCAAATGCTCTTCCAAATAGTCGACGACTTGATTCATTCTGTCAACCCATTTCATTGCCCACCCTCCTTTCCGACTCAAGAATAGCAGAATGAATCCTTCTGCATCCCGCTTTTTGTGTACAAATATTCACGGGTGCGTGTAAAAAACGATTATTATTGTACGCCGCCGTTCTACCAATTCCAAATTCCTATACGCGGAGCGCTGGATCGTTCCCGCCGCGCGGATTTCGTTCTTTATCGTTCCCGCCGCGCGGATTTCGTTCTTTTATGGCGAAAAAACTGGTTCCCCGTTGCCCGTCTACTAATTTCCATTTTCTATTTTCCAATTCCTAAAATGCGTTTTCAATCAGGGTGATCTCGTCGCCTAAAATTTCGACGATGTCGAAGCAGAACGGCAGCTTGCAGCCACTTTGGGACAGCCAGTGCAGGGCGGCGGTTCTGAGGCGGTTCTGCTTTGCCGGCGTGACCCATGCGGCGGGGCGCTCGATGCGGTCGTCCGCACGTTGCTTGACTTCGACGATATGTACGAGGGCGCCGCGTTCCGCGACGATGTCCAGCTCGCCCTCGGTGACTTTGAAATTGCGGGATAAAATCCGAAAACCGCTGTTTTCGAGAAAGAGCGCCGCGGCGTCCTCGCCCTGCGCGCCTCGGTTCGCGGCGGGGTGTTTTTCGGCCAGATTTTTTAAAAAGGTCCTGCGGTGGAGCTCGCAGGGGCCGAGCGTGCAAATAGCGTCGTAATGCGCCTTGACCGGATAGCCGAAATGCTGCTCAAATCCGTAGCCGGGATATTTTTCGGCCATTGAGGTCATGTAGCGGTCCCGGCTGACCTTGGCCAAAATCGAAGCGGCGGCAATGGCCGCCGATTTGCCGTCGCCCCGCACGATCGTGCGGCAGACGCCCGCGATTCTCGGATGGCGGTTGCCGTCGATCAGCCAGAGATCGGGTGTGACCGAAAGCTGCGCGGCGGCGCGGCGCATCGCGAGCAGCGACGCCTCGAGGATGTTCAGCGCGTCGATCTCTTTTTCGTCGGAAAAAGCGACCGAAAAATCGAGGGCGTTTGCGGTGATTTCGTCATATAAAACGTCCCGCCGCTTAGCGGTCAGCTTTTTGGAGTCGTTTAAATACTGCGGCTCGAACCCGGACGGAAGCACGCACGCGGCGGCATAAACCCGGCCTGCCAGCGGGCCTCTGCCCGCCTCGTCGAGCCCGCAGACGACGGGAAAGCCCTCGTCGCAGATCGCTTTGTCGAATTCATAGAACGTCATGGCTTTTCAAAGGAGACGGGGCCGAGTTTGCCCGCGCGCAGTTCGTCCAATAACATGATCGCGCAGCGGTCGTAGTCGTACGCCCCGCCTTTCAGCAGCATTCCGCGCTGTTTGCAAACGCGGTCAAACAGTTCCAGAGGGGTGCCGTCGAGTTCGATTTGATAACGTGTTTTTAACGCTTCGGGTTCGGTTTGGGACAGATATTCAAGCATTTTTAACGCGAGATCGGCGGTGTCGAGCACCGTGTCCTTGATCGCGCCGGTCAGCGCAAGGCGGACGGCGGCGTCCTTGTCCTTGAATTTCGGCCACAAGACGCCCGCGGTATCCAGCAGTTCGAATTCATGGTCGACCGTGATCCACTGGCGGGCGCGGGTGACGCCGGGGCGATCCTCGACGCGGGCTTTTTTTGCGCCGGCAAGCCGGTTGATCAATGCCGATTTGCCGACGTTGGGGATGCCGCAGACCATCATCCGGACGGATTTGGTCATGCCCCTTGCCCCATCCCGCGCGCGTTTTTCGGCGAGCAGCGAAAAAGCGGCCGGCTTGATCTTTTCGATGCCGTAACCGTTCTTGCAGTCGGTCACAACCACGCCCAAACCCCGCGCCCGGAACTGCTCCGCCCAGGCGACGGTGATTTCCCGGTCGGCGAGATCGGATTTGTTTAGAAGAATCAGCCGGGGTTTTCCGGCCGCGATGGAATCGATGTCGGGATTGCGCGACGACAACGGCAGGCGCGCGTCGAGCACTTCCGCCACCAGATCGACGAATTTTAACTGTGCCTCGATTTCGCGGCGGGTCTTGGTCATGTGACCCGGGTACCACTGGATGTCGGTTCTCATGAGAACCGCGAAGTCATTTTGTCAAAGGGAAAGAAGCGGTAAACGACCTTGCCGATCACCGCTTCGAGCTTGATCATGCCGATTTCGGTGAAACGGCTGTCGCGGGAATTGTTGCGGTTGTCTCCCATGACAAAGATATATCCCTCGGGCACGAAAACGGGGTAGACGACGGAGCCCAATTCTGTGGTCGGTTCAAGGGTGTAGGCCTCCTCCAGCGCGACATCATTGACAAGGACTTTTCCGGCCGCGGCGTCGACGGAAATTTTGTCGCCTTCAAGGCCGATTACGCGTTTTATCAGCGGCTTGTGATAGTATTTGCTGTCGAAAACCGCAACGACATCGAGCCGCTGCGGCTCGTAAAAGACATTGGCGGCGAACACGCGGTCCCGGTCTTGAAAGGTGGGCAGCATCGATTCGCCCTCGACCACCGCGTAACGCAAAAACAGCATTAATACGATCACCAGAATGCCGGTGACCTTGACCATGCTGAGCATGAAATCGGCTAAATTGTAAGAAAATCCGTATCTGGGTTCGCTTTTTGAATCGTCCATGCGATAATCCGGTCCCTCCGACATCCCGGCTGAGCAAAATAAAACAGCCGTATATGACAACTGCGGAGACGACGTCCCCGCAGCGTTGGTTTTTAGAGTTTTTCTTTGACTTTGGCGGATTTGCCCACGCGGCTGCGCAGATAGTACAGCTTGCCGCGGCGCACCGCGCCTCTGCGGACGACTTCGACGCCTGCGATGTTGGGGCTGTGAATCGGGAACACACGCTCGACCCCGACGCCGTAGGAGATGCGGCGGACCGTGAATGTCTCGGAAATGCCGCTGTTTTTACGGGCGATCACCGTGCCTTCGAAGGTCTGGATTCTCTCGCGCTCGCCCTCTTTGATCTTGACAGCCACCTTTACGGTGTCGCCGATCGAAAACTTGGGCGGCTCGGCCTTGAGGCAGGAATCGGTCATTGTTTTAATCAGATCCATGATAATTTTTTACCCTCCGTATTTACCGGCATTCGTGGCCGGTACGCTGATTACGCGTTCGCCAGAGGAATACCTGCGTCAATGTTTTTGGCACCAACCCCCGGCCGGAACCGCCGGAAACAAATGCTAAGGTAGTATAACACGGTTTTCGGGGAAATGCAAGCGGTTTTTATGAAGATTTCGAAGACGGCGGGGAGAAAACAACGAAAAGTAACTGCCCGCGTGAAATCGCGCGGGCAGTCGGATATCAATTTTACCGTTACCAATCGGCACCGGCAGTCCGAAATTTTTCGATTCACCTCAATTACAATACCGTCTTGCCATTTTAAAAAACATTTGACTTCAATTCGCAATCTGTGCGAAATTATCCAAATAATTATATACCGAATCGCCACTGTCAAGTTGCATATAAATGACCGGACGGAGATAACCATATACTTCCAGACCCCAAACATGATAATAATTCAATGCTCCATCGGAAGAAGATCCGGAAATCATTGCATAATCGACTTCTCCGATTTTGATAAAATCAATATTCCCGAATTCAACATCGGAATTTTGTGCGGAAAGCCGGTTTTTAATTTGTTCATCGGTAGTATTTTCTAAATTGCTGTATGAAATCCTTATTCGATCTTTTTGATCAACAGTTATATAGAAAAAAACATCAGCGAACTCAATTTTTGAATTTGCGAGATCTTCGTCATTCGGTAATGAAATACCAGCCCTCTCAAAAACTTCTTCATCTGTAAACGCATTCCAGCCCTCTGGAATGGTAAAAGACAGTTTGAAATAATCGTTTGTATAAACACCATCCACAACAATGCCTCTTTTAGGTGATTCGGAACAACCAATCCCAGACAAAAGCAAAGTAAAAATGATTGCCATTCCAAGGAGTTTTTTCATTTCAACACCACCTTTATAAATTTATACTTATTATAATATTTATATAAATAAATGTCAATATCTGTTTTTGATAATTTTTTATGTAAAGAGCGCGGTTTCGCGCCCTTTTTGTCTACCCCTCGAGCTGGCGGCCCAAAAACGCCGCCGCGACGCTGATCATTTTGACGTCGCTGTCTTTTGGAACCGAGCTGTTGTCGTCGGACATCATCAGCACCGCGCCGCACACGTCCCCCGCCGCCAAAATCGGGATTGCGATCGAGGCGGTGCGTTCGATGCCCTCAATCGCGACCAAATGCTTCAAGCCGGGTTTTGCGATAAACGGCTTGCGCTGCTCCATGACTTCTTCCAACAGGGGTGAAGCCCGCCGTTCGAGCACTTCTTTTTTGGATACGCCCGACGCCGCAATCACGTGGTCGCGGTCGCAGATGACCACCGGGTCGGTGCTGTTTTTAAACATCACTTCCGCATAAATGCTCGAGATTTCGGTCAGCTCGCCGATGGGTGAATATTTCTTGAAAATGACTTCGCCGTCGGCGTTGGTAAAAATTTCGAGTGGATCGCCTTCGCGGATACGCATGGTGCGCCGGATTTCTTTTGGAATGACCACCCGGCCCAGATCGTCGATTCTCCTGACGATTCCTGTTGCCTTCATATAATAAATTGCCTCCGAATGTTTAAGATTTTTGCCGCAATATGCGACATTTCCCAATCATTATCTGCAAATTCAGGGCTTTTATTCGACCGATGCTCCGCGGGCAGATCGATCCGGCGTCCTTTTATTGACACCTATGCGGATTCATGTTAAAATTATTTGCGGCAATGAAAGGCGCAACAAATCATCAAACCCCGGCAAAACAAGAAAAGAGCGGAATATGGAAATGCAAGAAATGCCTGTGAATGTGTTGAAAAAAACGAAAACGAACCGGGACGCGGAGAAAAAGCTCTCTTTTTTGATTTTTATCCCGTGCCTTTTGATCGGACAAACCCTTGATAACGACATCTGGTTTTTATTAAACAGCGGCAGATATGTCTTGGAAAACGGTCTTCCGACGACGGAGCCGTTTACGATACACCAAGGGCTGTCCTTTGTCATGCAGCAATGGCTGTCGGCGTCGCTTTTTTGGGCTGTCTACAGCAAGCTCGGCGCCGTCGGCCTGTTTGCGCTTGTCACCTTGTTTTACGGGTTGATCATCTTGACGATTTATAAAATTTGTATGCTGATATCGCAAAAGAATTTTCTCGTCTCTTTTGCCGTCACGCTTACCGTCGGGGTTTTGATCAGTTTCTTTATGCAGACAAGACCGTTTATCATTTCCTCGTTGTTAATCGTTTTGGAGGTCTTTTTCCTCGAGAGTTTTATTCAAAAGGGGAAACGGGCATACCTTTATTTTTTGCCCTTGCTCTCACTACTCGGGGTGAATTTTCACGCCGCGATGTGGCCGATGCTCTTTGTCGTTTTAATCCCGTATTGGGCGGATTCGTTTCAATTCCGCTTGGGAATGCTCGAGGGTCAGGGTTATGCGAAAAAGCCGCTTTTTATCGTCTCGGCAATCATGCTTGCGGCCGGATTGATCAACCCGTACGGACTCGGCGCGATGCGCTATCTGTTTCAGTCATACGGCCATCCCGAGATCAGCGCTTTGGTTCGGGAGATGCTGCCCGCCGATATCAACCAGCCGTTCGGCAAAGTCATTTTCGGCAGTATGTTCGCGGTTATTTTGGTTTACGGGTTGTATCAAAAAGGCCGCACCAAACTCAGATACATCCTGCTCACATTGGGCGTGGCGTTCCTTGCGCTGTCTTCGATACGGGGCTTTCTGTTTTTCGGCATATTCGGCTTTTTCCCGCTGAGTTTTTATTGCAAGGACATCGAAATCAGGGAAAAAGCGGTTGTCACGGTTCGGCAAAAGAGCATGAAAACCGTTTTGATCGTGTCGCTCTGTCTCATCGCCGGTTTCGGACTGATTCAAAAATACAATCGGACGGTTCGTTTTGTCTCCGAGCCGGACGGAGCCGGCGCGGTGGATTATCTGCTGGAACACGCGGATATACAGACCGCCATTCTCTATACGCACTACGATGTCGGCGGTTATGCCGAGTATATGGGTTTCAAGTGTTATATAGATCCCAGAGCAGAGGTTTTTGTCAAGAAAAACAACGGCAAGGCGGACATTATGGCGGAGTTTTATCAGCTTCAAAAGGGCTATCTCTATTGCGGGGAATTTTTGCAAAAATACGACTTCACGCATCTTTTGGTTCCGCGAAACGATATCTTATATGTCTATCTGCCAAACGAACCCGATTATCGGTTGGTCTATGAAGACGGAGAATACCGTCTGTTTGAACGCAGGGTCAACGGTTGATACAAATTCGGTCTACAGCTTGAATTCGTCTTCCGAGTGCAGGGGGATGAGGCGCTGCGGTTTCGGAACGCGCAGTACGGGATCGTATTTGAAACGAAAACAGGCGGTTTTTCCACGCTTTTCAACGCGGCTTTTACAATCGGATTTGCCCGCTGCATAGATACAATAGGCGCAGTTTGGCGGGATTTTCTTTTCTTTGGATGTTTTCATGTTGTCCGTCCTTTAAACCGGCGGGTGTCATTTGCGAAACGGCAACGCAGTCCCGATGAGCGTGTGGAAGGTCTTTCAGTTACCGCCGTCATTATAGCGGTTTTTCAATAAATTTGCAAGCGATAATGCGAAGCCGCAAAACACCAGCAGGATGGACGCCGGGATTTGATTTTCACGCACGGCGGCGAAGGTCTGGGCGGCGTTTTCCCCCATTTTTTCAACCGGGAACAGCGCCGAAAACGCGGCTGTGAAGCCGGCTGAGAGCAGGGCGTGTATCAGGCGGAAAAACAGCAATTTTCCGGCGCCGAAAAAGGTCGCGCTGAAACCGGCGATTTGTATGAGCACCGAAACGCCGCCGAAGCCGAGCGCCGCCGCGCACAGCGGCAGGGAGCCGGTTTTGCTGAGCGCGCTGACACCGCCCGTGACTTCGAACAGAGCATAAAGCGCCGTTTCCCCGCCGCCGAAAACTTTAGAGAGCACCGCGACCGCCGCGCAGGACAGGGCGATGGACGCGCAGGCGGTCAAAGAGGCGCCCGCGGCGTTTGAGACGGAGTCGCAAAACGCCGCGGTCAGGGAATCGAATGTTCGGAAGCCGGCTTTTTCGATGTCTGCCGGTCCCGCGGCACGGCAGACAAGGGATAAAACCCCCGAAGCCGCCCAACCCGCAAACAACAGGATAAATCCCGCTTTTACGCTGCCCAACAGGACGCCGCCGACCGCGCCGATGACAAAAGACGGACCCGGATTGATACAAAAAGTCATCAGCCGACCCGCTTCGCGGACGCTCAAGGCACCCCGCTCAAGCTGTTTTTTCGCCGCGACCGCGCCCGAGGGATAACCGCCCAAAAAACCCGATACGAGCACGATTGCCGCACCGCTTTGAACGCGCAAAAACCGGCAGAGCGGGGATAAAAGTTTTCGGAAAACCGTCTCGGTTTTGGTCTCGGCGATGAAAAAGACGAGGAAATACATCGGCAGCATGGCCGGGATGAAAAGACCGGCGGCAAGGGTCAGACCGCGCGATATTCCGCCGGCCGCCTCGCGGGGATAGAGGGCGAGCAGGACGGCGCAGAGCGCGGCGAGAAGAAATAAAAAAAGACCGTTCAGGGAGCGCTTCATCATATCACCGCTCTATATATATTGGCTGGAGTATACAAAGTTGACAACCTTTTTTGGTTGACACGAATATCCGGTTGTGTTAAAATGACCACAGAACCATGGAAGGGATGAGTCAATGGGATTTAAAGGACAAGTCGCCGCTCTGCTCGGTTTGGAAAACGGCGTTCACCCGCCGCATTGCAAAAACACCGTCGCGTGCGCCACTGTCGAAATGCCCGCGCCCGAGAGAGTGGTTGTGTCCATGCTTCAGCACATCGGAGAACCCTGTATCCCGACGGTTGCCAAAGGGGATCATGTCGCGGTCGGACAGGTGATCGGCGACAGCGCCGCATACATCAGCGCACCGATCCATTCGGGCGTCAGCGGCAAGGTGCTCGCCATCGGTGAAATCATACTCCCCAACGGGACAAGAACGGCCACCGTCGAGATTCAAAACGATGGGCAAGGCCGTATTTTTGAGGGTGTTGTCCCCCCGCATATTCACGGCAAAGAGGACTTGGTGGCGGCGGTGCGCGCTTCGGGGCTTGTCGGCCTCGGGGGAGCGGGTTTTCCGACCCATGTCAAGTTTGCGCTATATCAAAATGAGAGCATCGATACGCTGGTGATCAACGGCGCAGAGTGCGAACCCTACATAACCGCCGATAACCGGGAGTGCCTTGAAAACACCTGGGACATCATGAACGGCATTATGATCGCGGCCGAACACTTCAATGTCAAAGAGACCGTGATCGCCGTGGAGAGCAACAAGCCCATGGCCATCGCCGAGCTCGTGAAGGTCGCAAAGACCTGCAGCACCGAAGGACACCGGATCCGAGTCAAATCCATCCCGTCCCAATATCCGCAGGGAGCGGAAAAAATGCTGATCCGCAGCGCCACCGGGCGAAAAGTTCCGCCGGGGAAACTGCCCTCCGACGTCGGCTGCGTCGTGATGAATATCACTTCCACGGCTTTTGTGAGCCGCTATCTCAAAGACGGAATGCCGCTCGTCGCCCGCAGGATGACCGTCGACGGCAACGGGGTTAAAAATCCGGGAAATCTTCGGGTGACCATCGGAACGCCGATCAAGGACATCGTTGAATTTTGCGGCGGATATACCTCCGGCGTCAACCGCATCATCATGGGCGGTCCGATGATGGGTCTTTGCGTCTATACCGACGAACAACCGGCGCTGAAACAAAACAACGCCATTTTGGTCTTTGCGGGGGCGGGAGAGGAGCTGCACGAACAACCCTGTATCCGCTGCGGCCGATGCACCGGGGCCTGCCCGCTGCACCTTGCGCCGTTTGAGCTGTATAAGGCCTATCTGCGCGGGGACGCGGATGATTTGGAAAAGAAGGGCGTTATGAACTGTGTCGAGTGCGGATGCTGCTCGTATATCTGCCCCGCCAAAAGACAATTGACACAGATGATGCGGCTCGGCAAGGTCTATGTGAAAAAACAGGGGAGGAAAAAATGATGGATAAGCGCTTTATCGTCACCTCCTCGCCGCACCTGACCTCGACGTCGACCACAAGGCACATCATGCTCGACGTGATTATCGCGCTGCTTCCGGCGGGGATCGCCGCCTGTGTGATGTTCGGGTGGCACAGCGCACTGCTGATCGCGGCGACGGTGTTGTCGGCGGTGGTCTTTGAGTTTTTGTTCCGGTTGATCGCCAAACGCCAAAATTCGATCGGCGACCTCTCCGCGGTCGTGACCGGGCTTCTGCTGGCTTATAATCTGCCGCCGAAATTTCCGATCTGGATGGCTGTGATCGGATCTTTTATCGCCATTGTGATTGTCAAACAATGTTTCGGCGGCATCGGGCAAAATTTCGCAAATCCCGCCATCACCGCGCGCATCGTGCTGTTGGCCTCTTTTCCCGCGGCGATGACCGCCTGGCTGACCGCTTATGACGGCATCTCCTCGGCGACGCCGCTGGCGATGATGAAGTCGGATGCGATTTTGACGGCCGACGGCCCGACGATTTTCGGGGCTTTGATCGGCAATGCGGATACGATCGGCTGTATCGGCGAGGTCAGCCGTCTGCTTTTGATTTTGGGCGGTATCTATCTGATGATTCGAAAAGTGATCGTGCCGATTATACCGATTTGCTACATCGGAACGGTCGGGATTTTCACCTGGATCATCGGCGCGGATCCGGTAATTCACATGCTGTCCGGCGGACTTATTTTAGGCGCGTTCTTTATGGCGACCGACTATGCCACCAGCCCCACACATGCGCGGGGAAGAGTGATTTTCGGCATCGGCTGCGGCATTTTGACGGTCGTGATCCGGATGTGGTCGAACCTGCCCGAGGGCGTCTCATATTCCATCTTATTTATGAACATCCTGACCCCGCTGATCGAACGGGCGACTTATCCGCGCCCGTTCGGCGCGGCATGTCCGAAAAAGGAGGGTGTCAAACCGTGATCAAACGCGTTTTTATGCCGGTGTTGACTTTGTTGGCGCTGTGTCTTGTGATCGCGGCGGCCGTCTCGGTGACCAATTATTTTACCGCCGATAAGATCGCCGAGCAGGCGGAGGTAAAAATCACCGAACACATCGGCTATCTGCTGCCGGGCACGGTGCAAAAACTCGCGACCGAATGCGACGCATTCACGTATTACGACTGCATCGGCGCTGCCGACGAAACCCTCGGCAGGGTCTATTTGATGGAAACAAAAGGGTATGGCGGCCCGATCTCACTGATGGTCGGGCTCAAATCCGGCGGCGGTGTGGCGGGAATTTCGATCCTGTCCTCCTCCGAGACCCCGGGACTGGGCAAAAAGATTGAAAACGAGGCGTTTTACGGGCAGTTTGCCGGCAGAGACGCCGTGGCGTTCACGGTTGTCAAAGGAGCGGCTGCCGAGGATGACCAGATCAGCGCCATCTCGGGCGCCACGAAATCCTCGGAGGCAATCACGGACGCGGTCAATGCCGCGCTGTTGCATTTCAAGGGGGGTGGCAATTGATGTGGAAGACGCTGACCAACGGAATTTTAAAAGAAAACCCCGTTTTGCGGCTGGTACTGGGCACCTGTCCGACTCTGGCGGTGACCACGATGGCCGAAAACGCCCTCGGCATGGGCGCCGCGGCGACATTCGTCCTGATCGGATCCAATCTCGTCATCTCGCTGCTTCGCAAAATCATCCCCGATAAAATTCGGATTCCGGCCTACATAACCGTCATCGCGGGTTTCGTGACCGTCGTGCAGATGATTGTCAAGGCATATACGCCCGAAATCGACGCGCAGCTCGGAATCTATCTGCCGTTGATCACGGTCAACTGCATCATCTTGGCTCGCGCCGAGATGTTCGCAAACAAAAACACGGTTTTGGCCTCGGTGCTCGACGCGGTCGGAATGGGCATCGGCTTTACGGCGGCGCTGCTTGCGATGGGCTGTATACGGGAACTGGTCGGCAACGGGACACTTTTCGGAATGGCTGTCACACAGGGTCATATCGAACCGATGCTGATTATGATCTTGCCGCCCGGAGGGTTTTTTGTGTTCGGCATTTTAATCGCGCTCGCCAACAAACTCACGCATAATCCCGTGTCCTCCACCGGCTGCGCGTCCTGCGGCGCGAGAGCGTTTTGCGGTCAAGACCGTGCCGACGCACAAAAGGAGGAAGCGAAATGACAAGAGTCCTTCCGATTATCGTCGCGGCGGTGCTGACCAATAATTTTGTCCTCTCAAAATTTTTAGGCATCTGCCCTTTCTTGGGCGTTTCGAAAAAACTTGACACCTCGGTCGGCATGAGCGCTGCCGTTACGTTTGTGATGGTGCTTTCCACCGCCGTCACCTGGCCGATTCAAACCTATCTGCTCGATCCCAACGGCTTGGGCTACATGCAGACCATCGTCTTCATATTGATCATCGCCGTGCTGGTGCAATTGGTGGAGATGGTGCTGAAAAAATATATCCCGCCGCTGTATTCGTCGCTGGGGATCTATCTGCCGCTGATCACCACAAACTGCGCGGTGCTCGGCGTCACGATTTTGAACTTCGACCAGGGCTATACGTATATTGAGTCCCTGTTCAACGCTTTGGCCGCCGGCACCGGGTTTTTGCTGGCGATGGTCATGTTCACCGGCGTGCGCTCAAAGATTGAGGACTCCGATATCCCGAAATCGCTGCAGGGTCTTCCGATTATATTGATCGCGGCTTCAATTACGGCGCTGACGATGCTCGGGTTTGCCGGGCTGGCTGACGGACTGTTCGGAGGCATGTGAGATGGGTATGGAAATTTGGCTTCCGATTTTGATTGTGGGCGGTTTGGCGCTGTTCGGCGGCGTCATTCTCGCCGTGTCCTCGGTGTTTATGAGCGTGCCGATCGACGAGAGAGAGAGCAGAATCCGCGAAGAGCTGCCGGGCGCCAACTGCGGCGGCTGCGGTTATGCAGGGTGTGACGAATATGCCGCCGCCATCGCCCAAGGCAGCGCCCCGGCGCATCTGTGCGGTCCGGGCGGAACCGCGGTCGCCGAAAAGATCGGCCGGATCGCCGGAATCGGTGTGATCGAAGTGATTCCAAAGACCGCTGTGGTCTATTGCTGCGGCTCCAAAGACAAAGTGGAGATCAAGATGGATTACCACGGCATCAAGACCTGCGCCTCGGCCTCGACTTTTTACGGCGGCATCAGCGCCTGCGTTTACGGGTGCATGGGACTCGGCGACTGCGTCAGGGCCTGTGTCTATGACGCGATTTCAATCGAAAACGGCGTTGCGGCGGTGAATCAAAGCAAATGTACGGGATGCACATCCTGCGCCAAGGCATGTCCCAAGGGGTTGATCAAAATGGTCAAGACCAATGTGACGCACGTCGTGCTGTGTTCCAGCCACGACAGGGGCGCGACCGCCCGAAAGACCTGCAAAGCCGCGTGCATCGGCTGCGGGAAATGTGTGAGCACCTGCCCGAGCGGCGCAATTTTCATGGACAACAACCTCGCCGTCATCGAGCCGGGCAAATGCACAAGCTGCGGCGCCTGTATACCCGCCTGCCCGACCGGCGCCATAAAGGGAAGGTGCGAGCCGGCTTGACACGCACGCTTTTTTTATGGTATTATGACGCGTAATTTTTCCCAAGCGGAAAGTTTTGTAACAATCGGCGCGAACAAAGCGTCTTTGTAGAAAGGAGGTGCCCGAATGAAGCGGTTTTTCAGCACGGTTTTGCTGTTGGTGATTTTTATATTGTTCGGCTGCGGAACGGTGCAGGAATACAGCGGTGCGGAGTTTTCAGACCCGTGGGAGGGCATCTCCTCGGAAGCGATCTCATCTCAGCCCGCTGTGTCGAGCATGCCCCGCAGCGTCGGAGCGGAATATGCCTCAACCGGAACGGTCAACCCGCTGACCGGACAGAGCAATTTACCCGTCCATATGGCGCGCACGCGGCCTGTTTCGGTGCTGATCAACAACTATGTCAAGGCGCTGCCGCAAAACGGTATCACAGACGCCGATCTCGTGATCGAAGTCGAGGCCGAAGGCGGCATCACCCGCCTGCTGGCGTTTTTTTCGGATTGGCGCTCCGCCCCCGTGATCGGCTCGATTCGGGAAGCCCGGCTGCATTTTCTCGATTTAGCCCAGTCATTTGACTCGATCATGGTCTATATCGGCGCAAGTCAGGAGACCAAAGACGCCGTTAAATCACGCGGATATAAGACACTCGACGCGGCATATTATGCCGACAAAGAGCTGACCTACCGCGACCAAGAGCTCCGACAGACCCGCGCCACCGAGCACACGGTCATGACCAACGGCGAGATGCTCACCAAAGTGATTTCGTCATCCAAAATGCGCACGCAGTTGAACGAAAACTGCCCCGCGACCTATTTCAAATTCGCTTCGGCCGGTCAATTGATCACGCCGCCGGCCTTTCGGGCAAGAGCCGTCTATCTGCCGGTCGGCCTGCACGCCGAGTACCGTTATGACGAAACCACCGGTCTTTATATGCGCTCGCTCGCCGGCGCAAAACAGACCGACCTCAACAACGGGGAGCAGGTCGGCGTGACCAATGTCCTTGTCCTCTTTGCCAAGCACCAGACCAATGCGGGTGATGAGACCCTCATCACCGTTGACATCAACGCCGGAGAGGGATACTATTTCTCCATGTGCGGCGGGCAGAAGATTTTTTGGCAAAAGGGCACCGGCGAGGCGGATTCAATCAAATTATACGACGAAAAGGGCGGCGAACTGACACTCAATCAGGGAAAAACCTGGATCAATATCATTTCAACGACACTCGCCGATCAAGTCACCTGGACGCAAATCGGCTGAAAACAGGAGATGCTGACGATTATGGAAAACCAAAAGAAAAAAAGACCCCTGAGCAAACAGCAAAAATTGATGATGAACGTGCTGCTGGTCATATGCGGCGCGGCTTTGATCTTTTCGGGCGCGATGATCGCGATCAATTATGTCCGGGAAAACGGGGACCGCGACCGCGTCGCCTCGGATTTGAGTATGTTTCACAATCCCTCCGTGGTGACAAATCCCGAAAAGGATCCCTATAAAGACATCGTCTTTCCGGCGGGAATTCTCGAACAACTCAAACCCTTTTATGCGCGCAACAAGGAGCTTGTGGGCTTTATCACAATCGACGGCGTCAAGGATTTCGGCTATCCGATCGTGCAGACCGGAAACAATGAAAAATATTACCGCAAGAATCTGGATTTGAAATCCTCCCGCGAGGGAACCGCATTTGTCGATTATAATGTCAATTTGAACGCCGACAGCCAGAACATACTCATCCACGGTCACAACAATAAAAACGGCCTGATGTTCGGACCGCTCGAAAAATACAACGCCATACTGTACGGGCTGGATCTGTATAAAAAAGCCCCCGTGATTAAATTTTACAACCTCACCGAAGTCCAGGAATTCAAAATTGTGGGTTTTGTCGTCGCCAATGTCAAATGGGCGGACGGCCCCACGTTCGATTTTACCCAGACAGACCTGACCGACCCCGATGTGTTTGCGGCGTTTAAAGCAGAAGTGGAGGCCAGAACCGTCGTCGATACGGGCTATTATATGGAATACGGCGATACGATCATGACGCTGCACTCCTGCTGTTATTACTTCAAGGATGCGCGCTTCCTCGTGATCGCGCGCAAACTGCGCTCGGGGGAGAGCGCCGAAGTCGACACCGGTTTGGCCAAAGTCCGCTATGACGCCGTCATGCCCGATCCCTTTGTCGACGTCTACAACCTCGGCACCCGCGCCGGTACCTATTATCAATAAATAAATGAGCAAAGTCCGTTTTATCGTACTCCTCCCGGCGTAAACTGGTATCAGTTCACCGAGAGGGGTCGATTTTTTTGAAAGAATATCCATTTGACGAAGGGATGTTGGACAAGGTGTTTTTATTCGGGATGACCGGGTTGAAAAAACGCTTGAAAAAGACGGAGAACGCCGTCGGATTTATCGCCGTGTGCACCTTTGCGATCATCACGGGACTGCTCGCCACAAGCGATTTCGGAAATACCGGAGCGGGCGTCGTGCTGTCGGTTTTGATCGGCGGCGCCATTGGCTCGGGGATCGCCTGCCTTGCGATTCCCGCGAAAAAGCGGCGCACGGTCGGGAGCGGGATTTGCACAGCGGAGAAAAGGGCGAAAAGGGCCGAAAAGGAGGGCAGCGCGGCTTAAGAGAAGACGGAAGACGGAATTTGCGAAAAACATTCCGTCAGGGCGCGGTCTCGACCGTTCCGGGTTATTGATGCCCTCCGAAAGCCGAGCGGCGTTGATTCCTCACCCAACGCCGGCGGATCTTTCATGCGGCAAACTCGGAACGGTCGAGACCGCGCCATGGCGAAAACGGGAATTGGAAATCGAAAATCAGTTTTAGCCAAGGATGCCGCTCTGGCCTGCGGACATTGTCCGCTTGACAAATTTGCTTAAAAACCGCTATAATGATTCTC
>CAZPLU010000015.1:0-57287 GCA_964587625.1 uncultured Eubacteriales bacterium
CCTGCGGACATTGTCCGCTTGACAAATTTGCTTAAAAACCGCTATAATGATTCTCGGTCAGAATGGGGGTTTTTCGGGGGATGAGAGAGGCGGGCGCATTGAATGTCAGCGGCGACGAGATTTCGGCGCAGCGTCGTTTTATGTCTCTGGTCAAGAGGCACAACGACGCGTTTTTTGTTGAGACCGGGATCCGGCGCACGGCCTTTGTGCACTCCTACGGATGTCAGCAAAATGCCGTCGACGGCGAGCGGATCGCCGGGATGCTCGACGAGTGCGGTTATGCGTTCACCGACGACCCCAAAGCCGCCGATCTGGCGGTTTACAACACCTGCGCGGTGCGCGAAAACGCCGAGGACCGGGTGTTCGGAAACACCGGCGCGCTGCTGGCCTCGAAGCGGAAAAACCCCGACAAGATCATCTGCCTGTGCGGCTGTATGATCCAGCAGCCGTCATCCGCGCAAAAAATTAAAAAGAGTTTTCCCTATGTCGATATGTTGGTCGGAACCCATGCGGTGCATAAATTCCCGCAGCTGTTGTTTGAAAAGCTGCAAAACGGCGGGCGGGTGTTCGAGACCCCGGACGGCGACGGCGTGATCGCCGAGCGGCTGCCTGTGCTGCGCTCCGATTCGATTTTTGCGGGCGTCTCGATTATGTACGGGTGTAACAATTTCTGCACTTATTGCGTTGTGCCGAACGTGCGGGGCAGGGAGCGCAGCCGAGAACCCGAGGCGATTTTACAGGAAGTCGAAAATCTTGTTAAAGGCGGATGGAGAGACATCACGCTGCTCGGTCAGAATGTCAATTCTTACGGGAAGGGCGATTTGGGCAAGCCGGATTTTCCCGAACTGCTCAAAAAATGCTGCGCGTTCGAGGGGGATTATCGGATCCGGTTTATGACCAGCCATCCCAAAGACGCGGACGAAGCGCTGTTTGAGGTGATCGCCGTTGAAAATCACGCCGCCAAACACCTGCATCTGCCGGTGCAGTCGGGGTCGGACGAGATTTTACGGCGTATGAACCGCAGATATGACGCCGGGGCATATTTGAAAAAACTCGAGGCGATGCGGCATTTTTATCCCGATATCGCACTGACCGGCGACATCATTGTCGGTTTTCCGGGCGAGACCGAGGGCGATTTTCAAAAGACGCTTGAACTTGTCGAGGCGGTGCGGTATGATTCGTTATATATGTTTATATATTCGCCGAGGGTGAATACGCCGGCGGCGGGTTATGAAAATCAAATTTCGCCCGAGATCAAAGCCGGACGGTTTGAACGGCTGCTGGCTTTGCAAGAAAAAATCTCGGAAGAAAAAAACAAAATGTCAGTCGGGAAAAAAGTGCGCGTGCTGGTTGAGCAGTTTGAGCACAAGCACAACAAGTGGAGCGGCAAAGACAGCGGTGTGACACGCGTGCTGTTTGCGGGGGGAGAAAACGAAAATTTACGCGGGCAGTTTGTCGACACCGAGATCGTTTCGGCCGGCAGGCATTGGGTCACAGGCCGCCGGATATAGAATTTCAAACGTTTGAACGGAGGAATTGCCATGTTGAAAAGTCCATCTCCCTTTGCGGCCAAACTGACCAAAAAGCAATATGAGGCGGAGGTCGCCAAAACCCGTGACGCGCGCATGAAGTGGTTCGCGGACGCCAAGTTCGGAATGTTCGTACACTACGGACCGTATGCCGTCGCCGGGATGCACGAGTGGTATATGGCGCTCGGCGCCATCGGCGTGGAACAATACGAGCGCGAGGTCGCTTCGAAATTCCATCCCAAGAAGGGCTGCGCCTATGAATGGGCGAAATTGGCCTCCGAGGCCGGCTGCAAGTACATGGTGATGACCACCCGCCACCACGACGGTTATTCGATGTGGGATTCCGACTGTAACCCCTATAACGTCGTCAAGTACGGGCATGATTATGACGTGGTCGCCGAGTTCGTCGACGCCTGCCGCAAATACAATATGCGCATCGGGTTTTATCACTCGATTCTCGACTGGCACAATCCCGATTGCGGCGAGAGTTCGCGGGATTTTGAGGCCCGCGTCCGGTTTATCAAATTCCACCGCGACATGCTGACCGAGCTGCTGACCCGTT
The DNA here is from genome assembly GCA_964587625.1 of uncultured Eubacteriales bacterium. Classification (GTDB taxonomy): domain Bacteria; phylum Bacillota; class Clostridia; order Oscillospirales; family JAKOTC01; genus DAOPZJ01. The sequence continues at coordinate 2,092 of CAZPLU010000015.1, forward strand.
ACGGCAAAATCGACCTGCTCTGGTATGACATGTGTTATCCGTTCGCCGGTGAAAATCTCGATTTTGTCGCGACCAACTGTCTGGTGCGGACACTCCAGCCGGATATTATCATCAATCCGCGCTCGGGTTTGGATGAGGATTTGGATACGCCCGAGGAACGCTTGAATCCCACCGGAAAACAAAAATATTGGGAGGCCTGCATGACTTTTAACGGGCTGTCGTGGGGTTATGTCGACAGCGAAGAAGTCACGGGATATTCCTATACCCCCCAGCGCATCATCAAGATGATGGCCGAGACCTCGGGGGGAAACGGCAATCTGCTGCTCAACATCGGCCCCGCGCCTGACGGAGGTGTTCCGGCCGACGCTGTCAAGCCGCTTCAAACCGTCGGCGAATGGCTGAAAGTCAACGGCGCGGCGATCTACGGCGCGAGCAAGCCCTTGGATATGTGGGTTCCGAACGGCCGTACAACGATGAAAGGGAATATGCTCTATGTCATCCAACTGATCACACCCGTGCTTGGGTATCTGCCGGTCAACGGCGTCGGCGCGCCGGTCAAAAAGGTGCGCTGCCTGACCGACGGCAAAGAATACAGGTTCACGCAGGAGGGCACAAAACTCACGATCTTCGGCGTCGCCCACGGGCATATCGACAAGATCGCGGGGGTCACGGTGTTCGAGATCGAATGCGGGGAGCCGTTCGGGAAATTCCAACGGGCGGTGCCGCTTGCCCAGGCGATGACGCTGCGCGAAGAAGTGTAAAGATCAAAGAATTTGGTAAAAATAACGGATATGCCGTTGTAAACGGCAAAACAGGAAAGGACGAACGAAAATGGACAAGGTCATTGTAAAGACCCTCGAATTGGCGCACACCATGATGGAGGACGACCGATTTTTGGCATACCGTCTTGCGGCGCAGGCCAACGACGAGGACGAGGCGCTTCAAAAACTGATCGGCGACTTCAATCTCGCCCGTATGAACCTGAATAACGCGACCAACGGCGGCAAGGACACCGATCAAATTCAAGCCGGGATAAAACTGCTCTACGGGCAGATCATGGCCAACAAAACCATGCAGAAATACAGCGAAGCGCAGGCCGTGATGAATGCGATGCTCCAGCAAATCAACGCCATCATCTCCGGCACGGTCGACGGGCAGATCCCCGAGGAGATCGACCTTGACGCTTCCTGCGGCGGCGACTGCTCGGGCTGCGGCGGCGGATGTCAGCACTGAGCGTAACCCGCTTCGGATGAGCGGCTTTGCCGCCGCTTTTGATTGATCAACCGAGAAAGGAGCGGCCGCATGGCGATTTCCCCGATGATGCAGCAGTATTTTGACATCAAGGCAAAATACGATAAATATATCCTGTTTTACCGCATCGGCGATTTTTACGAGATGTTTTACGACGACGCAAAGACCGCGTCCAAAGAACTCGATCTCGTGCTTACGGGCCGCGACTGCGGCCAGGAAGAGCGCGCGCCGATGTGCGGCGTGCCGTTTCACAGCTGTGACGGGTATATCTCACGGTTGATTTCGCGCGGGTATAAAGTTGCGATCTGCGAACAGACCGAGGATCCCGCCAAGGCCAAGGGGCTTGTCAAGCGCGATGTCGTTCGGCTCGTCACGCCCGGCACCGTCACCGAGGCCGACATGCTCGAAGAGGGCAAAAACAATTATCTTTGTTCGGTGTTCGACCGGGGCGGGCACACGGGGCTGGCGTTTGCCGACGTCTCGACCGGAGCGATTTATGCGACCGCGACCGACGGCGGCGTCAGCGCGATTTCGTGTGAGGTGACTCGCTTTTCGCCGCGTGAGATCATCTTCAACCCCGACATCCCCGAAAAGCGCAGAGCGGCGATTTTAGCCGACTGCGGGCTCACGGGCGAAGTCGGATTCGATGACGATTATAAGCCCGAAACGGCGGCGCGCAACCTCAAAGAGAATTTCGGGTACACGGCTTTGGGCGGCGATTTTACCGAGGCCGAAGCCGCGCTCTCGGCGGCGGTCGGGTATATACAGGATGTCTACAAGAACTCAATCAAGTTTGCGGGTAAAATCGAATGGTATACCGCCGACCGGTATATGTCGCTCGACGCGACCGCCCGGCGAAACCTCGAACTGGACCGCAATATGCGCACCGGCGAAAGAAGGGGCAGTTTGCTCTCGGTGATCGACAGCACCAAAACCGCAATGGGGCGGCGGCTGCTCGCCGACTGGTTGCAAAAGCCGCTGGTCGACTGCGTGATGATCCAAAAACGGCAAAACGCCGTGGCGCAATTGTTCGACGACGACATCGGGGCGGCGAAGCTCGGTGACTTGTTAGCGGGTATTTATGATATCGAACGGATCGGGACAAGGGTGATTTACGGTACGGCGAACGCGCGTGAACTGCAGGCGCTCTCCGAGGCCATGACCCGGCTTCCGGCCTTGAAAAGCGCGTGTGGGCGTTATTCGGCGACGCTGCTGCGTGAGGTTTTCGAGGGAATTGACCCGCTCGAGGACATCAGCGGTTTGATAGCGGGCGCGCTCACCGACAATCCGCCGTTGGCAATCACCGAGGGCGGGTTGATTCGGGACGGATACGACGCCGAGGCCGACCGACTGCGGGCGCTGCTCGGCGACTCGCACGCGGCGCTGGTTAAAATCGAGGCCGATGAACGCGAAAAGAGCGGTATATCGAAGCTCAAAGTCGGCTATAACCGCGTGTTCGGGTATTATCTCGAAATTACCAAGGGCAACACGCTGCCCGTGCCCGACTACTTCATCCGAAAACAGACGCTGACAGCAGCGGAGCGGTACATAACCCCCGATCTCAAAGAACTCGAAAACGACATCTTGCAGGGTCGCGAAAAACTGACCGGTCTGGAATACGAGTTATTTTGCGCCCTGCGGGAGCAAGTCGCGGCGGCGGGCGCGAGAATCAAGCAGACCGCGCATTATGTGGCGGTTTTGGATGTGTTTTTGTCGTTCGCCGAGACCGCGCGCAAAAACGATTTCTGCCGCCCCGAGGTCGACAACGGCGACGCGCTGATCGTCAAAGACGGACGGCACCCGGTGGTCGAGCGGTTGGCGGCGGGAAGCGGATTTGTCCCCAATGACACGCTGATGGATAACGGTGAAAACAAGATTTTGGTGATCACGGGGCCGAATATGGCCGGAAAATCCACCTATATGCGGCAAAACGCGCTGATCGCGATTTTGGCGCAGATCGGCTCGTTCGTGCCGGCGTCGAGCGCAAAAATCGGCGTCTGCGATGCGATCTTCACACGCGTGGGGGCGAGCGACGATCTCTCGTCGGGGCAGTCGACGTTTATGGTCGAAATGAGCGAACTGGCGTATATCTTAAAAAACGCGACGGTGAAATCGTTGATTATTTTGGACGAAATCGGACGCGGCACTTCGACGTTCGACGGCATGAGCATCGCGCGGGCTGTGGTCGAATACATCGCCGACCCGAAAAAAATCGGCGCGAAGACGATGTTCGCGACCCATTATCACGAATTGTGCGAGATGGAGGCGCGGCTCGACTGTGTAAAAAATTATAATATCCTCGTCAAAAAGCGCGGCGACGAGATCACGTTTTTGCGCAAGATCGCGCGCGGCGGCGCGGATGACAGCTACGGCATCGAGGTCAGCAAGCTCGCGGGAGTTCCGGACGCGGTGGTCAGGCGCGCCAAGGTAATTTTGGCCGAGCTTGAAAAGAACCGCGACGAACGGGTCTGGGCCGACAAGCAGAAGCGCGCGGATACCGCCGATGGAGAGCAGGGCGCGTTTACGGATCTGCAGACGCAAAAGCTCTTGCAGGATTTGCGCAACATCGACGCGAACACCGTCAACCCGCTCGAGGCGCTGACGCTGCTCAACGATTTATCAAAAAAGGCGAGGACGATTTAGCTCGTCTATGCGAGGAGATGCGCGGGGCAAAGCCCGCGCATGACGAAGCAATCCAGAAACGAAGCGTACGGATTGCCGCGTAATCTGGATTGCCACAGGGCTAAAGCCCCTCGCAAAGACGACTTTTCCGTCGCCGTTCTACTAATTCCCAATTCCTATTTTCCATTTTCCATTCTTGCACGGGCTGTTCGCCCGTTCGGAAGGGTCAAGACCCTTCCCTACACGCGGGGCTGAAGCCCCTCGCAATGACGAACTAATAAAAAGAGAGGAGGAGTGCGCGTGGCGGAAATCAAAGTTCTTGACAAAACCGTGGCGGAGCTGGTCGCGGCCGGGGAGGTCGTGGAGCGGCCGGCTTCGGTGATCAAAGAACTGCTTGAAAATTCGATCGACGCGGGCGCGGGGCAGGTCACGGTCGAGATTCAAAACGGCGGTCTGACTTTTATGCGCGTGACCGACAACGGCGGCGGAATTGCTGACAAGCAAGTTCCGACGGCCTTTTTGCGCCATGCGACCTCCAAGATCAGCACCGCGGATGATTTGAACGCCATCGGGACGCTCGGGTTTCGCGGCGAGGCGCTGGCCTCGATTGCGGCAGTCGCAAAAGTCGAGATGATCACGAAAACCGCCGAGAGTGAATTGGGGTGCCGCGCGGTGGTGGCGGGCGGCGAAATGATCGAGCGCTATTCGACCGGATGCCCGAACGGGACGACCATTTTGGTCAGAGAGCTGTTTTATAACATCCCGGCACGACTGAAGTTTATGAAAAAAGACGTCAGCGAGGGCAACGCCGTGGCGGCGGTCGTGCAGCGGCTGTCGCTCTCGCACCCCGAGGTCTCGGTGCGGTTTTTGCGCGACGGCAAAGAAGTGTTATTTACGCCGGGCAACAACAAACTTTATTCCGCCATCTATTCGGTGATGGGAAAGGACTTTGCCGCCGATTTGACCCGGGTCGAATACAGCATGAACAATGTCTCGGTCGGCGGGTTTGTGACCAAGCCCTATGCCGCGCAGGGCACCCGCAACAATCAAATCTTTTTCATCAACGGGCGGTATGTGAAAAGCCGAACCTGTCAGGCCGCGATGGAACAGGCCTATAAAAACACCCTTGTCATCGGGCGGTTTCCCGCCGGTGTTTTGAACATTAAAATGCCGGAGGAACTCGTCGACGTGAATATTCACCCCGCCAAGACCGAGGTGCGATTTGTCAACGAGCAGCCGGTGTTTGACGCGGTTTATTACGGGATCAAAAGCGTTTTGGGCGGGGACAACATCCCCAAATATTCCGGCGAGACGTTTTTGCGCGTATCGACACAGCCGTTGAAAACAGAAAACCTCAAAATCGGGTTCGCCCCGCCGATGTCGCACGGCCACGCGCCTGCGCCGGAGCGGGTGAACGCGCCTGTCGCGGAAATTGAAAGGGTTTTCGAAGAGGAGCCGCTGCCGCGGCGGGTGCAAATGTCCGTGCCGGCCGATATGCCGTCCGCAGCTTCAACGCCGCAGATCCGCGAACCGGTTCGGGAGCAATACCTCGAGACCGAGGACGATGCCGAGACCGAGGGGCTTCGGCTGCTCGGCGAGGCGTTTTCATGCTATATCCTCGCAGAGAGCGGAGACGGAAAAAAGCTGTTTTTGGTTGACAAACACGCCGCGCATGAACGGATTTTGTTTGAGCAGCTCAAAGAGAGCTTCGGCAATACCGACAGCCAACTGCTGTTGGTTGCGCAACCGATGCAGATGGGCGCCGAGGAGCAAAATGCCGCGTTGCAAAACGTCCAAACACTTCAAAACCTCGGGTTCGAGATCGAGGATTTCGGCGGCAGCGTTTTATTGCGTCAGGTGCCCTCATACGTCGACGCGTCGGGCGGGGCGGAGTTGCTGCGCGAACTGGCTCAGCGGCTTGCGGCCGGGGGAAAGAATGCCTCAAGTTCGGATATGCTCGATGATTTGCTGCACACCTCCGCCTGCAAGGCCGCGATCAAGGCCGGAAAAGAGAGCGCGCCCGAGGAACTGCTCGAGATCGTGAAAACCGTTCTGACCGACCCGCGCATCCGGTATTGTCCGCACGGGCGGCCTGTTATGATTGTGATGACCAAGCGCGAATTTGACCGCCGGTTCGGCAGAATTTGAGGGGAAGATGAGACAGCGGCTGATTCGAAACACCGGCCTGATGACCGAGGGGCCGATTGCAAAACAACTCTTGATTTATGCGGTTCCGATTTTGCTGAGCAGTTATCTGCAGCAACTGTATAATATCGTCGACTCGATCGTCGCGGGAAAATTTATCAGTTATGCCGCGCTTGCCGCAGTGGGCGCAAACGGAGTGATCATCAGCTTGCTGGTGGGCTTTTTTTTGGGCTTTGCGGCGGGAAGCAGCGTGATCATCTCGCAGGCCTACGGCGCGCAGAATCCCAAAGGCGTATATGACAGCGTCCATACGGCGATCGGCGTCTCGATCGCGGCGGGGATGTTGCTGACGGGTCTCGGTCTGGTCTTAACGCCTGCCCTGCTGCGGCTGATCAGCACGCCCGAAGAAATCCGGGGTATGGCGGCGGAGTACTTGACCATTTATTTTTACGGTACGGTGCCCGTGATGCTGTATAACATGGGTTCGGCGATATTGCGCGCGGTGGGCAACTCGACGCTGCCGTTGATTTTTTTGGGCGTTGCGGCGGGTACGAACACCGTACTCGATTTGGTTTTTGTGATTTGTTTTGATATGGGGATCGCCGGAACGGCCTGGGCGACGGTGATTTCGCAGGTGCTTGCATCAGGTCTGACCGTCGCGGCGCTGATGCGCACCGATGAGGTCTATAAACTCTATTTACGCAAAATCCGAATCAAAAAGGAGATTTTGGTAAAAATTTTAAAACTCGGCATCCCCGCGGGACTGCAGACCTCGGTGATCTCGCTGTCAAATATTTTGATTCAGCGCGCCATCAACGGATTCGGCGCGGTGGTGATGGCGGGCGCCGCGGCTGCGGGAAAGGTGGACGGCCTTGTCGGTTCGACCATCGGGGCGTTCGGTCTCGCGACGACGGGGTTTGTCGGACAAAATTACGGGGCCGGACGAATAGACCGGGTCAAAAGAGGCGTCAGGATCGGATTGTTTATGGCCGTCGCTGCGAGCATCGCTCTCGGCGGGATTTTACTTTTGCTGCGCAACCAAGCCGCCGCGCTGTTTAACGATGATCCGCAGGTGATCGCCAGCGCGACGCAGTTGATGTCATATATCCTGCCTTTTTACTTTGTTTATGCGTTCGTCGAGATTTTTGCCGGAGCGATGCGGGGCGCGGGTTCGACTTTTGTGCCGATGATGGTGACGCTGGTCGGGATGTGTTTGCTGCGGATTGTATGGGTCTGGGTCGTGCCGACTTATTTTGACGACGTCAGAGCGGTGTTTGTCGTCTATCCCGTGTCGTGGGTGTGGACAGGAATTCCGATGTGGCTGCTCTACTTGAAAGGAAAGTGGAACAAGAAAGGACTCGGAATAAAAATTTGATCGCTAAACACTCCAGCTTCATTTGTGAAAGGACGGCTTTTTATGCGAAATGTCATCATCGTGACCGGACCGACCGCCTCGGGCAAGACCGCGCTGGCGATTGCGTTGGCGAGGGCATTTAACGGTGAGATTGTCGGCGCCGATTCGATGCAGATCTATCGCGGCATGGACGTCGCCACCGCCAAACCGACACCGGAAGAACAGGCGGAAATCCCCCATCATATGATCGACATAGCGCGGCCGGGGGAGGATTTTTCGGTCTTTCGCTGGTATGAAGAATCCAAAAAAGCCATCAACGAAATCCACAAACGCAACAAACTGCCCATCGTCGCGGGCGGAACGGGGCAATATATCTCGACACTGTTGCACAATCTCACTTATACGGGACAAAAAGCCGAGCCCGAACACAGAGTGCGGCTCGAAATAGAATACGGCGAAAAAGGCGGGGCGGCGACGCTCGAACGGCTGCGTAAACTGGACCCCGAAGCCGCTTTAAAACTGCACGAAAACGACCGCGCCAGAATTTTGCGCGGGTTGGAGCTGGCGGAGAGCGGGTTGACCAAGAGCAGACAAAATGAACGCTCACACGGGGAAAAGATTTATGACATCTGTGCGATTCAACTGAACTTTTTATCGCGGGAGACGCTTTATGCCCGTATCGACGCGCGCGTCGAAGAGATGTTTGCGCGGGGATTGGAACGGGAGGCGCGCGGCGTTTTGCCGCTGCTCGGCCCGACTTCTGCGCAGGCCATCGGATATAAAGAGCTGGGCGGCTATTTCGAGGGACGGCAGACAATCGGCGAAGCAAAAAGCCGGATTCGGCAGGCAACCCGCAATTACGCCAAGCGGCAGCTGACTTGGATGCGGGCGGAAACCGATTTAAACCGAATTTTCGCCGACTCGGGCGCGGATTTGTCGTCCCTTTCTACAAAAATCTTGCAATTGCGCGGCGGGATATGTTAAAATAGAGGCACCGATAAAAATCGGCAGAAATTCAGGAGAAAAGAGAGAGAAGAATGACTAAGGCGTTGAATTTACAGGACGTGTTCTTGAATAGCGCCCGAAAAGAAAAAATCGGCGTGACAATCTTTTTGAAAAACGGCTTTCAGTTCAAAGGGATTGTGAGGGGTTTTGACGCGTTTACGATCATCCTCGAGACCGACGGCAAACAAAACCTCGTCTATAAACACGCCGTCTCCACGATCGTTCCGGCGCGTCCGATCTCACTGCTCGACAACGCGGACGAGTAGCCCCGGAATATGAAAAAACATAACGTCATTACGGCCGCGGCAATCGCAATTGCGGCGGTTTTCGTGACGATGCTTTTGATTGTGCGGGCCGGTGATGTGAAATATACCACCTATACCGCAAACCTGTATGACGCCGAGCAATCGGTTGCCGTGACGGGTGTTTTCGTGCGCAGCGAGATCCGTCTTCCGGCCGCCGCGGGCGCGGGAAGCAACGTGGTCTATTCGCTCGGAGACGGCGAGAGAACCGCCAAAAAAGAGGAGATCGCCCGCATCTACGGTTCGGCGAAAAGCGTGGAGGCGGCGCGGGAGATCGAGCTGCTCTCCGACGAACTCAAGGATCTCGAAACCCTCGGCGCCAACGGCAAGAATGAAGCCGTGATGACGCCTGACGCGGTGTTGAACCGTACCCGGGAGGTGCTCGACCGTATCGACGCCATCACCCAAAACGGCGGCGCGCGCGGAATTTATGAACAGCGGCGCTCACTTACGCAACTGCTCAACCGCTACGGCAGCTATTTTTCCGGCGGCGATTACAGCACGCGCATCGCGCTGCTGAAACGGGAGATCGCGGCATTAAAAAGCGCGATGGGAAGTTATTCCTCGCAATACGCGCCCGATTCGGGGTATTTCTTTTATTACAGCGACGGGATGGAAGGGCTTTCGTCGCGACAGCTGGAAGAACTGTCCCGCGACAAGGTGGATGCGCTGATCGCGCAATGCGAACACGCCGAACTCTCGGCGCAGCCCAAGCTGGTGACCGATTATACATGGTATTTCGTGTTTAACATGGCGACATCGAAAGCAATACAGCTGTCCGGATCAAATCTCTTTATCCGGTTCCCCTCCGTATCCGACGAAAAAATCCAGACCGAGATCGAGACCGCGCAAAAGGACGGAAGCACGGACGGCCGCACCGCGTTCAAGGTTTCGTCGCGCAATGCGATTTCACAGCTCGGAGCGCGCAGAGTCGAGCCGGCCGAGATCATCCTCAGCTCGGTAAAGGGGCTTCGCATTCCGGTCAGCGCGATTCGCACCGTGACCAATGAGGACGGTACGGAGCAGGCGGGGGTTTATGCGGTCGTCGGGCCGAAGATGCTCTTTCGCAAGATCAACGTGCTGGTCTCGGACGGCGAATACGCGGTCTGTGAACACAGCGGCGCAAACGGCTGGCTGAAACTGTATGATGAAGTGATCGTGTCGGGGAAGGACCTCGCCGACGGGAAAGCGCTCTGAGCATGAAAACAATGAACCTGTGAAAGGACGGCAACACGGATGGAATACAACAAAGTCAGCGGAAAACAGTTTTCGGAAAATTATGCGATACTACGTGAAAATATGGGAAAAGCGGCGGCGCTTGCCGGACGGAAGTCCACGGAAATCGAACTGTGCGCCGTCACCAAGTCCTTCGGGCGCGAGGCCTATGAATTCGCGCGCGACGCCGGACTCAGGCACATCGGCGAAAACCGGGTGCAGGAGGCCGAAAACAAATACAGGGAGGGACACGCGGGCGTCAAGCTGCGCTTGATCGGACATTTGCAGACCAACAAAGCGGCAAAAGCGGTCGGGCTGTTCGACGCGATCGACTCGGTGGATTCTTTACGGCTGGCGGCGTTGCTGAATGACTTGGCGCAGAAAAACAACCGCGTTCTACCGGTTCTGGTCGAAGTCAATGCGGGAGACGATCCCAATAAGAGCGGTATTTCGGCAAAGGATATGGAGGCGTTTTGCGAAAATCTGCTGACAATGTCGGCGCTGCGCCTCGACGGATTTATGACCATTTTACCGCTTGGATGCGACCTGTCGAAAAAAATGGAATATTTCACAAAAATATCCGAGAAATCCCTTGACATTTCAAAAAAGTTGCTTCATAATAAGAATATGTTGCTGTCCATGGGTATGTCGGGCGATTATATTGAGGCCATTCAATGCGGCTCTACGATGATTCGCATCGGTACCGCGCTATTCGGACAGAGACAGAGATAGAAAGAAAAAACTACGGGGTTGACCGAAAGGTCGAAAAAGAGAGCGGAGGAATTGAATCATGAACGTTATCGGAAAGCTGAAGGCCGTCTTCGGCGTAGAGGACTATGACGAATACGAGCAGGAGGAAGCGGCGGTCGAGGAATTCGAACAGCCCGTGATGCAAAAACCCGAACGGCACGAGCGCATTCAACCCGACGATAAAAAGGTCGTCAGCATCAACGCCACATCACAGCTGAAAGTCGTTTTGCTGCGTCCCGAGTCCTACAGCCGAGACGCAAACCCGATTGCAGACCACCTCAAAAACAAACGCGCGGTCGTCATCAACTTTGAACGCACCGTCGGCAGCGAGGCCAGACGCCTGCTCGACTTTTTGTCCGGCGTCGCATATGCCCAGGACGGCAGCGTCCAGCGCATCGCCGACAAGGCGTTTTTGATCACGCCGTACAATGTCGAGGTCGAGAGCGGCGATTTCCTGTACGAGATCGAAAACGGATTAAATTAAACATAATTTGACCCGCAGGGGTTTGGATAAAAATCAAACAGGGCAGGTCCGGCGGCGGGCTTGCCTTGCTTTATTTTAATATTCGGTTGTTTTAAAGGAGGATATCCCCTTGAAAAAAATCGTAATCCGCACCTTCATTTTAGGTTTGGCTTTTTGTATGTTTTTCGGTTGCGTGCCGGTGCCCGAGGTTTCTTCAATGTCTGAAGCCGAATCAATTCCGGTTTCGTCGAAGGCGTCGGCGGTTGTTTCAACGCAAACGTCTGCGGGTTCTACCATATCGCAAAACGCATCATCAACGGTTTCAAAGACACAATCCAAAGTTGTTAAACCGGAAAAAAGCCAAAAACAACAGTTTTCGGAATCGGTGACTGATTTCGGGCTGACGATGTTGGCTCAAATGCCAAGGGATGGTCAAAGCACGGTGTTTTCTCCTGTTTCGTTGGCGGTTCCGCTCTCGCTGCTTGCCAACGGCGCAAACGGTACGAGTTATGACGAACTGGCTACGGTTTTAGGCATTAAAGAGATCAAAGCCTATAACGAACAGTTCGCCGCGTATCAGAAGTTTTTGAACGAAAACAACGAGTTTTTTAGCTCTGAAGAAATGGGAAATGAAAGGTCTTATTTAAAATATGGAAGTTCGATATGGGTAAAAAAAGATTTAATCTTCAACCCTGTTTTTTTGAGTATAAACGATTTATATTATTCTGCGAAATTAACTTCACTGGATTTCAATTCTCCCACTGCTACCGCTCAGCGTATCAATGAGTGGGTACGGGAGATGACAGAAAATAAAGTACAAAAATTAGTTGAAGAAAATGATATTAAGTGTTCATGCATGATAGTCATCAACACAATTTTTTTCAAATATGCTTGGGCTAAAAAATATTTTGGATTTAACAAAGGGCAATTTATTGCGTATGACGGGTATACGATAACTACGGATTTTTTGTACTCCGGCGAATTGACGCGATATATTAATGGAACAAATGTTAGTGGATTTAAACAAAACTATTTTGGAAATAAATACTATTTTGCGGCGTTACTTCCCGATGAAGGAATTGATATTTACGAATATGCCGCTTCTTTAAACGGAGAAGATTTACAAAGAATCCTAAAAAATGAATCCGAACATGAATTGTATATTAAGTTGCCGAAATTTGATATTAAAAATGATCTTAACTGTAAAGATTTGTTGCAAAAGGCAGGTGTTAACGGGATATTTCGGGGTGAAATAAACGGAATATTAGAAGAGGATCTTTTAAGTCATTTATTATTTATCAGTAAAATCGAGCAAGATGTGGGGATTGAATTAAACGAAAACGGCACGACGGCTTACGCCGCAACCATGATGACCCCAGCAATGGGCGGGCCGCAATATCCGATAAAACTTAATTTCAATAAGCCGTTTTTGTATGTGATTGCGGATGAGGAGTATGATATTCCTTTGTTTATCGGGATTGTCGCGACAGTCAAACCGGCGGCAAATGAATGATAAAACGAGGCATTTTTACGCGGTTGTCATGCCTTATAAAGTAAAATAAATTGTAACGCGCTAACCGCTGCGGTATTGTTCAAGACGGGGAACACTGTTCCCCGAACCCTTGTCAAGGGTGCGTCCCTGCCCCCCTTGACAATCCCCTCCAGGTTTTTACATAGTGGGTGTTTCACGCTCTGCGGAGCGCGACGAGAGACCCGGCCCTTTGGGTTCCCTCAAGAATGGCTCAAAAGAGCCATTCTTGTAGGGCAAAATCTACGATTTTGCCCTTTCGACCTTTTTCGGAAAGGTCGACGAAAACTTTATATCAATGAAAAGAGAGAATCGGAATGACAGGGAAGATTTAACGAATGAACAATCAAGACCACACGCTTATCAAGGCGCGGTTTGACGACGCGGTAAAAAACGCTGCGCCCGGAAAGCCGTGCTTTTTCGGCTTTTTGGACGAATTCCAGCGGGAACTGCTGCGCCCCGCCGCGGAAAAGCTGACCCGCATCGGTGCGGTGCGGGTGGCGTTTTGGGGCGGATATGAGGGCGCGGAGCGGGTGATGGCGGGCGTATTCGCCGAAGAACCCGATTTGTCGCTGTTTCCGATCAAAGCGGTGCGTATTGGGCATGACAAAAAATTCGGGGCGTTGTGCCACCGCGACTACCTCGGGGCGATCACGGCGCTCGGGATCGCGCGGGAGCGTATCGGCGATATTGCGACCGACGGGGACGGCGCAACCGTGTTTTGCACCGAAGCGCTTGCGCAATTGCTGAAAAACGAGTTGAAAACAGTGGGCAAACGCGGCGTCAGGGTTGATTTTACGGGGGAAAAGTGTTATAATTTCACCCATCATCGGGAAAGGCGCGAAATCATCGTCGCGTCAGCTCGGCTTGATGCGGTTTTGGCGGCTTTATTGCATCTTTCCCGCGAGTCAGCGGTGGCATTCATCCACGAGGGAAAGGTCAGAGTGAACGGCGCCGAACAGACGGATAAAAGCGCCGTTTTGCGCGACGGAGCGGTTTTTTCCGTCACCGGAAAGGGAAAATTCCGATTCACGGGAGCAACTGTCGGCGGCAGGAAAAACAAGCTGCATGCCGAGATTGAGATATATGACTGAAAGAGGTGCCGCAAATGTTGGATGCAAGACAGATCAGGGATTCGGAATTCATTAAAAACGGCGTCAAGAGAAAGGCGAAAGCCGAGGCGCAGCAGTTTCTTGAACGCACTGCCGGGACAGTCGAACAGCTCCAAAACGAAAACGCGGCCGTGCGCGCCGAGAACATCGAGCTTTGCGAGCGCAACGCCCGTTTGAGCGAGATGAATGCCCGACTCGAAGAAGAAAAAGAACAGCTGCTTCAACAACTCTCGGGCGCGACCGAGTTTTCGGGGCCGGCGAACACGCCGGAGGAAACATCCGACTTTTCCCGGGATCTTGACGCGTTCCGCGCCGAAATCGACGAACTGACCGAATATAACACCCGTTTGAGAGAAGCGGTCGCCAAGCTGGAGAGCGAGAATGAACAACTGCTTGCACAGCTTGCCGAACCCAGATCCGCGATTGAATCCGCAGACGAAAACGAAAGCGCGGCGCTTCGGGCGGAGATCAGCGAATTGTCCGGGTACAACGCCCGCCTGAATGAAGCCAATGCCGGCCTCGAAGATGAAAAAGCGCAATTGTTGCAAAAACTCGCCGTTTTGCAATTCCAGCCGATAAAACCGGGTTCGACCGAATCGGAAAATATGATCAAAGCCGCGCAGGAAAAAGCCGGATCGATTTTAGAACGGGCCGAACGCGATTATTTATTGAAGATGACGCGTGCAAACGCGGCCATTATTCAAAAGACCATCGCCTTTGAGCAGGAATTCGGGGATAATCTGCGCAAGCTCAAGTCCGCCGACGGGGAAGTGCGCCAGTTGAAAACACAGCTCTCCAAACTGCTTGAACAGATGCCGGACGGGATCGGCGAAAATGCCGAGGCCATTTTGGACCGTTTGAAAAATCAACAATAACAAAGGAATGGAAATTTAAATGCCGACCGATTATAACGCCACATTGAATCTGACCAAGACCGATTTTCCGATGCGCGCCGGGCTGCCGCAGCGCGAGCCGGAGATGCTGAAACATTGGGAAGAGCTAAAAATATACGAAAAATTACTCGAAAAAAACGGGGGCAAGCCGCAGTTCATCCTGCACGACGGGCCTCCGTTCTCCAACGGCCCGATCCATCTCGGGCACGCGCTGAATAAACTGCTCAAGGACTTTATCGTCAAATACAAGGCCATGCGGGGCTATTATACCCCCTATGTCCCGGGCTGGGACACCCACGGGATGCCCATCGAGAGCGCGATCATCAAACAAAACAAGCTCGACCGCAAAAAGATGGGCGTCGCGGAGTTTCGCAGCGCCTGCCAAAAGTTCGCGGCGGATTTCGTCGAGATTCAAAAAGAGGGTTTTCAGCGGATCGGCGTGTGGGGCGATTGGGAACACCCCTATCTGACGATGGCTCCCGAGTTCGAGGCCGAGGAGGTCAAGGTGTTCGGGGTCATGTACGAAAAAGGGTACATCTATAAAGGGCTCAAGCCGGTCTACTGGTGCCCGCACGACGAGACGGCGCTCGCCGAGGCCGAGATCGAATACGCCGACGACGCCTGCGAGACCCTCTATGTCAAGTTCCCGCTCGTCGACGACAAAGGCAAGCTGAAAGCGCTCGGCGCGGGGGAAAAAACCTACTTCTTGATTTGGACGACCACCGCGTGGACGCTGCCCGCCAACGTCGCGATTTGCGTCGGGCCGGAATTTGAATACGCGCTCGTCAAGTGCGGCGACGAATGTTATGTGGTCGCCAAGGAACTGGCCGAGGCGACGATGAAAGCCGCCGGAAAAACCGATTATGAGATTTTGGGCGCGCTCAAGGGCTCCGAACTCGAATATATGCGCACCGCGCACCCGTTTTTGGCGCGCGAGTCGCTGATCATCACCGGCGACCACGTCACGTTGGACACCGGCACGGGCTGTGTGCACACCGCGCCCGGACACGGCGTGGACGACTACCTCGTCTGCCGCAAATATAAAGAACTGCCGATCCTCGTTCCGGTCGACGACCGCGGCTTGATGACCGCCGAGGCGGGAAAGAGCGCGGGTCTGCCGACCGGCAAGGCGAGCGCGGAGATCATCGGCGAACTGCGCGAAAACGGGCTGCTGTTTGCGAGCGAAAAAATCGTCCACCAATATCCGCACTGCTGGCGTTGCCGCGAGCCGGTGCTGTTTCGCGCGACGAGCCAGTGGTTCTGCTCGGTCGACGCCTTCAAAGAACAGGCCGTCGACGCGATCAAAGACGTGAGATTTTATCCCGACTGGGGCAGGGAACGACTGACCGCGATGATCCGCGAGCGCAGCGACTGGTGCATCTCGCGCCAGCGCCACTGGGGTCTGCCGATCCCGGTGTTTTACTGCAAGGCCTGCGGCAAGCCGGTCTGCGACGCGGAGACGACCGAGGCGGTCTCGAAGTTGTTTGGAAAATACGGTTCCAACGCTTGGTTTGAAAAAGAGACAAAAGACATTTTGCCGAACGGTTACGAATGCCCGTATTGCGGGTCGGGCGAATTTGAAAAAGAGACCGACACGCTGGACGGCTGGTTTGACTCCGGCTCGACGCATTTTGCCTCGTTGGCAAAAGATCATCCCGAACAATGGCCCGCCGACGTCTACCTCGAGGGCAGCGACCAATATCGCGGGTGGTTCCAGTCGTCGCTTTTGACCGCGGTCGCGACCAGAGGGTCCGCGCCCTACCGCACCGTGATCACGAACGGCTGGACGGTCGACGGCGAGGGCAGAGCCATGCACAAATCCCTCGGCAACGGCGTCGCGCCGCAGGAGGTCATCAAGGACTGGGGCGCGGACGTGCTGCGGCTGTGGGTCGCGTCGTCCGATTATCAAAACGACGTGCGCATTTCGCCCGACATCATCAAACAGTTGTCGGAGGCCTACCGCAAGATGCGGAACACCGCGCGGTTCGCGCTCGGCAACCTCAGCGATTTCGACCCCGACAAGGACTTTTGCGCCGATTACGAGCCGCTCGACCGCTGGGCGTTGTCCCGCCTTTCGGAATTGGTTAAAAAGACCGCGGCGGCTTATGAAAATCACCAATTCCACATTGTCTACCGGGCGCTGTATGACTTTTGCGTGGTCGATATGAGCAATGTCTATTTCGACGTTTTAAAAGACCGCCTGTATGTCGAAAAAGCCGACGGGCAAAAACGCCGTGCCGCCCAGACCGTGATCTGGCAGGTGCTCGACGCCCTCACCCGCATTATGGCGCCGATCGTCGCGTTCACCTCCGACGAGATCTGGAGGGCGATGCCGCACCGCGCGTCCGACGACAAAACCTCGCCGGTGTTCAACGCGTTCCCGAAAGCCGAAGCCGTCGATATCTCCGATGTCGACTGGAACGCGCTGTTCGATTTGCGCGAAGAAATCAAGAGAGCGCTTGAGGAGGCGCGCAACGAAAAACTGATCGGCGCGCCGCTTGACGCCGCCGTGACGATTACAACGCCGGATGCGGACAAATTTGCCAAAGACGCGGAGTTGCTGCGCGAGCTCTGCATCGTCTCGGATTTAAAACTCATAAAAGACGGTGCGTTTTCAGTCAAAGTCGAAAAAGCGGGCGGAATCAAATGCGTGCGCTGCTGGTCCTATTCCGGCAGCGTCGGCAAGGACGGCGAACACCCCGAACTCTGCGCCCGCTGCGCCGCCGTTTTGAGGTCGTGACTTTGACGCCGCTATCGGAAAAAATCCTATCGGAAAATATGATCCGCTTTCACGCCCGCCAAAAGGGCCGGTTCCGGCTTGCCCTCAAGGCGGGTTTTGAGGAACTGGGCTATCGCCCCCGCATGGAGGTTCACAGGTTTTTCGGAAAAAACCGCAACGTGATTATCGGCGACCTCGGCAAGGCCAAAGTGGTTTTCACGGCGCATTACGACACCCCGCCGGACATGCTCTTGCCCAACTTCATACTGCCGCGCAGCATCGCGCTATCGCTGTTGTGCCAATTGATTTTAGCGGCGACGGTTTTGGCGGGGTTTTATATCATGTTGGTCTCGGGTGGATATGTCGGAGCGCTGGTTTGGGCGCTTATCAGCGGGGATGTGCCGTTTTTAACCGATTTCATCGGTGCTCCCGGCGGCGTCGCCGTCAGCCATACAGCGGCGATATTCACCGCCATCGGCGGGTTTTTGGGGATTTTGCTGGTGTGCTATCGGGTTTTGGGCATCCCGAACCGAAATAATTACAACGACAACACGAGCGGCGTCGTGACGCTGATCGAAACAGCCGCGAAACTGCCGGAAAATCTGCGCAGCGAAGCCGCGTTTGTGTTTTTTGACCGTGAGGAATGGGGGACGTTGGGGTCGCTGGGGTTTAAAAAACGCTACGGTAAATTGCTTGCAAACAAGCCGGTGATCAATTTCGACTGCGTGGGCGACGGGGAGACGCTGGCGTTTTTGCTTAAAAAGGGCGTCGGCAAAGAGATTGCGGAAAAGTTGAAAGCGGTTGATACCGGCACGCGAAACATCGCGGTTTTTCCGTCGAAAACCACTTTTTACCCGTCCGACCATGTGAATTTCAAATGCGGAATCGGTGTGGCGGCGTTTCGAAGAAACCGTGTTTTGGGTTATTATCTGGGGCGGATTCACACCAAGCGCGACCGCATACTAAAAGAGGAAAATATCACCGCACTGTCGGATATGATGGTGAACTTTTTGGAGATGATGAGATGAGCACGATTATTATACTGAGTTGCATATTCGCGGTTTTGGTCGGAGCCGACCAGCTTATAAAACTCTGGGCGATGAACACGCTGCAGGGCAATCCGATTCCGATCATCGACGGTGTGTTCGAATTGTTGTACCACGAAAACCGCGGCGCGGCGTTCGGTATGCTGCAGGGCGGCCGGGTTATTTTCATCATCATGACATTGGTGATCGCGGCGGCGGGCGTCTGGGCCATGATCAAAAACCCGATGTTTCAAAAGATGGGGGTGCGCATCTGCACAACCTTGATTATCGCGGGCGGATTCGGAAATTGGATTGACCGCGTGTTTCGCGGATATGTGATCGACTATCTGTATTTTAAACTCATCAATTTCCCGATCTTTAACCTCGCGGACAGCTGCGTGACCTGCGGGGCGATTGCGCTTGCCGCTTTCATCCTTTTTTCAAAAGAACCCGAACCGCTCAAAAAAGATGGGTGAAAAAATCGTTTTGACCGCCGATCGGGACGGCGTCCGGCTGGATAAATATTTGGCCGATCACGCGCCGGTCAGCCGCGCGGTGGCCGCCAAACTGGCCGAGAGCGGGGCGGTTTTGGTGGATGACGTCGCACAGGTGAAAAAATATTTACTCAAAACCGGGCAGATAGTGGCTTTTGAGCTGCCCGAACTTGAACCGTGCGCCGCCAAACCCGAAAATATTCCGCTCGACATCGTCTACGAGGACGGTTGGCTGCTGGTCGTCAACAAGCCCCGGGGCATGGTCGTGCATCCGGCGGCGGGAAATATCGACGGCACGCTTGTGAGCGCGCTGCTCGCCCACTGCGGCGATTCGCTCTCCGGCATCAACGGCGTCGTCAGACCCGGAATCGTACACCGTATTGACAAGGATACCAGCGGCTTGCTGATTGCGGCGAAAACCGACGAGGCGCACAAAGCCCTTGCCGCGCAGATCGCGGAACACAGTTTTATAAGGGAATATGAGGCGGTTGTGATCGGGCATCTGCCGCAGCGAAGCGGGGAAGTCGCGCTGCCGATCGGGCGCAGCAAGACAAACCGCAAAAAGATGGCGGCGACGGCTTACAATTCGAAACCCGCGTTGACCGAATACCGCGTTTTGGAAGAATATCCGGGTTACTGCCGTGTGCGGCTCAAGCTCGGGACCGGCAGGACCCACCAGATCCGCGTGCATATGGCGGCGCTGGGGCATCCCGTGGCCGGTGATCCGCTCTATGGCGGGTTGCAAAAGGGTAAAAATTTCGGCGGGCAGATCCTGCACGCGAAGCACATCGGATTCGCCCATCCCAAGGACGGGGCTTGGCTGGAATTCGAGAGCGAACTGCCGCAATATTTTACCGATTTATTACAAGAACTGAAAGGAACACCCATGGCATGAAATATCCCATCAAAGATACGATTTTAATCTCCGACCTCGACGGCACGCTGCTGCCACACAATTCAATGGTTTGCGACGAGGACATCCGGGCAATCAGACAATATATCGCCGACGGCGGACATTTCACCCTCGCGACCGGGCGTATGCCCGATATGCTCGAATACGCGGGGATGCTCGGGACGAATTTGCCCTGCATTGTCGGAAACGGCTCGGTGATTTATGATTATCAAAATCATAAGGTGCTTTGGGAGCGGTTTTTAAATCCGATCGCCAAAACGGCGATCCCGGATGTGATGCGGAAATTTCCGGGTCTCGGGCTGGAGATGCGGGTGCTCGACAAACTCTATGTATCGCGCCCCAACGACCAGGTACGCTGGCACTTTTCGTGGGAGGATCAAAAATACACCCTTGTCAACCACGAGGAAACGATTTATAATTGTCATAAGATGCTGCTGCTCGAAGAACATGAGGTTTTGGAGCGGGCAAAAGCGGTTTTGGAGGAAAATTACCCGGGCGCGTTCGACTATGTGTTTTCCTGCGCGGTGTTTTTGGAAATTTTGCCGCGCGGCTGCACAAAAGGCGACGCCGTTCCGAAGTTGAAGGAGATTTGCGGATTGCCAAACGCCCCGGTCTTTGCGATTGGGGATTACGGCAACGACGTCACGTTGCTGAGAACCGCCGATTTCTCGGGTTGTCCGTCGACCGCCATTGACGAGGTCAAAGCCGTCGCCGACGTCGTCTGCAAGCCGGTCGGCGAGGGCGCGGTCGCGGAATTTATCTCCGTTTTACGCGAAAAATACCTTGTGTAAGGAACGCCGTTTTTGCAAAAAGAAGTTAAGTAGGGCGGGATGCCCTGCGGGATCGCCCGCATAATCCCGCCGCACGAACCGCAGTTCGTGTTTTGCAAAGCGATATTATATCGTTCCTACGTTATATATACATTTCGCGCGGGCGAATCGCCCGCGCGGCGGGATGTGGGCATCCCGCCCTGCACGCCGGATTGCCGCGGGGCTAAAGCTCCTCGCAAAGACGAATAAATATGCTTTCATTCAGACCTGAGATATTTTGAAAGGATGGTTTTATAATTTATGGATGCAAAGACAAAACTGGAGCTGCAAAAGACCGCTCTTAAAATCCGCATGGGCGTGCTCGAGGGCGTTTTTCACGCCAAATCGGGCCATCCGGGCGGCTCGCTCTCGAGTTCGGACATCATGGCGTATCTGTATTTCAAGCAGATGCGCGTCGACCCGAAAAACCCCAAGGATCCCGACCGCGACCGCTTTGTGCTGTCCAAGGGGCACTGTGCGCCGGTGCTGTATTCGGCGCTCGCGCATCGGGGTTATTTTCCGGTCGAGGATTTGAAGACCCTGCGTCACATCGGCAGCTATTTGCAAGGCCACCCCGACATGAAGGGTACGCCCGGCGTCGATATGAGCAGCGGGTCGCTCGGGCAAGGCATCTCGGCGGCCTGCGGTATGGCCAAGGGCGCCATGATTCAAGGCAAGAATTTTCACGTCTATGCGCTGCTCGGCGACGGCGAGCTCGAGGAGGGCCAGGTCTGGGAGGCGGCGATGCTCGCGGGGCATTATCAACTCGACAACCTGACCGCCGTCGTCGACTACAACGGCTTCCAGATCGACGGAAAGCTCTCGGACGTCTGCTCCCCCGAACCCATCGCCTCGAAATTCAAGGCGTTTAATTGGAATGTGATTGAGATCTGCGCACATGATTTTGACGAGATCGAGGACGCGTTTCAAAAAGCGTTAAAACACAAGGGAGAGCCGAGCGTGATCGTCGCGCACAGCGTCAAGGGCAAGTGCGTCTCATTCATGGAAAACCTGGCGAAATGGCACGGCACCGCGCCCAACGCCGAGCAATACGAACAGGCGATGGGCGAATTAAAAGCGCAGCTTGCGGCACTGTGAAAAAGCTTGGAAGCTGTTTTCAAACCAACACAAAAAGGATGGTACAAATAAATGGCGGATATGATTAAAATAGCGACCAGGGAGTCCTATGGAAACGCGCTTGTCGCGATGGGTGAAAAATACCCGAATCTTGTCGTGCTCGATGCAGATCTCTCCGAGGCGACCAAGACCGTTAAATTCAAAGCGGCCTATCCCGACCGTTTTATCAACTGCGGCATCGCCGAGGCCAATATGATGTCGGTGGCGGCGGGCCTTTCGACGACCGGGCTGATTCCGTTCGCGTCGACGTTCGCGATGTTCGCGGCGGGCAGGGCGTTTGAGCAGGTGCGCAACAGCATCGGCTATCCGCATATGAACGTCAAGATCGGCGCGACCCATGCGGGCATCTCGGTGGGCGAGGACGGGCCGACCCATCAGTGCAACGAGGATATCGGCCTGATGAGGACGATTCCCGGCATGACTGTGATTTGCCCGGCGGACGACGTAGAGACCACGGCGGCGGTCGAAGCGGCGATTCAATATCACGGGCCGGTCTATCTGCGGTTTTCCCGGCTTGCCGCGCCGGTGTTCAACGACCCCGCCACTTACAAATTCGAAATGGGCAAGGGCATTGTGGCGGCCGACGGCAAGGATATTACAATCGTGGCGACCGGACTGATGGTCTACGAGGCGCTCCTCGCCCGCGAGCTGCTGAAAGCCGACGGCGTCGACGCGGCGGTCATCAACATCCACACGATTAAGCCGATCGATTCGGAACTGCTGGCCGAATACGCCGCGAAAACCGGCTGCATCCTTACAGCAGAAGAACACAGCGTGATCGGCGGTCTCGGCAGCGCGGTCTGCGACGCGATCTGCGGCAGACCCGTGCCGGTGCTCAAGCTGGGCGTCAACGATGAGTTCGGGACTTCGGGCCCGGCGGCGGATTTATTGAAGCTGTTCGGACTGTGTGCGGAGAACATCGCCGCGATGGCCAAAAAGGCGATCGCGCTGAAGTAAGAAGATATAAGCCGCGGGGACATGCTCCCCGCGGTTTCCATTTTTAAGGGTTCATAGTGAAGCCACTTGAAAAGCAAGGTGTAAATAAACGGAAAGTGGCTTCACTATAAAAGGAAAAAGGGATATGGACAAAATTCTTTCAGCTCTCGCGGTGTTTCCCGCGCCGGATATCGAAAAGACCGCGAAGTATTATCGCGATATACTGGGATTTCGGACGGTCCGCTTTTTAGAGGCAAAAGAACCCCACATCTGTCTGTACCGGGATCGCGTGGAAATCGTATTGATCAGAGCGAACAGCGAAAAGGTGTACACGAACCGGACGCTCTACGGGTATGGGGAGGACGTTTATCTGATCACCGACCATCAGGAGGAATTGCAAAAGGAATTCATCGGGAAAGGGGCAAAAATCGTCCGCCCGCTCCATGTGACCGATTACAACAACAAAGAATTTATTTTGGAAGACATCGACGGGCGGTGGATTGCCTTCGGGATGAAACAAAAATAACGCCCTTCGTTATAACCGCCATTGGGTTATAGCCCGTAACAACCATGCGATGGAAATAATTCCGCACGCGTTGAAAAACCAAACGCGCGAATTTCCGGATCGCTTCGCCCCGCGCGCAGCGACTTATCGTTTTTCGCGCAAAGTCGAGTACGGAACCACATATGCGATATCATCGCAAATTGTACAAAATGATGTAGAACATGGAAAAATAATTGAAATTTGTGTATTGTTTTGGTATAATATAGTCAAGCGACAAATCGCAAACCGACGCTGCGATAAAACGGCCGCAAAAACTTTTCAGGAGCGCGAAAATGAACCGAAACTCCGAAAAAGACGGACGCGATAAAGAAATCAACGACGTATATGCCGGAAAAAATCCCGTGGCCGAGGCATTAGCCGCAGGGGTTGTTTTCGACACCGTTTTTGTGACTAAAAAAGAAGGGCCGAACGCGCCTTTGATCGCAAAATGCGTCAAAGCGGGCGCGACGGTCAAGGAAGCGCATCCGGCAAAATTGGACGCGCTTTCGGGCGGAGCAATCCACCAGGGGATCGTCGCGGTCGCCTCGAGCGCCAAGCCGGCGGAGTTGGATGATATTTTCAAAGCGGCCGAGGAAAAGGGCGAACCGGCTTTGATTTTGATCGCCGACGACATTCAGGACCCGCACAATCTGGGCGCGCTGATCCGCAGCGCCGAGTGCGCCGGCGCGCACGGCGTGATCGTCCCAAAACACCGCAGCGCGATGCTGGGCGGCGTGGTCGCCAAGAGCTCGGCGGGCGCGGTGTCGCATATCCCGATCGTCAAGGTCGGCAATCTGGTGAACGCGATGAAAGAATTAAAACAGCGCGATGTTTGGATATACGGCGCGGATATGGACGGCGGGGACTTTTATAAAACCGATCTGACCGGCGCGAGCGCGATCGTGATCGGCTCTGAGGGCGAGGGGATCGGTCGTCTGGTCAAACAGACCTGCGACGGGGTGATTTCAATTCCGATGAGTGGTAAAATCAATTCGCTGAACGCCTCGGTCGCGGGCGGTATTTTATTGTTCGAAGCCGCAGTCCAGCGCAAGAAAAAAAGAGAGAACAAAGGGTTGAGGTCGGATACATCCCCCCAACAGGCCTGAAAAGGGAGGTCAATGAGATGAACGAAGAAAAAAACAACAACGGCAATCCCGGCGAGATCGGCGACGAGATTTTCGAGCGCATCGCCGCCGAAAAACGCCGCAAGCTGAATCAGTTGATCAGCAGTTTCGAGGAGCGGGAACGCGCGAAAGGGCTGGATGAAGACACCCGCCAGACCATCCACCGCGATTTGTTCCCCGGTGAGCGCAAAAGGCCCGAACACCCCAGAGCGCGCAGCTTCGAGGATAACCAGCTGCCGCTCGACAGCCAGATGGCGCAGCCGCAGACGGGTTTATTCAGCGAGGATGAGGATATCAAGCTCCGATCCGTGAAAAAACCGACACCCCAGCCGCCGAAACAGGAACCCGGGCATGCGCCGGAATATGAGCCGGAGGAGGACGTGCGGGTCTATTCTCCCGCCGTGAAACCCCCCCGTCCCGAGCCGCCGGAAAAAAAGGCGGAATTCGCGGCGCCGGCACCGGAGGAGAGCGGGGTTGCAGCGGAGACGCAAGCGCTTGACACGGAGGCAAAAAAGCCGGAGCGGCAGCCGGAAAACACAAAGGGCAGCAACGCACAGGAGCTGCTGTTAAAATCCCGGCGTGAACGGATGGAGAATTTTGTCCTCGACACCACCGGCTCTCAAAAGGAGGATACCGGTGAAGAATTTGAGTTCACGCGGTTATCGAAAGCGGAAGAAATTTCGGCGGACTTATCCCGGTGGACACGCAAAAAGCTGATGCGGGTCTTGGTCTGCCTCGTGGTTTTTATCGTCTCGCTTTTCATTGTTTTATCGCCCGCGCTTCCGGCGACGGCATTGCCGTATGATCTCGCAAAACCCGCCGCGGCGTCCGATATTAACGCGGCTTCGGACGATGGCGTACTCACGGTGAGTGAGGCCAATCAGTCCCCCGTTTCCGCCTCGGAATCGAATTATGAAATCAATCCGAATGAACAGCAGGTGAGGGTGATCATCGGCGTTTTGCTCGCGCTCAATGTCCTCGTGTTCGCGGTCTCGATCGATACATTATGGGGCGGTTTGCTCGATTTGCTCAAGCTCAGCCCGACCGCCGACAGCGCGGCTTCGGTCATC
Source organism: uncultured Eubacteriales bacterium (assembly GCA_964587625.1). Classification (GTDB taxonomy): domain Bacteria; phylum Bacillota; class Clostridia; order Oscillospirales; family JAKOTC01; genus DAOPZJ01. The sequence goes on from CAZPLU010000015.1 coordinate 27,503, forward strand.
TGGCTTTTCGCGACGATACAGGGGATCATTTTGCTGGCCGCGCCCGCGCCCGAGACCTTTGCCGCCGGTGTTTTTGGCGTGTTTTTGCCGTTCGCCGCTTTCGGCGTCATGATCGCGCATTTGACGGGTTTACTGCGCCAGTTGCGTGAAAAGAACGGGTTCGAGGTGATCTCGGCGTCGGGTCCGATGGCACATCTCCGGTTGCAAAACGAGGGCAATTCGGATATTTTGCAACGTCCGGCAGAGGATGAGGACGCGGTTGCCGGTGTGTTTATCAAGGCGGATTTCGCCTCCGACTATTTTGCGATGTCGGATTCGGAGGACGGAGCGGACCGCATGAACAAGGTCTTGGTGCCCGCTGTGACGCTGTTTGGGCTGCTTTTGGCCATAGCGGTGACGGTGATCGGAGCCGGCGGATTTGCGATGTTTACGACGGTCTGGACAGCCGTCATCTGCATCCTGACGCCGCTCGCCTCGGGGGTTATCTGTATGCTGCCGCAGGTGCGCGCGTCGGCGGCAAACAAAAAGCACGGCATCGCCGTCAGCAATCAATGCGCTTTCGACGACGCCTATGACATGACTTCGATGCTCTTCACCGACACCGAGATCTTCAGTTCGAAAACCATGGTGTTGAACGGGATTAAGACCTTTTCCGGCAAACGCATGGATGAGGCCATCATTTTGTCCGCGTCGGCGGTGGAAAAACGCGGAGGGCCGCTCAAAGAACTGTTCACGGGCATCCTCTCGGAAAACGAGGGCTATTTGCTTGAGGTGGACAACGAGACCGTCTATCAACCCGAAAAGGGCGTTGTCTGCTGGATTTCAGGCAAACGCGTCATCTTGGGCTCGCGGGAATTTATCTCGGAGTATGACATCGAACTGCCGAGCGATGATTTTGATAAAAAGTTTACCAAACGAAACCGCTGCCTGATCTATCTCGCTTTCGGCGGGGAGTTGATGGCGGTGCTGCTCGTGACTTATAAAATCGAATCCGACACCGCGCACGCGCTGCGCGCGCTTGCTAAGCAACGGGTCCGGCTGTTGGTGGATACGCGGGATCCCTGTATCAAATCGACCATCATCTCAAGGCAACTCGGACTGCCGGACGACTATGTCGTCATCATCGACGCCCAAGGGAAGACGGCGTTAGACAAGATTTTGCGCGAGCGGGCCGCGTTGAAAGCAGGCGCTGTCTGCGGCGGGAAGATGGACGACCGCATCAGGACGGTGTTGTCCTGCTTCAAGCTGCGAAAGTCGCTCTCGGTGGGATTTGCCATTCAGGCGGGGTTGATGGTGCTTGCGCTCGGCGCGTTGCTGGTCGCTGTTTTTTCCACGACGCTGCGTTCGATGACGCTGCCGCTCGCGCTTGCGGTGCAGGGCATAACCTTGCTGGTGTCGGCATTGATTCAATGCCTGCCGAGGTATCGCAACCTCTGGTGACAATGCGCGGGAGGGAGCCCGTAAAAAAGAAAGTGTAAACGCATGAATGATCATTTTCAACCTGATATCGTCCATATTTTCGGAGCGTCCGGCGCCGGGACAAGTACGCTCGGGCAAGGACTGAGCCGACTTTACGGTTACACGCAACTTGACGCCGATGATTATTTTTGGATGCCTACCGATCCGAAATTTACTCAAAAGCGCGAACCCGCCGAACGTCAAAAAATGATGGATGCTGATATTACAAAATATCAAAAATGTGTGATTACAGGTTCTCTGTGCGGTTGGGGGGATATGTTTATCTCCCGTTTCGATTTGGCTGTATACATAATCGCGCCAAAGGATCTGCGCCTGAGCCGCTTAAAAAAACGTGAATATGAGCGTTTCGGAAGCCGCATTTTACCCGGCGGCGATATGTATGCCGACCATATTCAATTTATCGAATGGGCCGGCAATTATGACAACGGCGGCCTTGAAATGAGAAGTCGGGCGATGCATGACGCATGGCTGAAACAATTGCCGTGTCCCGTGATTACCGTGGACGGAGCAAAACCGATAAAAGCGATATTGAAAGATATAGGGGTTTTTATACCGCAAATGGATCAAAAGCAAAAATAAGGCACGCGGCGTTGGTAAAAGCCGCGGGAGTGTTCGGGAAAGCAAGGGAATCGGTTGAAAAATTCGCCGCAATATGCTATACTGGTTTTTGCGTGCGGGAGCGCTGTGCGTGTGAAACGGACCGCTTGATTAAGATGACACGTTTTTCTCACAAACCCGTCACCGACGCCGGATAAGATACGGCATGAAAGGGACTGACTCATTGAAAAAGGAGATTGGCTTGATATGATTGAAGTGAACGGATTGACCAAGCGGTACGGCGAAAAATACGCCATCAAAGACGTCGGATTCAAGATCGGCGAGAGTGAGATTGTCGGCCTCTTGGGCCCCAACGGCGCGGGGAAAAGCACGACAATGAACATTATGGCCGGTTATCTCTCGGCGACTGCCGGTTCGGTAGCGGTCAACGGTTTTGACATCCGCGAAAACCCCATCGAGGTCAAAAAAAATATCGGCTATCTGCCCGAACTGCCGCCGCTGTATCCGGACATGACGGTCAAGGCCTATTTGGACTTTATATTCAATTTGAAGCAGGTCAAGGCCAACCGTGAAGAACATATTTCGAAGATTTGCAAACTGGTTAAAATCGAAGCCGTCTATCCCCGTCTGATTAAAAATCTGTCCAAGGGTTTCCGGCAGCGTGTCGGCATCGCGCAGGCGCTCGTGGGGACGCCTCCGATTTTGATTTTGGACGAGCCGACGGTCGGTTTGGACCCCAAACAGATCGTCGACATCCGGGATCTGATCGCCAACCTCGGCCGCAAACATACCATTATGGTCAGTTCACATATTTTGCATGAGATTCAAGCGGTTTGCAACCGCATCATCATCATCAATCAAGGTGAAATTGTGGCTGACAGCAAGCGCGAGGACATCATCAAAAAAGTCACCGAAGACGCCCGGTTCACGGTTCGCGTCTCGGGTCCGCGCGATGAAGTCGCAAAAACCCTGGTCAAGATTGCCGGCATCGATAAAATTGTCGACGACGGCATCCGCGAGAGCGGTTCCAACGATTTTATCATCATTCCGAAAACAAAAATTGACGTCCGCAAAGAGGTCTTTGAGCGCTTGGCCGATCGGAAATGGCCGATCATCAGCATGGTCAGCGGTCAGCTGACGCTTGAGGAGGTCTTCCTGCGCCTGACGGATACCTCCGAGTCAGAATAAGACGGGAAAGGAAGAGAAATTATGAAAGCCATCATCAAACGTGAATTCGCCTCTTATTTCGCACATCCCGTCGGATACTTCTTTATCGGCGTGACATACCTGCTGGCATCGTTCAGTTTCTTTCTTGACGTTTTCCTGTACGGAACCACCGACATATCACCGGTTTTTGGCACGCTGTTCGGTTTGGTATATCTGATTGTGCCGTTGATCACCATGCGGCTGCTGAGCGAGGAAAAACGCCATAAGACCGATCAGGTGTTTTATACGTCCCCGGTTACGATGACCCAGGTGGTGCTCGGAAAGTTCTTGGGCGCCGGTCTGATCTATTTCGTTGCAACCGCCATTGTGTTTGTCCACCAGCTCGTGCTTTCGTTTTACGGAAGTCCGGAGTGGGGGCTGTTGCTGTGCCGGTATTTGGGCTTGCTGTTGTTGGGCGGTCTGTTGATCGCGATCGGCCTCGTCGTCTCCGCGCTGACCGAGAGTCAGGCGGTTGCGGCAATCGTGACGCTCGCGGTGACGATGGTCATGGATCAAGTCGACGCCCTGACCCAGTCCTCGTCAAATACCGTGCTGATCACAATTACGGAGTGGATTTCCCCCGCGCACCATTTTACCGGATTTTTCAACGGCAATTTTACGGTTGCGGATCTTTTCTATTATTTCAGCATGACCGGATTGCTGCTCTTTATTGCGGTCAGAATCTTGGACCGCAAGAGATGGGCATAAGGAGGATATACCAGTGAAAAAACCCGATTTGAACCCCGCGGGAGCGGACAAGGTTGATAAAACAGCGAATACCGGCCGAAAACATGCGCTGACCACCGCGATCATCGCCATCGTTTTGCTCGTGACGATTTTCTTCGCGCAGTCGGCGCTGGCACTGCTGTCGGCAAGATTTCACCTGCAGGTCGACATGACAAAAAACAAAATCTTCACCATGAGTGATCAGACCAGGACGTTTGTTCAGAGCATCAAAAAAGATGTCGAGATTGTGGTCTTGGAAAACGAGAATTCATTCAAGGCGGATTTTCCGCAGCAGCTCGAAATCATTCGGTCTTATGCCACCAATAATCCCGATTATTTTACCTACAAATATAAAGACGTCGTCTATGATCCGGCCTATTTGAATCCGTATATCGACGAGCAGATCAGCCAGGGGGATATTTTGGTCAAGTGCGGTCAACGCTACAAGGTCGTGTCGTCTGACGAGCTGTACTATTCCACGACCGACAACACCACGGCCGAGGTACGGGAATATTCCAACGTCGAAAACGCCATGAATTATGCGATTCAATATGTAATCATGGAAAAGAACTATGTCATCGGCTTTACGTCGGGACACAACGAAGCCGCTATCAGCGAGTTCGGCTCATTCCTTGAAAACAACCTTTTCGAAGTCAGAATAGTCAACCTGAAAGGGGATCCGGATCTGAGCGAATTCAACGTGATTGTGGCGCAGGGCCCGCAATATGATTTTACGGATGATGAGTTGAAAACGCTCGATAAATTCTTAACCAACGACGATCAATATGATCGCACATTCGCATATTTCGCCACATTAGACAAACAAAGCACGCCATTGCTGGACGCCTTTTTGAGCGAATGGGGCATTGTCGTCACCGACAGCATCGTGTATGAACTCAGCGCCGATCGCTATATGAGCAATCCGCTGATGTTGTACGGGGAGATTCCGGAAACCGAAAAGACATATGGGGAAAACTTCGCGCCCCTGACGCCGGGCACCAATTATAAACTCTTGGTTCCTTACAGCCGCAATATCGAATTCACTTTTACGGCGCCGGCCAAGGGCGAGATCTCATCGATCTCATTGGTTGAGAGTACCGGAAACCCGTTCCTTTCAACCACCGAGCATGCCATGCAGCCGTCATTCGTCCCCAGAGAGGATGATCCGGGCGATACTTCCTATACGGTCGCGGCAATGAGTACCAAGACCGTGGGCAGTGTCTCATCTCGCGTCTGGGTTTCCGGAAGCGTCATTATGGCAAGCGACACCTTTATCAATGAGGGTACGCTGATCAATGCCAAATATCTGTTGGAAACATTCAAGGAATGGACGGAACGGGTCGTCAACGAAGTGACGATTGATCCGGTGAACCTGACTGTCGAGACCTACAGCGTGGGCAGCTTCGGCGAAACGGTCATCATCTTCCTGATCATGGTGGTATTACCGCCGGTCGCAATCATCATCGCCGGCATCACCGTCTTTTCCAGAAGGAGACATCTGTGATGAAAAAACGTCTGCTCATTATTATTTTATCCGCGGTTGCCGTTTTAATTGTCGGTGGCTCTATCCTGCTGCAACAGCACTTTAATGACAGCGATAAACCCGAAGAGGGGAAAACCATTTCCATCGGGATCAGCGGGTATGACGAATATAATATCGCACACGATGTCAAAAAGATGACCATCCACAACGCGTACGGCACTTTTTCCTTCACGCCCGACCCCACGGTGGACGGAATTGAAGACAAGAGTTGGTTTTTGGATGATCTGGACGGCATGAAATCGAGTTATTTCGCGGTGAACGACATCGCATTGGCGTATTACACCATCACCGCTTCAACGGCACTTACGGTTTCCGCAGAGGATTATACGACATACGGATTTGATGTGCCCGAGCTGGAAGTTACGATTGAATTCAACGATGGCAATGTCTATACCTATTCCTTCGGAACCTCGGTGGGATTGAGCGATTTTGAAAGCGATTACTACTGCTATGTGATGCGCAGCGGCGACGACACGGTGTATCTCGTCGAGAGTTACTTTTACGAAAAAGCGTTCATCTCATTGAAAGACGTGATGAAGACCGAGCTTTATCCGCAGCTTGAGAGCAATGCCACCATTTATGAATTGACACTCAGCGGCGCGCAGGGCGACTCTATGAAAATAAAAAGCTATGAGGATAATTTTATGGCTTATTATTTCGTCGAGCCCTATACCAGAGATACGGACAGGATCGCAATGAGCAATTTGCTCAATCAGATTGACATTATCGATACCGGCGTGGTGATTGAAGCCGCCGGTACAAAGGATATGCCAATTCTTGAAAACGCACTGCACATGTACGGGCTGGATGATCCGGCGCGCGTTTTAAATTTTAAATATACCGTCGAAAACACCGAAACCGCGGAGGACGGGACGATTTTAACCGTCAAGGAGCAAGGCGAACATACCCTCAGGTTGGGAATTGTCTATGACAATCTCGTGTATGTTATGGCGGATGATTTGAATGCGATATTTTCGGTGCCCTACAGTTTGCTGAGCGCGGTGTATGAGGCGAGTTTTGACTCGCTGGCGGCACGGAACATCTATGCGGAAAAACTGATCAGCATTGAAGAGATGAAGTTTGATACGGCGTTCAAAACTTTTCATTATAAGATCACGGCGACGACGGAAGTCAATTCCGTGACGCTGAACGGCAAAAGTATAGACGTATCCGCCGTCAAATCTCTGTATTCGAAATTCGCTTCCATGACCTATTCGGAGCGCACCGACAAAAAGCAGACCGCGGAGCCGTATATAACCATTACCGTGAAACTCACCACCGGCAAGACCGATGTGATCAAGTTCACCGAGTTTAACGCACGCCGGTATTATGTCACGATCAATGGCCAAGGCGATCTGTTGGTCTCATATGAGCTCGTGGACGAATTGTTGGAAGCGCTGAAAACGACCGACAAGACCCCGTTGGGATAATTACAGGGCATGAACAAAGGGGCGGTTCGGGCGAACTGCCCCTTGTGTTTTTCAGGCGAACCCGCTTCTTCGGCGGAAGGGGTTATAAATTTTTAATCAGACATATCGAAAACCAAAAAGGGGTTTGGCTATGAGTTTTAAAAATTCGCGGCAAAAAGGGTTGGACATTTTTAACCGCAAAAGCAGCGGGGAGGGGGTTATGTGGACCGGACACCCCAATACCGACACCATCCCGATCTATGCGAAAGAGTGGGGTATCGAGCCGACCCGCGAGGCCATCTATCGGCACTTAAACGACGATTGCCGCTGGTTTATGGCCGACGAGTACTATCGCCATCCCGAGGGAAGGCCGATGCTCGACCCCTCATATGGCATTGAGCGGGGACAAAACCTGAGCGCGCCGGGCTGTTTCGCCGAGACCGAATCGATCGCCGAGGTCGACAGATATCCGTGGCCGGATGTCAAATATCTGCAGTTTGACCGGCTCTATAATATCATGGAGCAGTTCTCCGATAAACTGGTCTTTTCGGGGATGTGGTGTTGCTTTTTCCATGACCTTTGCGATTTTATGGGTATGGAGAATTACTTTATCGCGATGTATGAGCGCCCCGCCGTGGTTGAGGCGATCACCGAGCGCTTGGTCGATTTTTATGTGGCGGCAAACGAGAAGTTTTTCGCCGGTTTGGGAGACCGCGCCGATGTGATGTTTTTTGGCAACGACTTCGGTACGCAGCTCGATCTGTTTTTATCGTTAGAGCAATTCCACAGGTTCTTGCTGCCATCGTTCAAGCGGTTGATCGCGGTGGGGAAGAAGCATCACAAGAAGGTGATGTTACATTCCTGCGGCTCGATTTACCGGATCATCCCCGACCTGATTGACGCGGGTGTCGACGCGCTCCACCCGATTCAGGCGAAAGCGGCGGGCATGGGCGCAACCGATTTGGAACAATATAAAAACGATCTCGCCTTTGTCGGCGGCATCGACGCGCAGTCGCTGTTCGTCAACGGCACGCCGCACGACATCCGGGAGGAGGTCAGGCGGGTGCGCGGAATTTTAGGTCCGAATCTCATCGTCTCCCCGAGCCATGAGGAGATTTTGCCGAACGTCCCCGCGGCGAATATCAAGGCGATGGCGGAAGCGGCACACGGGAGATAAAAGTTAAGCGGAAATCGGTTTTGATTGATTGGCGCAGAGATCCTCCGGATTCTCGTCGCGGACGGCGCCGCGCTCAGGATGACAAGACAAAAACGGCGGCCGCCTGAAAAGGACGGCCGCCGTTTTGATATAGGAGGTGAATTATTTTTCGGAACCGAGACGGTCAATGTTAAATGACAGTTGAAATTCTATTTCACGATCGGTGCGTCGACGATGGCCTGGGGCATATTGGCGTACTTTTTGAAGTTGGCGATGAACTTCTCCGCCAGGGCCTTTGCCGACTTGTCGTAGGCCTCTTTGTCGGCCCAGGTTTTTTTCGGGTCGAGAATCTCAGACGGGACGTTCGGGCACGACTGCGGAACCGGCAGGTTGAAGAACGGGTCGCGGACGTATTCGATGTTTTCGAGTTCGCCCTTGAGCGCGGCGGAGATCATCGCACGGGTGAACTTGATGCTCATGCGCTTGCCGACACCGTAGGGGCCGCCCGACCAGCCGGTGTTGACCAAAAAGACGCTTGCGCCGGTCGCTTTGATGCGATCACCCAACATTTTCGCGTAGATGCTCGGATCAAGCGGCAGAAACGGAGCGCCGAAACAGGTTGAAAAAGTGGTCTGCGGTTCGGTGATGCCGCGCTCGGTGCCCGCCAGTTTGCTGGTGTAACCCGAGACAAAATGATACATCGCCAGGTTTTCATCCAGCTTGGAGATCGGAGGCAGCACGCCGAACGCGTCCGCCGTGAGGAAGATGACCGTTTTGGGCTGGCCGCCGACGCCGGGGATGACGGCGTTCGGGATAAAGTCGACCGGGTAGCCCACGCGGGTGTTCTCGGTCAGCGAATCGTCGTTGAAATCGAATTCGCGGGTTTCGGGGTCCATGACCACGTTTTCGACCAGCGCGCCGAATCTGATGGCGTTCCAGATCTGGGGTTCATGCTCCTGCGAGAGGTTGATGCACTTGGCATAACAGCCGCCCTCGAAATTGAAGATACCGTTGTCGGACCAGCCGTGCTCGTCGTCGCCGATGAGTTTGCGCTCGGGATCGGCGGACAATGTGGTTTTGCCGGTGCCGGACAGACCGAAGAACAGCGCCGTGTCGCCCTCCGCGCCGATGTTGGCGGAGCAGTGCATGGGGAAAACATTGTTTTCCGGCAGGATGTAGTTCATGACGGTGAAGACGCTTTTCTTGATTTCGCCCGCATACTGGGAGCCGGCGATCAGCACGATTTTCTTTTCGAAGTCGGCCAAAATCGCCGCTTCGCTGTGGGTGCCGTCGATTTCCGGGATGCATTTGAAGCCCGGCGCGGCGATGACGGTGAAATCGGGTGTGAAATTTTCAAGCTGCGCGGCGGTCGGACGGATCAGGAGTTGGTGAATAAACATATTCTGTGACGCCATCTCGTTGATGATGCGAAATTTTTGGGTGTCTTTGGGGTCGGCGCCTGCCAGACCGTCGAAGATGAACAGTTCGCGGTTTTGTAAATAGGCGACCACCTTGCTATAAATTTTGTCGAAGGTCTCGGGCGCCATGGGTACGTTGATTTTGCCCCAGGAGATTTTATCGTGGATGCTTTTGCGGTCGACGATGAATTTGTCATCGGGAGAACGACCGGTATATTTTCCGGTGTTGACGACCAGTGCGCCGGATAATGACAGTGTTCCTTCGCCGCGGGCGAGGGCTTTTTCAACCAGCTGAGCCGGATTAAGATTGCGCCAAACGGCAGTCGGATGGATGATGCCGAGTTTTTCGATTCCGTATGTTTGCATTGTGTAAACCTCTTTCCAAAAAGATGACCGGAGAAAATAAATCAATTTCCTCCAGCTATATTGTATCACAAAGAAAGTCAAATTTGAATTGGATTTTAGTGATATTTTAGGGGATTCGCTCTAATTTTCCGTTATTCACAAAAAAAATAAAAATGGATTCGGCAAATATGGCAGATATGCTGTTATTTTTAACACGGAAACCGTCAGCGGGGAAAAAATCAAAATGCATTTGACAAATGGTGGATATCATGTATAATATAGAGGGTGATTGTATGAAAAAGACGCTTGTTTTCAATATCTGTCTGTTTTTGATTTTGGGCTTTCTGCCTGCGTGCGGCAACAACAGGGTGATCCGGTTTCAATTAAAAGTCGCCGACTCAACGACGACGGATTATTATATCTGCGCCGAAAGGCAGGAGATCAAACAAAAACTCAATTTGGAAAATGCCGCATATACCGAAGGGGTCACGGGGGCGCTCCCTTTTCGGATTTATGATGTGACGGTAAAATATCCCGCGGAGGCGCACATCCGGGAGGATGGCAGGTCGTTTTGGACGTTTTATATGGGATATGCGTCGGGGGAAGAGGTGACGTTTTCGTATTCGCTTAAAAACGTTGGGATTCGCAGCGGACACACCACCGTGGATATGATCGGCGGGGGTAAGGTACTCTACGATACAGTGAAAACGGTTTACAGCGGAGAGGATTTTACGCTGTACGCCGACGAGGGCATGGAGGGCGACGCGGGGAGCATGCTGTATGACACGCAGTTTGTATGGTATGAAAAAGAAGACGGAGATCGCGTGGACTGCGGAAGTGTTTTGACCGCCGCGACGATAAAACTGCTCGGGCAAAACACACCGACCTCAAACGGCAACGCCGAAACCTGGTTTTCGGTGATCTCGGGCGCGGAGGGCGTCGGCGAGATCGACCGGTTTTGCGTGACGACGAAAGTGCGGGAGCCGCAGCCCGAATGCACGCTGACCTATGCCGATTTGCCCGAGGTCACCTCCGAAAAAGGCGCGGAGTGGCTGGACGATTCGGAGTTTGCGGAAAACGGAATCAAGCCGGGCACCGATTCGGCGGCGATGAAAGCGGCGTTCGGAGAGCCGGTGTCGAGCCGGGGCGAATATGAGCAGACATTGGATTACACGGTATATCAATATGACGGCGTAATCTATAAATTTATCACGGGAATTTTCGGCCAATACGGATGGGAAGCAAAGGATCGGACATATCAAGCGGAATTCACAAAAAATCTGGTGACATTCCCGCGCGGGATCAAAATCGGCGACAGTTTTAAGGACGCGTTGAAAAAATTCCCGCAGGAGATGGATTATAAGGCGGATTCGAACGGCGGTTTGTTTTACGGGGATTATTGGACGAAGTACGGGTCGGTGGGTTGGGGCGCGGTGCGCATCATAAACGACGATTTCAGCATCGACAACGGGGTTTGGATTTTGGTGGTCTGCGACGAATACTGGCCGATGCTGCAGGTGCATTTCACGGAGGCGTTGATCGCGGATAAAATTGTCGTGCAGTTTTCGGCGTATCCGTACGGGTAAAAAGAGAAGGTGCTGATTTTTATGAAAAAATTGTGGCTCATCGGGTTTTTGTCGGTCGTTTGTTTACTGTTTATTTCGGCGTGCGGTTCGGATCAAACGGTGCGATTCAAATTGGAAATCATGAATCAACCGCAGCTGGATTATTATATCTGCGCACAAAATCAAGATGTCAAAGTGAAACTCGAGTTTGAAAATTACGCTTTTACCGAAAAAGCGGACGGAACGCGGATTTATGATGTGACCGTGCGTTATCCGGAAAAAGCGGCTGTCCGGGAGGACGGCAGGTCGTTTTGGACATTTTATACGGGGTTTATCTATGAATACGGCGAAACCTTTACCAACACGGTAAAAAATGTCGGGATTCGCAGCGGACAAACGACCGTGAGGTTGGACAGAAGCGGCGGATCGGTGCTTTATGATACCGTTAAAACGGTTTATGACGACGGGAGTTTCACATTTTATATCGGGGACGGAATGGACGGCGAGAACGGTATACTGCATGATATTCAATTCATTTGGTATGTAGATGAAGACGGACAGCGGCAGGGCGGCGGAGACATCTTGCCCGGCGCGACGATAAAATTGCTCGGACAGAACGCACCGGATGCAAACGGCGACGTCGAGACCTGGTTTTCGGTGATCTCGGGCGCGGAGGGCGTCGGAGAGCTCCACCGGTTTAACGTGACGACCAAAGGAGAGGGACAACGCGAATGCACTTTGACACGTGCCGATTTGCCCGAAGTCGTCTCCGAGCAGGGTGCGAAATGGCTGGATGACGCGGAGTTTGCGGAAAGCGGTATCAAACCGGAAACCGATGTGAAAGCGATGAAAGCGGCGTTCGGAGAGCCGATATCAAGTCGCAGAGAATACGGGAGCCAAAATGAGTGTATAGCGTATGAATATGGCGGTGTGAAATATGTATTTATATCGAGTTATCTTGTCAGAGACGGATGGATGGACGTAAACAAGGCCTATTATGCGGAATTTACAAAGAATCTGGCGGCGTTTCCGCGCGGGATCAAAATCGGCGACAGTTTCGCGGACGTGTTGAAAAAGTTTCCGCAGGAGATGGATTATAAAGATGAGATGAGCGAGGGCTGTTTTTACGGGGATTATTGGCGCAAAGACAAGTTGGGCTGGGGCTCGGTACAGGTTGTAAACAATCATGCGGATATTGAAGACGGGATATGGATTTCGGTGATTTGCGACGAGTATTGGCCGATGTTAAAAGTACATTTTACGGATGAGTTGATTGCGGATAAAATTACGGTGCAGTTCGGACCAAGTCCTCATGCAGGTTAAAAAATAAAATGAACCCCCGGCGGATTCAAAATCCCCGGGGGTTTGTTGTCTCGGAAAGATAAAAGCGGGCAAATGCGCTTCCATCCCTACCGGTGTCGCCATGTCACATCCGAGTCGTCAGAGATCGCCGATCCCTACGGTGTTGTCGGTGGGTTGAGCGGCGTGACGATGTAGGAAGTCGTGCCGTCCGGCTGCGGGACTGCCAGCACCGAGGCAATCGGGATTTCGGCGCCGCCGCGCGGGTCGGGGACGAAGACCTCGGAGGTCGTGCCGTCCGGATTGGTCACCGTCGAGACCGTTCCGGCGATTTGGATCGGGTCGGCTTGGAATATGTATTGCACGGTGCCGTCGGCCAATAGGTTTTCGGTGATCGTGCCGTACAGCCGCTCGGGATCGGGGGTGAAGATTCGCGTCGTTGCCCCGAACGCGTCCGCGACATCTGAGACCGTGCCTCCGTTCGGCGTCGGTGAGAAGATTTGAACGGCTGAAGCGGTGCCGAACTCGTCGTAAATATAGGAATAGCTATAGGGCACCTCATACGGATCGCGAACCAAAAAATAAATCTTTTTACCGTTGACATCGGTCGTGGAGGAGACCGTACCGTTGATGACAACGGGATCGGGGATGACCCAGGCGTTGAGCGTACCGTCGGTGTTGACGACGGTGGAGACGGTGCCGGGCGTTCTGTCCGCCGTGCCGTATAAAATAATCGTGGATTCCGCGGCGACGATGCTCTTGGCAGCCGTCGGGCAGTCCAGCACGATGCCCACCGAATAGGTGATTGAAGCGGCGGAGACATAACTCGCGTCGACTTCGACCAAATAGACATCCAAACCGAGGTATGACAGTTCCTCATAGACCTCGCTGAGCGGCCGACCCAATACCGACGGCATGACAATGTATTCGGGGCCGCGGCTGACGGTCAGTACGATTGTCGTCAACCCCGGTGAGGGCGTATTCGGGTCAGGGCTCTGCGACATGACGATGTTGCGCGGATAGGTGTCGTTGAATGTTGAATATTGAATTTGGAAGGTGAATTTATCGTTGCTCCCGTACATGTCCATGATATCGGAGAGCCGGAGATTGAGCAGATTGGGAACGGTCGCAACCGTTTGCTGCGAACTCGGTTGCGGAATACTGGAATAGACATGGCTGATGGCCGAACTGGCGCGCCGCCAATCCGCGTTGAAGACATTGACGTCAAACACAAAATAGAGCGCGGCGACGGCGACGCCGGCAAGCAATAACAAGGAGGCCGCGAAAACGCCGACCACAAAACTGGTTCGGGCATATCGGCCCTCTTTTTTCGGATGGTTTTCCGAGACCTCGGGCATGGTAATCGTCTCACCCGAGATCGCGGCGCGCAGTTCCATCATGGTGGCGAAACGCTTTTCAGGATCGGGGTTGAGCCCCTTTAAGATCGCATTGACGGCACAGACGGGGATGTCGGCCGGGAACAGAGAAGTCGGGAGATCGGTCTTGGCGCGGTTATATTTTTTGCCTGTGATGCACCGGAACATCAGCGCACAGGTCGAGTAGATATCGGCGGTACGGTCGGGGTAGGGGGTTGAGGCGAACTGCTCGGGCGCGGCATAATCGTCGGAGATATTGATCAGGACGCCTTTGCCGTTGATACGCGCTGACGGCACCGAAAACCCGCGCAGGCGGATGCCGCCGTCGGAGGCGATCAACACGGTCGACTCGTCGATACCGCGATGGACAAGCCCATACAGATGCAGCATTTCGAGTTCTGAGATCAAAATATCAAAAATCGGGTGGATTTTTTCCCAAGACGCGTGGTCGGAATCGCGAAAAGCGTCAATGACTTCAATGATGGACATGCTCTCCTCCGTCGTGATGACAAAGTAAGCGGTGTTGTTGTCCTCGAAAATGTCGCAAACCGAGACGACGCTGCTTTGCTCGGCCAGTTTGACGAGTTTATGAGCCATGTCGACAAAGTCCTCGCGCAGTTCAGCGATCAGATCGACTTTGTCGGGGCGGCAGACCGCCGTGATGCCGTTCTCGGAGCGGCTCATCAGGTTATGGACAAAAAATTCGGTGATTTGAACGATCCGGCCTGTACGCAGGTCGAAAGCAGTATAGGTATAATTGTCGCCGTCCATCCGAACGACTCTGCCGACCTTGTAGCGACCGCCCAAAAGCGAGTCATAAGGCAACGCCGGAGAGAGTTGTCTAGACTGTGTGTTGAAGCCGCAGTATGGACAGACAGTGCCGTCATCAAAGGGTTTCATACAGTTAAAACAAAAATTTCCCTTCATCTTTTGCCATCCTTTCGCTGCGTGTTTTCCCGAGTTTGCGGTATGATATCCGATTGTTTGCGGGCGAATCGTCTCGCAGACGAGACATTATCAAGCACCCGCTTACTTGTTTTCTTTAATGGACTTAAACCCTTCGCCGATTGTTTCGCTTGTACTACAGACGATGATAAACGCCGACGGGTCGATCTCCTTGACGATCGCACGCACTTTTGAGGTGTCGCTGTTGCGCAGGGCAGTCAGAATGATCTCTTTGTCGGCGTCGGTGTAGGCGCCGCTGCCTTTTAAAAACGTCACGCCCCGCCCGATTTTCGCCATGATCTCGCGGGCGATCTCACGCGGTTTGGCGGAGATGATAAAATAAGATTTTCCGTAGTCGATGCCGTAAAGCACCGTATCGGTGAGGCGGGAATAGGCGTAGATTGTAATTAAAGAATACAACGAATTATTGATGTTTTTGTATACAAGCCAAGTTCCGATTAAAATAAAACCCTCGATCATTAAAATCAACTTGCCCATTTCGATGTGGGCATATTTGAGCTTGAACAGCCGACCGATGATATCCACGCCGCCCGTTGTGCCGCCGCGCAAAAAGATCAAGCCCAGCCCCGTGCCGCCGATCGCGCCCGCAAAAAGCGCCGCGACGATCATATCGCCTTGATAAGGGGGGAGGTTGAACAGTTTGAACAGGTCGATCGTCAGAGAAACCGCCAGCATCCCAATCGCCGATTTGAACAACAACTGCTTTCCGAACAGGAACGCCGCGAGAAGAAACAAGGGGATGTTTAAAATGATGGTCGTGACGCCGATCGGAAATTTTCCCCCCGACAGGTAACTGATCATCGTGGCGATGCCCGTGACGCCGCCGATTGAGATGTTGTTGGGCGCGGCGAAGTATTGAACCGAAAAGCCCATCAGGAAACTGCCCGCCAAAAATCCGAGAACGTCAAAAAAGACCGTTTTGATTTTTACGCTTTTTTCACCGCTCACTTGCTTAGCCCTCCTGTTGTTCCCGATTGTTTATGACCTGTGCAAGTTCCATTATACGTGATTTTTGACCGGAAAGCCATAAATATCCCAAAAGCGCCTCAAAACCCGTGGCTTTTGAATAATCTCCGAGTGAAGCGCTTTTCGGCGCGCACTTATGCTTGGCGTTTCGGCCGTGTCGGTAGATCCGTTCCTCCTTTTCGGTCAGCAGCGGCAAGATTTTTTTTGCTGCTTCAGCCTGCGCGGAGGCCTTGACGAATTCCTGCTTGAGGTCGTTGAATTTTTCGAACGGGACTTCGGCCGATTCGACCAATTGTTCGCGTATGAGCAGCTCGTAAACCGCGTCGCCCAAAAAGGCCAATTTTGAGACCGGCATTTCATCGGGCGAGCGGACGGCCTCGAAAAACCGATTACCGGAGGTACTCGAACTCAAAGTCATAGATGCTCACCGTGTCCCCTTCGTTGACACCCCGGCGTTCCAGTTCGTCGATGATGCCGCTTTGCCGCAATACGCGCTGAAAATATTGCAACGATTCGTAATCGTCCATGTTGACGGAATTTAAAATACGGACAAGCCATGGCGCTTCGATGATAAAGACCCCTTCATTGTTTGTGACCGTGAACGGGCGGTTGTTTTCGATTTTTATCTCGGGTTCCGGTTCGGGTTCGTAGACCTTGATCGCCGGAAGCGAGGGGAGAATTTGAAAAATGTGATGTTTAAGCTCCTTGAGGCCTGCGCCGGTGGCGGCCGAGATGGGGAAAACCTCGAAACCCTTGGCCCGCACGTACGCGCAAAAATCGTCGAGCATTTCGGGGATGGCGCTGTCGGTTTTATTGGCGGCGACGACGCGGGGCAGACAGGCGAGCAGCGGGCTGTAGCGCTCAAGCTCGGAGCAGATGATATCGTAATCGGATTTGGGGTCGCGTCCCTCGGTCGAGGCGGCGTCAACGACTTGAATCAACATCCGGCAGCGTTCGATGTGGCGCAAAAATTCGTGCCCGAGGCCGACTCCCTGCGCCGCGCCCTCGATGATTCCCGGAATATCCGCCATGACGAAGAGGTGATCCTCCCGATAGACGACGCCGAGATTGGGGCGCAGGGTGGTGAACGGGTAATCGGCGATCTCGGGGCGGGCGTTGCTCATCGCGGCAATCAACGTGGACTTGCCCGCGTTCGGGAAACCGACCAAACCGACGTCGGCCAGCAATTTCAGCTCAAACAGTACCTCGCGCTCCTCGCCCGGCGCGCCCGCTTTGGCGAAACGCGGACACTGGCGGGTCGCGGTGGCAAAATGCCGGTTTCCCGCGCCTCCGCCTCCCCCTTTGGCGATGACGACGGGGTGTTCGGTGGAAATGTCGGCGAGAATGCGGCCGGTTTCTGCGTCCTTGACGACGGTGCCCATCGGCAGCGCGATGACGATATCCTCGCCCTTTCGTCCGGCTCTGCAGCCGCCTTCGCCTCTCGCGCCGTTCGGGGCACTGTACTTGCGTTTATAACGGAAGTCGGCCAGCGTGGTCAGATGGGTGTTACCTACCAACACAATGTCGCCGCCCTTCCCGCCGTCGCCGCCGTCGGGCCCCCCGTTGGCGACATATTTTTCGCGGCGGAAAGTGACGGCGCCGTTGCCGCCGTCTCCGGCTTTTAAACTGACTTTAGCGGTGTCGATAAACATGGTTTCCTCAATCAATCCGAGACGGCGGGATGTGGATATCCCGCCCTACATGGTTGTTAAAATTTCGGGAAAAGAATATGGGACGGTTTGACGGCCAAAAACAGGGCTTCCTGCTTTCGGACGACTGCTCGCCCCATTCTTCGTATTCAATGGTGGATCGGTGCGATCGCCGTTTATTCGGTGAGGACACTGATCTTTTTGCGGTTGCGGTCGAGGCGTTCGAATTTCATTTTGCCGTCGACTTTTGCAAACAGGGTGTTGTCGCTGCCCATTCCGACGTTTTCGCCGGGATGAAAATGGGTTCCGCGCTGACGGACTAAAATGTTGCCCGCGAGCACCTGCTGACCGTCGGCGCGTTTGAGGCCGAGGCGCTTGGACTCGGAGTCGCGCCCGTTTCTGGTGGAGCCGACGCCCTTTTTGTGCGCGAAGAACTGAAGACCGAGCTTGATCATTTTATTATTCCTCCGTTTCGGTAATTATCCTGATTGTATCCGGGTAATCGGATTGTATTGTTTTGATATGGTCTTTTAAAGCGCCGATGACTTTTTGCCCGTCCGGGTCTTTGCATCTACGCACCGAGACCGAATTTTCGCCGACCGTTACCTCCGCCTTGACGCCGAACGATTCGGTGATCGTGTTGGCGGCCAGCATGACCGCCGAAGTGACCGCCGCGCAGACGATGTCCTTGCCGGACTCAGCCGTCCCGCTGTGGCCTGTCACCCGAAATCCGACCGGTTTATCGTTTCGGTAATAAAAAGCGGCTTTGATCATTACAGCGAGATCGCATCGATCCTGACTTTTGTGTAGGGCTGACGGTGGCCGAGTTTGCGGCGCACGTTTTTCTTGGCTTTGTAGGTGAAGACGGTGATCTTTTTGGCCTTGCCGGATTTGATAACGGTGCCGGTGACCGAAGCGCCGCTGACAAACGGCGTACCGGTGATCAGCTTGTCGCTTTCGACGATCAAAACTTTGTCGAACAGGACCGATTCGCCGTCGTATTTGTCGAGTTTTTCGATGAAAATTTCATCGCCCTCGGTGACGCGGTATTGTTTACCGCCGGTTTCGATGATTGCGTACATAATGTTTATATAACACCTTTCGATGATCTCGCTGTCAGGGGTGAGATGAATTCCGATAAAATTCACCTGCTTGCATAACCCGGTACAAGCGGCTCAAAGTAATATAACACAAAAGCAAGACGGTGTCAAGCGTTTTTGTCCAAAAAGGGCATATGCGCAGGCACCGATTTCCGATAAAAAGCGGGCGGAACTTGGAGTTCCGCCCGCTTTTTATTGTCAACCGTCGGAATTATATTTCCGTGGGAATGATGAAGATACCGGCGCTTATTAAAACGAAAATGAGTGATTACAACCATCGTGCTTAGGCGTAATATTGCGCTTGTGCGTTCCACAGTTCGTAATATTTGCCGCCGGGGTCTTTGATCAATGTGTCGTGGCTGCCGCGTTGCACCAAGCGCCCTTTGTCGAAAACGGCGATGTCGTCGCAGAATCGGCAGCTTGACAACCGGTGGCTGATATAGATGGCCGTCTTGTCGCCGACGATCTCGTTGAATTTGGAATAGATCTCATATTCGGCGATCGGGTCGAGCGCCGCGGTCGGCTCGTCGAGCACGATGAACGGCGCGTCTTTATAGAGGGCGCGCGCAAGGGCGATTTTTTGGGCCTCGCCGCCAGAGATCTCCACGCCCCCTTCATCATAGTTTTTATACAGGCAGGTCTCGGGGGTCAAATGGGCGATATCGCCTTCCTTGTCCAACGCAAGGCCGGACTTTTGGCAACAGTCGGTAACTTTGACGGGGTCGAATTCGACGTTTGCCGCGACGTTTTGGCCGAGTGAGAAGGCAAACAGGTTAAAATCCTGGAACACCACGCCGAAAATGCGCATATATTCCTCGTAGTCATATTTTTTAATATCGATGTCGTTCAGCGTGATCTCGCCCTCGGTGGGGTCATAGAGGCGGCACAACAGTTTGATCATCGTCGTCTTGCCGCTGCCGTTCATGCCGACCACCGCCAGTTTTTCGCCGATTTGCAGCTTCATCGAAAAGTCGCGCAAGGCGTATTCCTCGGTGCCGGGGTATTTGAACGAGACGTTTTTAAATTCGACGAGGTAGTCGTTGTCGCCGCCGTCGCAATGGACGCGCTTTTCGACCGGCAGAGTGCCTTTGTACATCTCGTTGGGGATCGAGAGGAATTCGAGGGTGCTCTCCTGCCGTTTCGCGGCCACTTCAAAATAGGTCAGCTGACGCACAATGGAGCTGATGGAGCGGATGAAGTCGTTAAAACCTCGCGCGTAGCGGTACATGCCGCCGATGCCGAAGACCCCCGCCGCGCACTTGATTCCCGTGTAGAAATAGGCGGAGCCGGTCAGGATGTATTCGGGGATACCGCCTAAAATCCAGCCGATGCCGTTCAGGCGGCCGAATTTTTCGAACTTTTTGAACCAGTACTTACGCCCGGGCTCGATCTCCGTTTCGAGCATGTTTTGGCCGCCGAACAAGCGGATATCCTTGCCCATCTTGTACTCCATCTGCCCCGATTCGTAGATGTAGTACATAATGGTTTTCTTTTCGACGCTTTTTTCCTCCATCTCCTTGAACCAGATTTTATTGAGTTTCAAAGAAGGTACCATATCGATCACCAAATAGAACAGCGACGAAAGGAAAAAGAAGACATAAAAATCCCAGTGGCGGAAAATGCCCGTGCCCGTCAGCAGCGGCCATAACAATACGAGCGAGGTCGCGACGGTGCCCAGGTTCCTCGGCAGCCAGTAGACCATGTCCAGAATGCTCTTGAGGCCAAAACCCATCAGGTTATCCTCTTGAATGCGGCGGCGCAGCTCCTGCGATTTGGGGCTGTCAAGCAGCGGATAATCCATGTTCAGGGTTTTTTCGCCGGTGCGGGCGGCGTATTCGAGGGTGGCCATCTCTTTGTGGATGTTCAGGAACTTGCCGATGACGGTCGAACCGAGGTTCAGCCCCAGTATCGCGCCGACGCCGATCAGGATCGGGGTCAGGATCGCCTTGAACGGTTCGCCGGCATAGAGCATATCCAGCACTTTTGCCGCGATCAGGGTCGAGGTCATGGCGTAGGAGGAATTCAGGATGCAGCGGATCCACGACAGGGGGACGATCCATTTGTCGAGCGAGTGGGCAAGTTTATAGCACCTGACCATCGCGCGGATGGTGGCGCGCATGCGTTTCGAGAGCTTTTCTTTTTTCGGCTTTTCCTTTTTGACGGCTTCTTTTTCATTTGCTTTAGGCATGAACCGCACCCCCTTCCGGCACCGCGCCGGACGGCGCGACGTTTTCCTTGTAATAATGGCTTTGGATTTCAAACATTTCGGCGTATTTCCCGCCCGCGCGCATCAGCTCGGCATGGCTGCCGTTTTCGGCGATGACGCCGTTTTCCAAAAAGAAAATGCGGTCGCAGAAGCGGGTCGAGGCTAGCCGGTGGGAGATGAACAGCACGGTACTGCTTCCGGAGAGTTCCTGATACTTGTCGTAGACCTGGCTCTCGGAAATCGGGTCGAGCGCCGCGGTCGGCTCGTCGAGGATCAGAACGGGGGCGTCTTTATACAACGACCTCGCCAGCAGGAGCTTTTGCTGCTCGCCGCCCGAGAGCAACACGCCGTCGTCGTGGATATGGCGCAGAAGCTGCGTGTTTTCCGCCTGGGGCAGGGTTTGGACGCGTTCCCAAATACCGGCGCGCTTCAAGCAGTCCGCGACCCGCGCAAAATCAATATCATCCCGATTTTTCATGGCGACATTTTGGGCGACGGTGACGGGAAACAGCGAAATGTCCTGGAAAACGGCCGAGAGCAACGAAAAGATGTCCTCGCGGCGCATATCGGCGATGTCTGTTCCGCCGATCAGAATCTGTCCGGCAGTCGGCTTGTAAAAACCGCACAGCAGCTTGACGATGGTCGTCTTGCCCGCGCCGTTCACGCCGACCAGCGCGATCTTTTCGCCGCCGCGCATCCGCATGCTCAGCCGGTCGAGGATGCGCTTGTCCGAGCCGGGATAGGAAAAGCTGACGTCCCTGAACTCGATGGTCAGCGGGCGGGAAAGGGCGGAGATGTCGGCCGGATTTGCGGGGTCGGGCCGATCCGGCATATCCAGGTAATTGCGCAGGTCGCAGATTTTAAAATTCGAGAGATTGATTTCGTGGAACATGCCGACGACACTTTGCATCTGCACCGAAAATTGGGTGATCGCCGTAAAATAAAGCAGGAAGTCGCCGACGGAGAGATCGCCGATCGAGGCCTTGTACGCGAGATAGGCATAGGCGAGTCCGTCGCGCAAAAAGGTGTTGATCAGATAGGGGATGTCGGACACGAGTTCTTTAAAATTCCGTTCGCGGCGGTCCTTGATCTGCTGCTTGAGCAGCATGTCCCGCAGGTCGGCGAACCATTTTCCCATTCTGTAAATGCGGATGTCCTTGCCGGATACGGCGTCGGACGAGGTTTTGATCACATAGTTCTGGCGTTTGTCGCTTTTAGCCCAGCGGTCCTTTTGCTTCTCGACCCATTTTTCGAACGCCATCCGCGCAAGCATCTCCATCGCGGAACCGGCCAGCACCAACACGACGATCAGCGGGTTCACGGCCGACAGCACCGTGGTGAAAAGGATGAACATCAGGATATTTTGGGAGGTCTGAAAAAAATTCCAGATCATCGAGGTGGAATTGGCACGTTCGTTAAAGGAGTCGCCCTCGCAGCCCTTGGCTTTCTGGTATTTGGTCTGGCCCTCCGAGCCCTCGAGCAGCGCGTAATCGCAGTTGAGGGTTTTTGAGAAGATGCGTTTATGGAAGTTGACGGTGATTTTTGTAAACCGGTTGCCCGCGTTGCCGGAAAAATACCCGTTTACCGATTCGACTAAAATGCAGGCGAGGACGAAAATACCCGAAGCCAGCGCGATCTGACCGACGGTCGAGCCGTCAGTCACCCGGTCGATGACGAACTTGGGTAGATAGATCCAGGCGTAGCGCAGAACGACGGCGCAAACCATCGCGACGGGCAGGGACAAAACCGTGAACCGGTCGGCCTCCCAGAGGTTTTTGATCAAAAATCCGATGTTTTGAAAAACCGAATAGGCGGGTTTGACCTTTTTGGGTTTGATTTTTTTATCGTTTTCGGACAAGCATATCGCTCCTTTCGGGGATTACAAAAGGATTGTAGCATCTTTATTGGGGCAAAGCGGATTTTTGCCGCAAATGGTCGTTATTTTAGCGCGAACGGAAAACGGCGGCGTTATAGTGAAGCCACTTGAAAAGCAAGGTGTAATAAACGGTAAGTGGCTTCACATTGGGTAAAACCACTTTTATTTTACCTTGGATGGTAAGTGGTTTTACTATAATCCTTTAACGGCAATAGCACCTCGGTGGCAAAAACGCCGGCCTCATGCTGGCGGTTGACATAGCCGCCAAGCCGGGCGGCGATGTCGTCGATACGGATCAGGCCGTAGCCGTGCTCCGCGCCGGCGTTTTTGGTGGTGGCGTACATCGCGGGCGCTTTCGCCGCCGCTCCGCGCGTTTTTTTGACGTTTCCCGACATCGAGTTGCTGACCGAGATATACAGTTGCTTTTTCAATACGCCGACAAAAACACGCATCCAGGGGCGCAAGTCCGGATCGGTTTTGGCGCAGGCCTCCATGGCGTTGTCGAGCAGGTTTCCGACGATCACGCACAGGTCGATATCCGGGATCCCGAGTGTTCTCGGCACCGCCGCCCTGACGCTGACGTCGATGTCGCGCTTATAGGCGAGCGAGAGCTTGCTGTTTAAAATGGCGTCGATCATCGTGTTGCCGGTCTTGACCACGGTGTCCACGCTGTTTAAATCGAGTTTCAAGTCCTCGAGGTATCGGCCGAGTTTTTCGGTTTCGCCGTCGTCGAGATAGACCTTCATCACCTGGATGTGGTTGCGGTAATCGTGGCGCCAGCCGCGCATTTTGGCATAGATGTTTTCGACCTCCTCACAGTGCTTGGTGATGAGGTCGCTCTGGTATTCGGCGATGGATTTATTGACGAGTTTTTTGGTGTAGGCGCGCTGCCATAAGACAATGCCGAGCGCCGTGCCGACGAAAACAGCGCCTATGATGACATACCAATAATACTCCATGTTATTTGGTCCTGTGAAAATCAATGAATTTTCGGTTGACGGCGTCGTAATTGCGGCGGGAGAGCGGAAGCTTACTGCCGTCGTCGAGAATGACGTCGGTGCGGGTGATCTGCCGGATGTGCCTTAATCCCACGAGATACGATCGATGGCAGCGCACCAAAGAGGTGCCGAGTTGGGTTTCGAGCTCCGAAATCGGCGTTTTGATATTCAATTTTCCGCGGGCGTGCAACAGCGAGACGGTATGGGAAAACACCTCGGCATAATAAATATCCCTTTCAAGCAGTCGGACGACGCCCCCCTCGGTGTCGAGCATGACGGCGGGTTCGGCTTTGGAGAGATTTTTGACGGCTTTGTCGAGAACCTCGCACAGTTTTTCGGGTTCGACCGGTTTCATCAAATAATGCAGGGCGTCGACGTCATAGCCGTCGGCGACAAAATCCGAATAGGCCGTGATAAAGACGATCTGCGGATGGGCGTCGGATTCGCGGATACGGCGCGCCAGCTCGACGCCGTTCATGCCGCTGAGCAGGATGTCAAGCAGCAGGATGTCGACGGACATGTTGTCGGCGTATTCGAATAAAAACGCCTCTGCGCTCAGGTACCGGGAGACAACCGCACGGACGCCGGATTTTTTAATCCATCCGGCGACGATTTTTTGGAGATTGTCGGCTTGAACGGCATTGTCGTCGCAAATGGCGAGCCGTATGTTGTGGTTGATGATGATAACCGTCCTTTCTGTCGAGAGAGGAAATCAATTTATTTTCGTCTGCGGTTGAATGTCTTTTTAATCATCAGCGGAAAGACCAGCATCCCCCAAATGATCATCAGGAAATAGCGGAGGATGTCGACCGCGAGGGATTCGCCGAATACGAGTTTGAAGCCCTCTTTGATCAATAAAATTCCGGCGATGCCGGCGAGTACCTTGACGATGTGCTGCCACCAATGATCGCAGCGCGGGTCAAATCGGATATGCACGCGCTCGACATACCAGCAGACCGCGAATCCGAGCCCCGCGGCCGCCGATTTACAGCAGTCGGAGACGTATTTGTGTTCGATGGCGCCGCTTTTGTACATCAGTCCGGCATAAACCGCGGCGAGGATTGAAATCAACGCGAGGACAAGCGCCGCAATGAAATTGTGTTTGGGGGATAAAGCGCCTTTGAAAAGCAACTGCGCGACGGCGGCAAAGACGAGGCCGCTCAACAGACCGACGGCCACGTCGAGGGGCGTATGCACGCCGAGGTACATGCGCGAAAGCGCGACCATCGGGAAGATGAGGAAGCAGATGAATTTGACCCACGGCTTTTTGAAGTGCAAACCCGCCGATCCGAACACCGCCGCGGCGCTCTGCGAGTGCCCGCTTGGAAAGGAATATCCGGTCGCGGTTGTCTTTGCGCCTTCAACCGGTTGAAACGAGGCGTCAAGCACCCACGGGCGCGGGATCCGAAAGACGATTTTTAGTGTCTGAACCGCCAGCCCCGAGCTGAAATACGCCAATCCGCATTTGTAGACGAGCTCTTTGTTGACGCACCAATAGGTAATGCAAAGCAGCGCGAGCAATAACATCTCTTCGCCGAAAAAAGTCCAGAACTGAAAAAACGCGTCGAGAAACGGGGTGCGGATCTGTTCGAGCGCTTTTAAGAACTCCATGCCGTCCTCCTGTCTCATTCAAACCAGAAAACCAATCCGTTGAAAATCGTAAGGACATCGTATCACAATCGGGATTTTTTTTCAATTCAAAATGCCCAAAAAAGAGGTGAATAGATCGGGATTGCGGCAAAACGGGCGGAATTTCCGCCCGTTTTGTTCGCGTGAAGTGTCGGAAGCTACAAGGCGGCCGCTTTTTTTTCAAATGTCTTGTAGAACAAATCCGAGTAATCGCGGCATTTTACAAGCAATTCGCTGTGACTGCCCGAGTCGACCACTTTGCCCTCGCGCATGAAATAGATGCGGTCGGCGTTGACGATCGTCGAGAGCCGGTGGGCGACCACCACGCTGGTGCGACCCTTCATCAGCTTTTCGAGCGTCGCCTGAATCGCAAGTTCGGTCTCGCTGTCCAAACTGGAAGTGGCCTCGTCGAGCAGCAGCAACGGCGCGTCTTTTAAAATCGCCCGCGCGATGGCGACCCGCTGGCGCTCACCGCCCGAGAGCTGGATGCCGCGCTCACCGACCTGGGTGTCGTAGCCGTCCGGCTTTTCGGTGATGAACGTATCGGCGTTGGCTTCTTTTGCCGCAAGAATAATTTCGTCGTCGGCGGGGTCGTCTTTGCCGTAGGAGATGTTTTCTTTGATGCTGCCGTTAAAGACGTAGGCGTCCTGCGGCACATAGGCGACGCTCTTGCGCAGTCCCGTCAGGGTGTAGTCCGACAGGCCCTTGCCGTTGACGACGATCTCGCCTTTGTTGGCGGTATAGAGCCCCGCAAGCAGCTTGACTAACGTCGTCTTGCCGCTACCGCTGTCTCCGACCAGCGCGATCATCTCGCCCTTTTCGGCATAGATCGAAACGCCCTTTAATACCGGCATTCCGTCGTTATATTCGAACTCGACATTATTCAGCATAACCCCCGCCCCGGGGTCATTACCCGAGATGGCGCAGCGCTCCGGCTCGGAGGGGGTTTTGAAGATGTTGTAAAGCCGGTCGGAGCTGGCGAAGTATTTTTGCATGTCGGTCGGGACGCTGCCGACGTTGATGAAGGTGTAGATGATGTTGAAATAGACCGTCATCATGCCCGCCAGCACCGCCACATCGAGGGTGCCGTTGAAGGCGAAAACCATGCCGAAGACGCCGATTGCCGCCTGACCCCCGTAGTTGACGGCCATTTGGGAGAAGCCGATCCACGCCGAGAGGTTGCCGTATCTTTTTTGGTTTTCGTAGATGCCGTCGACGCTGTCGGAGAAGTCGCGAGAGAATTTGTCTTGCAGCGAGAACATCTTGGTCACGTTAAAACCGGTCACGCTCTCGGTCGTCGTCATCGACATCTCGGACATCGATTTCAAAATGTCCTTGCTGCGTTTGCGCATCGGGTTGACGACCCGGTTCATGAAGATCGAGAACAGGACGCCGAGCACGATGACAACCGTGGAGAGCCGCCAGTCGAGCGTCATGAAATAGGGGACGATGAACGCGATGTTGATGACCGTGTAACAGCCCTCCCAGAGGGTGTCGGCGGCCTTGCTGACCGAGGTCACGTCGAGGTTCATCTTGGCGACGAAATCGCCGCTGTGGTTGCCGTGGAAATAACCGACCGGCATCGATTGGAGTTTCCAAAACAGCCGCTTGCGGATATCGGCCTCCATTTTGATTTGGAGAATACTGATCGTATAATTGATCGCCTGGTTGATGACCAACCGATAAAAAGTCATCGCCGCGATCAGCGTAATCAATCGTGCCACGGTGACGGCGCTGTCTTTGTTGACAAAGAAGGAGACCATGGAGCGCATCGCCTCGGCGGAGACGATCGTCATAAACGAACCGACGACCGAGGATAACAACATGAAGATGACGTAAGGGACTTTGTATTTGCCGAGAATGGAGAGCAGGCGCTTGATGTCTTTGAACATGCCGTTCCTTTTTTCTTTTTCGTTCGGCTTGAGTGTTTTATCCTTGATGTTTTCAGGCATTGGCGGTCGCCTCCTCTCTGTCTATTGCGATTTGGGAGCTGTACAGCTCGATGTACCGACCGACCTTGGCGACCAATTCGGCGTGATTGCCCTGTTCGATGATGCGGCCGTTTTCCAAAACCAGAATGTTGTCCGATTTTTCGATGGTGGAGATACGGTGTGCGATCACAAAAACGGTTTTTTGCTTCGAGAGGTTGTCGAGCGCTTTCTGCACATAGAATTCGGCCTTGGTATCCAGCGCCGCGGTCGGCTCGTCGAGCAAAATCAGCGGCGCGTTTTTTAAAATCGCGCGCGCGATGGCGATGCGCTGCGCCTGCCCGCCCGAAAGCCGCACGCCGCGTTCGCCGAGTTTGGTTTCGTAGCCGTTTTCAAGCTCGAGAATGAAGTCGTGGGCGTACGCCTTTTTGGCGGCTTCGATCACTTCTTCATCGGTGGCGTCGAGTTTGCCGAAGCGGATATTCTCCATGATCGTGTTGTCGAACAGATAGCTCTCCTGACTGACATAGGCGATGTTGCGGCGCAGCAGGTCGAGGTTCCACCCCGAGAGTTGTGCGCCGTTAATGCGGATGCCGCCCGCGTAGTCGGTGTAGTAACCGCACAGCAGCTTGAACAGCGTGGACTTCCCGCCGCCGCTGGCGCCGACCATGGCGACCGTCTGTCCGCTCGGAACTTTGAACGAGCAATCGGTTAACACCGAGAGGCCGTTGGGATAGGCGTAGGAGACGTTCTTAAATTCCAGCTCGACGCCGACGCCCGATTTTGTAAAATCGCCGCCGTCAGTGCGCTCGGGTTTTTCGTCGAGCAGCTCGAAAAAATGCTTTGCGATGCCCATGTGCTCGATGAGGGAAGTATAGCTGCCCGCGAACTGATGGGTGATGTTGGCGACCAGCGGCAGCACCGTGCTGAACGCGACCAGATCGCCGATGCTCATCTCGCCCCGTGAGACAAACAGGCCGCCGACGGCGTAGGAGAGCACCGTCGGGAGCACATAGTTGAACGAACCGATCGCCCATGTCACCCGCTGGCGGGCGGATTTTTTCATGGAATGCGCGACGCCCTCGTCGACGGCGGCTTCGAAGTGCTTTCCGTGCCGGTTCTCCATCGTGAAGATCTTATAGATTTCAATCCCCTCGATGAAGTCGCGCAGATAAGCGTTGCAGGTTGCGATGCATTCTTGAATTTTCTTTCCGGCTTCGGAGATCGGCATCGAGATTTTACCGATCACGACCGTAAACACGGGTATTGTGACGATGCAGACCACCGTCAGCTTCCAGTTGATCGAGAACAGCAGGTAAAGCCCCAGCACGGTGTTCATCGGCAGATAGCTCCACATGCCGGCAACGGAATCGGAATAATAGGACTGCAGTTTATCGATGTCGTTGACCACCCGCGAGATGACCTCGCCGGTGTGTTTGGATTCGAAATAACCGATCGGCAACGAATGGATGCGCTCCATCGCCTGTTTGCGCAGTTTCCGCCCCGACAGAATGTCGTACCGGTAGGCGGTTAAGGAGTTGGTATAGCCGACGATCATGCGTATTACCGCGAGAGAAACCAGCAAAACCATCGCCTTGACGGCAACCTGCCGGTCGTTGTCGATGATGACGTCGACGACTTTCCCCAGGCGGTAATTGAACAGCAGGCCGATCGAAGCCGAGGCGAGACCGCCGAGAAAGCGCCAAACGCCCCATTGCCAAAAGTATTCGACCGTGTATTTATAGAACCGTTTTAAAATCAGCAGGGTCTCGCGCCAATTGATTTTTCTCTTTTCCTTCTCGGCCTTTTTTATGGGTTTTTCTGTAAGCAAGAATTTGTCCTCCTGTTTCATTTTTCAAAAGCTTTAAAACGGATAATCGCCCCCGATGATGATATCGCAACCGCAGGCAAAAACGATTGTTTTTGCGCCGACGGCGGCTTTTTACACCTGAAAGGTAAATTTAAAGGGTTGAGCCGAAATTTTCGCCGTCCCCGGAAGCCGACGCAACGTCCACATGAAAATCATATTCCTTTGCTTTTTGAAAAGCAATCAAACGTCTGTTGAAACGGTGTAGCGGCCTCAACGGACGGTTGAACACCGCGATTAAAAAATCACGGTTCCTTCGTGGCAAAAGTTTATACTCGGAGAACAAAAAACAGCAGCCGCACCGATTTTTTGTGTACCGAAATGACGCTTTGCAAATTTTACAAAACCAATCCGGGGACGGAAAAATTTTTGAGTGCAGCCGCACACTCAATTAGGCGGTATTATAACCGATCTTTTTGCTAAAATCAAGGGTTTCGGAAAAAATATCAAATTATCAGTATTCAGCGTAAATTCCCAAAGTAAGATCCAGAGTGGACGAGGGGGTGGAATTTACTTTAAG
>CAZPLU010000016.1:0-55644 GCA_964587625.1 uncultured Eubacteriales bacterium
AATTATCATATACTCCATCTTTGTAAAAGCATTAGGTTACATTTAATTTGACACCGTATCGAAGGGACATCTCCGCTAACCAATCCTCTTTATATTGTTCGGCTTTTTCCGAATCGGCTTTAAAAAAATCACGCGCGAGGATATTGATGGTTGATACCTGACCGTTCTTCGATTGCAAATTTCCCGGCAGCGAGGTTGAGCCCGTTCCGCAGCCGGATAAAAGAATCAGACCGCAGATGAGCAGGGAGACGGCGAGTTTAATTGACTTTTTCATGGTTGTTCCCCTTTTCCGATTCTTTTGTTTTCGGAAATGTCAATTTACGTTTTACATTTTAAACTTTACACTTGAATGCGGTAAATTTACCCGTAATAATATGCGGTCTTTTTGCCGATGGCGGCGTTCATCTCGTCGAGTATTTGGTTGCTGCCCAAGTCGTGCATTGCCGCTTTGTATTCGTCGACAATCTGCCGCACCGTTTTATCGGAATTACGGATGGCGTCAAAAAAGCATCTTGAATAAAGCTTATAAAGATTATTGTATTGATTGCTGCCGTTCTCCGTATAACCGTTATAAGTTGCCGATTGTATGATTTGATATTCCGGCGGCAATTGGATAACGGTTCCGTTCTGAAGGGAATCATTCAACAGCTTCGCCTGCGCTTTGTGAGCTTCGATCTCCGAGGTCGTGGCGACAGTCCCGTTTTGACTGTATATGATATCCGTGTACGAATAGGGGAAGAGTTCCGAAAGGCCGCCCGTCAAATTCGGCATGGCGGGAACGACAAAAGTGTCTGTCAAGTCCTGCGTCATCGCCACCGTGATCGTACCGTCTCCGTTTTGAACGAAACTATCTGACGATCCCAGCCAGCACTCGAGATAGCTCTGCTCGGAGCCGAACAGCAGATCGATGAAAAAATTGATGGTCTCCCGGGGCTGCGGCGTGTCTTTGATCATGGCAAAGCCCTTCATATCGGTGAAGGCGACCTGCGGATATTCGGGATTCAGGGTCAGCACTTCGGTGCAGTCGAAATAATCAAAATACGGCGCATATTTCGAAGCCCAAAGCCCCATTTTGAAGAAATCGCTTGTGCCCGGATGCCGATCAGCAAGCGCTCCGGCATTGTTGAGTTCCCGCAGGTATTCCAGCGCGTCGACGGCAGCGGGTTTGGTCAGCCAATCCGCAAAACAATCAGCCGTCGGATCATAATTGAATTGGACAAAGTCATCTTTTCCCGGGTAAAGGCCGAAAGCGGTCAAAACGTCCGCCATCTCGGAAATAGCGGCGCGGTCGGTGACTTTTTTGGCGTTTTGTATATAGTTCAGGGCAAATTCTCGGAATGAAGCGAGGTCGGTCACCGCAATCCCGGTCTTTTCGATGGCCTCGTTATGAATGATGCGGACGTTTTGAGTCAGTGAAACGGAAGTCGGAATCGCATAGATATGACCGTTGATTTGATAAAGGGATTTGAAGTCCTCGGGCAGGGCCTTCCAAATCGGGTTATCGGCGAGATAATCGTCCAGAGGCATATATTGATCGGACTCGGCAACGGCTTTTTTCAAGGCATCGACAGAACCGATTTGCGTCAAACCGACGTAGTTGGGGTTTTTCGGCTGCGGAGGCGGGGCGGGTTCCTCGCTTTCGAATGCCGGCGGCACATAGCCGATCACATAGCTGGGTTTTTTCGGAACCGCCACGAAGCCGGTGTCGTTGATATAGGCGTTATAATTCGGATAGATGTGAAGGATGATGCCGTACCGTTGGGATGTTTCATCAAGCCATTTCTGCATGATTCGATCGGTGTTGACCGCGCCGGTCGCTTTGAAAAAGTCGGGCGCGAGGATGTTGACGGATTCGGGGTAGTTGGCGTTCGACGCCCGAAGCTCATCCGGCAGGGAGGTTGGGGACGCCGATGCGCAGCCGGATAATAAAACCGCGCCGCAGATGAGCATGGAGACGACAATTTTAAACCGTTTTTTCATGGTTGTTCCCCTTTTCCTATTCGTTTGTTTTCGGAAATGTCACTTTACGTTTTACACTTGAATGCGGTAAGTTTACCCGTAATAATACGCGGTTTGCTTGCCGATGGCGGCGTTGGCGGCGTCGAGCAGCTCATTGCCGCCCATGTCGTACATGGCAGTTCGGTATTCGTCGACGATGTCCGCGACAGGCGTGTGCTCGCCCGTGACGGCGACATTGATGCATTGCAGATAGAGCCGATAAATATCCCGTTGGCTTATGAAATAATCGAACAAGCGGATGAACCGGAGGGATATCGGAACGGTTGTCAGGGTGCCGTTTGCAAGCGCCTGATCAATCGAATCATAATAGGCCTTTGTGACCTCGGCATCTTTCACCACACCGTTTCGGCTGTAATACACATTGCCGCCCGAACCGGAAAACAACCCCGGAAGGTCCCCGACCAAATTGGGCATCGGGGGCGTGCCATAACTGCCGTCCGGCATCTCCGTC
Organism: uncultured Eubacteriales bacterium; assembly: GCA_964587625.1. Lineage (GTDB taxonomy): Bacteria > Bacillota > Clostridia > Oscillospirales > JAKOTC01 > DAOPZJ01. Next base: position 2,471 of record CAZPLU010000016.1, read on the forward strand.
AGATGCAGTGTCAGGGTGCCGTCGCTGTTTTCGGAATAGCGCTCCGGCGAGCCGAACCGGCATTCGAAGTAATTGTCCTCGGAGCCGAACAGCATATCCACGAGGAAATTGAGGGTCTCCTTGGGTTGGGGCGTGTCTTTGGTCATGATATACCCCTTGACATATTCGCCGAGAACCTGAGGGTAAGCGGGATTCAGCGTGAAAATTTCGGTATAGTCATCGCGATCGTAATAGGAGGTATAAAAAGAGGCGTAGGCCTTTTCGGCATTGAATTTGCGGTATGCGGACACCGCTCCGTCAAAATTGACCTCGAGCAGACCCTGGGCATAGAGCTCCCGCAGGTACTCCAGCGCCGAAATTGCGGTGTCTTTGGTCAGAAAATCGGTGACGCAGTCCTCAACGGGATCGTAGGTGACGGGCAAACTGTTTTCAAGATCGACATAAAGACCGTAGGCGTTTAACACATCGATGAGGTTGTATAGGCGGTCCGAACCGATCGGCGTGCCCTCGAAACTATCGATACGGGAGAGCGCAGCCGCATATTCTTTCAATGAATCAAGGTCGCTGACGGTGATGCCGGTCTGCCGCTGCGACTCTTCCGAGACAAAGCGCGCACCGGCTCTGCGGTTGATCGAAGCGGGAATCGCATAGATATGCCCGTCGATCGCAAACATCGATTTCAGCTCTTCGGGCAGGGCGTTCCAGGTCGGATTGTCCGCCAGATAGTCCTCGAGCGGCAGCGCGACATCCTCGTAGACGGAATAATAAAGCGTGCTGAAGTTGTTTACTTCGACAATTCCCGCAAAGGTCTGCTCGCCGTACAAAACGTCGTACATAAGATCGATCTTCTCGGTGCTGACATACTCGCCGTTTTTAATCGTGTCGCATTGAATGTCCAGCGTCACGCCGTACCGGGCGGACATATTGTCGAGCCAGTCCTGTTTGACCTGCTCATAGTCGGGGGCGTCGGCTTCCCTGAAAAAGGCGGTGGTGATCATATGGAGCGATTGGGGGTAATCGCCGGATTTTCCGGTTTTCAATCCCTCGGGCAGAGAGGGGGTATGACTGCCGCAGCCAGAAAGGAGCAGAGCGCCGATCAACAGCAATATTTGGGGTTTGAACCGTTTTTTCATCGTGTACCCTTCTTTCGATATGTACTTTTCCGATTTCGGATTTAACAGTCATGCGGGCTGTCAAACCGGCCGATGGTCTGTTGAAAATTTTAACATCCCAATTTGTGAAAAATTCCTCGAAACGGTGTGTTTTTTATGAGGTTTGAAAACACGGGCGTCTGTTTGTCTATATCGGCGGAAAACACCTGACCCGCGCCGATCACTTCTTTGGGTCTCGCCGTCTCGGTCGTCATGGCATATCCGAACGGCGAATTCGAATGGGAGAGCGGATGTTGTGCGCTCAGCGGCGGAAGCGGCTCGAAAACCCCCGCCGCCCATCGCACCGCCTCCCGATCCTCGGGATCGAACGCTTTTCCGGTGATGCGCTCATAGTTTTCGGCGGCGTAACCCGGTCCGGCTTCCAGCAGCGCCGCCGCGCTTGTCATAAAAGTCGTGCCGTATCTGCCCGCGAAGATGAATATCATAAAAATACCGGGACGGTAACTGATGGGGACATTTTACACGGCGATTTTGGGTTTTTCGCTTTTTTTCGGTGATAGAACTGTGAGGATTGGAAAAATTTCCGCTTATTTTTGCCTGTAAACGAAAACTGTGCTATAATTTGTTTATCGGAAGGGAGGGGTTTGCTCCGTTTGACCGGATTCAATCGGATCAAACATTCCGAAATCTGCGAAAGGGTGGTCAATAGAAATGGACGGAATGATGGCATTTTTAAGGGATTTTAACTTTTGGACCGTTCTGCTCCGGCTGGCGCTGGCGTTTATATGCGGCGGCATCATCGGCACAGACCGCGAGTTGAAAGGCCGCTCGGCGGGCATCCGGACGCATATTTTGGTCTGTTTGGGTTCGGTCATGGCGACGATGACGGGCTTTTTTGCGATGAATGTTTTTTCTCTGTCCTCCGATCCGCTGCGGGTCGCCGCGCAGGTCATTTCGGGCATCGGCTTCTTGGGCGTGGGTACGATTTTGGTCACGGGCAGCTCACACATCCGCGGTCTGACCACCGCCGCCGGTATTTGGACGACCGCCGCGATCGGCGTGGCGCTCGGGGCGGGGTTTTACGAGGGCGCGCTGGTCTGCACCGCGCTGGCCTTTTTTGCCATCAGCTTTTTACAGCGGCTTGAGCGCATTTTTAAAGATAAAAAGGGCCATTTGTCGGTCTATGTCGAGATCAAAGACGCCGACCGGCTGAATGAAATTTTAGAGCGGGTGACCGCGCAGTCGTATAAAATCATGAGTGCGGAAGTACGACCCGCCAAGAGCGGCATGCCGAATTATTTAGGCATCGAGGCCAAGATTGCCGCCGGGCATGATTTGAATAAACAGCAATGCCTGCACGAACTCTCAAAAATCGAGGGTGTCTCTTTTGCGATAGAGACATCTTAAATCATGTAGGGGGCGGTTTCCATGCCGCCCCGTGATTATGGCGGTTATCATAAAGCCCAAAATCCATGTTTATCAATTTTCCGGTGCAGACGATGCGGGGCGGCATGGAAACCGCCCCCTACAAATCAACCGTTCATGAACTTCTCGAAGTCCTTTTCGTACCTTTCCGTGGCCTCGTCGGCCAGCGGGAAAGTCGCTTTTTTTAATAGGAAATAGATCTTCAATTTGGGCTCGGTGCCCGACGGACGCACGATCACGCGGGCGCCGTCTTCAAACAGATAGGAGAGCACATCGGACGATTCCATATCGGTTGTGCGGGTTTTGCCGGTTGTAAAATCGGTCTCGACGCCCGACAGATAGTCGGTCATGCCGACGACCGTTTCGCCGCCCGCTTCTTTGAACGGGTCTGTGCGCAGCCGTTTCATAATGGAAGCCATCGTATCCATGCCGCTCACGCCCGCGAAGGTGAACTGTCTCTGTTTGCTGCGGTAGCAGCCGTACTGCGCATAAAGTTCGGCAAGTCGGTCGAGCAGGTCTTTGCCCTGTTTTTTATAAAAGGCCGCCATCTCGCAGACGAACATCGCCGAGACGACCGCATCCTTGTCGCGCACATGGGAGCCGATCGTATAGCCGTAGCTCTCCTCGAAACCCATCAAAAACCGATCCGCTTCGCCGCGCGCCTCCAATTCGCTGGCGACGCCGCAGATATACTTGAATCCGGTAAAGACGCTGCGGATTTCGACGCCGTAATGCGCGCCGATGGCATCCGCCATCGTGGAGGTGACGATGGTCTTGACGGCGACCGGGTTTTCGGGCATCGTGTTTGTCGCGATGCGCTGTGAAAACAGATAGTCGAACATCAGGCAGCCCATCTCGTTGCCGGAAATCAACGCATAACCGCCCTGTTTATCGGGGACGGCGGCGCCCAGACGGTCGGCGTCGGGGTCGGTCGCGATTAAAATATCGGCCTTTTTCTCGGCCATGACTTTTAAACCCTCCTCGAGCGCCTCCCGGAATTCGGGGTTCGGATAGGGGCAGGTCGGGAAGTCGCCGTCGGGCTCCGATTGGGACGGCACCGGCGACGCCGTGACGCCGAGCCGTTCAAAGAGCTTGAATACGGGCACTTTTCCGGTGCCGTTGAGCGGCGTATAGACGACGTGCAGCCCGCTTCCGTTGCAGATGTCGGGATGCACCGAATTGGCGCAGACCCGGTCGAGAAACTTTTCGACCATGTCCTCGCCGAGCATGGTGATATCCGTCCCGCCGGTTTTGACGCCGGAAAACGGGTCGACTTGCTCAATATGGGAGAGCACCTTATCGCTGTCCGAGACCGAGAGCTGGCATCCGGCGCTGTCATAGGCCTTGTAGCCGTTATATTCCGCGGGATTGTGGCTGGCCGTGATCATCACGCCGCCCGAACACTTCAATTCGCGCACGGCGAAAGATAAAACCGGAGTCGGCTGAAGCGCCTCGAACAGATATACTTTTACGCCGTTAGCTGCGAAAATGCCCGCGACAAGGCGGGAAAACTCATAGGACTTATGGCGTGAATCGAACGAAACCGCCGCCGAGGGATTTTGAAAGTTTTCGACCAGATAGCGCGCAAAGCCCTGCGTGGCTTTGCCGACGGTATAGACATTCATGCGCGCGCTGCCCGCGCCCAAAACGCCCCGGAGCCCGGCGGTGCCGAACCGGAGGTCGTTGTGAAACCGTTCTTTGATCTCGGATACGTCGCCCTTGATCGAGGCGAGTTCCGATTTGATTTCGGGGTCGGCGGCTTTTTCGCACCAGATGGCGTATCTCTCGAAAGCTGTCATGCGCTCACGCTCCTTATGCGAAAAGGATACCATTTTTCGCCGGGTTTGGCAAGCCGTTGCGCGTGGGACAAACTCGATTAAGCGGATTTTTTGAACCATTTTTCAAAGAGTTCCGCCAGCTTGAATTTCAAAATATAACCGCTTTTCTTCGAAGTGAATTTCCAGCCGTTTTCGTCGAGATAGGCCTCCAACTGCGCCTCGCGGTCTGCACCGGCCGAAATGCACAGCGGCGGGAAGGCGATGCAGAACCAATTCTCGCCCCCGCCCGCGCCGAGTGTGAGCTGCACCGTGGAATATGTCCCGGCGGGGAGCAGAAATTCGCCGTAATCGGTGGTGTCGAAATACCGGTCGGTCAGCGCAGCCGCCGCCTTGTAATCCGCGCCGGAGTCGCTCAAAATCCGGTTCGCCGTATGTTCGAAATCGCCCAGGGCTTTTGCGGCGGCGGTTTCGGCCTCGGCTTTGGTCTCGGCCCCGGCAAAGACCTCTTGAAATTGCGCGGTCAGCGCGTCGCGGATATTCAATTTAATCCTTTGGTCGAAATCGCTGTCGGAATTTGCCACGATGCGCAGACGCACGGTGTTTTCACGCACCGCCTCACAGTCGCTTGAAAATTCGTTAAAACCCGACAGCGCGCAGATGACCACCGCCAGCGCCGCCGCGATGGACAGCAAAGTGAATTTTTTCATCTCAATACGGCCTCCTTCGGACGGATCGATTCCGTTACGAAAGCATTGTTGACGATTTTAACGGAGGTCATGCAAAAGTCGGTGGGCAACAGGGCGCGGTATCCCTGCCGCGCCTGCAGAAAACTCAGAAATTTTTTATTATAAAATGCAAAAAACTATTGCAATCGCGGCGATAACGTGGTATACTTGACATGTCATCGAGTGGGTCTTCCCGCTCTTTCGTTTTTGTCAGGGCGTTTTTTCGTGGGGAGTGAGTCGGGTTTTGGGGAAAAATATAACCGGTGCGGCGCGCACCGTTGTGGCGGTGCGCGGGCTGATGGAGCCGGTCGCAACACAGTGCGGCGTCACGATTTGGGACGTCGAGTATGTCAAAGAGGGCGGAAGCTTCGTCTTGCGGGTCACGATTGACCGACCCGAGGGCATTGACAGCGACAAGTGTTATCAATTCACCGAGCTCGCCAATCCCGTGATCGACGCGGCCGACCCCATCGACGGGCGTTACTGCTTCGAAGTCAGCTCGCCCGGGCTCGACCGGAAACTGCGCCTGCCCGAACATTTTTCGTTCTCGATCGGCCGCGAGGTCGATTTGAAAACCATTCGTCCCGTAGACGGGAAACGGGATTTTACCGGCATTTTGTCCGGTTTTTCCGACGATGTGATCACGCTTGAAACCGCCGGAGGACAAAAGACATTCCGGCTGAAAGAAACGGCATATACTAAATGGAGATTTGTTTAAATCGATTTGAAAGGAATTGATCGACCGACATGAGCAAGAAGATCGTGAACAAGAACGCAACGCCCGAATCCAATGAGATATTTGAAGCGGTAAGGTTGCTTGAAAAAGAAAAGGGCATCGCCTCCGGCGTACTGCTCGAACGGGTGCGCAATGCCATTGCCATCGCGGTGCGCCGCGACATGGGCTGCGAAGACAACACCATCACCGACATCGACATGAAAAAAGGAAAATTCAATGTCTATATCCGCAAGTCGATCGTCGAACAGGTGGAGGATATCAACACCCAGATCATCGAAGCAGAGGCCCGAAAGATTGAGAGTTATCAACCGGAGAACGGTTATGTCGACGTGCCGCTGAACACCAAGGATTTCGGGCGCATCGCCGCGCAGGCCGCCAAACATGTGATTCGGCAGGGCATCCGCGAAGTCGAGCGCGAGCAGATGCTTGAAAAGTTTCAAAATTACCGGTTCGAACTCGTCACCGCGCGGGTTGTGCGCGTCGATCCGATGACTTCAAACGCCACCGTCGAAATCGACGGCAACGAACTGCTTCTGCCGCGCACCGAGCAGCTGCCCGAGGAGACGCTGCGTCCCGGTCAATTGATCAAGGTCTATGTCGTCGACGTCAAGGACAGCGAAAAAGGCCCGCGCGCCTTGATTTCGCGCACCCATCAAAACATGGTGCGCCGTCTGTTTGAAAAAGAGGTCTTTGAAATCGCCGAGGGCACCGTCGAAATCAAAGCCGTCGCCCGCGAAGCCGGGAGCCGTACCAAGATCTCGGTCTACAGCCGCGACCCCAACATCGATCCGGTCGGCGCGTGCATCGGCCACAAAGGCGCGCGCGTCGCGCAGATCATCGACGAATTGGGCGGCGAGAAGATCGACATCGTCAAGTATTCGCCGCTGCCGTCTTCAATGATCGCCGCGGCTTTGGCTCCGGCCTCGGTCATCGACGTCGAAATTTTGGATGAGACGAATAAACTGAGCCGCGCCATCGTCCCCGACCACCAACTTTCGCTCGCCATCGGCAACCGCGGCCAGAACGCCCGGCTTGCGGCGAAACTGACCGGTTGGAAGATCGATATCCACTCCGACAAGGAGGGGGCAAACGAGCGCGGCTATATGGCGTTCGACTTCGATAACGACTTTTTCGCCTCCGCCGGTTCGGACGACACACAGTGACGTATGGCGGAGCGGAGGAGACCGCAGCGCATGTGCACCGGCTGTGGTGAGATGAAAGAAAAAAGCGCGCTGCTGCGCGTCGTGCTGACGCCAGAAGGTGAGATCTTACTCGATTTGAAGGGCAAGGTCTCCGGGCGGGGCGCTTATGTGTGCAAAAGCGCGGAGTGCTTAAAAAAGGCAATCAAGACCAGACGGCTGGAGCGAAACCTCAAAACAGCCATTTCAAAAGAGATCTATGAACGGTTGGGCGAGGAGATCAATGGCTGAAAAAAACAGCGACAAATTGCTGTCCCTGCTGGGACTTGCAAGAAAAGCGGGGCGGCTGGCGTACGGGTATGACACCGTTAAAAACGCCGTGCGCGGGCGCAAAGCGCGGCTGGTTCTGACGGCGTCGGACCTGTCGCCGAAAACGCGTTCAAATGTCGCGTTTTTTTGCGGCGATAAAATCCCGCACATCGCCCTCTCCCGCACGATGGAACAGCTCTCCGCAGCGGTCGGAAAACCCGCGGGCATCGTGGCGCTGACCGATGAAGGATTTGCAAAATTGATACTCGGATACATGACGGAACCCAAGTAGGAGGAGTTTAATGATCACACGAAAGTACAAAGTCCATGAAGCGGCAAAGGATTTTGCGAAAGGCGGCAAAGAACTGACCAGCAAGGACATTCTTGCCATTATCGACCCGGACGGCAATGACGGCAAAAAGTACTCCACGGTGATGTCCGAGCAGGACTTGAATCTGCTCTTTGACCGACTCACGACGGAGAACAGCGTAAAAAATTTTATGGAGTTTTTTGCCGAGGCGATGGTGGAGGCCGAAAAAAGACGGGAGGAGCGGGCCAAAAAAGCGGCCGCTCAACCCAAGCCGGCGGAAAAAAAAGAACCGGCTGCCGAATCGCCGTCAAAGCCGCAGGCGAAACCGCAGGCGCCGCCCGCACAACCGCAGGCGCCGCCCGCCCAACCCGTAAAAAAGGCCGAACCGCCGAAGAGACCGCAAAAAGTCGTCGGTTACCAGCGGCCTGCCAATATGCCGCCGCCCACACGCACCGAGCCCAAACCGCAAAAGGAACGCGTCATAACGGCGCCCACGGAGCGCGTGATGCGCACGGTCGACACCCGCTCGGGCGCCGAGATCAACTCCGAAAAATACAGCGGCCGCTACGAAATGAGCGGACCCGCAAACATCAATTCGCGCAAATACGAACCCCGTAAGCAAAAAATCAATCAAAAATCCCGCCAGCAGGGCAGACCCGCGTTCTCGAAAAAGGAGACCGAGGCCGAAAAGCTGCGCCGCCTGCAGCTTGAGAAAGCCCGCAAGCAGCAGTTGAAGATCACCGTGCCCGAAGTGATCTCGGTCGGTGAATTGGCGACGCGTCTGAAAAAAAACGTCGCCGAAGTGGTCAAGAAACTGCTCTCGTTAGGCACATTTGCCTCCGCTTCCGACATCATCGACTATGACACCGCCGAAATCGTCGCAATGGAATTTAACGCCAAGGTCGAGCGCGAAGTGGTGGTCACGATCGAGGAGCGCATCATGGACACCAGCAGCGACGAGGAGACCGATCTCGAGATCCGCAGCCCGGTCGTGGTGGTCATGGGCCACGTAGACCACGGCAAGACCTCCCTGCTCGACGCCATCCGAAAGACCAAGGTCGTCGTGGACGAGGCGGGCGGCATCACGCAGCACATCGGCGCATACCGCGTCCAAATCAGCGGCAGAGACATCACGTTCCTCGACACCCCGGGCCACGCGGCATTCACTTCCATGCGCGCAAGGGGCGCGAAGATAACGGATATCGCCGTGTTGGTCGTCGCGGCGGACGACGGCATCATGCCCCAGACCGTCGAGGCCATCAATCACGCGAGAGCCGCCGGCGTCTCGATCATCGTCGCCATCAACAAAATGGATAAACCCGCCGCAAATCCCGAACGCATCAAACAGCAGCTCACCGAGCATCAACTCGTCATCGAGGAATGGGGCGGCGATACGCCCTGCGTGCCGGTATCCGCGCTCACGCGGCAAGGCATAGATGAACTGCTTGAGACCATAATACTTTTGGCGGATGTCAAAGAACTCAAGGCCAATCCGAACCGCCCGGCAAAGGGTACTGTCATCGAAGCCCGGCTCGATAAGGGGATGGGACCGACCGCCACGCTGTTGATTCAAAACGGCACGCTGCGCACCGGGGATGTTCTCGTCGCGGGGGATACAGTCGGTAAAATCCGCACCATGACCGACGACAAGGGTTTCAAACGCGAGAGCGCCGGGCCGTCCGAGCCGGTCGAGATCACGGGACTCAACGACGTCCCCAATGCCGGCGAGAGCTTTGACGTCGTCTCGGATGAGCGTCTTGCCAGAGAGCTGGTGGAACAGCGCCGCACACGCGAAAAAGAAGAAAAATTCAACGAGTTCCGCAAGGTCACGCTCGAAAACCTGTTCGATTCGCTCCAACAGGGGCAGATCAAGGAGCTGCCAGTCATCGTCAAAGCCGACGTCAACGGCTCGGTCGAAGCCGTCAGCCAGTCGTTGCAAAAAATCAGCACCGATGAGGTGCGCGTCAAGGTGATTCACGCCGCCGTCGGCGCGGTCAGCGAACATGATGTCATGCTGGCGAGAACGGCGGGCGCCATCATCGTCGGCTTCAACATCCGCCCGGATACGACCGCGGCAGAAAACGCCAAGAACGCCGGGGTGGATATCCGCCTTTACAGGGTTATTTATGACTGTATCGATGAGATCACCGCCGCCATGAAGGGTCTGCTCGCGCCCAAATACAAAGAGGTCATGCTCGGCAGGGCCGAAATTCGGCAGGTCTACAAGATCACGGGAGTCGGCACTGTCGCGGGCAGCTATGTGCGCGAAGGCAAGATCACGCGCAATGCGCAGATTCGCCTGGTGCGCGAAGGCATCATCGTCGCCGACGACAAAATCGCCGGGCTGCGCCGCTTCAAGGACGACGTCAGGGAAGTCGCGGAGGGTTATGAATGCGGTATTTCGCTTGAAAAGTTTTCCGACATCAAGGAGGGCGACATCCTCGAGGCCTATGTGATGGAGGAGGTCAAGCCGTAGACCGCCGGACAGCGGCACCGGTTTTCAAGGATCTGCGAAAGGGGTTATGATCATGTCCTATAACAATCAGCGAAGCAGGGAGGATATCAAACGGGTGCTCTCGACGATTATCCCGACGCTCAAAGATCCGCGCATCTCGGGGATGCTCTCGATTGTGCGCGTTGATCTGACGGGTGACGGCTCGCTGTGTCGCGTGTATATCAGCGCGGTCGAGGGGATGAAAGTGGCCAAGGTCTCGGCAAGGGGGCTGGAGGCGGCAGGCGGGTTCATCCGGCACGAAATCGGCTCGCGGCTTCGGCTGCGCGTCATTCCGCACTTTGAGTTCATCGCCGACGACGGCATCGAATATTCCGCCGAAATCGCGAAAAAGCTGAAGAATTTGAATATGACCGATGAAGACAACGGGAATGAGAAACGGAGTTGACAGGATGGGCGACGCGCTGAACACAGCCGCGGTATTTTTGGCGCAGCGGGATAATTTTCATATCATCTGCCACGTCAATCCCGACGGCGACGCCATCGGCTCGGCGGTCGGGCTGGCGTTGGTTTTACATGGCATGGGGAAAAAGACCAAGGTTCTGTGTGCGAGCGAAATCCCGTACGCGTTCGATTTTTTATGGAAAAACCTCCCCCAGGACTGCGCGGCGCACGAGACGATTGTCTCGGTTGACACCGCCTCCGTCGGACAGTGGGGAGCCCTCTGGGCGGATTACAACCGTTGCGATTTGTCGATCGATCACCACATCTCCCACGCGCAGGAGCGGTTTGAGGATGTTTTGGTGCTCGACGCCGCCGCCGCCGCCACGGGCGTGGTTATATTGAAACTCATACAAGCGCTCGGCGCAGACCTGACGCCGCCGATCGCCGACGCGCTTTTCACCGCCGTCTCCACCGACACCGGCTGTTTTAAATACGCCAACACCAATGTCGGCGCCCATGCCGCGGCGATCGCACTGACCCAAGCCGGAGCCGACACCGAGACCATTACCAGAAGGATGTTCGAGACCAAGAGCCGCAGCGAGATGGAGATGTGGCGCATGGTATTGGACAGCATCAAATATTATTCCGGCGGCAGAATCGCCATCGCCACCGTCACATTGAAGATGCGCGAAAAAGCCGGTTTTTACAACGACGACCTCGGCGAGCTGGCTTCGATTCCCCGCCAGATCGAGGGTGTCGAATGCGGCGTCACCCTCAAACAGGTGTCGCGGGGGGTCTATAAAATTTCGATTCGAACCAACGAAAAGCTCAGCGCGGAGGAGATCTGCAAGGCGTTCGGCGGCGGCGGACACATCCGCGCGGCGGGCTGCACGATCCGCGGCAGTCAGGCGGAGGTGCGCGCACAGCTGATCGCCAAAGCCGAGGAGCAACTCACGGCATGGACGGACTGATCTGCGTCAACAAACCGCGGGATTTCACCTCGTTTGACGTGGTGGCAAAATGCCGCGGGATTTTAGGAGAGAGAAAAATCGGCCACGGCGGGACGCTCGATCCGATGGCGACCGGCGTGCTGCCGCTTTTTTTGGGCCGCGCGACCGGGGCGGTTGATCTGTGCCCCGACACGAAAAAAACCTATATCGCGGGCATTCAATTGGGACTTGTGACCGATACATACGATATCACGGGAAGCCCTGTCTCGACCTGTGAGCCGGGGGATTCGGGCCTCAAAGAGATCGAGGCGATTTTGCCCGAATTTTGCGGGGAGATCGAACAATTGCCTCCGATGTATTCGGCGGTCAGGATACAGGGTCAGCGGCTTTACGATCTCGCCAGAGAGGGGCGCGAAGTCGAACGCAAACCCCGCCCGGTCAAAATCGACGAATTACTCTGTTTTGAGCAAGACGGCGGGCTTTTTTTGCGCGTCACCTGTTCCAAAGGGACTTATGTGCGCGCGCTGGTGCATGATATCGGGCGGCGGTTGGGCTGCGGGGCGGCGCTCTCCTCTCTGGTCAGAACCCGCGCCTGCGGATTCGCGCTTTCCGACTGCGTGACATTGGAACAACTTCAAGCGTGCCGCGATGAGGGCGACGGGACGAGGTATCTGCGCCCGATTTCGGAAGTGTTCAAAACCCTGCCCGAACTCAAAATATCCGGAGAAAAATTGCGGCGGTTTGTCAACGGCGCGGAATTCGAGACCGAACTGCCCGACGGGCTCTACACGGTGTTCCACGGCGGATTTTTGGGGCTTTGTATCGTTGGTCAAAAAATCGGATATACGAAAAAATTATTTCGCAATCCTTCGGAGATCGTTTTATGAGGGTCATTACCGACACGGACCGTATTGATTTGAAAGAACCCGCAACGGTTGCGCTGGGCTTTTTTGACGGGGTGCATCAAGGTCATCAAGCCGTGATTTCCGCTGCCGTCAAATGCGGCCGGTCGTCTTCTGCCGGTCCGGCGCCTGTGGTTTTTACCTTCGCGCAGCATCCGCGCGCGTTTTTCGGCGACGCGCCGGAACCGCTCTCGGATTTAAAAGATCGCTTGGATTGTTTCGAGCGGTTGGGCGTTGAAGTCACGGTTGCGTTGAACTTCGGTGATTTTGTCTATCTGAGCGCGGTTGAGTTTTATGCCTTTTTGCGGGATAAACTGTGCATGAGAGCGGCTTTTTACGGCTACAATTACCGCTTCGGAAAAGGGCGGGAGGGCGACGGAGAACTGATGGCGCGGCTTTGCAAACAGGAAGGGATTTCAGCCGAACCGATTGCGCCGGTGTTGTTCGGCGACGAGCCGATCAGTTCCAGCCGCATCAGAGCCGCGCTGAGCCGGGGAGATACCGCGTCGGCTTCCAAGATGCTGGGGCGGGATATTTTGCTCTCGGCGCGGGTTGAGAGCGGTAAGAAGCTGGGTCATAAACTCGGATTCGCGACGCTCAATCAACCGCTGACGGCCGCGGTGAAACCGCTTTTACGCGGCGTCTATGCCGCCGAGGTGACATTGGACGGCAAGACCTATCCCGCGGTCACGAATTTGGGCGCGCGCCCCACGGTCTTGCAGCCCGAGGAGGCCGCCGAGACCCATATCATCGGATTTGAGGGCGATCTGTACGGTCGAATCATCCATGTGCGCCTGTTAAAATATCTGCGCCCCCAGCGCAAATTCGAGACGGTGGAACAACTCCAGCGGCAGGTTCGCAGGGATATCGCGGCGGCGGCGGAAGCGGCGCGGTGTGAATAATCCCGATCCTATAAAAAAGGACTTTCAATCCCGAATCCGCGAAAGGTGGTTATCAAGATGAAGAGGGTCAAGAAATCGGCGGCCGTTGCAGCCGCCATTTTGCTTTTTGCGCATGGGTTTGGCTGCGAACGCGCGCAAGAACCGGTCACCCGCGCGGTGTTTACCATGGACACCGTGGTCACGCTGACCGCCTATGGGAAAAACGCAGACATTGCGCTGGACGCCGCGGTGCAAAAATTGAATGAATATGACTTTGCGCTCGATGTGGACAGCGGCGATATCGGAAATGTCAACAGCCGCCCGGGGGAATTTGTCGAAGTCGGCGGGGAGACCTTCGCGCTGATATCGGAATGTGTCGAATTATCACGCTTGACAGACGGCGCTTTCGACATCACGGTCGGCCGATACGTCGAATTGTGGGGATTCCGATCGCAGACCCGCGTTCCGGGTGACGGGGAACTCGCGGAAGCGGCGGGATTTATCGGTTGGGAAAAAATCGAACTGGCGGACGGGAAAGTGAAAATCCCCGAGGGGATGCGGCTCGACCTCGGCGCGGCGGCAAAGGGCTGGGCGGCGGGAAAACTCAAAGAGGCGATTGCCGCATGCGGTGTGGAGAGCGCCATTTTGTCGTTGGGCGGCAATGTGACCACGCTCGGGAAAAAGCCGGACGGCACGCCTTTTACGGTCGCGATCCGCGACCCGAACGACCCGGACGCATTCATCGATTCGGTGCAAGTCGCGGATCTTGCGGTCGTGACCTCGGGCGGCTATATGCGCTATTTTGAACAGGACGGAGTGCGTTATCACCACATCCTCGACCCCGAGACCGGCAGGCCCGCCGAGAGCGGGTTGGTCTCGGTCACGGTGATCTGCGCCGACGACACCGCCGCCGACGCGCTGGCGACCGCGTTCTTTGTCATGGGCGCAAAGAAGACCGCCGCGTTTTTAGAATCCCGCCCGGCGATCCGCGTGATTTTGGTCACGACGGAGGGGGAAATTATTCGCATAAATTGAGAAAAAGCCCTTGACAAAGCGGGCTTCGGCAAATACAATGGATGTATCCGAGTCGGCTCATGATCAACACAAATTATATCTGCCCTGTCATGGGTCGGCGACAAATAAAATACTGCCGTGGAAATTTTGGTGACGGTCGGCGTTTTACGGTCGGAAGGATATCGGTATTTATACTTTTTGATGTTTCCGTCTTCGGATACATAAACAAAAATCAAACAGGAGGGAATCACATGCCATTTTGCGGGAAATGCGGAGCGGAAGTTCCGGAGGGGACCAAATTCTGCGGGGTCTGCGGCGGAGAAATCGCGGGAGTACCTACTTATCAGGCGGCTCCGGCCGGTGCGCCGGTTCAAACCGACGAGGTCAGGGACGCCAACGACAACAAGGCGATGGGGATTTTGGCGTATTTCTGTGCGCTGGTCTTCATTCCGATGTTCGCGGCCAAAAACTCGAAGTTTGCCAGGTTCCATACGGTGCAGGGCTTCAATCTGTTTTTGCTGTGGGTTGCCAGCTGGATCGTTTTCGGGCTGTTGAGCTTGATCAGAGCAAAAACCTATGTTTGGGGCGTTCCGGTTTATACGACGCCGTGGTATATCACAACGCTGAGCTCTCTGGTCTATGTGGGCATCGGGGTTCTCGCCATCATCGGCATCGTCAACGCCGCCCAGGGGAAAAAGAAAGAACTCCCGATCATCGGAAAACTGCGCATTCTCGACACTTTTATGAAACCGTCCGTCTGATACCGTTCCGGTTGCGGAAAAGTGGTATGCAAGCACTTTTACCGTGATGGATAAAGCAATTCGGCAGTGTATTCCGCTCCCGTCTTCGGCGGGGCGGAATATGCCGTGAAACCATTGCGGCGTATACCCATGTTGATTTCCAACCGGTTGCACCGATCATAACCCGATTTAAGTCCAGCCGCCGGAAAACCGGCGGCTTTTCGGTTTCGGGGGCGATTGTATTCGATGCGAAAAAATGATATAATAGATCCATCATCATGTCGCGGGGGGGACTGTTTTCATGAGACGCGCTGTTTGGGTTATACTGATTTTGGCGGTGTCTGTGCTGGCGGCTTCCGGCTGTTCGGGGCGCGCGGAACCGTTTTTGGGGAAATGGGATTACGACTATGCCGAAAACGGCGGTTTTTACTATTTCTTTGAGGAAAAAGGGGTTCTCAAGTCCCAGACCCATCTCGGTGAAGCGATGGACAAGGCGGTGTTGGATATGGGCAGTTATCGGGTCGTCGACGGGGATACGCTCCGGATCACCGACATCTTCGGCGAGAAGCGAAAATACACTTATGAATTCAAAGAAGACGGACAACGGCTCACCATATCCGACGACGAATACATCATGAGCTTTACCAAAGTGGAAAATTGAAAAATGTTTTTCCACGCCGGGGGTAGAGCCCTTACACCAAGATCCAATCTGCGGAAGGATGGTCGGCAATGACAGTCAGTGAGATGCAGGCGCGCATCCGGGAATTAAAAAAACAAAAAGATGTGTGCGTTTTGGCACACAGTTATCAGGCGCGCGAGATCACCGAGGCGGCCGATTTTCGCGGCGACTCCTACCAGCTCAGTGTCATGGCCGCCAAGACAACCGCCAAAACCGTGATCATGTGCGGCGTCCGGTTCATGGCCGAGACGGTCAAGATCCTCTCGCCCGAAAAGACGGTTTATCTGGCGAATCCCACGGCGGGCTGTCCGATGGCCGAGCAGATGGACAGGGCTTTGATCGAGGGCGTCAAGACGCAGTTCCCCGATTACACGGTCGTCTGTTACATCAACACCACGGCGGACCTGAAAACCGTCTGCGACGTCTGCGTGACTTCGTCGTGCGCCATCAGGGTCTGTTCCAAAATCGATAATCAAAACATCTTGTTCATCCCCGACTGCAACCTCGGCAAATATGTAGCCGACCGGCTGCCGGAGAAAAATTTCAAATTATTGCAAGGCGGCTGTCCGATCCACGCGGCCGTCACGGCGCGCGACGCCGAAGCGGCAAAAAAGGCCCATCCGAACGCGCTGCTGCTGGTGCATCCCGAATGCGTGCCCGCGGTGGCGGCGCTGGCTGATTATGTCGGCTCGACTTCGGGCATCATGGAGTATGCGCGCAAATCCGCCGCGAAGGAGTTCATCATCGGCACCGAGAACAGCATCGCCGAGCACCTGCAGTACGACTGCCCCGAAAAACAATTTTACGCGCTGTCCAAAAAGATGGTCTGCGAAAACATGAAGGCGACCACGCTGCCCGATCTGTTGAACTGTCTTGAGGGCAGGGGCGGCGAGGAGATCACGCTCGACCCGGAGACGCTGCGAAAGGCGCGCCGCTGCATCGACGAGATGATCCGGCTGAGCGAATAGCATGCGGGTTCGCGGAGCGCGGGAGGGCGACTGCGCCGAAATCGCCCGGCTTTTAAAACTCATCGCGGCGCAGCACGGCGCCGGCAGACCCGACCTGTTTGACGACTCCTGCGCGAAATACGACGCCGGGGGCGTTGCGGCATTGCTGGCCGACAACGCGGTGTTCGTCGCGGAGGGTGAAGACGGCGGCATGTCGGGTTATCTGATCGCCAAGATAAAGGATCAACCGAACGTTGCGGTTCGAAAGGCCTATCGCTGTCTGTATGTCGACGATTTGTGCGTCGATCCGGACAGCCGCAAACAGGGCGCGGGGCAGGCCTTGTTCGAGGCGGCAAAGGAGTTTGCGCGCGAAAACGGCTGTTACAGCATCGAGTTGAATGTCTGGGAATTTAACGGCGGCGCGCGGGCATTTTATGAGAGGATGGGGATGTCGACGCAAAAAAGAACCATGGAGCTGCTTTTAAATCCGGATTAGGAGATGAAGATGAGTCCGTATCTGATTGTCTATGGCGTATTGTTGATTCTTGCGACCATTTCTTTTATCAAAAAGAGAGATTACAACATTGTCTTTATTGTGTCGGCAGCGGCGTTGACATTATTTTTGGCGCTTCGTTACGGGCAGGGCACCGATTATTTTTCGTATATGCGCCTGTATGAGGAAGCGCCCGGCGGATTGATTCCGTATAAAGATTTTTGGGGTAAAAACGAATACATCGAATTCGGGTGGAAATTGCTTGAAGCCGCGTTTCAGGCGATTAAAGCACCGTTTTGGGTGTTTATGGGCGTGATCGGCACGGCCTCGATGCTGCTGTTGCACAGATTCGTCGTCAAGTGCTGCTGCGGCGCGCGCATGTTCGCGCTGCTGCTCGCCTATCCGACGCTGTATCTGTCCTACCTTTTTTCCGGCGTTCGGCAGGGGCTGGCCATCTGCTTGTTCTTGGGATTGATGCTGCCGTTTTTGCTCGAAAAAAAATATTGGCAGTATGCAGCCGTCGGGATCGGCTGTATTTTGATCCATAAGGCGTCTTTCATCCTGCTGGCCGCTCCGGTTGTGATTTTTTTGGGGCGCAAGGCGATCTTTTGGATTTTGAGCGCCTGTTCGGTACTGGGCGTTGTCATCGGCACGCCCGCCGGCGCCGAGCTGATGGGGAAACTCTCCGCTGTGATCGGAAAAATCGATTACTTCAGCGAATTTTCGGGGGTCAGCTGGATTGCGCTGGCCGAGCGGCTGGTCACCTTTTCCGTGATTGCCTTTGTGTTTTTTAAATATCGCAAGGAGCACGATGACGGGAACGCGGAATTGGTGTTTAAACTCTACTGTTGCGGACTCGGCGTCTATATGCTGCTGTGTTCGGCGCCGCTGGTCGCAAGCCGTATGATGTTCCCCCTCAAGGTGACGGAGATTGTTTTAGCGGGTATTTTTATCGTGAAGATGCCCAAGTGGCGCTGCCCGGTGTTTTTGTTTTTCGCCGCTCTGACCGCGGTGATGACCTGGAAAAATATCGGGAGTTATATCGAGCAGGGGAATTATTCCTGTACAATCGCCAACTTCCCCTATGTCACCGTTTTGCACGACAGACGGACCATTTTCGCTTGGCGTGATCCGGGCGACATCGGATTCACATTGGAAAAACCCAAGCTGGCAAAAGCCGTCGGAGTCCCCGAACCATACTGGCCCGAAGAACCGGAAGAACGGAAGGACTGACAGGACCGAAAGATTAAATCAAAGGAGAGATGATAATGCCCATTCCGACCCCCCATATCGAGGCCAAGGCCAGCGAGATCGCACAGACCGTTTTGATGCCCGGCGACCCGCTGCGGGCCAAAAAGCTCGCCGAGACCTATCTGACCGACGCGGTTTGTTATAACCGGGTGCGCGGGATGCTCGGCTATACCGGCTATTACAAGGGCAAGCGCGTGTCGGTGCAGGGCAGCGGCATGGGCATCCCCTCGATCGGCATCTATTCGCACGAACTCTTTCATTTTTACGGGGTCGAGCGGATCATCCGGATCGGCTCGGCGGGCGCGTTCGACGTCTCGCTCGACGTGGGCGACATCGTGCTCGGCATGGGCGCCTGCACCAATTCCAATTACGCCGCGATGTTCAATTTATCCGGCACATTCGCCCCGATCGCCGACTGGAACCTGCTCAAAGCCGCCGCCGACGCCGCCGAAAGACACGGTATCAATTATAAAATCGGCAACATCGTGTCGTCGGACACTTTTTACGGCGAGGACAAAAAGTTTTCGGAGGGGTTCCGCGACATGGGCGTGCTCGCGGTCGAGATGGAGGCCGCCGCATTGTACATGAACGCCGCAAAGGCAAAAAAACAAGCGCTGTGCATCCTCACGATTTCGGATTGCCTGTTCAAACCGGGAAACGCCACCGCCGAGCAGCGCCAGAACGCTTTTACGGACATGATGGAAATCGCGCTGGAGATTGCGTAGAATTGTCATCCTGAGCGGAACGCCGTTTACGGCGTGAAGTCGAAGGATCTCAATGCGTGAGGGTTTATTGGAAGAACAAGTTGAACACTTCATCAGTCTGAGATTCCTCGGCTTGCGCTCGGAATGACAGCACAAAATCAGTCCGAGATTCCTCGGCTTGCGCTCGGAATGACAACGACAAAAAGGGAGGATTGTTTTGGACGATTATTCGCTTTTGGTGGCTGCGGCGTTCGAGGCGCGCAAAAACGCCTATGTGCCGTATTCGGGATTTGCGGTCGGGGCGGCGCTGCTGTCCGACGACGGGAGAATCTTTTTGGGCTGCAACATCGAAAATGTCACCTTTTCTCCGACCGTGTGCGCCGAGCGAACCGCATTTTTTAAAGCGGTCAGCGAGGGCGTCAATGAATTTTTGGCGATCGCGGTCGTGGGCGGGCTTGAAAACCTCGGAGAGGGGCAGGTGGATTTTTGCACCCCCTGCGGCGTCTGCCGCCAGGTGATGGCGGAGTTTTGCGATGCCGATTTTAAAATCATCACCGCGCGTTCGCGGGATGAATATCAAGAACATACGCTGGCAGAGTTGCTGCCTCTGGCCTCTAAACCGAAGTTTTAACAAGCGTTCACCGAAGTTTAACCCTTGAAAGCAGGGCGTTTTTGTGATATACTCGTGAAAATCGGATTTTGCGTTTCGACAAAAAATTCGGGTTTCACGGGTGTAATTCTTTTTTAAGTTATCATACATATTCCGCCGGAGGTTTCCGGCAAATCGGAGGATATTCCACAATGAGTGAAAAAAACGAAAAAAAGCTGTTTTTAGGCAACGAGGCGGTCGCGAGGGGGCTTTATGAAGCCGGATGCAGGGTCGTTTCCAGCTATCCCGGCACGCCCAGCACCGAAATCACCGAGTATGCCGCCGAATATAACGAGCTCTACTGCGAGTGGGCGCCGAATGAAAAGGTCGCGGCGGAGGTCGCGATCGGGGCCTCGTTCGGCGGCGCGCGCGCGTTTTGCGGCATGAAGCATGTCGGTCTGAACGTGGCCGCCGACCCGATTTTCACCGCGTCGTATACCGGCGTGGGCGGCGGGTTCGTGCTTGCGGTCGCCGACGATCCGGGCATGCACTCGTCCCAGAACGAACAGGATTCGCGCCATTACGCGATCGCGTCCAAACTGCCGATGCTCGAACCGGCGGACTCCGCCGAGTGCCGTGATTTTACCAAAGCGGCATTTGAACTCTCCGAACAATTCGACACGCCCGTGCTGTTGCGCTTGACCACCCGCGTCTCCCATTCCCGCACGCCGATTGAACTCCGCGAGCGGGTTGAAGTCGAATTAAAACCCTATGAAAAGAACGCCGCAAAGCGGGTCATGGTGCCGGCCAACAGCCGCGCGCGCCACATAGCCGTCGAAGCGCGCATGAAGGCGCTCTCCGAATTCGCCGAGACCACGCCGCTGAACCGGATTGAAAAAGGCGGGAAAATCGGCGTGATCGCCTCCGGCATCGCCTATCAATACGCCAAGGAAGCGCTCGGGGAAAAAGCGAGCTATTTGAAACTGGGCGTCGTCAATCCGCTGCCGGTCAAGTTGATTAGGGAATTCGCGGAAAGCGTCGACGAATTATATGTCTTGGAAGAACTCGACGATATCATCCAAACCCACTGCGCCAAGATCGGCGTCGCTTGCAAAGGCAAGGAGCTGTTTTCGCCGTGCGGCGAATACACCGCGAACGCGATCAGAAAGGTCGTTTTGGGCGAGGAAATCAAAACGCTTCCCGCCCATAAAGTGCCGAACCGCCCGCCGGTGCTGTGCCCGGGCTGCCCGCACAGGGGGATTTTCCATGTGCTGTCGTCGATGAAGCTCTATGTCAGCGGCGACATCGGCTGTTATTCGCTCGGGGCCGCGCCGCCGCTCTCCGCCATGGACAGCATCGTGTGCATGGGCGCGTCGGTCTCGGCATTGCACGGATTCAATATCGCGCGGGGAGGCGAATCCGCCAAACGCGCCGTTGCGGTGATCGGCGATTCGACGTTTATGCATTCCGGCATGACGGGACTTTGCGACATCGCATATAATAAAGGCATTTCCACCGTATTGATTTTAGACAACCGTATCACGGGCATGACCGGCCACCAGCCCAATCCCCTGACCGGAAGAACCATCAAGGGTGAACCGACCGTCGAGGCCGATCTCGAATTGCTCTGCAAGGCGTTCGGCATCCGGCGGGTGCGCAGCGTCGATCCGTTCGACCTCGGGGGCTGCAAAACGGCGCTCGAAGAGGAGCTTGCGGCGGCGGAGCCCAGCGTGATCATCGTCAAACGGGCCTGTGCGCTGCTAAAAGAAGTCAAGCCGCTGCCGCCGGTAAAGATTCTGCCCGACAAGTGTAAAAAGTGCGGGGCGTGTTTAAAACTCGGCTGTCCCGCGATTGTCAGCGGCGAGGATCATCCGTACATCGATCGAACCCTGTGCACCGGCTGCGGATTGTGTAAGGATGTCTGCAAGTTCGAGGCGATAACTTGAAAGATAAATCTTTCAAGTATAGCGAGTTTTACGCTTGCATCTGATTGGAATTTATTCGATTTTACAGGTCGCGTCAAACATCGCGAACATGGAGGAAAACAGATGATTAAAAATATCGTGATCGCGGGCGTCGGCGGACAGGGTACGCTGCTCGCCAGCAAAATATTAGGCCAGTGCGCGTTGAATCTGGGTTATGACGTCAAGGTCAGCGAGGTGCACGGCATGTCGCAGCGCGGCGGCTCGGTCGTCACCTATGTCCGGTTCGGCGATCAAGTCGCGTCGCCGTTGATCGAGGACGGGCAGGCGGACATTTTATTGGCGTTCGAGCAGCTCGAATGCCTGCGCTGGCTCCCGGTCTTGAAGCCGGACGGCGTCGCGGTGATGAGCGAACAAAAAATTCCACCGATGCCGGTCGTCTCCGGTGCGGAACAATACCCCGGGGACATCGCGGGCACGATCCGGAAAGAGGGCGTGAAGCTCTTTACCTGCGACGCGCTAAAAATTGCGGAAGAACTGGGCAACCTCAAAGCGGTCAACGTGGTGCTGATCGGGCTGCTGGCGAAACAGTCCGGCATTCCGAAAGAGGAATTTTTAAAGGCCATCGGGCAAACCGTCAAGCCGCAGTTTTTAAAACTGAACCTCGCCGCGTTCGAGCGCGGTTATTCATACGGGTCATAGATTTACAATAAAATTAAAATCCGGTTTCAATCGCAGCAAGCATCAATTTAAAGGGGGAAGCGCAAATGTTGAAACAGCTATCGGTATTTTTGGAAAACAAG
This sequence comes from uncultured Eubacteriales bacterium, assembly GCA_964587625.1. Lineage (GTDB taxonomy): Bacteria > Bacillota > Clostridia > Oscillospirales > JAKOTC01 > DAOPZJ01. The sequence goes on from CAZPLU010000016.1 coordinate 24,776, forward strand.
GCCGGCAGCATCCGCGAAGTGGCGGAGCTGTTGCAAAAAAAGAACGTCGACATTGTGGCTCTGTGCATCGCGGACACCGCGAAATTCGGCATTTTGCGCATGGTCGTCAACGATCCCGACACGGCGGTCGAGGCGCTGCGCGAGCAGGGGCATACCGTTTCGCTGACCGACGTTTTGATCGTCGGCATCGAAAACAAGCCCGGCGGAATGCTGCCGGTGCTGCGCATCCTCGATGAGGCCGGCGTCGGGGTCGAGTATATGTACGCGTTTTTGGGCAAGGCCAAGGGCGCATATATGGTGCTGCGGGTCGAAAACCCCGATCAGACCGCCGGCGTGTTGAAAGAGAAGGGCATCGACTGTGCCGATCAGAGCGTCATCGGGTAAGTGAAAAGAAGCTGTGTCTGAAAGGAAGATTACATCAATGGCGGGTAATCAAAACAAGGTCGAGGCGATCACTCCGATGGAGGAGGACTTTACCAAGTGGTACACCGACATCTGCCTGAAGGCGGAATTGGTGGACTATACATCTGTCAAGGGGTGCGTGGTGCTGCGACCCTACGGCTACGCGATTTGGGAGAATATCACGAAAATTTTAGACGGGATGTTCAAGGCCACCGGGCATGAGAACGTCGCGATGCCGCTGCTGATTCCCCAAAGTTTATTGCAAAAGGAAAAAGACCACGTCAAGGGCTTCGCGCCCGAGGTGGCGTGGGTCACGCGCGGCGGGTTGGAGGAGTTGGAGGAGCCGATGTGCATCCGCCCGACCTCCGAGACGCTGTTTTGCGAACACTTTGCCCATGTGCTGCACTCATGGCGCGACCTGCCGATGAAATACAACCAGTGGTGCAGCGTCGTGCGCTGGGAAAAGACCACGCGGCCGTTTTTGCGCAGCCGCGAATTCTGGTGGCAGGAGGGGCACACGATCCACGAGACCGCCGATGAAGCAATCGCCGAGACCGAACAGATGCTCGGCGTCTATGCCGAGTTCGCCGAAAAATCGCTGATGATCCCCGTGACCAAGGGCAAAAAGACCGAGAGTGAAAAATTTGCGGGCGCCGAGGCGACCTATGCCGTCGAGGCCATGATGCACGACGGAAAGGCGCTTCAGGCCGGAACGAGCCACTATTTCGGCGACGGATTTTCGCGCGCGTTCGGCGTGACTTTTACGGGCCGCGACAACACCCTGCAATATCCGCACCAGACCAGCTGGGGCGTCTCGACGCGGCTCGTGGGCGCGATCATCATGTCCCACGGAGACGACAACGGATTGGTGTTGCCGCCCGCCGTCGCCCCGATCCAGGTCGTCATCGTCCCCATCGCGCAGCACAAGGAGGGCGTGCTCGAAAAAGCCGCCGAATTGAAAGCGCGGATCGCGAAGTTCGCGCGGGTCAAACTCGACGACAGCGACAACTCCGCCGGCTGGAAATTCGCCCAGTACGAAATGAAGGGCGTTCCGCTGCGGCTTGAAATCGGCCCGAAGGACATCGAAAAAGGCCAATGCGTGCTTGTCCGCAGAGACAGCGGCGAAAAGACCTTCGTTCCGCTCTCCGAATTGGAAGCGGTCATTCCAAAATCGCTTGAAGACCTCGCGGGCGGACTCTATGAAAAAGCCAAAGCCAACCTTGAGCGCCGGACGCTGCGCTGCGCGTCGATGGATGAAATTTCGGCGCAGTCCGAAGAAAACTTATTCATACACGCGTCGTGGTGCGGCGACGAGGCCTGCGAGGACGCGATGAAGGAACAGGTCGGATTGTCGAGCCGCTGCATCCCGTTCGAACAAAATATGCCCTCCGATCAATGCGTTGTGTGCGGCAAACCCGCCAAATGCGAAGTTCTTTGGGGCAAGGCGTATTAAAAAACAAACCATTCAGGGGAGCAGACGCTCCCTTGCGTTTTGAAGAGGGTAAATTATGCAGTCGCTGCGGCATCTTTATAAAATCGGGCGCGGGCCGTCGAGCTCGCACACGATGGCGCCCGACAAGGCGTCGAGGTTTTTTGCGGCCGAGTTCCCGGACGCCGATACATACAAGTGCATCCTCTACGGCTCTCTCGCCATGACCGGCAAGGGGCATATGACCGATTTGATCATTCAAAATGCATTCGCGCCCAAACCCTGTGAGGTGATCTTTGATAAAAAGACCGCGCGGCTGCCGCACCCGAACACTTTTGATCTGTTCGCCTATCAAAACGGCGCGGAGATCGGGATGAAACGGGTGTTCAGCGTCGGCGGCGGGAGTTTTCGCATTCTCGGGGAGGAGGCGAAAGAGCCGCGCCAATATTACCCGGAAAACAGCTTTGACGAGATCGCCCGAACCTGCAAAAAAAACCACTTGCAGATTTGGGAGTATGTCGAACGCGTCGAGGGCGAGCGGATTCACGAGTACCTGCGCGAGGTCTGGCGGGTGATGCAAAAGGCCGTCGACGAGGGGCTTGCCGCGAAGGGGATTTTGGCGGGCGGCCTCGGGGTCAGCCGCAAGGCAAATTATCTGTTTAACCGAAGACACGAAAACGAGTCGCCGCAGACCCGGGAGAACCGGCTCGTGTGCGCTTATGCGTTTGCCGTGAGCGAGCAGAACGCGGGCGGCGGCGAGGTTGTGACCGCACCGACCTGCGGGGCGAGCGGCGTGTTGCCTGCGGTACTCAAATACATGCAGCAGACCAACCATTTTACCGATGAAGAAATCATCTGTGCCCTCGGGACGGCGGGCGTGATCGGCAATCTGATCAAGCAAAACGCCTCGGTCAGCGGCGCGGAATGCGGCTGTCAGGCCGAAATCGGCAGCGCGTGTTCGATGGCGGCCGCGGCGGCGGCGCAGCTGTTCGGGATGGGACTGGATCAGATCGAATACGCCGCCGAGGTGGCGATGGAGCACCATCTGGGGCTGACCTGCGACCCGGTATGCGGGCTGGTGCAAATCCCGTGCATCGAGAGAAACGCCGTGGCGGCGATGCGCGCAATCAACGCGTTCCGGATCGCCGACTTTTTGGCCGAGACGCGCAAGGTTTCGTTCGACACGGTGGTCAAGACGATGTACGAGACGGGCAAGGACCTGTCGAAGCGTTACCGCGAGACCGCCGAGGGCGGCTTGGCGAAGCATTTGAAGTTGAAAAAGCGGCAGGAGTAAGGGAGCACGAAATAAGGTCGCCCTGCTTCGCAGGCACCCCTCAAAGAGGGGAATTAATATCCTCACAATATAAAAAGAGGCAAAAAGCATGGACATCGCCGAGGTCAAAAAGAAACTGCGCAACCAAAAAAAGTTGGAGTGCGCGCTGCGGACATCGGGGCAGCTGAAAAGCGGCTCCGATTTGGTCTGGGACAGTTTTTTCGACCTCTCCGAAAACGGCCCAAACGGACAGGAAAAAACGAAAAAGGCGCGGTACGGCCTAAACGAGCTGTGCGCTATGACGCGGGAGCAGCTCAAGGCCGTGATCGACGAGTATTGGGCGTATGTCTACGGGGAGTTGTTTCAAGAGAGTATCATACAAGGGCGGCTTTTTTATAACCGCGAGGCATTGATACAGCTGGGGCTGCCGTGCGACGCCGACGAGGCCGCCGTGAAAAAGCGGTTTCGGGAGTTGGCGAAAAAACACCACCCCGACGCGGGCGGCGATCCCGCGAGATTCATCGAACTGATGGGATTATATCGGAAACTGATCTTAAAATGACGAATCGCGATATGACCAATGAATCATGCGGGATGATGAACCGCATAATTGATGTCCGACCCCTTTTTTCATTCATTATGCCCCGCCGAATAACTCGGCGATGGGATTGATGGCATTTTGCAATTTGTCAATGGTGCTGTTGAGACGTTCAAAGTCGATTTGAGCGAGTTGTTCGGCGGCCATGCCCACATCTTCGGAGAGCGACTGCCAGTTGACGGACTTGAGATTTGCCGTCACCGCATCGAGGTCGTTGATCGTGGCGGCAATACGCGGCAGCAGCACCACGCCGGCCGCAACCGCCAAAATCAATACCATCACGGCGCAGAACGCGCAGAGACGGGTTGCAGACAGGAGCTTTCGCCCGTAATCATCGTGATCCATCGGTTTACCCCTTCCTCGTATTCCGGTTGTATCGTGAACCGTTTGAACACCAACATGAGAACAAAGCCGTGAGCGGCTGCACGATATAAGCCGTTTATAATTCCATTTTACGTATTTTGAACTGAGATTTTGTCAAAACGCGGCGCTTCAGGCAATGACAACGAATTGTTTCAATGATCCAAAACCGGCGGCTGCCGAAAAGGGCAACCGCCGGTTTGATTTTTATCAGGGTTTGTCGTTTGTCTTGGCTTTTTTCGCTTTTTTACGGTGTACAAGCCAAAGCGCCAGCCAGGCGACCAGACCCGGGATCACGAGGAACGGCGCTATCGTCACCAGCGCGACGACGCACCATTTGGCGAATTTCCAAAGCGCTTTTACCGAGGCGGTAAAGGCGTCTGAAACCCGCTGCCAAAAGGTCTCGGGCTTGGCGGGCGTGGTCTCGCCGACTTCCTGCAGATAGACGGTCACGGTCGAATATTCAACTTGTGAATCGTATCTATTCAGGGTTGCGGTCAGTGATTCGATCTGATAGCGCACGTTCGAAAGCGCCTGTTCGATGGTGATGACATCCTCCATGGTATCGGCTTTTGTCAACAATGCGAGATACCGTTCTTCCTGCATTTGCAAGGTTCTCAGGCGGGCCTCGGTGTCGTAGTAGCTGTCGGTGATGTCCTGCGTATCCCTGTTGTTGGAGACGACATTGCCCATCAGGGAGATGTCTTCGATGAAGGCGTCGAGATTTGCCGACGGGATGCGCATGGTCAGCGTGGCCCTGCGTCTGCCCGACGAATAGAGGTTGACGCCGCTCTCGGAGGCGCTCTCAACGTAACCGCCCGCGCCCGTGCAGCGCGCTTTGAGCGCCGGAAGCGTGTCCCCGTACGCCAATGTCTCCATCGTGATTGACAAGGTGTAGATCAGCTTGCGCCCCGCCGCGGCGTTGGGTGCGCCGTCTTTGTCGGGAGCGGCTTCCTGCGGGGCTGTCATTCCGCCTTCGTCGTAACTGTTGTCATAATTACCTTTGCCGGGAGTCGTCGAATTCTCCGACTTTGCCGCCGCGCAGCCGCTGAAAAGCACCAGCAGCGCCAGCAGCAACAACAATGTCTTTTTCATGTCTGTTTCCGTCCTTTCTTCGTGTGTATGCCTGAGATATTGAGGCGATTTGTCGAAAAGAAAGTTTTATATGAGGCCATTTAACCTCTTTTCCACTTGAACAGCATCCGGTCCCATGTTAAAATGAGTGTGAGAGGTGAGTAAATGTTACAGGTCTTTTACACAACGATCTCCGCCGTAGATATCGAAGATCAAAATAACATCCGACTCTGCGGGGGAAAACTGGCCGGGATGCGCAGTAAAAAGGCGATCCGCCAGTCGATGGGCGCGCGGCTGCTGCTTTGCAAGGTGCTGGCACAACAATATCCGCAGATTCCTTTGCCGCCGGAGATGAACGAAAATCAAAACGGAAAGCCGTATTTGGCGCACGGCGGTCTCTTTTTCAATCTCTCGCATTCGGGCGATTATGCCGCGCTGGCGCTCTCGGACGAGGAGGTCGGCGTGGACATCGAAAAACTCGAGCCGCCCAAAATCGCCGTGGCAAAGCGGTTTTTTTCGAAACCCGAAACCGACTGGCTGGCGAGACACCCGATGAATTTTTACGATCTCTGGGTGTTGAAAGAGAGTTATGTAAAAGCGCTCGGAACCGGGATGGCCACACCGATGTCTTCCTTTTCCATTGTGGCGGGAGATGAAATCGCGCTGGTCGGAGACGGCGGCGCGTTCGGGTTTTATTTATTCAATCAGCCGGAGGGCTATCGGCTGGCGGTCTGCAAACGGGGAAATCGGGAGGATTGTCCGCTGACCGAGATCAATATTGCTCCAGAGGACCGGTATATTCGGACGTGACCGTCGCGCTGCAATAGGCCATGATGATCGGATCCGTCGCCGCGATTTTGCGTCGGCGGATCTGTTTGACCTCATCCTCGGGGATGTTGCCCTCGATGGTGTTGATATAGGTGATGCCGTCTTCAACGACGGTTCCGGTCACGATGCCGATGTGGTTGGGATAACCGGCGTATACGCTGTCGAAGATGATCAGATCGCCGCGTGAGGGGATGAATTCGCCGCGGGCGGCGTAATAGCGGTTTTCTTTTTTAAACCACAGACCGGTGCGATACGCGGAATCCCGCCACGGATAGACCGTTTCGATGAAGTCGGTGCCGAGCCGGTGCTCGGCTTTTTGAAGACAGTACATCGTAAACTCGGTGCACCACTGGGCATACGGGTTATTAAACAATTCGCCGTAGACCGTTTTGCCGTCTTTGACCGGGTATTGCGGCTCCTGTTCGGCGATGCCGATAAAGGTCTCGATGAACTCGTCGAGGGTGGCCTCATGTTCGGAGGACGTCACGGGGGAGATAATGCTCGGCGCGGCGGAGGACGCGGGAACAGAGCTCTCCGGGACGGAAGAAACCGCCGACTGACCCGAGAGAGAACCGAGCGTGATTTGACCGGGTGAGGAAGAGGCGATCCCGGTTTCCGAATTTGAACAGCCGCATACGCCCGCCGCGAATAAAAATACGACGGCAAGCGCTATTGTTTTTTGCTTTGATGCCCGCATCAGGTTTTGACGATGCTCTCGATCTCGATTAAAAGATCCTTGGGCAGACGCGAGACCTCGACCGTGGAGCGTGCGGGCGGATCCGCGGCGAAATAGGCGCCGTAAATCTCGTTGACCTTGGCGAAATCGTCCATGTTCTTTAAAAAGATCGTGGTCTTGACGATGTGGTCAAGCGTCAGTCCCCGAAACGAGAGCAGGCCTTTGATGTTTTCCATCACTTGACGCGTCTGGGCGTCGATGCCCTCGGGCGCAAGATTGGTCTCGGGGTCGATGCCGATCATGCCGGAACAAAAGATAAAACCGCCGGTCTCGACCGCCTGGCAATAGGGACCCAGCGCCTTGGGCGCCAGCCCGCACGCGATGATTTTTTTCTCCATGATTTGGTTCTCCTTGTTTTTTGCCGCCGAAAGCGGTTTGTCCGTCTTGGGTTATTTTATCACGTCAAGCGGAAATATGCAAATGCGGGGTTATAAAAAATCCGATGTGTTCCGAAATGCAGGGTGCGGGGAAATCCGAACGGCGGGAGCCCATCTCCGCCGTTCGGAAAAACCTGTTTCGGCGGGAGCAAGCCCCCGCTCTACGGTGAGATTTTTACGTCCCCCGTCTGCCAATTCCGCATTTCCAATTTCCAACCACCATCGGATGGCGCGTCAAGGATGCCGCGCCGCCGAGAGGGCAGAAGACAGAGAATAGAAGGTAAAATAAAAGCCGCAATAAATGAAAACGTCTTTGCGAGAGAGTGCGGGGGTTCACCCCGCTCATGACGAAGCAATCCAAAAAGCATATGACCGATGAATCGCACATCCGCGATTTTATGTCTGGATTGCCGCGGGGCTGAAGCCCTCGCAATGACGGTTTTATATGTCCGTTCCCCGTCTGCCAATTCCGAATTTCCAATTTCCAACCACTATCAGACGGGAGCAAGCCGAGCAAGCTCCCGCCCTACGGTGAGATTTTTACGTCCCCCGTCTACTAATTTCTATTTTCCAATTTCCAACCACCATCAGTCGCTCGGCCCCACGACTTCGTCCACAACGGCGGTCGGCTCGGTCAAAGCGCTCTCGATGTCCACCGGCAGCGAGACCTCAGCCAAGGTCGACGCCTCGGCGCGCTCGGGCGAGAAGCCGTGCATAAAGCCGCCCAACGCCTTGCAACAGACGTCGCCGCCGATCACCTCGCCGTTATGTACGATCACATTGATGACCACCTTGTCGGTGACGCCGGGATAGTTGGTGATCACATAAGTATAACGGGTGGCTTTTTCGCCGCGGTATTTGGTCAGGTCGTAGCCCTGATTTTTTTGAATGGTGTTATACCGCTCGAGCACCGTGTCGAAATTCTTCGGAATATAGATTGAAATTGTCTCCGCAGGCGTCTGCTCGATTTCCCAGCCGAATTTTTGGATAAACTTGACCAGATCGACCTCACTGGCAACGGCGTTGTCCCTCGAAGTTGTCTGCGGGGGGGCTTCCGTTCTGCCTCCGGTCGCGATCAGGATCACGGCGACGATCGCCGCGATCAAAATGAGCGCGAAGGCGAGAACCCTCTTGTTCAATTTGAAAGACCATACCATCATATATAAACGCTCCCTCTCCGATACTGTCAAAGTATATTGAGAAAGAGCGCTTGATATACCATATGGAAAACGGAAAATCGAAATCGGAAAGCGGTGTGCGTGAGGGCGGAAGGCAGAAGCGGGAATAAAGAAAAAGATTTACAAGAAACGGTTTAAAACATTCGTTCTGTTGATTTTTATTTGGATTTCGACAACCATTTTACCTTGGCAAAATCAATCTCACGGCGTTGTGCAGATTGACGGCCTCGCAGTCGGTGTGTTCGCCGCCGTTTTCGCCGTCGAGCGTAAAGGCCAGCGGGGTCTTGGATTGAAACCGGATTTTCGAGGCGTGGTGCAGGGCGATCAGCTTTCCGTCATAATGGCGGTTGATCGCCTCGTCGAGCAGTTTTCCGATCTCTCCGGCGTTTTCCGGTTTGCGCACCAGCATGACCTCAAATTTTCCGTCGCACAGATTGACCTGGTCGTCGGAGAGCCGCATCACGCCGCCGACCGAAGTCGAATTTGTGACCGCGCCGAAAATATATTCCCCCTCCTCGTGTATACCGTCGCATGTCACCTTGACCTCGAACGGTCTGATCTCTCCGATGGAGCGCAGACCGCCCATCAGATAGGCCGCATGCCCGAAGAGGTTTTTTTCCTTTTGGGGCGTCTCGTAGGAGACCCTTGTGAAAGCGCCGAACGACGCGACATAAGTGAAGTAGCGGCCGCAAAATTCGCCGACATCCTCGAAGCGCGGCTCTCCGGTCAGCAGGTTGGAAGCCGCTTTGAGAATGGAAGAGGGGAGGCCGAGAGATTTTGCGAGATCGTTGGTCGTGCCGCTCGGAATATAACCGATGGGGACGTCTTTGCCCGAGAGCAAGACGCCGCTGATGACTTCGTTGAGCGTGCCGTCGCCGCCGCAGCAGCCGATGACGTCATAATCGCCCGCCGAAGCCGCCAGCAGACGCGTGGCCTCGGCGCGGGCCGAGGTCATATGTACCGAGACGATATAACCGCCGCCGGAAAGGATTTTTTTAATGCGCCCGATGTATCGGAGCGCAAGCATTCGACCCGCGGTCGGGTTGACGATCAAAAGCAGTTTTTTCCCTGTGCAATCCATTTGATATTCATCCTTTTTCAACGGGAAACTGTGGTTGACGGCCGGCGGCGCGGGTTCACCGCAGCAGATAAGCGGCCACTCCGCCGACCAGCGTCAGCGCCATCAATGCGGCAAGCACAATCGCAAGGATTCTCTTTTTCATTTGCGCGACTTCCTTTCCCGGACCGGGACGCCATGACAGAGCATGCGGAGATTTTGCCTTCGAGCCCGGTAAAACCATTATATCGCCGCTGCCGTTTTGTGTCAATCTGTATATCCAGCGGTTCTTTGGCTATTGCATTTTCGGACAAGTTGGTTTATAATTGAAATTGAACTCGCAAAGCGAGAGGAAAAGACAATATGTAGGAGGGTTTTTATGAGAAAAGCGCTTTCAATTTTGCTTGCTGTCATCATGATGATGACGTTGGCTGCTTTTGTCGGCTGCGGCAGCAAAACATCCGACCCCTCGACGCCGGCGTCGGTCGAATCCACGCCGTCTGTCGAATCCACCCCGGAGGAATCCACCCCGGAGGAATCTACCCCGGAGGAATCCACTCCGGTTAAGGCGTCCGACGCGTCCGAGACATCGGTTGAATCCGTCGCTTCCGCGGAAAAGTCGTCCGCGGAGGCCTCTTCCACGCCTGCCGAGCCCAAGGATACATACGAGTTGGCGTTGATCACCGATTTAGGCACCATCGATGACAAATCCTTCAACCAGGGCGCCTGGGAAGGCCTTGTCAAATATGCCAACGAGAAGAAAATCACCCACAAGTATTATCAACCCAAAGAGGCCAGCAACGCATCCTATCTCGAGGCCATCGACCTCGCGGTAGAGGGCGGCGCAAAAGTGATCGTGACCCCGGGCTTCCTGTTCGAGGTTCCGATCTACATCGCCCAGACCAAGTATCCGGACGTCAAGTTCGTGCTGCTGGACGGAGAACCCCATACCGAGGATTATAAGACCTACAAAACCGAAAAGAACGTTCTTTGCATCCTCTACGCCGAGGAACAGGCCGGATTCTTCGCCGGTTATGCGGCAGTCAAGGACGGCTTCACCGAAATGGGCTTCCAGGGCGGCATGGCTGTTCCGGCCGTCATCCGCTACGGCTACGGCTTCCTGCAGGGCGCCGAACAGGCCGCGGAGGAAATGCAGCTTGCCGAGGGTTCCATCAAAGTGAAATACAACTACTCCGGCGACTTCGCCGCCACCCCCGAAAACCAAACGCGCGCGGCCGGCTGGTATTCCGCCGGCACGCAGATCATCTTCGCCTGCGGCGGTTCCGTCGGCAACTCCGTCATGGCCGCGGCTGCCGCGCAGACCGACAAATGGGTCATCGGCGTCGACGTCGACCAATACAACGAGTCCCCCACGGTCATCTCCTCCGCAATGAAGATGCTCGGCGAGTCGGTCTATCAGGCACTTTCGTCCTATTATGCCGGAACCTTTGAGGGCGGTACGACCTGGATCCTCGACGTCACCCGCAAGGGCGTCGGCCTGGCGATGGAAAACAACAAGTTCATGACCTTCAAAACCGCCGACTACACCGCCTGCTTCAACAAGGTCGTCGACGGCACTTATGAAATCAACGACAAGGCGGATATCAAAATCGCCGATCTGGGCCTGAAGTACGTTGTCGTCACCGAGATCGCGGACTGATTGAACACCCAATTGAACAAGAAACGCATGAATGCGTAAAGCACAGGCGGAAAGGCGTTTGATCAAAAACGCCTTTCCGCTTCGCTCGAACCACGATACAAGGCACGCAGGACGAAAATTTCCGAGTCGAAAGGAAATGCTGAGATGGAAACCATCATCGAAATGCGGGGCATCACCAAGGAGTTCCCCGGCATCCGGGCCAACGACAATATCACGCTACAGGTCAAAAAAGGAGAAATCCACGCGCTGCTGGGGGAGAACGGCGCGGGGAAATCGACTTTGATGAGCGTGCTTTTCGGCATGTATGTGCCGGAAGAGGGCGAGATTTTCCTGCGCGGGAGGAAGGTCAGAATCTCCGGGCCGAAAGTCGCCAATGACCTCGGTATCGGCATGGTGCACCAACATTTTAAGCTGGTGCACAATTTCACCGTTTTGCAAAACATCATCCTCGGCGACGAGACCACCCGATTCGGCTTTCTCAAAATGGAAGAGGCGCGCAAAAAGGTCGCCGCGCTCTCGGAGCGGTACGGGCTGAAAGTCGAACCCGACGCCCTGATTTGCGACATCACCGTCGGCATGCAGCAGCGTGTCGAAATTTTAAAAATGCTCTACCGCGACAATGAAATTTTGATCTTCGACGAGCCCACCGCGGTATTGACGCCGCAAGAGATCACCGAGTTGATGCAGATCATGCGCGAGTTGATCAAAGAGGGGAAATCGATCTTATTTATCACCCACAAACTCGAGGAGATCAAGGCGGTCGCCGACCGCTGCACCGTGCTGCGGCTCGGGAAAAGCGTCGGCACCGTCAATGTCAAAGATGTCGATGTCGAGCGATTGTCCGAGATGATGGTGGGGCGAAAGGTCGATCTGGTGGTCCATAAGGACCCTAAAACGCCCGAGTGCTGTGTGCTGCAGGTCGAGGAATTGACCATGAAAACCCGCGGAAGCGCGAAAGAAAAGTTAAAAAACATCAATTTCGAGGTAAAAGCCGGCGAGATTGTGTGCATCGCCGGCGTCGACGGTAACGGGCAGAGCGAACTGATCTACGCGCTGACCGGCCTGATGAGCCCCGACGGCGGCAGAATTTTATTGAAAGGCGAGGACATCACCCGCCGCAGCGTCCGTCACCGCAACACCCACGGTATCTCCCATATCCCCGAGGACAGGCACAAATACGGCCTTGTGCTCGATTATACGCTGGCCGAGAACCTCGTGCTCCAGCAATATTTTGAGCCCCGTTTTTCAACGGCGGGCTTTTTGAAAAAACGCGAGATCAACGCCTATGCCAAAACGTTGGTGGAGCGGTTTGACATTCGCACCGGCGCGGGCATTTCGACGAAAGCGCGCAGCATGTCGGGCGGCAACCAGCAAAAAGCCATCGCCGCGCGTGAAATCGCCCGAAATCCCGAATTGCTGCTGGCCGTCCAGCCCACACGCGGCCTCGACGTCGGCGCCATCGAGTATATGCACCGTCAGATCGTGAAGGCGCGCGACAACGACAAGGCCGTGTTGGTGGTCTCGTTTGATCTCTCGGAGGTCATGAACCTCGCGGACCGGATTTTGGTCATGTTCGACGGGCAGATCGTCGCCGACGTCAAACCCTCGGAGGTCACCGAAAATGTGCTCGGCTTGTATATGGCCGGCGCGAAGGGAGGAACGGAAAAGTGAAAGACCGAAAAAGCGCCGTCAAGATTCTCGCCGCCCCCGATATCACCAAGGCCTCCGGGGTGATCTCCTCGGCCGCGGCCATCGCGGTCGGCTTGCTGTTCGGATTCATCATCATGCTCATCAGCGACCCCCAGCAGGCGTGGGCCGGATTCAAACTCATTTTGAGCGGCGGGTTGTCGACGGGCAAGGATTTTGGCAATGTCCTGTATTACGCCACGCCGATCATTATGACCGGCCTCTCGGTCGCGTTTGCTTTCAAGACGAGCTTGTTCAACATCGGCGCCTCGGGGCAATTTATCATGGGTGCTTACGGGGCGGTGCTGGTCGGCGTCAAAATGACGCAGCTCGGCAGCGCACATTGGGTGGTCGCGCTGTTTGCCGCGATGGTGTTCGGGGCGCTCTGGGCGATTCTGCCCGGCGTTTTGAACGCGTTTTTCAATGTGAACGTGGTCATCTCCTGCATCATGCTCAACTATATTGGCATGTATACGGTCAATATGCTGGTCAAGGAGACGGTGTTCCACCAATACACCAACCGCTCGCTGCCGGTCGCAGAGACCGCGAACATTCCCAAAATGGGGATGGACAAACTCTTTCCCGAGTCGATGGTCGGCGGCGGCATTATCGTGGCAGTCATTGCGGCCGTCATCATTGCGGTTGTTTTGAATCAAACCACGTTCGGCTATGAACTCAAGGCCTGCGGCTTTAACCGCGATGCCGCGAAATACGCCGGCGTCAACGAAAAAAAGAGCATCATCCTCGCAATGATCATCTCGGGCGCGCTCGCGGGCATCGGCGGAGGACTGATGTATCTGTCGGGCACCGGGATCTATATCACGGTCGTCGACACGCTCGCCCCGCAGGGGTTTGAGGGCATCTCGGTGGCGCTGCTCGGCATGTCGAATCCCGTCGGGGCGCTGTTCGCCGGGCTGTTTATCGCCTACATCACGGTCGGCGGCACAAAGATGCAGCTGGTCGGCTTTGTGCCCGAAATCATCAGCATCATCATCGCGGTCATCATTTATTGCGCCGCTTTTTCTTTGATGATCCGAAACTTTTTCGCCGACCGGAGAATACGCAAACTCAACAGACAGATCGGGGAGACGCCGCAACCCCGTAAAGACGGCTTGAAACAACCGCCCTCGGACACTCCGAGAGGAGGCGTATCGGTATGAGTACGGTCTATTTTCTGTTCCAGCAGACGATGTTTTTTATGATCCCCCTGATGATCGTCGCGCTCGGCGGCATGTATTCGGAACGCAGCGGCGTGGTCAACATCGCGCTTGAGGGCATTATGATCATCGGCGGCTTTTCAGGCATCCTGCTGATCAACCGCCTGCAGGACACGATGTCGGGGCAGACGCTTTTGTTGCTTGCGCTGCTGGTTTCGGCGGCGAGCGGCGTGTTGTTTTCGCTGTTGCACGCCTATGCCTCGGTGCATATGAAGGCCGACCAGACCATCAGCGGCACGGCGCTCAATCTGCTCGCACCGGCGTTCGCCATCTACACCGCCCGCCTGATTCAGCCCTCCGCCGTTCAGCAGATCAACTTTGACAACACGTTCAGAATCGATAAAGTGGCGGTGCTCGGGGACATCCCGGTTCTCGGCAAAATGCTGTTTCAAAACACTTATATCACGACTTATATCGGCTTTGGGATTTTGATCATCGCGGCAATCGCGCTTTATAGGACCCGGTTCGGGCTGCGGCTGCGCGCGTGCGGCGAACATCCGCAGGCGGCGGACGCGGTGGGCATCTCGGTCTACGGCATCCGGTACGCGGGCGTGATGCTCTCGGGCGCGCTGGCGGGTATGGGCGGCTTGATTTTTATCATCCCGACCTCGACCAACTTCAACGCCACGGTCTCCGGCTACGGCTTTTTGGCACTGGCGGTGTTGATTTTCGGACAGTGGAACCCGTGGAAAATCGCCGGCGCTGCGCTGTTCTTCGGATTTATGAAAACCATCTCGGCGGCCTATTCCTCGATCCCGTTTTTGATGAACCTAAACATCACCGGGTATGTGTATAAGATGATTCCCTATATCGCGACGCTGGTGGTGCTGGTGTTCAGCTCGCGCACCTCGCAAGCCCCGAAAGCCGAGGGGATCCCCTACGACAAGGGCGCGAGATAGGTCCTTTTCAGCCCTGCTCTTGCCGGCTTTTGATCATGTTGCGCCAGCAGCGGTGGCACATCGCGACATAGCTCTCGTTGCCGCCCAAAAAGACCTGTTCGCCGTCGGTGACGACATCGCCCCGGGCGTCCAGACGCGCGTTGACGATCGCCTTTGCCCCGCAGGCGCAGATGGTCTTGATCTCGGAGACGGATTCGGCGACTTCCATCAACCGTTTGCTGCCGGGGAACATGTGTGTCAAAAAATCGGTGCGCAGTCCGAAGCAGAGCACGGGCACATCGTAATCGTCGACGATCAGACGGAGCTGGTCGACCTGTCCGGGGGTCAAAAATTGCGCCTCGTCGACGATGATCACCGAGGTCTCACCGGGTTTACGGCTCAAAAAGGCCTTGACGAGGTCAAAATAGGCCGGGACGGATTCTGCTTTTGCCGACAGGCCGACGCGCGAATATACCAGATCGTCGCCGAAACGGGTATCCACCGCCGGTTTTAGGAGCCAGACCGACATACCGCGCTCCTCGTAGTTGAATTTGGTGATCAGCGCCTGCGCGGACTTGGAACTGCCCATCGCGCCGTATTTGAAATAGAGCTTTGCCATGATTTTAACCGTCCCTCAAAGTTTTTCAACCGTTTTCCCGTAAAAATTATACCCGCCGGGACGGCTCAAGTCAATCGGCGTTTTTCATAAAAACCGGTTAAAATAATGTTTAACGGCAAAATGTCTTTGAAAGGACGGGTTTATCCAGTATGTCAGAGGTCTTGATGATCGGTATCGCCGGGGGCACCGGCAGCGGAAAAACCACGATTATGCGCCATCTGTGCGAACGGTTCGGCGACAGCGTCGGTGTGGTCTATCACGACAATTATTATAAGCGATACGACAATCTGCCCTATGAGGAACGCGCCAAGCTCAATTACGACCATCCGGACGCGTTCGACACCGATTTGATGATCGAGCACCTTTTGATGCTCAAAAACGGAAAGGCCATCTCCTGCCCCGTCTATGATTTTTCGGTATACAACCGCACCGACCGCACCGCCACGATCGAACCCTCCCGCGTCATTTTGGTCGAGGGGATTTTGGTCTTTTGCGATAAAGCGCTGCGCGACCTGTTGGACATCAAAATCTATGTCGACACCGACGCCGATGTGCGCGTGCTGCGCCGCGTGCTGCGCGACGTCAAGGAGCGCGGACGCAGCATCGAGAGCGTGGTCGATCAGTATTTGAAGACGGTCAAGCCGATGCACGAGGCCTTTGTCGAGCCCAGCAAGCGTTATGCCGACATCATCGTGCCCGAGGGCGGATATAACTCGGTCGCGCTCGAGATGATCGTCAACCGGATCGCGAAACACTTGAGCTTGTAAGAGCGGAAGCGCGTGAGCGTATACAACAGCGGGTCTGGGTAACAACCCGATCCGCAGGGAAGCCGCTGATATTTTTATGTTTTTGTCTTCGGCAAATACCGCAACGTTGCCGCTGCGATGGCGCCGGTGAGCAGGCCGGTGAGGACGGCGGCGACGAGCAGCCAGGGCAGGTAGGTCCAGACGGCCTTGGAGAGCGTCATGAGCTGCGCGGCGAACAGTTGCCCGACGATGTGCGCCGAAGCCGCCGCGACGCTGACACCCACGACGCCGAGCCGTTTGATGCGCGACAGCGGGATAGATACCGCCATCGCCGAAAGCGCGCCGAAAAAAGAATAGATAAAACCGGAAATTCCGCCAAACATCAGACCGACCAGCACAATGCGCAGGGCGTTGATCGCAACAGCCGGTTTGACGCCGTCGTGATACAGCAGCACCAGAATCGCCGCGTTGGCAAGCCCCAACCGGATGCCGGGCACCGGCAGCGGCAGCACGATCAGGCGTTCCAGCCAGCCCACTAAAACGCAAAATCCGAGGAAGACGCCGTAATAGGCGATTTTTTTTGTGCGCGCAGTCATTTTGGCGGACTCCTTAAAAATTTGTAGGGAACGGTCTTGACCGTTCCGTTGCGTTTAAAAAGTCAAGAGGTATTTATGTTGAAATCATGAAACCGCTGTCACGAGCATCGAACTGTGTTCGATTCGGAACGGTCAAGACCGTTCCCTACATTATCCGGTTATGGCATCAGGCGTATCGGCGGCAATGATTTCCACAACCACGCGGTTGGGGAGGCAGATGACGCTGCCGCGCGCGATCTTGCCCATTTTCAAACAAAAACCGTCGGGACAGTCGGCATATTCCATCCACGCTTTGCCGTCATCGATTTTTACCGAGTTGTGTTCGTCAATGACAATAAGGGTATCTTGGCTCAACGGATAAATACCGATCAAATCGCCGCTTTTGGTGATTTTTACGCCCGTGCCGGGACTTGTCCCGCCCGGGAGCAGACCAAAACCCGCCGCCGCGAGCAGCAATACGATGATGAGAATATCGAGTTTTTTCAAAAACGGTCTTTTCATCCCATGCGCCTTTCGCCTTGACAAACAGCCGAGTTGGCTTTACAATAACATCATCATATAACGGAGGTGTGCGATGCGCCGTTTTTTTTGCCTGTTATTTTGCGCTGTGCTGTTGCTTGTACCCTTGAACGGCTGCGGATCGACCACTTTGATGTACAGCACTCAGGCGTTCGGACTGACCCTCTCGGTAAAAATATTTCGCTCCGACGACGATTCGATTTTAACACAGATCGCCGAGGTGTGCAAGCGGGATGAACGGATCTATTCCGTTGAAAACCCCGAAAGCGAACTCTATGCGCTCAACCTCACCGACGGCACGGCGACGCCCGTCTCCGACGACTTAATGCGTATGATTCGACTCGCGGTCTATTATCACGAACTCTCGGGCGGCGCTTACGATTTCACCGCTTCGCCGCTTGAGGCGCTCTGGGATTTTTCAAAAGCGGAAATTCCCGCCAAAAAGACCATCGATGAAGAACTGGAACGGGTCGGCATGGTCAATGTGACTCTCGGCGCCGACGCCGTCACGCTCGACAACGGCGTCGTGCTCAATCTCAACGGACTTGCACAGGCCAAATTGGTCTCCGACCTCTCGGAATTGCTCGCGGGATCGGGCGTTCGGGCCGAGATCACGCTCGGCGACCTCATCTGCGTCGTCAACGAGGGGGAGGGCAGGGCAGCCGGCTTGAGTATGCCTTACAACGACGGCGCCGATTCGCTCGGAACCATCTCGCTCACCGGCAGCCGCACGGCGGTCACACTGCGTGCCGACGACGGGTTTTTGCTGGAGGGCATACGGTACCACCGGTTTTTAGACCCGACGACCGGAATGCCCGCGGCGACCGATCTGCTGGCGGTGACCGTGATCGCCCCGAACGCGACCCAGGCCTATGCGATGGCGCAGACCATTATCCGAACGGGCCTTTACTCCGGCCTTGAACTGACCAAAAAGATGATCGGCGGCGACGCATTGATGATCACGGAGGATCTCGAAATCCGGGTCACCACGGGATTCACCGAGACCTATTCGCCCGATTTCACCGTCGCATATACCGAGCAGGTTCGATAACCCCGAAAGGAAGAAGCTTTTCATGGTTGATACCCTCGCGCTGCTCAAAGCAGTGGCGCTGATGATCATATTCATCATTCCCGGATTTGCGCTCCGAAAATTCGGATTTGCCGACGGCGCGGTCGCAAAGGGCTTTGCAAACACGATTTTATATGTCACACAGCCCGCGATGATCGTGGTCTTGTTCATTCGCCCCTATGACGCCTCGATCATAAAGACGGCGGGGTGGGTCTTTGGGTTCGCCATGGCCGCGCACGCGGTTTTTTATCTGATTTCCATGCGGTTTTTTAAAAAAGCGCCCGACGGGATCGCCAAAGTCAGCCGTTTCGGCGCGATCTTTTCCAACGCGGGATATATGGGTATTCCGGTGATTATCGCCGCGCTCGGTGATGAAGCGGGCATCTATGCCTCGGTGTACATCATTGCGTTCAATATATTCGCGTGGTCGCTGGGGGCGATGATTTACAGCGGCGACAAGAAATACATCTCGGTCAAGAGGGTTCTGATCAATCCCGCGACCGTTCCGATTTATATCGGGCTGCTGTTATTCTTGCTGCCGATCGATCAATATGTGCCGTCGTTGGTCATAGACGGGCTGACCGCACTAAAAGCGATGGTCGCGCCGATGGCGATGATGCTGATCGGGATCCGGCTCGCCGATGTCAAGGTCACAACCGTTTTTACGGATAAGTGGATGTGGATGACGCTGGCAATCCGCCTGTTTTTATTTCCGGCGCTCGCCTGGGGCATGATGCGGCTGGTCGGTATGACCGGCCGGTTTGCCGACATGACCGCGATGACTGTGGTATTGATCTGTTCGTCGACGCCCTGTTCGACAATCACCAGTATGTTCGCCGAAAAATTTGACTGCGAACCGGTTTACGCCAGCAAAGTCGTCTCGGTCAGCACGCTGCTGTCGGCGTTCACAATCCCGTTGATATCGCTTTTGCTGAACGTGTGAACCGCACGTTTGCCTAAAGCCCGTTCTCGTTGATCAAGTCGACGATTTTTAAAAACGCCTTCGCGCCGTCGCGCAACGCCTGCATGTCTTCCTTGGCGTTTTCCTCGATAAATTCATCCAGCGTCCGCATACGGCGGGAGATGTTTTCGGCGGCCGCGTACCCTTTTTCGGTCAGCGTCAAATGGACAACACGCTCGTCTGCAGTGCCGCGCTCCCGGCGAATGAAGCCCTGCCGCTCCAGACGCTTGCATAAATTCGACGCATTTCCCTGATAGAGCGAGGCGTGCGCCGCAAGACCTCCGACGGTCGTGATTTTGCCGTGATAAATTCCCATCAAAACCCGTGATTGTAAAAAGGTCAACCCCTGTTTTTGCGCATACGGCTCTAAGATTTTTTCGTTGAAGGTTCTCAGGGCGCTCAAGACCTCCCAGATGCTTCCGCGCAGCAGCCCGCGGTGATGTTCTTTGCTTGCCATCTCAAAACCTCCCGGTTGGATATTGTGCAGAATATATCTATCTGATATTTATATATTTTAACAGATTTTTTCAAAAAGTCAATTTGCTTTTCATATTTTTTTGTGCTATAATAATTCCCGCTAATCTGTTTGCGAACGGATTCAAACCGGCATTTGACAGACGCCGTGTGAATTTTAACTTTCGAAATGTTCAAAAAATCAGGCATCCGAATCATCGCGGAGGGGGACGGTATGAGGCGTTTTAACTCAATGGTTTTATTGATGCTGACGGTCATATTTTCCGCTTGTGCGCCGACGGGGTCCTCACAGGTCACTTCGCAGACCCCCTCCGTGCCGCTCGTCGGCTTGGTGGATATCTATGACGCCGAGACGCTGATGATGGCGATCAGCGGAGAGGCCACCGGCGTCAACATCAAAGCCGACATCACCATCGGGCTTTCGAGCGTCACGGAATTTGAAAAGCCGGGCTTTTTGATGGTGATCGAAGAGGGCGTCACCGTCACGATGCAGGACAATTTTGTGCCCGTCTACTTCGGAAACGAGACCACAAGCGGGTTGATCAACAACGGCACGCTCATACTCACCCAGGCCTTTGAATTTGCAATGATGACGATTGAAAACAACGGCGTCATCCGCATCGCCGACGGCGGCATGCTCGTTCCGTGTTACAGCACGATTCAAAACAACGGCGAGGTCATCGTGGAAGCCGGAGGAGAATTGCGGTTGGAACGCGAGACCACTTTTAACAACGCCGCCACCGTGACCAATCACGGAATCATTAAAATCTCCTATGACGGCGGGGCGTTTCACAACCTTGAGACCGGTACGCTCGTCAACAACAAGACGATCGCCAGTGTCGGCATCTACACCAACGCGGGTCGGTTCGTCGGCGAGGGCGAGCCGCTGCAATAAAAAGCAACAGGGTAGGGAATGGTCTCGGATCGTATCCGATGTGACCGTTCCGAAGAACGTGAAGCGTGCTTTTAACGCCTGAAATATTTCGAGAGGGCGCGAAGCGATTTAAAGATCATAGATCAGTAGAGTTTGGAAATATTTCAGCAACGGCTGAAACATTTCGAGAGGGCGCGAAGCGATTTAAAGATCATAGATCAGTAGAATTTGGAAATATTTCAGCAACGTCTGAAATATTTCGAGAGGGCGCGAAGCGCCCTTTGTGCCGCCGTGGCGGAACTGGTAGACGCCAGGGACTTAAAATCCCTTGATGGCAACATCGTGTCGGTTCGAGCCCGACCGGCGGCACCACAGAGAAAGCGCCCATCGAAAGATGGGCGCTTTGCTTTAAAAAGATTAGCAGAATCCGGAAATATTTCAACAAATGTTGAAATATTTCAAGAGACCATGATGCGAAAAGCATCATGGTCTTTAGGCACCACAAAAGCGAAGCGCTTATCGAAAGATGGGCGCTTTGTGATTGATGCTGATTTACAAGCGACCGGGATCGGGTAAGCCGTAATGGCTGTCAAATAATAGGTGACAATGTCACAGAACGCAAGAGCTTTCCATGATAAGATATAGCCAAATTCATTACTTAGGAGGTATTACCATGGAAGACAACACCTACAAAATGCCGTTGATCGGCGATCAGGCGCCGGCGTTTCAGGCGGTTACGACGCAGGGGAAAATCAACTTCCCCGAGGATTACAAGGGCAAATGGGTCATTCTCTTTTCGCACCCGGCGGATTTCACACCGGTCTGTACGACCGAGTTTATGACTTTTGCCAGCATGCTCGACGAGTTCAAGGCGATGAATACCGAACTGATCGGCCTCTCGGTCGATTCGCTGTACGCCCATATCGCATGGCTGCGCAAGATCAAAGAACTCGAATGGAAGGGCTATAAAAATCTCGAGGTCACCTTCCCGCTGATTGAGGACATCCGCATGGATGTCGCCAACAAATACGGCATGATCCAGCCGGGCCAGTCCAACACGCAGGCCGTTCGGGCCGTGTTCGTGATCGACCCGAAAGGCAAAATCCGTCTGATTCTCTATTATCCGCTGACCACGGGCCGCAACTTCGATGAGATCAAGCGCGTGATTTTGGCGTTGCAAAAGTCCGACAAAGACGGCGTGGCGACCCCCGCCGACTGGAGGCCGGGCGACGACACCATCGTCCCGACCGCGGGTTCTTGCGGCACCGCGAAAGAGCGCATGGACAGCAAGAGCGACGACACCTATTGTCTGGATTGGTTCATGTGCTTTAAAAAGGAAAAGAAATAGCGATAGGGATTGTCCGGATTCGGGGGCCCTGTTTGCGGGATTGGCACAGAACCGCAAGCGACAATGATTGAAAAGGAGCGCGGGATTTTCCCGCGCTCCTTTTACGGTGAAACGGCCTATGCGGCGCGCTTGGCCGATTGGACGAAGGCGACAACGATTTCAAGAATCAATGCGAACAGCACGAGGCAGACGAGCAATATTTTAAAGTTCAAGAACGGCCAAGCAACAAATTGAAGCCCCTCGTGTCTGAAAAACTGCCCGATGCGTGCGGAGAAATCCGGATTCATAAGATTTTGGTTCAAAAAGACAATGGGAAAGGTCGCCATGGTCACAACATTGGCAACGGCGGTCACGACGGCCAAGCGGATCGTATGCTGCCCGTCGATCAGCGCCACCGTCTCTTTTACGATTGACATCGCCGTCCAGAGGAGGATCAACGGCCAAAAAGTACGGAATATCCCGGTGTTGAACACCGGGATCCAGCCCGTGTCCGTGAACCATGCGCCGATGATTTGGGGAAATCCGATCAACAGTATTGCGCCTAAGATCGCCCACATCATGCCGAGGATCGGTTCATGGGGTTTTATCCGAGCATGCCCGACCGGCACGGGCGGAAGGTTAGAAAACATGTCTCCGGTCTTCAGAGGCACCTTTTTATGTTCTAAAACAGCAAAGATGATCGTGACAACGGCAAAGGCCTGTACCGTGCCCGCGATCGCGCCGCCGATGACGCGCCCCAAGGTCTCGCCGATAAATCGGTAGACGTCCGGCCCCGGATTCCATTCGACAATCACCGAGAGCAGCCCGGCAAGGGCAATGCCAGAGGCGGCAATCGGAAGCACCAGCCGGATGATCCGCCGGTATAACAGCAGATAAGCCCCCGAAATCAGGGCTCTGTTTTCGTAGCCGCTGTATTTCGCGGCGAGCTCCTCGGGCGTTCCGAGTTCGGTCAGCACCGCGCGAACGTCGTCCTCGGTCGGCGTTTTTCGGGCACAACGCTCCTCGAGCATATCCGAAATAAGGCCGTCTAGTTCTTTTTCCACATCCGCGCGTATTTTTTGCGGCAGATGGCGCGTGACGGCGTAGATATAACGCGCAATAAAATCATTGTTCATGGTTAAGTTCCTTCCCGATCAATCATGCTGCGTATTTAAAATTTGATTCAGGTCTTTTACGGTTTCCTGCCAATGCAGAACCAATTCGGCCAGAACATCTTTGCCGAGATCGGTGGTATTGTAATACTTGCGCGGCTTTGCGCCGTCAGTGTTCCATGCGCTGACCAAAAGTCCCTGGCCCTCCAGCCGCCGCAGGAGCGGATAGAGGGTGTTGGCCTCGATCGCGATGCCGGTGTTCGCGAGCTCGGCGATCAGGTTGTAACCGTAAGTCGGCTCGCCGAGTTTGGCGAGCACGCAGAGGATCAGCGTCCCCCGCCGCAATTCCGACAAAAAGCCGGATATGATCTCATCGCGTTCCAAAAACATCACCTCACACACGATGTTATGATATGTATTATATAGTGCGACGCACAGTATGTCAACAGGAAAAATAAAAAATCCCACAAGGAATTTTATGATGGAATATGAGGCAATCGAAAACTCCGGAGAATTTCGGCTCCGGGTTATTTTGTTTCCATCAAAAAATGGGTCTCGGTCTCGCCGTATACGGTGAATCCCAGCCGCTGATATAATAAACGGGCGGGGTTTTGTTTATAGGTTTTCAAATAAGTGCGGATTCCGTTTTTCCAGTTTTCCGCGAGTTGATCTTTTAAAACCGCGGAACCGAGCCCTTGGTTTTGATATTCGGGTAAAATCGCAAACAGGCCGATGCGGCAATCGCCGTCTTCGTCGATATGGCGGGTGAACAGCCCCGCATCTTTACCGTTGACTTGAACAATACTCATAAACTCAAGAAGGTTATCCATTTCCTTTTGCAATGCGCGCTTTTGATAGGCCTCATCCCAGCCGTAGAGGATTTCGACATACCAACGAAAGCACTTTTCTTTCAGCGAATACAAAAAGTCAAAATCCGTTTTGGCACATTTTCTGAAAACGTATCGCATGACCTTTTCCTTTTTGTCCGGTCAGCATGTAGCCGACAAATCCGGCAATCCCTCGGTCGGGGGGACATCGCCGATGTCGAGCAGATAGAGTTGATTGGTTTGGGTCGGTTTATAACCGCCGGTGAAGAGGATATAGCGGCCGTCCGGGGTGACGCGGGGGTGGAAATGCGACTTCTGGGAGGAGCGGGAGCCGAAGGTGGCGCGGTCGCCCATCAAAAGTTTCCATTCGGGCGTTTCGCCGTACCGGCTCATGTAATACATGGAATGTCCCTTGATGCCGCTTTCGTCGTAATTCAGCGATTCGTAAAAAATCAAATTTCCGCTCGGGTCGCAGCCGGTGTGGGTGTAGCCGAAAAACTCGGGCAATTTGTACTCGATGAATTGATGGGTATACGGGTGATAGACGCCGCCGACATTGTCGCCGTGGAATCGGTATGCCTCATAGACGACGCCGCGCTTGGTCGCCGCGCAGTGGTTGGCCGTCCTGCCGTCGCGGGTCTTGGTGCGCAGGTGGGTGTACCAGCGGCCCTCGAGATCCGTGAACAGGATGCCGGATTCGGTCGGCGGCGAGTTGAGCAAAACATGTGTGTCGTCGTAGGGGATGATGTGGTGCAGCATCGCGTTCAAAATCAAAACGTCGCGCATCTCGCCGGTTTCGAGATCAAAGGCCTGCACGGTGCAGTCCTGAATCCGGTATCGGTATTGCAAATAGTCCGCCCAGTTTTGGTACGGGATGTTTTTATAATACTCCCGGTCGATGTGGGAGAACACGAACCACCTGCCGTCGGGGGTGACGCAGCTCTGGGAGATCGGATACCGGTCGGCGGGCAGTGCGAACAGTTCGCGCTCCGATAAGGTCTCGATGTCGATCTCTTTGGCGATGTTGTTGTCAAAATAAATTACTTTGCCGGTTTTGGCGTTTAGTACACTGCGGTGGTCGAGCACACCCTTGCCGCAGGGGGTGCACCACGGAACCCAATGCGCGTCCTCGGGGCTGTTTTGCGCGCGGGTCAATCGGCGGCGGGTTCCGACGGCGAGGTCGAGCGCCCACAGCTGCACTTCGTTTTTGTCGCAGACATGGTAGACGGCAAAACGCCCGTCGTCGGTGACCGACGGGATAAAATAATAGAGCGGATAGCAAAAGGCGCTGTGGTCGGTCAGGCGAATCAGCGTCCTGCCGGTTTCGGGGTCGGTCTCTTTGGGAAAGGCGGGAAAAAGGGTCATAAAATAAGACGCTCCCTCTCTATGAATGCTTTAAAGCATGTCCGAAGTTGTGATCAAAAAAGCCGCCAACGATTTGAGCACTTTTAAATGTTTTACTTTATGTAATGCACCTTGACGCTCGGGCAGCCCTCGAAGGCCTTGGGGTTGATAAAATTTTTGGTTGCCGCCTTTGCAGAACGGTTTTCGCCGGGTCCGTACGCCGGATAATTATCATTTGTATTATTCGTATTATGTGATTTTTTGCTTTTATCCCCATGGCTGTTTGTATTATATCATTCAAATGAGTAATTGTCATGCGTTTTTTGAAATATTTATAGTAATATTATAAAATACAGCCTCTAACACTAAGAGGCCGTATTTTAGCAAAAAGCGGAATCACCAAGATAAATGCAGATTCATATACATAGATATGGTGTTCGTTTTGAATTGTCATGGTGGGCGTTGGGGGACTCGAACCCTCGACCTCCCGCATGTGACGCGGATGCTCTACCAACTGAGCTAAACACCCGAAGCAAAAAATATTCTACCACATCTCACGGGGATTTTCAACTCTTTATTTCGTTAAAATTTATTTTTGCGCTTTACTCCGTAAAATTTATTCTTATAAAAAAGAGGAATGAACGATCCGCCGTATTGACTGAAATCTCAAACTCCCTGAATCACACCCCGCCGAAAGGTATGCAGTACAGAGGCGTTTCGTTTTCGGGCATATCGAGGATTCGCTTGGCGGCGCTGTCGTCAAATGCGCCGATCGTCACGGCGCCGAGACCTCTGGCGGCGGCTTGCAGACAGACATTTTGTGCGGCGTGTCCGGCCTCCATATGCACATATGTCTCGCCCCTTGATCCGTATTTTTCGGTGGTCCGACTGTAAACGGCGGAAAAGAACAACACGGCGGGGGCTTGCCGCGTCTTGTGAAAGGCAGGCATTGTGTAACTGCGCAAGCACATTGCCGCTTATTACAATCTCGAGGGTGTGCGCATTCGGATTATAATGGTATACCCCGGCGGGGATCGGCCCGCCGTCTGCGCAGATCAGATATACTTCGAGCGGATACAGCGCGCCTGCGGACGGAGCGGAACGCAGTTTAAGATGCGGTTGTGTTACGCCCTGCGCCGCCCACAGCATCTGAGAGATGTCTTTAAGCGTGAGAGGAGCGCCGCTGTATTCCCTGACGGAACGCCTTTGCGCGATCGCCTCCTCCACAGAGATTTCCCCCGCGGCGACAGCTTTGGGCAACCGAAACACCGAAACACTTTTTTCGGGCGGCTGCTGAGCCGAATTGACGAGCGGAGAATCCGAAAGCGAAAGCGCCGACGCGGGCTGCCCCGTCTCGGCAGGCGGATTCGAAGCGAAAGCGGATGAATTTGGCGGCAGGGTCACTGAAATCGGTTGGGACGGCATCGGTCCGGCCGGTTTGGCGGAACAGGATGCGCCGCCTGCCGTGATGATAAACAATAAAAAGAACGCGACTGCGGTTTTTTTCATATCGATCCTCCTTTTCGTCGGTTTCAACGGTTTATGGGCGGTTTATTTCATCATATCATAAAAACGGCTGTGGATTCAACAAACCGAACCGAAAACGTTTAAAAACTGTCGAAGCGGCGGCGGAAAAATGCGCGGTGCGTGTTTGCGAAATGTCGGGCGGATATTGAAAGAAGGCAGGGGTTGTGCTATACTGTTTTCGATCAAAAAGATCGATACACAATCGGTCGGCATCAACCAAAACCTTGAAAGGAAATGAGCAAATGAAAACACGCGAGCCCGATTTCTCCCAGCTGCAGAAAGTGATGAGGCGCGAAAAACCGGATCGCCCCGTATTTTTCGAACTGTTCATCAGCGACCGGCTGGTCGAATTCTTTTCGGGTGAAAAACTCGATCACGGCGATCCGGCAAAGGAATTGAAGACGATGATCAAAGGGTATGCAGCCGGCGGATATGATTATACCAGCGTGGTCGGCGGCGATTTCGCGTTCCCGTCCATCGAGCGGGCGCACGCCGAGAGCGTTTCGATGCGCGACGGTATCATCAGGGATCGCGAGAGTTTTGAAAGATACAAATGGCCGAACCCCGAGGATTATGATTACGGCTTACTCGCAAAAGCGAAAGAATGGATGCCGGACGGCATGAAGCTGATCGCGCGCGGGCCTTGCGGCGTGCTTGAAAACATGAACGCGATCATCGGGTACGACAATATCTGCATGATGCTGTTCGACGACCCCGCGCTCTTGCAGGAGATTGTGAATCACATCGGCAGCCGGTTGGTGAAATATTACGAGATCTGCGCGTCTTTTGACACGGTGGGTATGTTCATGGACAACGACGACTGGGGCTTCAACACCCAGACCTTTTTATCCCCGGCGGATATGCGCAAATACGTCTTCCCCTGGCACAAAAAGATCGTGGAAGTCGCGCACAGACATAACATTCCCGTCGGATTGCACTCGTGCGGGAATCCGCTCGAGGTCATCGAGGACGTGATCGAGGACATCAAGGTCGACGCGCGGCATAGTTATGAGGACAAAATCATCCCGGTCGAGGAGTTTTACAAGCGGTATCACGACCGGATTGCGATTTTGGGCGGGATGGATCTGGACTTTTTGGTGCGCGGCGCGCCCGAACAGATATACAAGCGCAGCAAGGCGATGCTGGAAGCCGCGCCGACGGGCTACGCGCTCGGGACGGGCAACAGCACGCCGGACTTTTTGCCGATGGAAAATTTCCTCGCCATGCGCGACGCGGCGATGGAGTAGTTTTTCGATCACAAACATATGGCAAATCACCCGTCTTATAAAAAGGCGGGTGCTTGTTTTGTTAAGAGAGGTAATTTAACGCGCAACCCGGACGCTCGGGAATTTTGTTTTTGCGGGGGATTGCGAATTGCCCTTACTGATCAAACCTTACTCGATACCGGCAGCGTCTGCATAACGGCTCCGAGATGTTCCCGCCGCGAAAGCCCATAACCAGCGCTTTGTAACGCGGCGAGGACATGATTGTTTCGAGATCGGTTTCGAAAATATTCCCCAACGCGATCACGCCGTCCCCGTCCAAACAGCACGGCACCGCCGTGCCGTCGCATAAGATCCCGAGCATTTTCCGCCCGCCGAGGCATTTTCCGCGCTTTGCGATCTCCGGCGCGTCCGGCGACGGCCATTCGAATTGTTCCTCAAACGCAACATAAACGTTTTTCGCAAATTTCGCCGCCCCGCGCCCCCTTTTCGGGTTTTCCACGGTTTGTCCGAAATAATCCGCAATCACATTCAACGCGGCCAGCGAATTTTGATCCATCCCTTTGCCGTGCTCTCCGTTCCAAAAACGATAAGACACGATCGGGCGGCCTTGCTCCGCCGCGTCCAGCCCAAACCGCGCCGCCTCTTCGAGATAGGCGGGATCATATCCGTTTTCCTGCGCGTGCAGCGAGATATTGACCTGCCGCAGGGCGGGGGCGGCAAGCAGCAGCGCGTGATGTTGTCCGAGCAGCGTGCCGTTGGTGGTCAGATTGACTGCGATTTCATATTGATGTGCCAGCGCCAAAAACGCGCCGAGGGCGGGGTGCAGCAGCGGTTCGCCCTTGACGTAAAGATAGACCTGCGCGCCGGTCGGTTTGACCTGTTTTAAAATACGCTCAAATTCCCGCGCCGTCATCAAGCGCTTTTCGCGCGGACAGGGCGGGCAAAAGCTGCAACGGAGATTGCAGATATTTGTGATTTCAATATAAAATCGTTTTAGCTTCTCCACAAAATACTACGCCTTTTCTCACAATCTCATAACATCTGTCGGATACGATATACAACGGAACGGGCGATATGTACCGATCGCTTGAACCAATTTCCTTTCTGTTTAAATTTTCCTCATTTTTCACTTCTTTTATTTAGGCGATCCAAACGGTTATAAACGACCGGATGGGATCGCCATTTTATTAGGGCGCGGCACCTGTATCAATAGCGGAAAGCCGCCTGATAGCCAATGGGAGAATAAACGGCGGCGGCTTCACATTTGGAAAAAGACAAAACAACAAAACGACATCAAAAAAAGATGCCGTTTCTTCGTCTCGAACGCTCATTCGCTTTTGGATTCGTCGGGACAGGTTCCGTTTTGATCCATGGTGTCTTCCATCAATCTCAAAAGTTCCAAAACGCTGCGAAATTCGGTCTTTTTATTGCCGTTCATCCAAGAGACCGAGCCCTGCCAAGTGCCGTTGCGGCGGTAACGCACTTGCACGATAAAGGTATTGGTACAGATGATCTTATTTTCGTCTTCCATATAATTTCGACACCTCCCATTTTCAGTATAGCACAATCGGTTTAAAATTTCAATTCCAATTGTTTTTTCAAAAATGCGACACATAAGCCGAACCACTTTGCGGCTTCGGGGTTGATCATGTTCGGAGAATTCGTCCCCGCGCTTTGATAAGCGCAGGTCGAAAGGCCGTGGCTGCCCTCGGCAAAAACATGCAGCTCAAACGGAATTCCGTTTGAGCGCAGCGCCGCCGCCATCAGCAGAGAATTTTCGACAGGGACGCAACCGTCGGTGGCGGTGTGCCATAAAAATGTCGGGGGCGTATGAATCGTCACCGCCGTCTCGAGCGACATCTTTTGAACGAGCGCCGCGTCGCCGCCGCAAAGGTTGTTGAAACTGCCCCCATGGGTTTTTTCGCCGCCCGTGATAACCGGATAACATAAAATCGCAGCGTTCGGGCGTAGATTTTCGGAGGCGGTTTTTAACGTCTCGGCGAGGAATGCCTCATGCCAAAAACAGGCCAGCGAACCCGCCAGATGGCCGCCCGCCGAAAAACCGCAGACCGCGATTTTATCCGGGTCGACGTGGTATTTGTCGGCGTTTTTGCGGATATGATCCATCGCCGCCGCCGCCTGCAGCAAAGCCGACGGATAACGCGCGGGCGCGACCGAATAGGTCAGCACAAAGGCGTTGAAGCCCGCGCCCAAATAGTCGAGCGCAACCGGCTCGGCCTCGCGGTCGGAGACAAATCCGTAACCGCCGCCCGGGCAGATCAACATTGCCGGGAAGCGGCGTTCCAAGTCGATCTCGCGGGAGACGCCGCGGCAATAGACCTCCAGCGTCGGCTCGCCGCCCTCGGCGGACAGGGCCGGATAAAATTCTCTGAGTTTGACGGTTTCGTGAATCAAGTCAATAACGCTCCTTCAATTCCCGCTTGATGTCGCGGTCGGCCGATCTTCTGGCCTCGGTATCGCGCTTGTCGTGCAGTTTTTTACCCTTGCAAAGCCCGATTTCGGCTTTGATACGGCCGTTTTTAAAATACAAGGACAGCGGGATCAAGGTCAGGCCCTCCTGCTTGATTTGCCCGTAGAGTTTCATGATCTCGTTTTTATGCATCAGCAGCGGGCGGTCGCGACGCGGGTCCCGATTGAAAATGTTGCCCTGTTCGTAGGGGCTGATGTGAACCCCTTTCAACAATAAAACACCCTTATCGACATCACACCAGGCGTCTTTGAGGTTGACGTTGCCCGCGCGCACCGATTTGACCTCGGTGCCGGCAAGCGAAATTCCGGCCTCGTATTTTTCGAGGACGAAGTAGTCGTGATAGGCCTTGCGGTTTTCGGCGATGGCGCGGTTGGTTTTTTGCTGCATGATACGATCCTTTATTT
>CAZPLU010000017.1:0-30187 GCA_964587625.1 uncultured Eubacteriales bacterium
ACCCTTGACATCAATACTACCGTCTCAACGTGCATCGTCCGCGGGAACATGTCGACCGGAACCGCTTTTTGAAGCGTATACCCGTTTTCGGACAAAAACTTCAGGTCGCGGGCCAGCGTCGCGCTGTCGCAACTGACCATCACGATGCGTTTTGACGCGAACCGACAAATTGTTTCCAACGTCGCCTTGCCGCAGCCCTTTCTCGGCGGGTCGGTGATGACCACATCGGGCTTGAGGTCGACCCCTGCGAACATCGAATCATCGTTCCCGTGGGCGCTTTTAATTGCGCGAACGGTATTTATTGAGTCCGCGTCCCCGCCGCCGGTATTGACAACTTCGGCGCCGTTCATCGCATCCGTGTCGGCATCGCCGATTTTGACAGTTTCGGTTTCTTTTATCGCATTTGTATCGGCATCGCCGGCCTTGACAACATCCATGCTTTTCATTGAATCCGTGTCGGTATCGCCAAAGTTATCAACATCGGCGAGGAAGAACTCCGCGTTGGTGATATGGTTCTTTTCCGCGTTTCTGCGCGCGTTTTCGACCGCCTCGGGCACAATCTCGATCCCGATAACTTTTGCCGCGTCCTTCGCCATCGAGAGTCCGATCGTGCCGGTCCCGCAATATAAGTCCAGCACCGTCTCCTCGCCTGTCAGCCCGGCGTACTCCGCCGCCTTTTGATACAGCGCCTGCGCCGCCTCGCGGTTGACCTGATAAAACGACTGCGGCGAGACGTCGAATTCCAACCCGCACAGCGTATCGGTCAGCGCCGGTTCGCCCCAAAGCGTTTGGGTTTCTTTCCCTAAAATCACATTGGTATCGGCTTTATTGATATTGAGGCAGACGCTCTTGACCTGCGGGAACTTTCCGGTCAGCTTGGCGACCAGTGCGCGGGAGTTTTGCAAAAAGTTGCCGTTGACCACCAGACAGACCCCGACGCCCCCGTCCGCCGTCCCGCGCAGATAGATGTGCCTCAGATAGCCCTTTTTCGCCGTCTCGTCATACGGCTCGATCCCGTTTTTAGCGCAGAACGCGCAGATCTCGGCGGTAATCCGCGAAAAATTTTCCGGTTGTAACAGACAATCATCAACCGGAACCACCGTGTGGCTGTGCTTGGAAAACAGCCCCGCCGCGACCTTGCCGCCCGTTTTGCACACCGGAAACTGCGCCTTGTTGCGATAACGGTTTGGATTTTTGGAAATAATCGACTCGAAAACGAATTTGTCCGGATCAAATCCGCCCAGCCGGATGAGGTTTTGCAACACCTTGTTTTGCTTGTATCGCAACTCGGCTTCGTAGGTCATATTGCGCAGCGAACAGCCGCCGCACCGCCCGAACACCGGGCAGTCGCTCTGGATGCGGTCTTTCGACGGCGCGGTCAATTTTTCGAGCCGTCCGACCGCGTAATTTTTGGCGATCTTGATCAGCTTCACTTCCGCCGTGTCGCCCGGGATCGCGTTCGGCACGAAAACCGCCATCCCGCCGTGTCTGCCGACGCCGTACCCCTCCTCGGTCAGGTCGGTGATCTCGATTTGGATCACCTCATTTTTTTCAGCCATTGCCTTTTCGTCCCTCCGCACCGCGCTTTTTCTTTTTAAAAATCACTTTATTCTGCACAAAATAGTTGACGAAAAACAAAATCGCATCCGTGACCGGTTTGGCGATCCAGAGCGGTCCGGGCATGATGATGGTCGTCAGGTCGAGCAGCAAGTAACTCGCCGCCATCAAAATTCCCGCGAGCAAATAAAACTGCACCGCGCGCATCAAGACGTCGCCCTTGCTCCGAAACACCATAAACCGGTTCAACGTGAAGCTGTAGGTCGAACTGCAGGCGCGGGCGGCGACGACAGTGAAAATCAGCGAAACGCGCTCCGGCCAGCCGCCCGTGAGCGCGCGAAACCACAGGACCAACCCGTAGTCCAGCAAAAACGCCGTGAACGAGACCGTCGTGAACTTTAACAATTTGGCGTAGATCAGAATCGAGTCGCGGACCGGGTGGAAGTGGATAAAGGTCTTGCGCCCGGTGTAATCGACTTCGGTCGGCACCTCGGCGAACGGGATCTTTTGCTCGCAGGCCCACAGCAGCACGTTGGTCTCATATTCGTACCGCATGCCCTCGATCTCGGCGAGGGCTTCAAGGTATTTGCGCGGAAAACCCCGCAGGCCCGTCTGGGTATCCGAGACCCTCACGCCGGTTTTTGCGCGGAAAACCCAACGGGTTATGGCGTTGCCGAACCGAATCAGCCCGGGCACCCGCTTGTTGAATGTCCGGCGTCCGAGGACAATTTTATCCCCGTTTTTACGCAACGCCTTGGCCACCCGGAGGATGTCCTCGAGCCGGTGCTTTTCGTCGGCGTCGGCGGTCACGCAGCCCGCGCATATGATTTTTTTGTCGATGATGTAGCGCAGCGCCGTCTTTAACGCTGCGCCTTTCCCCCTGTTTTTTTCGTGCCTCAAAACGACCGCCGTTTTCGGGAGCCGCTTAAACTCCGCCTGATAATCCGCATGGCTGCCGTCGTCGACAACCACGACCAAATACCCGTCTCTGGCCGTCAGCCGTCTGACCAGATCGTGAAAGACGGCGGGCGGGTCATAGGCGGGAATGATGATGACAGTCGGCAATTTTTCCATCTCAGATCATCTTTTCCATCATATACTGCCGGGCATACAGCCGCAATCCGCTTGCGCTCCAAAACGCCGCTGCGATCTCGTCGTCCTGGTCGATATTGTTGACCGTGACCTTTCCGGAGTGCTCCCAAACATATTTGACCAGTGTTGTGGCAAGACCCTTTCGGCGATATTCGGGCTGCACCCGCAGTTGGTGGATCAGCCCTTTTGTGCGGTGAAAGACGGCATACGCTGCGATCGCACCGCGCGCCGCGCCACCGTCTTCTCCGACGCTTTTTTCGGAAATATAAGCGGCCTCGACATTGGCGGCATTGCGAAAAATCGCCGCGTCGCTGTTTTCCCACGAGGGCAGCCGGTCGCAAGGAAACTCGGCAAGCTCATTTTTAAAGTCGGCGATCGGAACCACCATAACCCCGTGTTTTGCGTCGTCGCGCAGCTTGGGCGTACCGGTATAGCTGAAGAAGTTGCGCGTGATTTTTAAGCCCAGTTTTTCGTAGATATGGATTGCGCGTTCATCGGTCTGAAGCACCTCGAGCGCATATTTACGAATGTCGTTCTCGGTCAGTTCTGCCATGACAGCGTTGGCGATTTGATAGATCAGTCCCCGCCCGCGATATTCCGGAATAATGCCGGTCGCCGCGTCAAAAGCCGCGCTCATGCCGCCGTAGTCGTCCGCGCAGTTGATCATAAAACCGACCAGACGATTGCCGTCATATGCGCCGTAGGAGAGATCATAGCGTACGCCGGAGGCCGCGAACCGCTCGCGTAAATAGGCGGGCGTCGCGGTGAATGTCAGTTCGTGGTCGAAAAACGCGGCGTTAAAAGCATCCGTGATCGCCTCAATCGGGACGCCGGCCAGCGGTTTGATTTCGATCATACTTCCTCGAAAATATAGTTCATGTAACTTGCGAAGTGGGCAAAAACGATACCCGGTTCTTGCAAATAGGGATTATAACGCTTGAGCCACTCTAACGAGATGTAGCCCCCGTAGCCGATTTTTCTGAGCGCTGCCACCGCGCCGGTGATCGGCACATCGCCGTAGCCCATCATCTTATAGACGATTGCGCCGTCCGCCATCACCGAATCCTTGATATGCGTGTGGCGGATGTATTTGCCGAGGTTTTCAATCGTCTGTTCGGGCGTCTCGCCGAAAAAGCGATAGGGGTGGTGGATGTCCCATAAAACCCCGCTGCCGGCGTGATTGACTTTTGCCAAAAACTTCGCCAGCAGCTTGGAGTCGCCGAAGACGCCGTTGGTCTCCATCAGCACAGACACGTTTTTCGCGGCGCCGTACGCGCACAACTCACGGTATTGCCTTTCGCATAAATCCAAATCGGCGCGGGTCGGCTCGGCCTTGGGGCTGACCATCACGCGGATGTATTTTGTACCCAGTTTTGCCGCAAGATCGATATAGGCCTCGGCTTCGATCATCGCCGCCTGCGCGATATCGGCGACGCCTAACGCCGCCGTCGAATCCAGCACGGGAAACTCCATTTTGGCTTCTTGCATACGCTTTTTGGTGTTTTCGAGTTCATCCGGCGCAAAAATCGGGATGTCGGGCGCAAAAATCACATCGCCCAGCCCCCTGATTTCGATGCCCTGAATGCCCAAGTCCTTTGCGACCGCAAAAATTTCGTCAAATGTCCAGCCGGGACAGCCGGCGGTGGTGAATGATAGCTTCATAATTTCGATCATCCTTTCCCGGATTTAAAATTTATTTTCAACGCCGTTTTGCGGAATGGTCAAGACCATTCCCTACTGTTTTTATCAGGCGGTCTCGATGCCCGCGGCATCCTCGAGGTGATAGATTTTAATCGCCGTCTCGCGCAGCTTAAATTTTTGGATCTTGCCGCTCGCCGTCATCGGGAATTCCTTGACAAAGACGACGTGCGCCGGGGTCTTATGGCGCGCCATGCTCTTTGCGACGGCATTTTTGACGTCTTCCTCGGTGAGGGTTTTTCCCTCCTTCAAAATGACGAAGGCCATGATCTCCTCGCCGTATTTCTTGCTCGGGATGCCGACCACCTGCACGTCACGCACCTCGGGCAGGTGGTATAAAAAGTCCTCGATTTCCTTGGGATAGATGTTTTCGCCGCCCCGGATGATCATGTCCTTCAGGCGGCCCGTGATCTTATAATATCCGTCCTCGTCGACGGTCGCGAGGTCGCCGGTATGCAGCCAGCCCTCCTTGTCGATGGCCTGACGGGTGGCCTCGGGCATCTTGTAGTAGCCCTGCATAATATGATAACCGCGTGTGCAAAATTCGCCGGGTTGGTCGAAGCCGAGGGTTTTCCCGGTCTCGGGATCGACGATTTTATTTTCGCAGCCGGGCAGGTCGCGGCCCACGGTGGCGACCTTGTGCGCGATCGTGTCGTCCGCCGACGACATGGTACAGCCGGGGCTGGATTCGGTTTGGCCGAAGACGATCGTGACGTCGCGCATGCCCATCTTGTCGATCACGTCCCTCATGGTCTTGACCGGGCACGGAGACCCGGCCATGATGCCGGTGCGCAGGTTCGAAAGGTCGAATTTTGCGAAATCGGGATGTTCGAGCATCGCGATGAACATCGTCGGAACGCCGTGGACGGCGGTGCATTTTTGGCTGTCGAGGGTGCGCAGAACCTTTTCGGCGTTGAAAATATCGACCGGCACCATCGCCGCCGCGTGGGAGATGCAGGCCATCATCGCCAGCACCATGCCGAAGCAGTGGAACAGCGGCACGCAGATGCACAGCCGGTCGCGCTCGGTGAATTTCATGTTGTCGCCGATGAACCGGCCGTTGTTCAGGATGTTCTTGTGCGTCAGCATCACGCCCTTGGGGAAGCCGGTCGTGCCGCTGGTATATTGCATATTGATGACTTCGTCGGCGCTCAATTGCTCGGCGAGCGCCGAGAGCATCTCGGGCGGGGTTTCGGAAGCCCGCTCGTATAAACAGTTGAAATTCAGCATCCCCGCCGGGGTCTTTTCGCCGACATAGAGGATGTTATTCAGGCACGGCAGCATCGGGAGTTTTAAACGCTCGGGATTTTGCGTTTTCAGTGTGGGGCAGAGCTCGTTGATGATATCGACATAGCTGTTGGATTTCCAGCCGTCGATCATCACCAGCACCTTGGAATCGGACTGGCGTAACAGGTATTCCAACTCAAATACTTTATAGGCGGTGTTGACCGTGACCAGCACCGCGCCGATTTTAATGGTCGCATAAAATGTCAGCAGCCATTCGGGGACATTGGTCGCCCAAATCGCGACGTGGTCGCCCTTGCCGACGCCGAGCTCGAGCAGCCCGCGCGCGATGAGATTGCACTCGTTGTTGAATTCCTTCCACGTTCTGCGATAGGGTACGTCGTTATAGACCACCGCGTCGTTGTCGGGGTAGTTTAGCGCCAATTCGTCCAGCTGCCGTCCTATGGTCTTGTCCCAAAGCTCTTTGCCTGCGCCCATAACATCTCCTCCGACTTTTAATATTTTATATTACAACGAAAAGCGGCTGCTTGTCAAATAAAAACGCGAAAGCATCGCACGACAGGCGGCGGCAAATAAAAAGACCCGCCTCCGGCTGCGCCGGAGGCGGGGTTGAACCCAATTTCCGCCGATGTTGAAAAAGAAATTTTATCAGGCATGTGACAATCCGAAATGGTCCGCAACCATATCCGCTATTTGCGCGACGGTCAAATTGTCATCCCGGATGATTTCCTGAATCCCGTATTGTGTAGTTTCGTTGGGATTTTTACCTTTGACCTCCCAAAACGCCGGCCTTATGGAGCGAATCAACCTTTCCTTTTCATCCTCGGAAATATCACGACGGCGGATATTGTTTTCAAACCCGTTAAAAAAATCATCGCGCGGCGTCCTGTCAGAAATCCGAACCGCACGCGTCACAAATCGGATGATGCTGTCGATGTCGATATCGTTTTCACAGATGATTTTTTCATGAGTCGCGGCAAGCTGAATTAAATCCATGATCACCATCGGCGTGAAGTCATGTACGATTCCATCTTCCCATCGCATGGCGTCTTTGGGATCCAACGAAAAAAAATCCGGGTTGTTTTCCACAAAACGGCATAATCCCGGTTGATATTGAGGGTCGGCATTTTGGAAATGTTTTTGCCGATATTCGCAAGTGTGATATACGTGAATCCCGTATTTTTTGCCGAGCTCATCGGCCACGTTCGCTCCGTTTCCCCAGATGAAATAGACGTTTTCCAGCATCCGCTTCAAAACATTGTCGGGTATCTGCAATCTGGATACGGCTTTTTGCTCCAGTTTGTCCGCCACCTCAAACAGCCGGTGCGCGGGGGAGGGGTTGCCGTCGTAATCCACATTGACGAGCTGCGTCTCGATTTCCTTCGCTTTTTCATAGAGCAGTTTGACATCGGATTCCCTGCCGAAATCGGCTCGCTCGATTTGACGGATGAAATCCAGCACGATCTCTTTGAGTTCGCGCAAGAGCGCGACCTCCTCGTCGATATCCTCTACTTTTTTGCCCAACACTTCCAAGACGACCTCAGAACCGGCCGTATCAAAAATGCGCCGGATGTCTTTGATGCTGATGTTCAGTTTGCGCAGGATTAAAATCTGTTCCAACCTCTTGATATTGGCGTCGTCATACATCCTGTACGCGTAATCGCCGCTTTTTACGCTTTGAATCAACCCCATGTCCTCATAGTACTTCAAAGCCCTCGCGGAGATATCATACTTCAACGACACCTCGCGGATTTTAATCAGTGCGCCCATTGCCACCAGCTCCAATCATATGTGATAATATCATGATAAACCACGACGCAACGGCGCAGTCAAGGGGTTTTTAAAAGATTTTGCAAAATTTTTTCGCAGCCGTTTTTATTTGAAAACGCCGTTTGATATGGCCATCTTACATCGTTTTTATAAAAATAGCAATTTCGGGCAAAAAGAAATCCGCCCCCGAATTGCTTCAAGGGCGGATCTGTATATGAAAACGGTCCGCCGCCGATCGGGCGGCATTCCGTCTCAGGCGGCGCTCAGCACCGTGCCGATGAAGATCGGCAAATGGGTCGCGTTGTCGACGATGACATAGACAAACGGGCGGTCGAGCGTGATCACGTGGTCGAACATCGGCATCGAAGTCAAATTCATTCCGACCTCGGTGACCGCGCCGGCTCTGGTGCCGATCTCGGTGACCTCGATATAG
Organism: uncultured Eubacteriales bacterium; assembly: GCA_964587625.1. Classification (GTDB taxonomy): domain Bacteria; phylum Bacillota; class Clostridia; order Oscillospirales; family JAKOTC01; genus DAOPZJ01. Next base: position 7,796 of record CAZPLU010000017.1, read on the forward strand.
GTCTTGTGCACGACTTCACCGATCGCGAGCTCGCCTGCGGGCAGTGTCGACATCTTCGTGAAGTCGGCGCCTGTGGTAAACGCGGTCGGCATCCCGAGCGCCGTGAGCGCGTCGTTCATCTTGATTTTGTATTCATAGGTGAATTTCGGCAGTTGCGCCTGCACGCTCGACTCCTGCGCGTGTTTCAGGGTCGCGATCAGCCCCTCCCCGGTCAGCGAGGAGATGTATTCATCGATCGAAACGCCGTCGTTGGGCAGTAACGCGGCAAAACTGTATTTGCCGTCCGCGTAATTCTTGACAAAACCCGTGGCATTTCCGTCCTCGAGATACGAATATTCGGTCGAGTGCATCATATTTACGGTTTCTTGCGCGCCGTCATAGGCGTTAAAAGTGCCCTCCGTGACATCGCCTGTGTCGTATTGTGACTTCCACTCGGCGTCGAACAGCACCGCGTTGATCAAGTATATGACCATATCGGGATCGATTTGGTCGAGAATCTTATCGATCATCCCGTCGGTGTTGTCCTTGACCCAGTTGTTGATGTCGGCCAGTGTCTGCTCGTCAAACGGCGCTTTGTAAGCCGCCGCGCCGTAAAAATCCGCGTTGGTCTGCAAAAAGTCGGGGTCGGCGGCAAAAGAGTCGTCGTCTTTGATCCAGATGGAATTGGCGATTTCGAGCTGATAAGCGTCGTCCGTCGGCAGGTTCTTGACATAGGTATACAGATATTCGTTCAAGTCCCCAACCGTCATACCGCCGCCGAGCACGGCCTCCATCTCGGCCTTGGTCTGCGCGTCCGCGCCGTTGGCAGTCATGGCCAGCGCGAGCATCACCGACAGCGGTGAGATCAGCGAGTTTTCGCCCTGTGTCACGGTCTTTTTAAACAGCTCCGCGGCGAAGTTCGCCGAGGATGAGATAAACACATCGTCAGCCGCTTTTCCCGTCACGGTCTTCGCGTTCACGCCCTCCATCAGATCGGCGGCGCCCACGCTGAAACTACAGCCCGTGTGAAACACCAAAAGCGCTGTCATCAGCAGGCATAAAAAGACGCCCGCCATGGATTTTTTAATCATAAATACCTTCCTTTCGCGATACGTTTGAAGAGATTCACCTTCAAACCCATCTCCCTCTTTTGCGCCTTATCGGCGCGTTTCACCCATAAGATGGCTTTATTTTGAAAATCGTTACAATCATCTTTGAGAAATTTACATGGAATACGGGCGATATTGTTTTTCGGCATACGAAATGTTATACTTGTTTTGTGAGAAATATCGTCTGCGCACAAAAGGATGAGTAAATAAATGAAGTTCAATATTTCAAAAGAGACCGTCGCCGATTATCTGATTTGCACTGTGGGCGCGCTGCTCATGGCCATCGGAATCTACTTCTTCAAATTCCCCAATAATTTTTCAATCGGCGGCGTCAGCGGCCTCTCGATCATTCTGAGCAACTACTTTCACCTCTCCTCGGCCGCAGTCATCACGACGCTCATCAACATCGTTTTGCTGCTGGCGGGCTTCATTTTTCTCGGCCGTGACTGCGGTGCCAAAACCGTATTGGGCACCGTGGTCTTCTCGGCGGCGTTGGTGTTGTTTGAAAAACTGATTCCGCTCTCGGGTCCGCTGACCGATCAGCCGTTTTTAGAGTTGTTTTTCGCGGTCGGCGTCCCGGCCATGGGCACGGCGATGCTGTTCAACCGCAACGGCAGCACCGGCGGCACCGACATCATCGCCATGATCCTGCGCAAATACAGCTCGCTCAACATCGGTGCGGCGCTGTTTGTCAGCGACACGATCATCACACTCGGCTCGTTTTTGTTCGGTATCAAGATCGGCCTGTTCGCCATCCTCGGCCTTTTGATGAAATCGCTCGTCGTTGACGGCGTGATCGAGAGCATCAATCAGTGCAAATGTTTTCAGATCATCACGGACGAACCCGAGGCGATCGCGGAATTCATCACAACCGTCATCGGCCGCAGCGCCACCATCATCGAGGCCAAAGGTGCGTATACCAACCAAAAAAAATATCTCGTCGTCGCGGTCATGTGGCGTTATCAGGCGTTGCAGCTTCGCCGGTATCTCAAGACCAATCACCCCGAGACCTTTATGATGATTATGAACTCCAGCGAGATCGTGGGAAAAGGATTTCGGGGGACGACGTAAAGGACTGCCGACCCCTCACGACTTTTCATCCGTTTTATACTGATAGAATTTCAATGAAAAGGATTCAAAATGCGCGAACAAGACATTGCTTACGACCTGTACTTGGTCGGGGACGATTTCGACGAAAACGGAAATTTAAAGCCCTCGGTCTGTCCCGACCTGACCCAGCAGGTGGTCGAGCGCCACCTGCAAAAATTCAATATGGGCACCCATGATCTGTTGAAAGACAATCTCGGTTGGGTGTTGATCGGCTATACGGCCGTGTTCGACGAGCCGATCAAAACCTGCATCCCGTTGGTCGGACGCACTTGGCACTCCGGAAAAAAAGGCCCCTATTACCGACGCGAAACCGCTTTTTATGATGAGAGCGGAAAGCGTTTGATCGGCGTGTCGACCTTTTCCGTGATGCTCGACATGGACACCCGCAGCATCGTCCGCCGCTATGCGTTGCCCGGCGCGCTCTCGGAGCGCACCGATTTTTTAATATCCGACGCCAAACCCTTTGCCGCTGTTGCCGACGCATACAGTCCGGCCGAGACCTTCGCCGTGCGAAACAGTCAGGTCGACGCGCTCGGGCATCTCAACAACGCCCGCTACGCCGATTTCGCTTTCGACGCGATGACCGACGAAGAACGCGCGAAAACCCTGCGGCGGCTTGAGATCACTTTTTATAACGAACTGCGGCGCGGCGATGCGTTTTTACTCTCGGCGCACCGCGAGCCCGACCGCCTGTATTTTCGCGGAACGGCCGGAAACGGCAAAAAGGCATTTGACCTGGCGTTTTTTATCGGTTAAAACAAATCGCGGAAAGAGGTTGTTTCATTGCCGGAAATCTTTGAGTTGATCATGGTGCTCTGTTTCGGGGTCTCGTGGCCGGTCTCGATTGTAAAATCGTGGCGCTGCCGCACCGCAAAGGGCAAAAGTCCCGTCTTTTTGAGTTTCATCCTTGCGGGTTATCTCTGCGGCGTCATCTGGAAACTGCTCGCGGGCAGCGTCACCTATGTCTTCTGGTTTTATGCGCTCAACCTCATGATGGTATCGGCGGATCTGTGCCTGTATTTCCGCAATCGCCGGTTCGACCGGATCGCCGGGCCCAAGGCATAAAATCCCCTTTTTTTTCGTATCAATCGTATCGCCGCCGAAAAACTTGCCATTTTGAGCCCGGCATGGTAACATGGAACCGATGGAATCGAGAGGAGGGAAACGGATGAAAATCCTGCTTGTGATTGACCAATTTTACGAGGCCAACAACGGCATGACCATCTCTGCAAGGCGCTTTGCGAAAGTGCTCGGCGACCACGGGCATGAGATCCGGATCGTCAGCACCGGAAGCTCCCGAGACCCCGATCTTTATGCGGATTCCTACAGCGTCCCGAAGCAATATATACCGTTTTTCGACCGGCTCGTCGCCAAGCAGGGCATGACCTTTGCCCGACCCGACGGGGAGGTGTTGGAGCGTGCGATTTGCTGGGCCGACGTGGTGCATTTTCTCGTGCCGTTTACGCTCTCGCACCACGGCATTCTGATCGCAAGGCGGCTCGGGGTGCCCTACACCGCCGCGTTCCACTGCCAGCCCGAAAACGTCACCTCCTCGATCTATCTCGACAAGTTCAATAGCATCAACAAACTGATTTATCTGTGGTTCAACCACTATATTTATCAATATTGCGGCCACATCCACTGCCCCAGTGAATTTATCGCAAACGAGCTGCGCAAAACCGGATATCGCTCTCATCTGCATGTCATCTCAAACGGCATCGACCCCGACTTCATCGGGCTGCGCAAAAAGGAAAAACCGCCCGCCCTTCGGGATAAATTCGTCATTTTGTCGGTGGGCCGTTTTTCGCGCGAAAAGCGGCAGGAGCTGATCATCAAAGCCGTCAAAATGAACCGTTATGCCGACCGGATCCAATTGATTTTCGCCGGCCAAGGCCCCAAGCGGGAAAAACTCGAAAAATTGAGCGCTTCCCTGCCCCACCCCCCGATCTTTGATTTTTATAAAAAATCCGAACTGCTCGACGTCATCGCCATGAGCGATCTCTATGTCCATGCGGCAAGCGCCGAAATCGAGGCGATGTCGTGCATGGAGGCCTTCGCGGGCGGACTTGTCCCGGTCATCGCAAACAGCGAAAAGAGCGCGACGCCCCAATTTGCGCTTGACGGGCGCTCGCTGTTCATCGCCGATGACCCCAAGGACCTCTCGGATAAAATCGACTATTGGTACGAACACCCGTCCGAGCGCCGGGAGATGAGCGCGCAATATGCCGCCATGGGGGAAAAATATAACCTCGAGGCCTGCGTCCTCGAAGCCGAAAAGATGTTTTATCAGGCCATTGAGGACGCGGCGAGAGAGGCCGTGCCGGTCAGGGAGGCGGGGGCGAAATGAACGATCCCACCGTTCGAAAACCCGAAGAAGACGAGCATGTTCTGCATTTCCGCGAGACCTGTCCGTTCACGATCGGCCCCGATTTCGATTATCTGCGCGACCGCCGGTGGCAGACGGCGATTTCAGTTTTAATCAAAATCGTCATCGTGCCGCTGTTTTTTTTATTCAACCACATCGTTTTCGGTTTTCGGGTCTGCGGCCGTAAAAATCTGAAAGCGCTCAAAGGGCGCGGCGCGGTCACGGTCTGCAACCACATCAACCCGTTCGACTGCACGATGGTCTACATCGCGCTGTGGCATCTGCGCGGCTATTTCGTCACATTGGACACCAATTTCAAAATCCCGTTCGCCCGGCGCCTGATCCGCCTGCTCGGCGGCGTCCCGATTTCGAAGAACCCGCATCAGGTCAGCGATCTCATGCGGGCTGCGAAAACGGCGCTCTCCCGCGGGAATTATGTCAATGTCTACCCCGAGGCCGTTTTGAAGCCCTATTGCCATACGCTCCGGCCGTTCCGCCCGGGCGCGTTCCGCATCGCCGCCGACAGCGGCGCCCCCGTCGTGCCGATGGTCATCACGCTCGAACGGCCGCGCGGATTTTTCGCCTGGTATAAGCGCAAGCGCTGCCTCCGGCTGCACATCCTAAACCCGATCGAGCCGGATTTGACGCTCAAAAAGCGTGACCGCGCCGAAAAGCTGCGGGATGAATGCTATGAGGCGATGAACCGAAAACGCATCGAGCGCCGCAGGGCGCAGCGGAGCGCCACGGCACGTAGCGCGGGAAGTAAATGAAAGGGATCATTATGACGTTTCGAATCACCGTCATCGACGGGCACGGCGGCAAGCTCGGAGGCCAACTGGTTAAGGCGATTGCCGAAAAATACCCCGACCTGCCCCTGACCGCCGTCGGCACCAACGGCGCCGCCACCGCCATGATGCTCAAATGCGGCGCGAAAATCGGAGCGACCGGCGAAAACGCCGTGATCGTCGCTTGCAAAAAATCCGACGTCATCATCGGACCGATCGGCGTTGTGATCGCCGACGCCCTGTTCGGCGAAATCACGCCCGCCATGGCGGTCGCGGTCGGACAGGCCGACGCGGTGCGTATTTTGCTGCCGGTCAACAAATGCGACAACCTCATCGCAGGCACCGGCGGCCTCTCGACCGGCCAAATTCTCACGGACGCGATGGACAAGCTCGCGGACCTGTTGAAAAAGGAGGATTAGACAACGAACCCGAACACATCATGACCATCCGCAAAGACGGTTTGAAATAAAAAAGGACGGTTCGCGCCGTCCTTCGTTTTTTATGTTTTTGTTCGCCCTTACACCTGCACGGTATCCCTGCTGGTCATAATGACAATGGCGATGGCGCCCGCGATATTGATCACCGTCACCGCGATTGCGAACAATACGGTTTTGGTTCCGGCGGTTGAAGCGGCGGGGATGCCTTTTGCCACTTCCTCCTCAACGATCGAGACGGCGTTGTCCACGACTGCGCTCACGGCATTCCCTTGTATAACAGGTGTCAGCGTATTGCTCGTAAACGGCTCGCTGATAAAAATAACGGCGCCGATGAAGACGAACATCACGACTAAAAAGAGACGGAATTTGATATGTTTTCCCATAAGAAACGTCACCTTTTCCCTATGTAGTAAAATCTGTTCATCCCAACAGATTGATTCCATTATAGCGCAAAGCAGTTACATTTCGGTTACATTTCCAATAACCCGCTGCATATAATACCAATCTCCTTTGCCACATATATCCCGTAAAACCCCGATTTGCTTTTCCTGTGTTTTCTGTGATATAATACAGCATATTTTCGGAGGTGCGGATATGGCAAAAATAATCCCTTTTAATGCGCTCAGATATGATTTTGCGAGAGCAGGCGAACCCGGTACGCTGGTCTGCCCGCCGTACGATGCGGTCAGTGAAACCCGTCGTGCCGAACTGGCCGGGGCAAATCCGAACAATGCCATCGTTTTGGAACTGCCGGTCGGCGGGGATCAGTATTCGGCTGCGAAGTCAACGCTGAATCAAATGCTTGCGGACGGCGTGCTTTTTCAAGAAAAAAACCCGTGCCTGTATTACTACGAGCGTACATACGAATCAAAAGGCGTGAAAAAGCGCATCGGCGGCTATGTGGCGCGCGTGGGGCTTGCCGAACACGGCGAAGGGATCATCATCCCCCACGAAAACACCCTCTCCGGCCCCAAGGCCGACCGCTTTGAACTGCTGAAAACCACCGGCTGCAGTTTTTCACCCGTCTACGCGCTGTTCGAGGACAAAACCCGCGAACTTGCCGCGCACACCAAGCGCCTGCTCGCCGAAAAACCCGAAGCGGAATTTTATGCCGAGGGCGACCTGCACCGCTTCTGGGTCATTTCCGACAGCGGGCAATATCTCCCGATCTGCAATCTGTTTTCCGATAAAAAGCTCTTCATCGCCGACGGACACCACCGCTACGAGACCGCGCTCAACTTCCGCCGATATCTGCGTGAAAGCGGCGTCAAGGTCGAGGGCGGCCACCCGGCGAATTTTGTGATGATGCTGCTGTGCGACGTCGAAGACCCCGGTCTGACCGTGCTGCCGATCCATCGGCTGCTGCACTCGCTGCCGGATTTCGATCCCGCCGCCCTATTAAAGCTCTGGTCAAAGGACTTCAACGTCACCCGGCTGCCGAATCCCGAGAGCGCCGAAGCCGCGCTTTCCGAATATGCCGCTCAAAACGCCTTTGGGTTTTATACCGGCGGCGACGATTGGCATTTGTTAACGATAAAAACCCCGATTTTTTCAGCCGATCCGCTCGATACGCTCGATGTCTCGGTGCTGCACAAGCTCATTTTAGAGCCGGTCGGCATCGATCGCGAGAACATGGCGGCGCAAAAAAATCTCGACTACACCAAATCCGCCGAGGAGCTCATCGCGGGCGTACAGAGCGGGAAATACAACGCGGGATTTTTGATGAACGGCACCAAAGTCAGCCAGATCACGGCGGTCGCGGGCGCGGGACAAAAGATGCCGCAAAAATCCACCTGGTTTTACCCCAAGCCGGTCACGGGATTGTATATGAACAAGATTTTATGAGCGTGCGGGGATAGAAACCGTTGCGCAAATAAAACCGCAAATTCCGATCATGCAAAAAAACAGTCGTCATCCGCCCATTTAATACGGTTTGGCAATTCCACTTAACCACCGCCAAAAAAATTGTTTAAGATAAATTATCATAATCTCCCGACGGTCAACGCTTCCCGAACCACGACCGTCTCCCCGAATTCATATTCCCCGTCCTTGTAAACGGCTTTCACCGCTTTTCCGTCGACCGTTACCCTGTCTCCGGCAATTTTGGCACGCAATTTTTTCAACGGCAATTCCCCGCCCAAAATCGTGAGTTCCAGCGCGTTTTCGGTGATTTTTACCGTGCCCCAAGCCGAATCCACGCTCCAAATACAACGGAATTCGGGCAGTTCGTCAATCGGCTCAAACCCGATCATCCCCTTTGGCATATCGAACGAAAACCCCGAGATCAGCGGGATGAACGCATAAACCGCCATCGAGCGGGCGTAGTTGTTGCCGCACTCGATCTCGTTATAGGGGTTGCGCTTTTTCCCGTCGTATTTTGCGCGCACCGCCCGCACCATCTCAAGCGCCTGTTTTTTCAGCCCGCGCCTGTACAGCAGCCCCGCGGCGGCGTATTCGAAGCCGTGCATGGTCTCCTGGCAGTAGGGGATCGGGATCGCGGGTTTCTCGGCGCCCTCGGGATAGGCGCAGATGACGGTGCCGCCCTCGTCGTTGAGCGAATACAGCCGGAACGGGTTGTAAAACTCCCGCACCGAGGGCTTGAAATTATTCTGATAGAGGTTTTCAAGCGAAATCCGCACATGGTCGGGGTCGAACAAATCGCCCAGCCCGCAGATGTCGGCGTGCCACTGACCCAGCAGTTGGTCGATCGCGCAGCCGTCGCCGATCTGGTATTTGATCTGCCCGGCCTCGTCGTTCCAATATTTTTCGCGGGCATCCGGGTACGGGTCGAGGAGGCGTTCGTCGCACAGGTCGATTTTTTGCTGATAATATTTCCCGTTGAACAGTTCCCCGGTCTTTTTCCTGCCGCTCTCGTACACCGCGAGATATTCTTTCGCTTTTTCCGGCTCGCCGAGGTATTCCGCCATCTCGGCCCCGGCTTTTAAAGCCGCCAAATAAAAACCCTGCAGCCACGACGACGGTCCGAACAGCTCCATGTCGAGCGTGTGGTGCTGGCGGCCCTCCAGCATTCCGTCCTTGTCCAAATCCCAGCGGTCGAGGTTTTCGGGGTTCCACGCGTATTCGAGCGACTTTTTGACCTTGGGCCAAAGCCCTCTGAGCCAGTCGTCGTCGCCGCAGAGTTTCCAGTCGCGCCGGACCTTGAGCACGCCGCCGAACTGCCCGTCGGCGCAGGCGCGGAACACATGGATATTGCCGAGCGGCAGCATCAGCCGAAACTGCATCTCCCCCGTCGGCATCAGGTTATGGGCATAATCCAGGTCGCGCATCGACCGCTCGAGTTTGGGGAACAAAAACGGTAGCGCGTAGGCGTAATTCCACACATGGGTGCAGCTGCCCTCACAGCTCCCGACATCGGAAAACACGCCCTCCCAGCCGTAGAACTCGCCGTTTTCAAGCCGCAGCACCGTCGGCGCTTTCAGCACCGAGAGGGTCGCCGAGATCGCCTCAAGCACCTCGGGCGGCAGAGTGGAATCGGAAAGCGCCTTTTGAAACTTTTTGCTCTCTGAACGAAGCCGCTCCCAATTTTTCAGGCAGTAAGAAGCGCAGTCGGCCGCGCCGGAAAACAGTTTTGCGTAATAGTTTTTCCACTTGGTGTCCCACGGAACGTCGCCTTCGGCAAGCGAGAGCGGCGGCGTGGTTCTGCCGGTCACGGGGTAATACCAGCTCAATACGAACCGCACGGTTTTGCGCTCATCCGGCTTGATAAAAACCCGCGCCTCGACGGCGGCGGTGTCGAATTGCCCGGGCGTGTCGTAATCGCGCGGCGGCAAGACCGCTTTTTCGGTCATCTCGCGCCAAAAGGTCTCCTGGGCGTCGCTCCAACCCCCCCGATAACGATAACGCTGAATACAAGCGTTCTCGCAGTCGGTCTCGAAACACAATTCGCCCGCGCCCGTCAGCAGCGCACCCTTTCGGTTTTCAAGGACTTTGTTCACGCCGTTTTCGGCGGGATTTGCCACGCTGAAACACACGCCGTATTCGAGTTCCGAACCGGTCGTGTTATGAATCTCGATCTCGAAAAACGCCGCCGGAATCGAGCTGTCGGCGTCGTTTAGCGGAATGAACGGATTGAACGCGGTCAGTTTCACCTGCGCGGGAAAATGCGGGTCGGAAAACGCGAGTTCGGCGAACGGAAAATTGCCCTCGAATTCGCAGGACTTGAAATGCGGAAAGCCCGCCATGCTCTGGTTTTCGGGTCCGGTTCCCCCAAACGGCTCGTCGGCGCGCCCGATGTAAGTGCCGTACAGATCGCCGTTCAAAATCCGCGCATCCAGAATTTTACCATCCTTGAGCGCGCGCACCGCGAAATGCGAGCAGCCGTTGACCGAGCCCTTGGCGGGCTTGTTGAAAATCTCCCAGTCGATCAAGCGTCCGTTGCCCGCGAGGCCGACGCACCCGCTGCCGATACCGCCGAGCGGAAAAGAGATCAGTTGTGTGTATTCGCCGCTGTATTTCATGAATGAATGCCTTTCCCAAAAAAGTGGTATTATTGCTCCCGAAACGCCTTCAGCATCGCCACGATGTTCTCGCAGGGCACGTCGCCCGGCACGGCGTGGGTCGGAGACGCGATGTACCCGCCGCCCGGCTTCATCACGCGGATGATTCTTTTTACCTCGGCGGTCACTTCTTCGGGGGTCGCGTACGGCAGCAGCCGCTGGGTAGAAATCGCGCCCCAAAATGCCAGTTTATCGCCGTATTTTTTCTTGACCGCCCCGATGTCGTAGATCTCGGGCTGAAAGGTCTGGTGGCAGGTCAGGCCGATCTCGATCAAATCGGGGTACACCTGTTCGATGTCGCCGCAGGAGTGCTGCACGACGAAACGGCCGGCCTTGCGCACCCGGCTATACATTTTTTCAAGGCACGGCTTGATGAATTTGCGCCAAAGCGCCGGCCCCATAATCAGCCCCCTCTGCTGCCCCCAGTCATCGCCGAAAAAAACCGCGTCGACCGGGTATTCGAGAATAATATCGATCAGTTTCAAGTTAAAATCACAGATCGCCCCGAACAGCGCCGCGGCGAATTTCGGTTCGCCCGCCAGGTAGGCGAGTCCGTCCTCCAGCCCGCACAGCGTCCAGTAGCGCTCGAAGGTCGAAAAGCCGATCCCGGCGAACGAAAACCGATCCCCCGCCTGTTCCGTGACCCGTTTCGCCACGGCGCGCATTTTGGCGGCGGCGACCGCCGGCGGATTCCAGTATTTCATGTCCGGCTCGGGGAACACGTGGTTCGCCACGACGCCGATGTCCTTGTCCGCGCCGCTGCGATCCCAAATCACGCCGAAATCGTCGATAAAATGTTCGGGGTTTCCCGCCATCGGGCGCGGCTCCCCGGCGTATTCGCCGCCGAAAATCATGTCGGGCAGCAACGCTTTCAATTTTTCCTCGCCCATGTAAGCGACCATTTTGTCGCGCTCCTGATGCGTAAAATCGCAAAAACACGGCACGACATCCGTTTCTTGATGCGACAGCGCCGCACAAACCAGTTCTTTTCCTGTCATAGATCCACCCCATTTAACGTAATTCGGAATTCAGAGTTCGGAATACGGATTTCTTTTCTATCCGCCCGCATTATACCACACGCATTGTTCGATTACAATTTACTTTTTTGAATATAAAAATCAGTTTCCAGCTTTCGATTTCCCAATTTCCAATCACCGTGTTATAATTACATTGTAATTATAACACTTTTACCGGAGGTAAAAATCTATGACCCACAGAGAACGTTTCAACGCCGCCGTCAATCACCGCGCGCCCGACCGGGTGCCGCAAGACCTCGCGGGCTGTCCGCAGACCCTGGTGATGACCGAGGCGACCACAAATCAACTCCGTAAACTTTTAAATATTTCGGGCAACTATACCGGAACCGGTCTCTACGACGATCGGATATTGGAGGCGCTCGACACCGACACCCGGCTGACCGGCGGCTTCCCGACGCCCCAAAGCCCGCATTCTAAAAAGACCCCCGACGGCTTTATCGACGAATGGGGCATCCGTTACGCCGAAATCGGCGGGCATTTCGAGATCGTCGGAAACCCGCTGCGCGACCTGCCGCTCGAACGGGTAAAAGAATATTACTACCCATCCGCCGATGACATCCCCCAAAGCGTCTTCGACGGCTACGCCGCCCACGCCAAAGACCTTTACGAAAACACCGATTATGCCGTCATCACCCAGCACCCGTGCTACGGCGTGTTTGAGACGGGCTGCTGGATGTTCGGCTTCGACGATTTTTTATACCGCCTCGCCGCCGAGCCCGAGACGGTCGAGTGGTTTTTTGAGCGCATCTGGCAGTACCAAAAACGCCTGATCGAGCGCTATTATTCGGCCCTCGGCGCTTACATCGACGCCACCACGAGCGGCGACGACTTCGGCACCCAGCGCGGCATGTTCATGTCGGTGGTGATGTTCCGCGAGATGGTGATGCCGTTTTTCACCGAGCGCATCCGCTATACCAAGACCTTCACCAACGCCAAATTCCAGCACCACACCTGCGGCTCGGTGTTCCAGCTGATCCCGACGCTGATCGAATGCGGGGTCGAGATTTTAAACCCCATCCAACCCAACGCCTACCTGATGGAACCCGAGCGGCTCAAGGCCGAATACGGCAAATCCGTCAGTTTTTGGGGCGGCGTCGACACACAGGAATTGCTGCCGAACGGCACGCCGGAGCAGGTGCGCGAAAAATGCGCCGAACTGCGCGAATTGTTTGCCGACGGCGGTTATATCCTGTCCCCCGCGCACTGCATTCAAGAAGACGTTCCGGTCGAAAACCTGACTTCCGTATATCGATATTAACCGTCATTCGATGACGATGGTTCGGCCGCTTTCAAGCGTCGGGATCGTGATGATCGTCTCGCTTTGCGTGATGATAAACGGAAGCGGAATATTTTCCGGCACACAATAGACCTTTTCCGCCTTTTTCGCGACGCGCACTCTGATATTATGCATCGGGATCGGATCGGTCAAAAACGATTTTAAAAGATCAAACCGCGAACCGCTGACGTTGACCAAATGCAAAATCCACTGTTCGCCCCGCGTTCTCAAACTGACATGCGGACAGACCGGTGCTTCCGCCCGCACAGCGCTTTTACAATAGGCGTCCAGCGTGTTTTGAACCAATTTTAAAAGCCACGGCGAGCCGGTCGCATAAAAAGACGAAAAGACCTCCGGCGCAAAATAAACGCAGATCCCTTTCCCGAACGGATGGATCACAACGGCGGGGCATTCCGATCGCTTCGCCGGATGCGCGTGCTGATGATAGACGTGGCGGTCGACGGACGATTCAAACGGCGGCTCCGCCAAAGACGCGCCGCGCTCCGCATCGGCATATATCGCCGTCCGCACCGCCCCGGTATTCGCCTTATGTATTAAAATCGGGCTACAGGGGATTCCGCGGCCGAGTTTCTCACCGAGATCGCAGAGATAATCGACCGAAAACTCGGAGTCCTTGCGCGCGTCGGCTCCAAGCACATCGGCCAGCCGAAAGTGATCGAGACGACCGCCGTCTTCCCGATAAAGCCCGACCGGTCCGGAGGCGATCAATACGCCTCCGCCGTTCACGAAATCCCGGACCGCCCCGGCGGTTCGCTCGTCCAGGCAAGCCGCTCCGGCCAAAATCGCCGTATGATACCCCCGCGCGTTTTGGCAAAAGGCCGTTTCCGACAGCACGTCGAAATGGCGGCCGCTCTCCAGCAGCATCTTCACCGCGCCCGCCGGGGAATTCGGATAACCGTTATCGGAAAAAACCCCGCTCCATTGGGACAGCTTGCGTGTGTTCAAAGAATCGATCACGGCGATGTCGGGCACGCTTTCGGCGTTAATAAGCCACGGCTCCAGCGCCCGCACCTGGTCGTATGCGTTTTTGATATGCGCCAGCACGCTTTGATTCACGCTCGAAGCGAATTCGCCCGACGGATAAGGCACATGGTTGACGGCGCACCCGGCGCCGTTTGCGGTGATCAGCCGCACGACGGTCTCCATGCTCGGTTTGGGCAAAATGCTCCAATCCCCCCAGCTGCCCAGTTCATACGGCGTGCTCATCATCACCGGCATCCCGCGCGAACCCGCCCATTTCACCCGAAGCAGCCCGTCGCAAAAATCCGGCGCGTGAAATTCCGTCGACAAAAAATCCGCCTTACAGTCGGACTCGTTTTCCAAGCGGGGATTCCCCGAGCCGTTCCATAAAATTTTCACCTCCCGCGTCTCCCGGATCATACGGGTTAACCCCTCCAGCAGCCGTGTTCTCGATTCGTGTAAAAATTCGTTGAAATCACGGAGCGGTTCGGTCCCCCGCTTGAATTTGTCCGGCAGCGCGTAACCGTACCGCTTTTCAAAGCGCTCTTTGCAATACGGACAATGGCAGGTGTCGGGGCTGAAATAGGTGATGTCCAAAAAAATCCCTTTTACCCCGTACCGGCGCAGCAGATCGGCGACCCGTTGCTTTAAAATCCCGAAGTACGGGCTGTTCGGGCACAGGATTTTGTAATAATCATACGCGATCGCCGGTTCGCCGGCGCTGTTGAGCATCCGGTATTGCGGGTATTGTCCGCCGAGTTTATCGTCCAGCAGGACGTTGAAGTAGGTGTAGATGTCCACCCCGTATTTCTGCCCCGCCGCGAGGGCCCGTTCGAGATAATCGCTTTTGACGGCGGCGTTTCTTCCGACCAGATCGGACTCATAATAAGCGCACCCGTAGGCGTCTTTGCCGATAAAAACGAGCGTCTGTATACCCGCTTCCGCCGACGCCCTGACATATTCCGCCGGATCAAACGGGATGTCGTCATGGCATTCGCCGACCTGAAAATCGAGCAATCCGCAGCGCAAATGCCCGTTTTGCATTTTTTGATACATATTGTTCCCCCGACGACCTTTTTTGATAAAACACTCTCCGTTTCCCTTGCGGTTATTATACCGGTTTTTACCCGTAAAAGCAAATGCGGGACGGATATCCCGCGCAAACGGCCAACGGGTGAACGATCGCCGAATGAAACTTTTTAATTGATTTTGTAAGAAAACCGCCCGTTCGTTCGTATTAGAGTCGGAGGTGAGTGGATGCAGATCGGGTTCACGGAAATTGAGCAGGCGTTCGAGACCTACTCGGAATTGATCTACCGGGTTTGTTTTATCTATCTCAAACACCAAGCCGATGCGGAGGATGCGGCCGCGGACACCTTCATACGGCTGATGGAGAGCAAGAAGACGTTTGAGAGCGACGAACACCTCAAAGCGTGGCTGATCGTCACGGCGAGGAACCTGTGCAAGGATCGCCTGTCCCACTGGTGGCGCAAAAAACGCGCCTGCAGTGAAACACTCGAATTTGCCCAAGCGCCCTCCGAGGACACCGAGACCCTTGCGGTTTTGATGGAATTGCCGGTCAAATACCGCGAGGCGCTGTCACTTTTTTACCTGATGGGCTACAGCGGTGGGGAAACCGCCAAAATTTTAGGCGTCGGCTCCTCGGCGCTGTATACCCGGCTCAGCCGCGGCCGCGAGTTGCTGCGGAAAGCCCTCGGCGAGGGACTTGAATGCGCGTGCCGCATCGAAAACCCGCCTGAATAACTGATTCCCGGCTATAAACAGATGAAAGGA
Source organism: uncultured Eubacteriales bacterium (assembly GCA_964587625.1). Classification (GTDB taxonomy): domain Bacteria; phylum Bacillota; class Clostridia; order Oscillospirales; family JAKOTC01; genus DAOPZJ01. Next base: position 23,186 of record CAZPLU010000017.1, read on the forward strand.
AGCAATGATATGAACCATTTGAACCGTAACGATCAAAAAGTCGAGCGGGCGCTTACATGCGTGACCCTCTCGCAGGACGCAAAATATCGGATCAAAAACAAAATCAACGGCGCGTCTTCCCGCGCGCAAAGGCGTTCCGGCAAAAAACACTCCTCGGCGGCGGTAATCGCCGTCACGCTGGTCTCCCTGCTCGTGATCACGGCGGCCGCCGTCGGCGGGCTCTCGCTGTTCAACGCCATTTACGGCGACAACGCCGATGTCGTGACTCCCTACGGCATTGCCATCGGCACCGCCGCGCAAAACAAAGACGTGCTGTTGACCCTGCATGAATCGGTCGCCGACGAATACGCCACCGCCTATATCTTCTCGGTCAAAGGGCTGACCGACGCGGGAAAAGCGCTTGTCGCGTCCAACGTCCTCGATCCCAACGCGGATGAAATTGTCTTCAGCCAGACAAACAGAGGGAAAACTGTTGTTCATACGGTTATAATCAATAATTATACGACCACTTCCGTCGAGAGAACGCCGCCGGAAGAAAATGCCGATTGTCAGTTGTACGAATTGCTTCAGAAAAAAAATCCCGACGGGGATTATCTGTATTTCGATATCGGACTGCGGCGCAATGACGTCGTGTATAACGCCGAAAACAACGCCTCCTATGTCATCATCCCGATTGAATCCCTGCGCGAAGAGAGTCGCGAATATTACGCCTTATATGTCATCACCGCGGAAACGCATCAACTCACACTGACCTTTGGCGATCTGGAGTTGCCTTTGCCCGAAGCGACAATCCAAATCCCCGGTAGGGAAATTCGAATAAACGGTTATATTCAGGACTATTTCCTGACCGAAGAGGGTATGTCCAAAATCATGTCCGATTATCCCATCAGCGCCATGTTGACACCTTTGGGCTTATATGTAAACGATAATCGGACCAGATCGCTGATGTACCAATACGCAGCGTTGGTTTTTCAGGACGGCGGCGAAAAAGAACTGAGCGGCATTTCGAACGACAAAACCGGAATCGTGAGTTGGAAACCCCGGCATTTTTCTAACTTTTATCGGGGCGCGGTCTATTTGTTCAATGAGATTATGGACGTTCAAACCGTCAAATCCCTGTTGTTTTACAACGAAATTGAATTCCCGTTCGACGGAAACGCGCCGTTTGTCCGTTCTTCCGGCAGAACGCTGAACCTCGAAAACCCCAAAGCGCAACTATGGGATCTCGCCGAACAAATTAAAAATTATGTCGATGAAATTTGTCCGTGCGCCTGGATGGTAACAAACCCCCATTTAACGGATCCGTATGAATTCACCGGCTGGTTCGGGGTGAATTACGTCAGCGATGACGTCGTGAATTTTTATCGGATGAGACAGGATGACAGCAAAGACGCCATCTTCACCGTCTCCCTGACCGAAATGGCGGGCGGAACGCTCGAAGACGAAGCCCGCGCCATGGTCGAAAAAATGAATGCCCAGCTTTATGCCCGCGGATTTGAAAACAATCTGGCTTTTACCGTGGCGGATGGCGGCGCTTGCAACGGCGCGGATGTTTTGGTCGTCGAATGCGGCGAATCCCTGCCGGGGCTTTATAAACGCTGCATCTTCGCGCTGTATGAGGGAAAGCTGCTGACCATCGCATATGACGGCTATACCGGGCAGCCGACCGACTACGCGTTCGACGCGTTGTTGGAGCTGATCACTTTCAATTGACCCCCTCCAACGCGTCGCTTCAAAGGAGCCGTCTCCGGCGGTTCTTCAGACCGAAGAAAAACCCCCGCAGGATCATATCAATTGGTTTTCCGGCGACAGGCGCGGCGGAAAAACCCTTTAACCCGCGCCAACGGGCGCGAAACCGGGGGTCGCATGGGGGGAGTGGATATCCCCTATGTGGCGCGAAGACGAATGTCTGCGCGCCGGAAGACCTTTTTCTTCACGCTCAAGAGCCGCCGCCGCGCGGCTCTTTTTTCATTCCCGTTCCTCTCGGCCGGCGCGTGTTTTTTTGCGTAAAACGCAGGCAAAATAGGGGATTTCCCTTGACAAAACCCGTTTTTTCTGTATAATGTATAAAACGTTGCCCGGCGATGTTGCGAAACGTTTTAATATAAACGGTTTGAGACGAATACATAAATCGTCCCATACGGCATATGATTGTTCGCACGCGAGTGATTTGGCGGCGCCGGTCGCCATATTTTTCCCAAAGAGAGGTATTCGACCATGGAAAAACAAACCGTCCTCACCAACGAGGGCATGACCAAACTCAATGAGGAGCTTGTCCAGCTCCGTACCGTCACGCGAAAAGAAGTCGCGGAGCGTCTCAAAATTGCCCGCGGTTACGGCGATCTCTCCGAAAACAGCGAGTATGACGAGGCCAAAAACGAACAGGCCAGAGTTGAGGCGCGTATTCTCGAACTCGAGACCATCATCACCAAGGCGAAAGTCATCCACCGCAGCGACATCGACAGCAACGCTGTCGGCATCGGTTCCCATGTGTTGCTGCTGGACCTCGAATTCAACGAGGAGATGGATATCTTTCTGGTCGGCAGCAGTGAATCCGACCCGGACGGCAACCGCATCTCAAACGAGTCCCCGATCGGCGAAGCGCTTTTGGGCTGCAAAGTCGGCGAGACCGTCGAAGCCGTAACCCCGTCGGGTGTTTTAATGTTTAAAATCTTAAAAATATTGGAATAGATCATCCCGCCAAAATCATGAAAGAACGGAAACCTAAAATGGAAACAGGAAACGAAAACGCAGTCCAACCCGAACTGTCCGAAATTCTTCAAATCCGCCGGGATAAGCTCGCAGCCCTTCAGGCGGCGGGCAAAAACCCGTTTGAAATCACCGTCTTCGACCGCAAAAACACCGCCGCCGAAATCGTCGAAAGCTTTGAAAAATTCGAAAATCAAACCGTCAGTGTCGCCGGCAGAATGATGTCGTGGCGCGACATGGGCAAGGCCAACTTTATGGATTTGCAAGACGGCAGCGGCAAAATCCAGCTCTATGTCAAAATCGATGAAATCGGTGAAGAGGCCTATTCGGAAATGAAGAAAAACTGGGATATCGGCGATATCCTCGGCGTGACCGGCTACGCGTTCCGCACCCGGCGCGGCGAGATCTCGATCCATGCGCATTCGGTAACGCTGCTGTCCAAATCCCTGCTTCCCCTCCCCGAAAAATTTCACGGCCTGACCGACACCGACCTGCGCTACCGCCAGCGGTATGTCGACCTGATCGTCAATCCGGAAGTCAGGGACACCTTTTATAAGCGCAGCAAAATTTTAGCGCTGATCCGCAAATTTCTCGACGCGAAGGGCTATCTCGAAGTCGACACGCCGGTGCTGCACACGCTCGAAATCGGCGCTGCGGCGCGCCCGTTCAAGACCCACCACAACACCCTCGACATCGATATGTATCTGCGCATCGAAACCGAACTGTATTTGAAGCGCCTGATTGTCGGCGGCATTGAAAAGGTCTATGAAGTCGGCCGCATTTTCCGCAACGAGGGCATGGATACCCGCCATAACCCCGAATTTACTTCGGTCGAGCTCTATGAGGCATACACCGATTTCCGCGGCATGATGGACATCGTCGAAGAGCTTTACATCTATTTGGCAAACGAGGTCTGCGGTTCAACTTCAATCTCCTATCAGGGCAAGACCATCGAAATGGCCGGACCGTGGCCGCGCATCACGATGGCCGAGGCGGTCAGACAATACGCCGGCGTCGATTACGCCGATTGGAAGTCCGACGAAGACGCGCAGGCAGCGGCGAAGGCAAAAAAAGTTCATTTTGAAAAAAACGCCTGCACCAAGGGCGATATTTTGGCCGCTTTTTTTGAGGAATTCGTCGAAGAAAATTTGATCCAGCCCACTTTTATCTACGACTATCCGGTCGCCGTCTCGCCGCTGGCGAAGCGCAGGCCCGACGACCCCGATTTCACCGAGCGTTTCGAGTTTTTCATCAACGCCGCCGAAATGGGCAATGCTTTTTCGGAGCTCAACGACCCCATCGACCAGCGCGCGCGCTTCGAGCGGCAGGTCGCCGAACGGCGCAGGCAGGGCGCGAACGCCCAAGTCGACGAGGACTTTTTGACCGCACTGGAATACGGAATGCCGCCGACGGGCGGGCTCGGTTTCGGGCTCGACCGGCTGGTGATGTTGCTGACCGACAGCGCGTCGATCCGGGACGTGCTGCTGTTCCCGACCATGAAGCCGGAATTATAAATCGGACGCGTCCCTCGGACGCCCAAGAAAGGAAGGCCTTTCAAATGGCGAGAAAACTCACCTCCCAAGAGGCAGCGGGGCCAACGCTGGAACCCCTCGACTGCACCCCCCTGACTTTTTGGCAGCAGGTCGGGGAATACATCGTCGACCATTGGAAGTTACTGCTTTTTTCCCTGTTGTTCGCGGCCGGCGTCATCGTCGCATTCATGCAATTGAACAAAGAACCCCTTCCCGATGTCAAAGTGATCTTCATCTCCTCAAACTATGTGCTGCCGGACGATACCGCCGAAAAGCTTCAGGACCTGATCATACGGTACACCCCGGATGTCAACAATGATACCGCGCAATTCGCCAAGGTCTATTCCTGTTATTACGACAAAAACAACACCGGTTCAAACGCCGAAGCCGCGGCGTTGACCGAGCAACTGTTGGCCGACGATACCTGCTATATCATCTTTGCCGATCCCGACGCCTACGCATGGCTGACCGCAAACGGCTCCGTCTCCAAACTGAGACAATTTATGACCAACCGCCCGGACATCGAACCGGACGCGCTCGGCTTCCAGATCTCCGATTCCAACATTTTCGGTTATGTCAAAAGCGGCGTTTTCGCGTTCGCCGGCGATGATTTCGGCCTTTCCAACGCGTTTGCGCAATATCATGTCGCGTTCAAAAACGGCGCTTATGACGAACTGACCGGTGAGGCGCTGACCGCCTATGAGGCCGCTCACACGTTTTACGAGGGCGTCATGTCCACCATCGTGAGAACCGCGGTCGTCACGCCGGAATAAATTTCAACGCACAAAGGGAGCAATATGGCACGCAAGCTCACGCAAAAAGAAAAAAATGACCCGATCTTCACCCCTTTGCGTCCGCAGGGGGAAATCAGCCGGTGGGAGCGCTTCAGCGATTTCTGGTCGGAATTCCGCTGGCTGGTGATTTTGGGCGTCGCCGTGTTTATGATTGTGATCTATTTGATCGCCTCCATCGCAAGCCAAACGCCCGATTTGACGCTCTGTGTGGTCAAAACCGAACCGACGGCCGGGGACACGCTCGATTCGCGGCTTATTGCCGAACTGACGCCCTTCGCGATGGATATGAACGGGGACGGCAAAGTTTTGGTGCGTGTCAAACACTACACCATCGGCGCAAGCGGCGAAGAAGCGGAGGCATTTGACCGGGATATCGCGGGGGGCCGAACATTTATGATTTTGAGCGATCCCGGCGCGACGCAATATCTCGCCCGGCACGGGTTGGTCGAACCGATGTCCTCCTTCTCCGATATGCTCCCCGCCGAAACCGTCGGCGCCAAAATCGACCAACTTGCGATCTTTGAACAGGACCTCTCGCTGTACGACGAGCTCTCCGGTTGGACGATTCTGATGCGCAGTTATTCCGGTGAAGGCCTTGACAAAGCCAAGGATACCAAGACCGAAGTGAACTCGGCAATTTATTTTTACGCGCGTATTCTGATCAATTGGACGGGGGAAATCCCGGCCAACTAACAAAAAGGACATGTACAGATGAATTACCGTCTTTCCGAAAATTTCAAAACCCTCAAGCCGTCGGCGATCCGCGAGATTTTGAAACACACCTCCGGCACCGACGTGATCCCGTTCGCCGCCGGAAACCCGTCGGTCGAGGCCTTCCCGGCCGAGGACATCCGCCGCATCGTCAACGAGATCGTCGGCCGCCCCCCGGCGACTTACTTGCAATACGGCATCAGCGAGGGTTATGCGCCTCTGCGCGATTTTCTAAAAGCCGATTTGGCCGCGAAAGGGCTGAAGTCCGATTCCGACGATCTGATCATCGTCTCGGGCGCCCAGCAGGGCATCGACCTCTCGGCGCAGATTTTTTGCAACGCGGGCGACGTGATTTTGTGCGAGGACCCGTCCTTCATCGGCTCCCTGAACGCCTTCCGCTCGCACGGCGTCCGGCTTGTCGGCATTCAAATGGAAGACGACGGCATGGATTTAGCCGCATTGGAAAAATCCATGCAAAACAACCCCGACGCAAAATTACTGTATGTGATCCCGAATTTTCAAAACCCGACGGGCATCTCGACCTCGTGGGAAAAGCGCCGCAAAATTTATGAATTGGCTAAAAAATACGGCGTCGTGATTTTGGAGGATAACCCCTACGGAGATCTGCGTTTTGCCGGTGAAGAAATCCCCGGCATCAAATCGCTCGACCGCGACGGCCTCGTGATCTACTGCGGCAGTTTTTCTAAATTGATCGCGCCCGGTATGCGCGTCGGCTATGTGCTGGCAGACGCCGACCTGACCGCAAAACTGACCGTGGCAAAACAGGCCTCGGATGTGCACACCAACCTGCTGGCTCAAATTACGGTGCACGAGTTCGTCGCGACCTGCGATCTGCCCGCCCACATCAAAAAAATGCAGGGCATTTACCGCCGCAAATATTCGCTGATGGCACGCGGTCTGGGGGAAAACGTCCCCGGCTCCGTACGCTTCACCAGGCCCGAGGGCGGTCTGTTCGTCTTCGGCTATCTGCCCGAGAGCATGGACATGATGGGCGTGGTCAGGGCCTGCATCGAGCGCAAGCTGGCCATCGTGCCCGGCTCCGCGTTCTCGGTCGACCTCGACAAACCCGCGCACACCATCCGCCTCAACTTTTCCACCCCCTCCGACGAACAGATCGTGCGCGGCTGCGAGATTCTCGGAAACGTTATCAAATCCATGTAGGGGTCGGCATCCCTGTCCCGCGAGAAGGCAGAAGTTAGAGGGCAGAGGGCAGAAAGGTACGAACACCCGCTGTA
>CAZPLU010000017.1:30287-54821 GCA_964587625.1 uncultured Eubacteriales bacterium
GCGAGAAGGCAGAAGTTAGAGGGCAGAGGGCAGAAAGGTACGAACACCCGCTGTAGGGGCTCGCTCACTAAAAATTCCCGGTCGGCATCCCTGTCCCGCGAGAAGGCAGAAGTTAGAGGGCAGAGGGCAGAAAGGTACGGACACCCGCTGTAGGGGTTCTCTCCTAAAAAATTTTCCTCCTTTACGGAGGAATGGAATTCGCGAACCGAATTCCCTGAATGAATGTCTCTTACGCGACATTCATTTGGTGGCTTGCGCAGCGCCGGGGTGGTTTCTGATTGAGCGCGCTTCCAACCTCGACGTAATAATTTTTATAATTTTATCCCCCAGGGGCGTATGTGCGCCCGGAATCTGTCATCCTGAGCGGAGCGTGAAACGCGCAGTCGAAGGATCTCGGGCTCATCGAATCCATCGGATTCGCGCGTATTTTATAATCTTTTATCCCGTAGGGGCGGATATGATCCGCTCGTCGAAAAAATGAGAGCAAGGACGACCAATGACCATGGAAAACGAAGCAAAAAAGCGCATCTTTTCGGGCATCAAGCCGACCGGCGAACTGCACCTGGGCAGCTATCTCGGCGCGATCAAAAACTGGGTTTCCTTGCAGGACGAATACGACTGCGTCTATTGCATCGTCGATATGCACGCCGTCACCGTCCGCCAGAACCCGGCGATCCTGCGCAAAAGGACCCTCGGCTTGTTGGCGCAGTATGTCGCCTGCGGCCTCGACCCGGCCAAGAACATCATGTTCATCCAGAGCCATGTCCCGGCGCACGCCGAACTGACCTGGGTGTTGAATTGCTTCACCATGGTCGGCGAGCTCAACCGCATGACCCAATTCAAGGACAAATCCAAAAAGAACAAAGAAAACATCAACGCGGGGCTCTACGATTACCCCGTGCTGATGGCGTCGGATATATTGCTGTATCAGGCCGATCTCGTCCCGGTCGGCGACGACCAGAAGCAACACGTCGAGCTCTGCCGCGACGTCGCGGGCCGCTTCAACGGCGTCTACGGAAACGTCTTTACGATCCCCGAGCCGTTCATCCCGAAAATCGGCGCGCGCATCATGAGCTTGTCCGACCCCGGGAGTAAAATGAGCAAATCCGAAGAAGACCCGGCGGGCACGATCGACCTGCTCGACACGCCCGAGATGATTTTATCGAAATTCAAAAAGGCAGTCACCGACAGCGAGACCTGCGTCAGATATGACCCCAAAAACAAAAAAGGCGTTTCCAACCTGATGAGCATTTACGGCGCGTCGACCGGAAAGACCTTCACGGAGATCGAGGCCGAATTCGAGGGCAAGGGCTACGGCGCGTTCAAGCCCGCGGTCGGCGAGGCGGTGGTCGAGCTGCTGCGCCCGATCCGCGAAAAGGCCGCGCAGCTGCTCTCCGACAAGGCATACTTGGAGGATATTTATAAAACCGGCGCGCAGAGGGCCTCCGCCCTCGCCGCCCGCACGCTCTCCAAGGTCTATAAAAAAATCGGCTTCGTGGCGAAGTAGTTTTGTAGGGAATGGTCTTGACCGTTCCTTTCTATTATACCGCAGAACAGAATATCCCGCTAAATGAACAGTGACATCTCCGAAGGCACATCCGCCGGAGATGTCACTGTTTATTTGATATTCGATTAACTGACCACATTGATCGGTTTTCCGCTCAAAAACGCCGCCAGATTGCCCGCCACGAGCTCGATCAGCCGCTGGCGCGCCTCCCTGGACGCCCAGGCGGTGTGCGGCGTGATCACGCAGTTTTTAGCCGTTAAAAGCGGATTGTCGGCTTTCATCGGCTCGACGGTCAGCACGTCGAGGCCCGCCGCCGCGATTTTGCCGGCGTTCAGCGCGTCGGCGAGGTCTTTTTCGTTCACAACGCCGCCGCGCGCGGTGTTGATGAGCGCCGCGGCCGGCTTCATCAGCGCAAGCGTGTCTTTGTTGACCAGTTCCCTGGTCTGCGGGGTCAGCGGACAGTGGATCGTCAGGTAATCGGCGCGTGAAAACAATTCTTCCTTGCTCACCAATTCATACGGGCAGTTCTCCGGCTTTGTGCGCGTGCAGACAATCACCTTCATCCCGAACGCCTCGGCGAGCTTGGCGACCGATTTTCCGATGCTGCCGAACCCGAAGATGCCGAAGGTCTTGCCCCTGATCTCTGTAATCGGATAGGGGAAATATGAAAAAGCAAGCGACTTCACCCAGTCGCCGTTGTGCACGGATCGGTCGTATTGGCCGATGCTACCCGCGATCTGCAGCAGCAGCGCGAACACATGCTGCGTGACCGAATCGGTCGAATAGCCCGGCGCGTTGCAAACCGTGACATGGTGCTTTCCCGCGGCCTCGAGGTCGATGTTGTTATACCCGGTGGCAAAGATACCGACGTATTTTAAATTCAAATTTGCGCACCGCGCAAAAATCTCCTCGGTCAAAACCGCCTTGTTGACCAAGACGACGTCGGCGTCTCCGATGGTTTCGGCCAGTTCCTCCGGCGGCACGATGTCGTGATAGACCACGTCACCGAGCGCTTCAATGGCCGAGAAGTCGATATCCCCGACCGTGAGCGTGCATTTGTCAAACAGTTCGATCCTCATAAAACGGTTCCTCCGCAAAATATACCGATATTATACCATCGTAAAAAAATTCGGTCAACTTCCACTCTTCGACCGAATCTGCCCCAAAAGCATACTATCATAAACCTACGGCTTGTCCGCGGAGGGTTAAAGAGATGGAGAGATTATTACACAGAGTAAGAGTGTTTTTTTCGGCGCGTATAGAATTAAAAGCCGGGTTCAAGACAGCGGTCATATGGACGGCATTGGGTTTCGGCGCGGCGTTTTTCAAAGTGGGCAACGGGTATACGCCGTTCGCGGCTGCTCTTGTCGGCGCGCTTCCGTTTATCGGCGGCATTTCGGCCGCGGTCGGCGCACTGATCGCCGGTGCGGTTATGCTACCCGACGTGCAGGGCGGCATCGTTTTGATGTCGGCGGGGCTTGCGCTTGCGGCGCGGCTCTTTTTCCGGCAAAAAGCGCGCTTCTGGGGAATTTTGACGGCGGCGCTCGCCGCGTTCGCCGCCTCGATGATGCTCAAATACATCCCCGATAAAACCGTCTTCACCCTGCTGGGTGCGGTTTTTGAGGGGCTGCTGACGCTCGGCGCGTGCTTTTTGGTACGCCCGTTGAATTTTACGGCCGCTTTTTCCGACCGGGCGTCGGGGTTTGCCGCATTCGTGATTTTATTCGCGGTCTGCGCCGCGCCGGGCGGTCTCGGTTTCGGCGGTCTCGCGCTCGGGCGGATTGTCGCCGTCACGGCGTTTTTACTGCTGATACGGGAAGCCAATCCCCTGTATGCGGCCGCCATCGGCGCGGTCGGCGGTTTTATATTGGTCTGCACCTCAAAGACACTGCTCGTGCTCTCCCCCGCGCTCGCGCTGGCGGCGTATGCGTTTTGCGCTTTTAAAAGGAGCTCCTACGGGCGCTCCTTTTTGTTCTTCGGCGTCTCGTCGGTCATTTTGATCGCCTGTTCGGGCGCTTATGACGCATTGGTCTGCATCTACGAAGTGGGAATTGCCACCCTGGTCTCTGCCTCGGTACCGGTCAAACTCTATGAAAAATTAAAACGCGACAAAAGCCGTCCGCCCGTAAGCGAGAGCCCGGAATCAAAACGCCTGTTTGCGCTCTCGGATGCGATGCGCGAGGTCTATTGCGATTTGCACGAAGCCCATACCCGCCTCTCCGCCTTTAAAAAACCGTTCGTGACCCCCGAATCCATTGCGCGGGAACTCTGTCTGTCCTGCCGTCGCAAAAATTTTTGCTGGAATCTCTCTTATGCGCAGACCGACCGGGCGCTGCGCACGGCGATCCGCGGGAGCGAACAGCTCTCTTTCCCGATTCAGCACGCGCGGGACTTGTCTTTTTGCATAAAACAGGAACAGGTTCATAAAATGATTGAGGAGGGCGGCACGGTCGGGGAAAATCCCAGCGCCCGCCAAAACCCCTGTGAACACTTCGAGATGATGTCCGACCTGCTTCTCGCCGCGGCGCAGAATGTCGATTTTTCGGGCGAGGACGAACATTTGAAATCCGCGCTCACGGCTCTGCTGCGCCGTCTGCGGCTCGACACCGTCACACTTTCGGCGCTTTCCGACGGCAAGTCGCTGCGGTTGCGCATCGTCTGCGTCCGCGCGCCTTCGGCATCCGACCTGCAGCAAATCTCCGTTCTTGTTGAAAAACACACCGGGAAAACCCTCGGCAGGATTAAAATAGACCGCGCGGCCGGCGGTTATGAGGTCACCGCCGAGAGCGCCCCGGCCTTCACGATTGATTTTGCGCTTGCCCAGCGCAGTGCGGACGGAATCTGCAGCGGGGATATCTGCCGCGTTCTGCCCGACAACGGGCTGTTCATCCTCTCCGACGGCATGGGCACCGGCCCGAGAGCCGCGCTTGACGGCCATATGGCGATCGGCGTCTTCGAAAAACTCTATTGCGCGGGTGCGGGCGTTGACATCGCCCTGCGCTGCGCAAACAGCGCGCTCGCCGCCCGCACCGACAACGAGGCATTGGCGACGTTTGACGCGTTGATTTTAGACGACAGCGCGGGGGAAGGGGAATTTATCAAAGCGGGCGCGTTTTTGAGCTATGTGCTGCGCGACGGCAGCGTCACGAGGATCGAGGGCGACACCCTGCCGATCGGGATTTTCGGCGAACCCCAGATTTACCGCCGCAAAGTGCGGCTTCAAAAAGGCGATATCATCGTGATGACCTCGGACGGCATCGTCGATGAGGAACTCCCCGCCGCCCGTCTGCGCGAAAAAAAAGAACGGTCCCTCAAGGCGTTCTGCGAGGGGCTCGCCGAGGAGGCCAAAGACCGTTCCGACGGAAAAAAAGACGACATCACCGTACTTGCGATCGAGGTGAGCTGAGTGTTTTCCCAACTGCTGCGGCTGTGCAGCGTATCCTATTTGAAACAGCTTTACAACTATTTCCGTTACATACTCTATTCTTGAATATATCCTTTTTTGGCGCAGTCGCCGACCGCTTTTTCGACAAACGCCCAGACGCCGAGCATCGCCGTGCGGATCGGTTCCATGCGCCGACAGACCTGCGCTCTTGTCACCCCGCCCTCTTTCCAGGTGTGACCCTCGGTCATAATGTTATTCAAAAACGGCTGAAAGCGGTCGATGGCGCAGGCATATTTGGCGTCGGGGGTCTGCTCGGCGTCGAATTCCTCCCACAGCGCCCGGATTTCTTCGCCCTGCTCTTTGGGCAGTATTGCAAACAGTTTATCGGCGGCGGCTTTTTCGCGCTGTTGTTTTCCGGCATTGCCGGCGTCGTCATAGGCGAACGTGTCCCCGGCGTAAATCTCGATCAGGTCATGCACCAGCGCCATCCGAATCACCCGTTCGATATCCACGCTTTTGTCGGCGCAATATTCATACAGCAGCATCGCCGTCACGGCGAAGTGCCACGAGTGCGCGGCGTCGTCCTCGCGGCGCGACTTGTCGATCAAAACCGTGCGCCGGTAGACCGACTTCATTTTGTCGATTTCGGTCAAAAATTTGACTTGTTTTTCAAACCGCCCGTCCATCTTCATCTCTCCGATTTTTGCGTATTCACGGTCAGATTTCCGTCTTTTTGCGTGCAGGTGATCCTGCCGCTGCGCCTCGTGTCGTAGACCTTTGCCCCCGATTTTTCAAGCCGCCCGATCACGGTCTCCATCAGATGATCGTCGTCGGCGTCGGACCGCGCCGTAATCAGCGCAACCTCGGGCGAGACCGCGCTCAAAAATGCCGCGCTCGAGGAGGTCGTGCCGCCGTGGTGCGCGACTTTTAAGATGTCGCAGTCGAGCAGCGCCGCGAGCTGCGGATTTTCGAGCATCCTTTTCTCCTCTGCCACCGTCGTGTCGCCCGTGAGCAGCACCGACACGTCGCCGCAGTCGGCGCGTACGACCGCCGACCAGCCGTTCAAATCGCTGTGCTCGCTTCCGATCGGCGCGAGCACCGTCAGCTTGACGTCGCCGTTGACGTCGTAGACATCGCCCGGCTCACACGGGAGTTTTTGAACCCCGCTGTCGAGCACGGCCTGATTGAACGCCCTGACCGTCGCCGAATCGCCGACCTCCGACTTCGGGATATCGGGCGTGAGCAGCGCGTCGACGGTGATCAGGTCCTCGTTCAGCACGTCGTCGAGTCCGCCGATGTGGTCGGAGTGCGGGTGGCTCGCGATCATCACATCGATGTGATAGATCTTCTGCGCCAGCAAAAAGCCGACCACATCACCCGCGTCGGAGGGCTCACCGCCGTCGACCAGAACCACCGAACCGCCGCTTTGCAAAATAATGCAGTCGGCCTTGTCCAGCGCCAGCACGGTCAGCGTGAATTCGGACGAATAGACGATCGGCGCATCGGTCGAACATCTCCGCTCATAAATCCAAACGCCCAACGTAATCACCGCCGCCAGCAGCAGCGTGATCAGCCGTTTTGTCGTTCGCTTATTCATATTGCTCTGTTGCCCCGGCCTTTCAGAGTATGAAGAATATATTTATTTCCGGTTATAAAATTTCAAAATCCGGAATGCTTTTCTCGTTGATATACCAAATTATTTTTGAATTTGTGTATAATGATACCCGTTATATACAATATGTATTATTTATCATATGAACGCATTTTCATCTCGGCCCATTGGGAACGGGTAATCAATACCACTCTCGGCTTGCTGCCGTCCATGGTACCGATAATGCCGCGCTCCTCCATCTCGTCGATGATGCGCGCCGCCCGCCCGTACCCGATGCGCAGCTTTCTCTGCAGCAGCGACGTCGAAGCGCCCCCCGCGTCGACCACGCAGTCGATGGCCTGCGTCAGCATGTCGTCGACCGGCTCGTCCCCGCTCGAACCGCTGTCACCGCGCTCGGCGGCGCGCTGCGCGGCGGCCAGTTCGATTTGCTTTTCGACGTCGGCGTCATAATTCGCGCCGTGTTTGTTTTTGACGTAATCAATGACCCGTTCGACCTCGGCGTCCGAGACGAAGCAGCCCTGAATGCGCACCGGCTTCTGGGTGCCGATCGGGCAGAACAGCATGTCTCCGCGCCCGAGCAGTTTTTCCGCGCCGCCCGAGTCCATGATGACCCGCGAATCGACCTGCGACGAGACCGCGAAGGCGATCCGGCTCGGGATGTTGGCCTTGATCACGCCGGTGATGACGTCGGTGGACGGACGCTGCGTCGCGATCACCAAGTGCATACCCGCCGCGCGCGCCATTTGCGCCAGACGGCAGACCGAGTCCTCGACGTCGCTTCTCGCCACCATCATCAAATCGGACAGCTCGTCGATGACGACGACCACCTGCGGCAGCGCCTCGAATTGGGAGGAGCGTCTTGCCATTTCGTTATAGCCGGTCAAATCGCGCACGTCGTGCGTCGCAAAGAGTTTATACCGATCCATCATCTCGTTGACCGCCCACGCCAGCGCGCCCGCGGCCTTCTTGGGGTCGGTGACGACCGGGATCAGCAGATGGGGGATGCCGTTATAGACATTCAATTCGACCACCTTCGGGTCGATCAGCAGCATCCGGACGTCCTCGGGCTTGGATTTATAGATCAAACTCATTAAAAACGTATTGATGCAGACCGATTTTCCCGAGCCGGTCGTGCCCGCAATCAGCAGGTGCGGCATTTTCGAGAGGTCGGTTATGATCACATTGCCCGTGATATCCTTGCCTAACGCCACGGTCAGATTGCCCGGCGCCCCCGAGAACTTGTCCGATTCCATGACTTCGCGCATGCAAACGGTGCTGACGATCTTATTCGGAATCTCGACGCCGATGGCGTTCTTGCCCGGGATCGGCGCCTCGATGCGCACGCTCTGCGCGGCAAGCGACAGGGCGATATCGTTGGACAGGTTCGTGATCTTGCTGATTTTAACGCCGGCCGCCGGCTGCAGCTCATACCGCGTGACGGTCGGCCCGCAGCAGATGTTGATGACCCGGGTCTCGACCCCGAAACTCAGCAGCGCGTCGACCAGACGGCTTGCGGTGATGCGCAGCTCGTCGTTGAGGCGCGTGGTATCTCGGGGCTGCGGCGCGGTCAGAAGGTTGATCGGCGGGGATTTATAGCTGAGAGCTTTGACGGGTTTATAGTCCGAGCTCGCGCCGGTCTTTGCGTCCTGCTCGGCGACTTTGGCGGTCGCTTTTTCGGCGATGCTGTCGATCTCGGGCGGGATCTCGGTGCCCGGGATCGGCAGTGTCGTACCCCTGAGCGGATGCTCTTCAAATTTGACATCCCCCTTTTTATAGGGGCTGTTCAAATTGGCAATCGCGGCTTCCAGACCGGCCAGTTGCTGTGCGCTCGGCTCGGGCAGCGGCGCGGGGGGCGTCAGTTTTATGCCCGCCTGCGTATATTGAATCGGTATTTTGGAATTGTCATCGAATTTGATGTCGGTGTCGAATTTGGGCTTTTTCCCGAGCTGTGACGCCGCCGTGACCTCGGGCGGGATTTCGTATCCGTCGATCAGCACCGGCGCCTTGCCGGACCCGGCTCTGCGCGCCTCATTTTTCGCCCTTGCTTTTCGGATGAGGTGAATGATGTTGATCAAGCCCTTGCCGCTCATGATCGCAAAGACCGCGATCGCCACGACGACTTCGACGATGATCGCGGGCGTCTTGCCGAGCGCCGTCGAGAGCGGCCAGCCGATCAGCGCGCCGAACCAGCCGCCGCCCCAGCCCTGTTTTGTCTCCCAGCCCAGTTGGAGCGCTTGGGAATAAGACAGATCGAGCGCGCCGTATTTGCCGGTATAAAACAGTGAGCAGATAAACGCGGCCAAAATCAATATTTGCCATACTTTTGCGGAGATCTTTTTGGTTCCGACGTCGAGCGCCAGCAAAAATGCGGTATAAATCAGCAAAAAGCATAAAATCCAGCTCGCCACGCCGAATACGCCGAAAATAAAATCGCCCGTCGCCTCCCAGAACGCATTGCCCGGAATGAGGTACAGGCACAACAATAAAACCGCAGCGGCAACCAAAACCACCGACCACGCGGCGCGCCCGGCCTCGGTCGAAGTGCGTTTTACGGGTTCGGCGGATCTCGCCGCTGCTTGTCTTTTTTTTGTCGCGGGCTTTTTCGTCGCCATTTTCTCCCGTCCTTCTCTGAATTTTTAATAAATATATCGCATATTAAAAAACATATCGTTACCGTTATACTGAAAACAAACAACGTCCGGTACCGAAAATTTTAACGTTTTACGAGTACTCAATGCTTTTTTATTTTAAACCCAGCAGCATTCCGATCGGTTGTCCGCTGATTTTTTCGGCCACACCCACCGCAGTCACCAGTACGCCGACGACCGCGCAGTACCATCCGAAGTATTTGAATGCGCCGCTGCGAACGGTCTTGGCTAACAACTTGATGGCAAAAAATCCGACGACTGCCGCAATCACGATTCCGATCAAAACCGCCGCAACATTGACTTCGATATTTCCCTGCACCGCGTCTTTGACCTCAAGCGCTGTCGCCAGCAGCACCGCGGGTGTACCCAAAATAAATGAATAATCAAATGCGTATTCGCGTTCGTAACCCAACATCAGCGAGGCGGAGATGGTGCTGCCCGAACGGGAGAGCCCCGGCAGCGTCGCCGCCGCCTGTGCCAGTCCGATCAAAACCGCGTCACCGGCTCTCATGTTCCCCGCCGTTCTGCCCTTTCCCCCGGGAACCGCCAGCCGCGACCCGAACACAATCAACGCCGCCGTGAACAGCAGACAGACACCCTCGATAATGATGTCGCCGTCGCCGACGAGCCCCTCGATCTGATCTTTGACGGGTAAAATGACAAAGAGCATCAAACACGACACAATCAACATGATCAGCATTCTGCGCCGCGGGGCCATATCCAAGCGGAACTTCCCTGTGAATATGTCCCTGATCGTCAGCCAAAGTTCCGCGACCAATCCCAAAAGCGACTTATAAAATACCGCAAACACGGCGAATAAAGTTCCCAAATGCAAAAACACCGTTGTGGAGAGCGCTTCGTCGGTGATGCCGGCAAAATGTTGATAGACAGACAGATGCCCGCTCGAAGAGACGGGTAAAAATTCCGCCAGCCCCTGTAAAATCCCCTGGATAATCGCGTCGAGAATTGTCATACCCTGCCTCCGAGAATCAATATCCATATTATATCACAGACGGAAATAATCTACAAGAGAACCCTGCGAGAGGGCAGAAGTTAGAGGACAGAGGGCAGAAAAGGAATGAACGATTAAAAACTTATTTCTGTCTTCTGTCTTCTAACTTCTGCCCTCTCGCAGCTCTGCCCCCCAATCCATCCCGGCTCAAATCGCGGCCAAATCCCTCCTCAACTGCCGAATGATTTTTTTCTCCAATCGCGAGATATACGACTGCGAAATCCCCAACCGGTCGGCGACCTCTTTTTGCGTCATTTCCCGCTTGCCCAGAAGCCCGAACCGCATGCACATAATCTCCCGTTCGCGCGCGGGCAATTGCTCCACGGCCTCATAAAGCTGCCTCCGTTCGTCGTCGCTCTCGACTTTAAACCCCACGTCATTTCCGTCACTGCCCAGCACATCGGCGACCAGCAGTTCATTCCCGTCCTTGTCGATGTTCAGCGGCTGTTCGAGCGACAACTCCCCGCGCTGGTTGGAATATTTACGCAGGTACATCAAAATTTCATTCTCGATGCAGCGCGAAGCATAGGTTGCCAATTTGATATTTTTTTCTTGTTTGAATGTATTGACGGCCTTGATCAACCCGATGGTGCCGATCGAGATCAAATCCTCGACATTGGAAGAACCCGCGTCGAATTTTTTCGAGATATAGACGACCAACCGCAGATTATGCACAATCAGCTTCTCGCGCGCGTCGTTGTCCGTCGCGCAGACAGACAGCAACGCCCGCTCGGTGTCGGGGTCGAGCGGCGGCGGCAGAATCTCCGGTCCGTTGATATAATATACCGGCCGCAGCCCGAACAGCCGCGCGAAAAAATTCAATATGCGGGCGAACCCTCTCATGGTGATGATCATCCTCTCGGCTTTTTTCGTCAGACCTCAACTTCGTCATGGACGGCCGCGGGCAGCAGTGTCTCGCTGTCCCGGTCGAGTTTGTCGGATACCGCGATCAAAATTTTTATTTCCCGCTTCCCGATTTTTACGTAATCTGGTAAAAATCCGGGCAGCAACCCCCCGCCGCCCACGGTTTTGCAAGGGATCATTCGCACCCTGCGCCGCCAGAATTCATCGTTGCAGGTCTGCCCGCCGCAAAAAAACTGCGCCGCATCCCCGGTGAATAACGGTGAGACCGCGTTTTCCGAAGTCACCGCGACCGGAAGTCCGCTGATCGGATCACACAGCAGGTTTCCGCTGTCGATCACACCTACCAGCGTGACGCTGCGTTTCCCCATCCGGACGAACATCTGATGGCTTTTTGCAGGCAGCACGGATTCCGTCAGTTTCAAGAAGACGCGCAATATCAAATAGCAACCGGCGGTCGCCCCGATCAGGAGCAGCGGTGAAATCTCAAAGTACACGGCTCCGCTCCGATAAAACAGCGCGTCCGCCCCGAACAGTGTCCGGCACAGCAGTATCGCGCCCGCGAACACCGCTCCGCACCCGCAAAAACACAGCATACGCTTAAAAAACGCCTTGACCCCGGCAAACCGGAACGCGGCAAAGGTGATGATCGACGCGCAGATCAAGTTGGCCGCGACGCACAACATCGGAAAATCGCCCAAAAAAAAC
This sequence comes from uncultured Eubacteriales bacterium, assembly GCA_964587625.1. Lineage (GTDB taxonomy): Bacteria > Bacillota > Clostridia > Oscillospirales > JAKOTC01 > DAOPZJ01. The sequence continues at coordinate 42,021 of CAZPLU010000017.1, forward strand.
AGCAGCCCGGATAGCCCGCCGATGACGCTCGCCAGCAGCAACCGCCGACCCACGATGCGGGCGCGGCAGAATTTCGCCGTCGCCGCCAGCTGGAACAAGGTCATATAGGCGTTGAGCAGAAACAGGATATCGACATAGACGACGGTCATTTTGCGATTCCCCTTTACGCGGAGGTCATGACCAGAGTATACCGCCCCGCCTGCGCGAATCCTGCCGAAAAAATTTCGCGATTCAAAGAAAAATCGACAACCGCACCCATTTCAAGACGGTTTCAAATTCCGGTATTTCTCCCTTGTGGCGAGTCCGCCGCGGATTGCCGGCGGCATATCCGCTGTCCGTTTTCCTTAAGACGGTTTCAAATTCCGGTATTTCTCCCTTGTGGCGAGTCCGCCGAGGATTGCCGGCGGCATATCCGCTGTCCGTTTTCCTTAAGACGGTTTCAAATTCCGGTATTTCTCCCTTGTGGCGAGTCCGCCGCGGATATGCCGCTGTTCGCGGTTGCAATCCAATACCCTGCGGACCCGCAGATACAATGCCCTGTCCACATTGCGCAGCCGCTCCGTCATGTCCTTATGTACCGTGCTCTTGCTGACGCCGAAGCGCTTCGCGGCGTCGCGGACCGTGGCGCCGCTCGCGGCGATATAGGCCGCCAGCATCAGCACCCTGTCCGAGATCGGGTCCATAGACCCGCACTCCCTCCCAATCCGTCCCCTTCTCATCCTCCGCCCTCCCGATTTTTTTATAATGTATGCGCAATCAAGGCGGAAAAATAACCGTTTGTCCCCCTCCTTTCGCAATAAACCGCACAATATTTTGATTCCCCGCCGATTCTGTTTTTGTCGTCATTGTGATCAGTTGAAATGTGCCAATCGCTCGGCACGATATAACAAATGCCACCCCGCCCTTTTTCCTCATTGAAAAACCAGCTCCCCCACAAATTTAAAAAAACTTGTTGACAAATTCTCCTCTCCTCGCTTATAATGCAGTTAAGTTCCGATGGCATTCGGAAAAGCGGTTATAACCGCCGAGGAGAGCCCATGATTTCCAAGCTGACATCGCGTTGCTTTTATTACTATTACTTCTTTTGCAACAAAACAAAAGAAGTGATTCGCGTTGCCAACAACTGAGGAACTTAAAGGGCGACACCCGATAAGAAACCAAAGGGCCGTGCAATCACTGCACGGCCCTTCTTGATTTACAAAAGAGAAAATCCGTTTTGAACGGGTTATTGCAGGAAAAAACATCCGAAAATAAAACGGCGAACACGGAAAGGAACGTATTTATGATCGCGGTATTAAAACACGGTGTCCCCAAGGAGCAGCGCGAGAGCTTGTGCAAATGGTTTGAGGGCATGGGCCTTTCGACCTATGTCTCCGAGGGTGAGTACCACACCATCATCGGTTTGATCGGCGACACCGGCAAGGTCGACGTCAACCTGCTCGAGGGACTCTCGATCATCGAGAGCGTCAAGCGCATCACCGAGCCGTATAAAAAAGCCAACCGCAAATTCCACGAACAGCCCACCGCGGTCGACGTCTCCGGCGTAAAAATCGGCGGCGGCCATTTCCGGATCATCGCCGGGCCCTGTTCGGTCGAGAACCGCGACCAAATCCTCGCCATCGCCAAAAGCGTAAAATCATCGGGCGCGTCAATGCTGCGCGGCGGCGCGTTCAAGCCCCGTACTTCACCCTACGATTTTCAAGGGCTGCACGCCGAGGGGCTGGAGCTGCTGCTCGAGGCCAAAAAGGAGACCGGCCTGCCGATTGTCTCCGAGATCATGAACCTGAACGACCTCGCGCTGTTCGAGCAGGTGGATTTGATTCAAATCGGCGCGCGCAACATGCAAAATTTCGACCTCTTAAAAGCCCTCGGCCAGACCCAAAAACCGATTTTGCTCAAACGCGGCCTCGCCAACACCCTCAAGGAGCTGCTGATGAGCGCCGAATACATCATGGCGGGCGGCAACGGGAACGTGATCCTGTGCGAGCGCGGCATCCGCACTTTCGAGACCTACACCCGCAACACGCTGGATCTGTCCGCGGTCGCGGTGCTGCACGAGATGACCCATCTGCCGGTCGTGGTCGATCCCAGCCACGCCATCGGCATCTCCCGCTTTGTCGAGCCGATGGCGGTCGCGGCGGCGGCGGCGGGCGCGGACGGCCTGATGATCGAAGTCCACAACGATCCCGAGCACGCCCTCAGCGACGGCGCGCAGTCGGTCACGCCCGAGCAGTTCGAGCGCATGGCCGCCAAAATCCGCAGGGTGCGGGAGGCGATTTTATGACCATCGGAATTGTCGGGCTCGGCCTGATCGGCGGCTCTTTGGCAAAGGCGTATAAAACCGCTGCAAACATCAGGGTATTCGGCGCGGACGCCGATTCCTCGACGCAGGAATTCGCCCGCATCCACGGCGCGATTGACGGCTTTTTAACGCCCGAATTCATGCAGACCTGCGACGGCATTTTGATCGCCGTCTCCCCCGAACGCGCCGCGAACTGGCTGCGCGAAAACGCCCCGCACATCTCTAAAAACACGCTCGTCGTCGACTGCTGCGGCACCAAGCGCAATGTCAGCGCGGTCGGCTTTGAATTGGCAAAGCAATACGGCTTTGAATATGCGGGCGGCCACCCGATGGCGGGCACGCACCAATGGGGCTTTAAAAGCAGCCGCGCCGACCTGTTTCAAAACGCCTGCTTCGTCGTCGTGCCCCGCGTGTTCGACGACATCAACCTGCTTGAGCGCATCAAGCGGTTGATTTTACCGGCGGGTTTCGGCTCGGTCTCGGTCATCACCGCTGAAAAGCATGACCGCCTGATCGCGTTTACCTCGCAGCTGGCCCATGTGGTCTCGAACGCCTATATCAAGAGCCCGACCGCGCTCGAGCACCGGGGCTTTTCGGCGGGTTCCTATCAGGATTTGACACGCGTCGCGTGGCTCAACCCCGATATGTGGGCGGAATTATTTTTGGAAAACGGCGATAACCTTGTGCATGAATTAGATACCATCATCGCGTCGCTGACCGAATACCGCGGCGCCATCGCCGCCAAAGACGCGGACGCGCTGCGCAAGTTGCTCGACGACGGCAGAAAGCGAAAAGAGGAGGTCGACGGAAAATGAATACGGTGCTTGTCAATCCGCCCTCCAAGACCTACGAGGTCAAAATCGGCCCCGGCCTGCTCGCAAAAGCGGGCGAACTTGCCGCGAGCGTGCGCACTCCCGCCAACGCCGTGATCGTCACCGACAGCACGGTCAACCGGCTCTACGCCGAAATGCTCACAAGCTCCCTGCAAGCCGCCGGTTTTACGGTTTTCAAGAGCGTGATCCCCGCCGGAGAGCAGAGTAAAAACGCCAAAATTTTAATCGATACGCTCAATTTTATGGCCGAGTGCCGCCTGACCCGCGCCGACACGGTGTTCGCCCTCGGCGGCGGGGTCGTCGGCGACCTCGCGGGGCTTGCCGCCGCGCTGTTCATGCGCGGCATCGGGTTGGTGCAGCTCCCGACCACGCTGCTCGCGGCGGTCGACTCCTCGGTCGGCGGCAAGACCGCCATCGACCTCAAAACCGGTAAAAACCTGGTCGGCGCGTTTTATCAGCCCGATTTGGTCATTTGCGACACCGAAACGCTCAAAACATTGCCCCAAAGCGAATTTTCCAACGGCTGCGCCGAGGTGATCAAATACGGCTTCATCCGCGACGCGTCTCTGTTCGACCGGCTTTTATCCGATTTTTTTGACGCCCAGACCGTGATCACCCGCTGCGTCGAGATCAAGCGCGATATTATTTGCGCCGACGAGCGTGACACCGGCGAACGGCAACTGCTCAATTTCGGTCATACCTTCGGCCATGCGGTCGAGCAGCGCAGCGATTTTACGATCCCGCACGGAAGCACGGTTGCGATCGGAATGGCGCTGATGACCACAGCCGCCGTCAAAAAAGGGCTTTGTGATCCGGTCTGCCTCGACATTCTCAAAACCCTGCTTGCCCGTTATCATTTGCCATCCTCTACCGCTTTTTCCGAAAGCGAATTGTTCGACGCCGTATTGGTCGATAAAAAGCGGCTTTCCGATCAATTGACTCTGGCCGTCCCCCGCAGGCCCGGCCGATGCGACTTGATAAAATTGCCTGTCTCGGAAGTGCGCGCGTTTTTGCGCCTCGGGCTGGAGGGTACATGATGAACGTGACCATCACGCCCGCGCCCCTGCATGGCACCGTCGCGGCCATCCCCTCGAAATCGCACCTGCACCGCCTACTGATCTGCGCGGCTTTGGGCGATACCCCTATCCATTTGCCCTGCCCCATGCTCTCGCGGGATGTCGAGGCCACCGTCCGCTGCCTCAACGCCCTCGGCGCAACGATCACATATATCGACGGCGGATTGACCGTCGTCCCGATTGCGTCTTCCGGCCAAAATGTCACGCTCGACTGCGGCGAGAGCGGCTCCCTGTATCGGTTTCTCGTCCCGCTCGTCTGCGCTCTCCGCAAAACCGCGACCTTTCAACTCTCCGGAAAACTGCCGCAGCGCCCGATGGACGCGCTTTGGAACGCCCTCGAAGCGCACTGCGCGGTCGTCACCGGCAAGGGCACGGCGACCCCCGCCGTCTCGGGAACGCTCTCCCCCGGCAGATATGAAATCCCCGGCGACGTCTCCTCCCAGTTCGTCAGCGGCCTGCTGTTCGCCCTGCCGCTGCTCGGAGGCGACAGCGAAATTGTCGTTTCGGGGCAAATCCAGTCCGCCGGATACATCCGAATGACCCTCGACGCGCTGACCGCGTTTTCGATCAAAACCACCACAACGTCATCCGGCTATTCCGTTTCCGGCAATCAGCGGTATCACGCGAAAAACGTTCCCGTTCCCGAGGGCGACTGGTCGAACGCGGCGTTCTGGCTGTGTGCAGCGGCGATAAATGCCGCCGCGATAAACGCCGCCGCGATAAATGCCGCCGCGATAAATGCCGCCGCGTGTTCGGGCGGGATTACCGTCACGGGGCTAAATCCGGATTCCGGACAGGGCGACAAAGCCGTCTGCGACATCCTGCGACGGTTCGGCGCAACCGTCTCCCAAAGCGAAAACGCCGTCACCGTTCACAATGGAAAGCTGCGCGGCATTGCGGTTGACGCGACGGACATCCCCGACCTCGTGCCCGCGCTGGCCGTCGTCGCGGCAGCCGCTTCCGGCGTGACTACAATTCAAAACATCGGCCGCCTGCGGCTCAAGGAGAGCGACCGCGTCCAAACGGTCTGCGGCCTGATCAACGCCCTCGGCGGCAACGCCCGCGCCGACGAAAACACCATGACCATCACCGGAAACGGCGTCTTATCGGGCGGCACCTACGACGCGTATCAAGACCACCGCATCGTGATGGCGGCGGCCGTCGCATCAACCATCTGTAAAAACCCGGTCACAATCACCAACGCCCAAAACGTCGAAAAGTCCTATCCGAATTTTTTTGACGATTTCGCCAAATTAGGCGGTCTCGTCACCTCGTAGGGGCGGCCCCATGTGGCCGCCCGGAGGGCAGTACCCGCTCACAAACGCAGACAAAAACCTGCGGGCGTTCGCTTCGAAACGCGCGCTTCCAACCTCGGTACGCAAATGTAGTTTTACTTTATGTTTTTGAAAACGTATCCGGATTTTTTTGACGACTTAACCGAATTAGGCGGTCTCGTCACCTCGTAGGGGCGGCCCCATGTGGCCGCCCGGAGGGCAGTACCCGCTCACAAACGCGGACAAAAACCTGCGGGCGTTCGCTTCGTCACTCGCGCTTCCAACCTCGGTACGCAAATGTAATTTATTTTATATTTTTGAAAAGGAGGATTGATTGATATGAGTTCCTGCTGGGGTCAAAACATCCGCGTCTCGATCTTCGGCCAGTCGCATTCCGAGGCCGTCGGGGCGGTCGTCGACGGCCTGCCCGTGGGTTTTCGCGTCGACCGGGAGGCGCTCTCGGCCTTCATGGCCCGCCGCGCGCCCGGTCAAAGCGCACTCACGACTACCCGTGCGGAGACCGACATCCCCGAAATTGTCTCCGGTCTGGCGGACGGCGTAACCTGCGGCGCGCCGCTCTGTATCATCATCCGTAACGCCAACACCCGCCCCGCCGATTATGCCGAACTCAAGGACACGCCCCGCCCCGGTCACGCCGACTATACCGCCGAGGTCAAATATCACGGCTTTCAGGATCGCTCGGGCGGCGGACATTTCTCCGGGCGGCTCACCGCGCCGCTCTGCGCCGCCGGGGGTATCTGCCTGCAAATGCTCGCCGAGCGTAAAATTTTTATCGGCGCGCATATCCAAAGCATCGCCGGAATCCAAGATAAACCGTTTGATCCCGTCGGCGTATCCGAATCCGATTTTGAAAACCGCACTTTTACCCCGCTGACCGTGCTCGACCCCGAAGCCGGGAAAGCGATGGAGCAGGCGATTACAGAGGCGAAAAAAGCCGGGGACTCGGTCGGCGGCGTGATCGAGTGCGCCGTCGTCGGGTTGCCCGCGGGCCTCGGCGACCCGATGTTCGGCGGCATGGAAAACCGGATCGCCTCGATGGTCTTCGGCATCCCCGCCGTCAGGGGTATCGAGTTCGGAGACGGTTTTGCAAGCGCTTCTTTGCGCGGCAGCCAAAACAACGACCCGTTCATCATGGACGGCGGGCAAATCCGCACCCAAACCAACCATCACGGCGGGATTTTGGGCGGGATCACCTCGGGCATGCCGTTCGTTTTCCGCGCCGCGTTCAAGCCCACGCCCTCCATCGCCATCCCACAGCAAACCGTCAATTTATCGACCCACACCGAAAAAGAATTGCGAATCAAAGGCCGCCACGACCCCTGCATTGTCCCCCGCGCGGTTCCGGTCGTCGAGGCCGCCGCCGCGCTGGCCGTGGTCGACGCTTTGATGGGGTTTGGAAGCTAAGGTGCAAGAAGGCAGAAGTGAGAGGGCAGAAAACAGAAATAACGGGTAACCATCGGAACGATCGCATCATTCATTCCGTTTTATAATAAAAACCTGTTTGCTTCTGTTTTCTCGTTCCTCTTCTGTCTTCTGCCCTCTCACTTCTGCCTTCTCGCAGCCCTGCCCTCTAACCTCTGCCTTCTCGCAACGAAAGGAATGAATCACATGAATTTACAAAACAAGCGCATTGAACTCGACGCCATCGACGCCCAAATTGTCGATCTCATGGCAAAACGCATGGACATCGTCAGGGAGATCGGCCGATACAAGGCCGAAAACCACCTGCCCGTCCTCGACTCCGAGCGCGAGCGCCACAAACTGGCGGAACTTTCCAAACAGGCCGGGCCCGACCTCGCTTCGGTCACCGACGCGTTGTTCTCGGTGATTTTCGACCTCAGCCGGTCGGCGCAAAACCGAATCACGGCGGGCGAATCGCCGATCAAGGAACAAATCAAAAGGGCGATCGTCGAGACGCCCGCCCAGTTTCCGACCCGGCCGCTCGCGGCCTGTCAGGGGGTCGAGGGGGCCTATTCGCAGTCGGCCGCCGACCGCATTTTCCCGTCGGGCAGCATTTTGTATTTCAACACATTCGACGGCGTTTTCGGCGCGGTCGAGCAGGGGCTGTGCGAATACGGCATTTTGCCGCTCGAAAACAGCACCGCCGGCTCGGTCAACCGCATCTACGACCTGATGATGGAGCGCGACTGCTATATCGTGCGCAGCGCGCGCATCAAAATCGACCACTGCCTGTTGGCTAATAAAGGCGCAAAGCTCTCCGACATCCGCGAGATCGTCTCGATGGAGCAGGCCATCGCCCAGTGTCAAAATTTTTTAAAAGACCTGAAAAACGTCAAAATCACACCCTGCGCCAACACGGCGGCGGCGGCAAAATCCGTGCGTGAATCGGGCCGGAACGACGTCGCGGCGCTCTCGTCGCGCGGCTGCGCGGAGCTCTACGGGCTTACCTGCCTGCGCGAGTCGGTGCAGGACCGGGGCAACAACTACACCCGCTTTATCTGCATCTCCAAAAAACTCGAGATCTACCCGGGCGCCAACCGCAGCAGCATGATGATGGTGCTGCCCAACCGCAAGGGCTCGCTCTACCGCATTCTGGCGCGCTTCAATGCCCTCGGCGTCAACCTGATTAAACTGGAGAGCCGCCCGCTGGCCAACACCGATTTCGAGTTCATGTTCTATTTCGACCTCGACGTCTCGGTCTATTCCGACGAGTTTCTGCGCATCTTCGACGACCTGACCGGCGCGGTCGCCACACTCAAATACCTGGGCAGCTACACCGAGGTGGTTTAAATGCGGTTCGGTCTGATCGGAAAAACCCTCGCCCACAGCTTTTCTCCGGCCATCCACCGCCAAATCGGGGATTACGAATACAACCTATACCCGCTCGAACTCGAACAGGTGACCGACTTTGTCAAAAACACCGACCTCGACGGCTTCAACGTGACCATCCCCTATAAAAAGGACGTCGTCCCGCTCTGTAAAGAACTCTCCGAGCGCGCAAAAGCCGTCGGCAGCGTCAATACCATGCTGCGGCTTCCGGACGGCTGGTACGGCGACAACACCGATTACGACGGCTTTTTGTATCAGCTCGGCGAAAACGCAAAAGCCCTCAGAGGTAAAAAGGCGCTGGTGCTCGGCGGCGGCGGATCGTCCCAAACGGTGCAAAAGGTGCTTTATGATTGCGAAATTCCCTTCGCCGTAGTCACGCACAAAGAAAACACGCCCGAGATCCTCGCTCGCCATTCCGACGCCGAACTCATCGTCAACACCACGCCGGTCGGCATGTACCCCAACAACGGCGACTCCCCCGCCGATCTGTCGATGTTTAAAAATTGCCGCCTCGTGCTTGATCTGATCTATAACCCCGCCAAGACCGCACTGCTGCTGCAGGCCGAAAAATTGGGCATCCCCGCCCGAAACGGCCTCTCGATGCTGGTCGCGCAGGGGGTTCGCGCGGGCGAATTATTCATAAATAAAACTCTATCGAAAGACCTTGTGGAGACCATCACCGACGAAATCCGCCGTCAAACTCTGAATATTGTTTTAATCGGAATGCCCGGCTGCGGCAAGACCACGGTCGCCAAGCGCCTGTCCGAACTGACCGGGCGAAAGTTCGCCGACACCGACGATTTAATCCGCCAAAAAACGGGCATGGAAATCCACGAAATTTTTTCAAGACACGGAGAGCCGTATTTTCGGCAGCTCGAAACCGAAGCCCTGCGGGAGATTTCTAAAGAGAGCGGCCTGATTATCGCGGCGGGCGGCGGCATCGTCAAGACGCCCGAAAACCGCGATCTGATCCGCCAAAACGGCGTCTGCGTCTTTTTGGATACCGATTTGTCGAAACTGGAAACCGCAAACCGCCCGCTCTCGCTCTCAGCGGGCGTCGAGGCCCTTTACGCCGAACGCCTCCCGCTGTATCGGGCGTGGGCCGATAAAACCTATCGCTGCGACGATCTCGAACAGACCGCAAATCAAATCAAAAACGTCTTGTCATCCTGAGCGAAGCGCGTTCATCGCATGAGCGCGCGAAGTCGAAGGATCTCGGTCTAATCGAGCCGACGGAAAAAACCGAAAGGAACATCCCAAATGTCATCCTGAGCGTAGTCGAAGGATCTCGGTCTAATCGAGCCGACGAAAAAAACCGAAAGGAACATCCCAAATGTCATCCTGAGCGTAGTCGAAGGATCTCGGTCTAATCGAGCCGACGGAAAAAACCGAAAGGGGAACATCAATATGAAACTGCTGGTCATCAACGGCCCGAACCTGAACCTGCTCGGCGTGCGCGAGCCGGAACTCTACGGGCATCAAACCCTGTCCGACCTTGAAAAATTAATCGGGGATTATTGCGCCGAAAAAGGCGTCGAGGTCGATTTTTATCAAAGCAACCACGAGGGCGCGATCGTCGACCGCATTCAGGCCGCTTATCAAATTTACGACGGCTTGATCATCAACCCGGCGGCCTACACCCACACCAGCGTCGCCATCCCCGACGCGATCAAGGCGGTCGGCATTCCCGCGGTCGAGGTGCATCTTTCCGATATCTCCAAGCGCGAGGCCTATCGCCAAAAATCCTACACCTCCGAGGTCTGCATGACCACGATCACGGGCAAGCATTTTCAGGGCTACATCGAAGCGGTGGACACGCTTCTCCGATGAAGGATGAAATATAAAAAACACCCACAAACCGGTGCGTGTTTTTCCAAACAAAAAACACCGCGGTAATATAAAAAAACACCCACAAACCGGTGCGTGTTTTTCCAAACAAAAAACACCGCGATAATATAAAAAAACACCCACAAACCGGTGAGTGTTTTTCCAAACAAAAGACACCGCGATAATATAAAAAAACACCCACAAACCGGTGAGTGTTTTTCCAAACAAAAGACACCGCGGTAATATAAAAAAACACCCACAAACCGGTGAGTGTTTTTTGTTGGTGAGCCATCGGAGGTTCGAACTCCGGACCCCAGGCTTAAAAGGCATGTGCTCTACCGACTGAGCTAATGGCTCACGCGAACAGACGAAATTATAACACAATCAAAAACCAATGTCAACGGTTTCGGCTGGTTTTCACATTTTTTACGGGTTCGTTTCCCGAATTTATTTTCATTTTCCGCCGCGTTTTGAACCGCTGTCATGCTTCATGCCGTCGAGTTCGTCGATCAGTTTTTTAACGCTATCCGTGCCGCCCGGACGCGCCGATGCGGATCCGCCTTTCTGCGATCCGCTCTCGGCAAAAGCGGGCGCGAGCAATTTGGGCGCATACCATGCGCAGGCGAGCTCGCCCGCCGAAAGCAGCAGCGTCAGGTACGGCATTACGGTAGCGGTTCTGGTGAAATTCGGGATCGGGGCAAATGCCGCTCCGAGACCGAAAATCGCCATGATCAAAAACACCAGCGCGCCGATAAAAGTGACGCCGCCTGCCAGCAGCGGAATCACCGGAGAGGGCTTTGAAAAAGTGACAATCCACATGATAATCGCCAAAAGCTGCACAGACAACACGGCATAAGTCGCGTTGACGAACCATCCGGCGGATGCGGACTCGGCACTGTACATCTCCGTCATTTCAGCCAGCGAATAGGACTGGCCGATACTCGTAACATGCCATTTCGAAAAAACCAAAATGAGAACAAGGATCGCGCACACAAACAGCGCGGCGTATAACAGGCGGCCGAGCTTTGCTCCGCTCAAAGTCCCGACTGTTTTGATTCGGAGTTGTTTTTTACAGCCGGGACAGACCTGACTCCCGTCCGGAATTTTTCTGCCGCAGTTTGGACACTTCATCCGTGTTCCCTCCGATAAAATTACTAAGCCCATTTTATCAAATCGGGGCCGGGATGTCAATATCGAGTCCGCGTGTCGGGATCGCGTGCGCACCGCTTAAAGCGTGCTGTATGCCCCGCTTTTTATGCGTTGTCATTTATTTCACTTTGCAAAGCGTAAAGAGGGTATCACTACATGCGATACCCCCTTTGATTTTGTTTCAAACCGGTTTATCTGCAAAACACATGGTCTCCGATCGTGACGATCACCGGGCGGGAGCGCATCCACTGATTTGAGGTCTTTTTGGGGTTATAATAATAAATCGCCCCGCCGCTCGGATCCCAGCCGTTCATCGCGTCTCTTGCGGCGCTGTAGGCCTGGTCCACGACCGGCTGATTGAAATTCCCGTCGGTCAGCGCGGTAAACGCGCCGTTTTGATAGATCACGCCGCTGATGGTGTTGGGAAACGACGGGTGCTTGACGCGGTTCAACACCACCGCACCGATGGCAACCATGCCCGTATAGGTCTCCCCGCGCCCCTCGGCGGAGATCATGCGCGCAAGCAGCTTGTAGTCGCTGTCGGAATACCCCGCGACGCCGGAGCCGCCTGAGCCGCCGGATGCGATTCCGAGCGCCCGGAAGGTCGCGGCTCCGACGATGCCGTCCTGCGTCAGGCCGTTGTTGCGTTGAAACCAGACGACCGCCGCCCTGGTCTTGGGCCCGAATATCCCGTCGACATTCCCCTTGTAATACCCCCAATTTCTCAATCGGGTCTGCACTTCCCTCACTGTGGAACCGGTGCTGCCCTGCCTAAGCACCGCCCCGCCGACGCTGATGGACAGCCCCGCGGCCGTCAAAGACATACATAAAACCACAACGGCTATACAAATCGCCAACCGTTTTGTTTTGATCCGAGTCGTCATATCAATCTCCTTCTCAACACATATTTCATACGCGTAAGTTCGCGGTTTTGTGATATTTTTTGCCTTTTTAACGGTTTTATGCCCGCGCGATACGGTCATACGCAAAAACATACGCAAAAAAGAGCGGCTTTTGGAGCGTTCACACAGGGATTAACGAAAAAACTTGAGTGAACAGCTTCAAGCGGCGGCAACAGGAAAGCGACCATGTAAGAGCATTATGCTCCTGCATGGCCGCTTTTTTGCGTTTTAAGAAAATCCCTAAGTTTACCGCGCTGATGGCGGTACACCAGTGATGTAGCTCGTTTTAGTCCTTGACTGCGCGGAATTCAGAAACCTCTGCCGCGGACATATCATAGTATATCACACGGTTTTCGGCATCGTACTCGCCCACGACCTTATAGCGTTTCTTGGGCTGGTAATCCGGGATGAGCGCAGCAATCACATCGTGCAGATTCTTATTGTTGCAGCCGAGTGTATTTGTCTGCTCAGCGCGGGGCTTGGAGAATGATACAGCTTTTGCCTCGTTGCTCTTGCAGACGCGAATAGCGAAAACACTGTGAGCCGGGTCATTGCAATACTGCACATTCTGCGGATAGTTCAAATCCTCAAGGACGCGCTTGCTGAAGGTGATGCCGTTCTGATTGA
>CAZPLU010000018.1:0-51874 GCA_964587625.1 uncultured Eubacteriales bacterium
CCTCTTCACCACCAAGTGAATTATATCACTTTCACGGTTTTAGGAAAAGAGCCAATGCTTGAAATCCCTGGGGAGTTATGGTATGATAATCGCACAGGCGTTTTAACGGCGCCGTGATGTTTTAAGTGAGGTCATTGGATGAACAACGAAAGGAATTGGGTAAAAATCGGTTTTGCGGCGCTGCTGATTGTATTGATTGCGGCAACGGCCTGCGGGCGTGTCATAGATTCCGATGAGGAGTATGTCCCCATATCCGAGCCCTCGGCGCCGATCGTTCCGGTGAGTTATTCCTTCGCTTCGGTCGACACGGCAGCCCAGGCCAGTTCGATGGAGGCGTTGGGCGAATTTTTTGTCCAATATAACGAGAGCACGAACATTCAACGCGTCTATACCACCGACTCCGCCTTTGCCACAACCCTGTCCGCAGAATTCGGCGCGGGCGAAAAATACCGCGTCGGACCGTTTTCACCCGACAGCACGAAGTTGTTTTTATACAAACAAGCGCTCAACCCCGACGGCTCCGGGAGCGACCGCTATTTCGGCGTCATATTGGATATGATCACGGGTGGGAAGACGGTCTCGGCGATGCCGTTGTTTTCATTGGATACCGTCAGTTGGGCGGGCAACGAACTGTTGTTCACCGCCAACCGCCAAATTCTCTTTTTTTCCGGCTTTGATTTTTCCGTTGTGACCAAATTTTTTGAAATCGCATCGCTTGTCACCGACGACCCCGACGGCAAATATGTCATCACCGGTATGACGTATGACCGCAACACCGACAAATACATCGCCTCCATCGCCGAAAAAATTCCCCGCGCGACCGAATTGGCAGATCTGTATCGGACAAAACTCATTGTCGCAGTCATTGACAGCATGGGCCGCACGGAAAAGACCTTTTACGCCAATGACGGATTATATTCACCGGTGGACATCAGCACCGGCGCACCGCTGCCCCAGTCAATCCAGTTCGACACTTTCGGCAACGCCGCATTGTTCGCGGGATTTTTTGCGCAGAACACGGACGAGCCGAGCACTTGCTGGATTGTGCTCAACACCGCAACCGGCGAGACGGTATCGCTGCCCCACACACTGCGCAACGGCATCCTCCGGGGCGGCTGGATTTACGGCGTCACGATGACCCCCTATTCCGCGTGGTGGGAGAGCATGAGCGTGAATGTCTACACACCCGACACTTTGGGAAAATATACATTGAAAAGCACCGTACTGACCCAACCGGCGGAAAACCGCTATATTCCCATCACCGGCACGACGGCCGACAACACCTACGAGCTTTTCCTTTATCCCGACGGCAATCTTCTTGCAAAGGCCTATCACACCGAGAGCGGCTACAGCCGGATGATTCTTTACCGGATCACGGTTTCGGCCGATGTTCCGACCGTTGAGGTGATCGGTGCGCTTCCGGCAAAGAGCTCGATGAAATACATGGTCGCCGGCGTGGATATGTCCGGCAGAATTGTATATCTGAGCGATTACTGATGAAAAAATTGTTTTTATTGTTCAAACGATTTTTTTGGATCGGGCTGTTGACTTTCGGAGGCGGATATTCCATGCTTCCGATGATGGAGCGGGAGCTGATCGATCGGCAAAAATGGGTCACGAAGGACGAACTTCTGGATTATTTTGCCGTATCACAGTGTACGCCGGGGATTATCGCCGGCAACGTCGCCACGTTTATCGGCAGCAAGATCGGCGGATTTTGGGGGGCGGTCTTTGCCATGCTCGGCATCGTAACGCCGTCTCTGTCGGTCATTTTAATCATTGCCGCGTTCTTGTGGCGGTTTATGGAAAACGAAGCCGTTCGATTTGCTTTCAACGGCATCCGTATCGCCGTCGCCGGCTTAATTATCGCGGCAGTCGCGGGACTGATAAAACAATCGTTCAGGAGTTGGCTCGGAATTTCAATTTCGTTGATCGTCTTCGTCTGTTCGATCGTGCTCAATCTGTCCCCGATCATTTTCGTGCTTTCGGCGGCTCTGGTCGGAATCGCAATCGGCCTGGCGCAGAGGAAAGCGGGTTCGAAAAATGGTTGAAATCCGAACACTGCTGCTCCTTTTTTGGGAGTTTTTCAAGACGGGGTTGTTTTCTGTCGGCGGCGGATTGGCGACCATCCCGTTTTTATACGATATCGCCGGGCGCTACGATTGGTTCACCGAGAGTCAGCTGGCCGACATGATCGCGATTTCGGAATCCACTCCGGGCCCGATCGGGATCAATGCCGCGACTTTCGCGGGATTTCAGGCGGCGGGGGTCGTCGGGGGCATCGTTGCGACGGTCGCGGTTGTGTTGCCGAGTTTTGTGATCATTTTATCGGTTGCAAGGGTTTATCGGCGGTTCCGCGGCTCATACCTGGTAAATTCGGCTTTCGATGCCGTGCGACCGGCGGCGGTGGGACTGATCGCCGCAGCGTCTGTGAATTTGATCGAAGCGGCGATTTTTCCGGCGGACAGGGCAAGCGAGTTGCCGGATATGCTGTCACAGGTGAATTGGATTGCGTTGGTGCTGGTGATTATCTGCGCGATTGTCGCATACAAGATCAAAAAACATCCGCTGTGGTTCATCGGTGCGGGCGCAATTGCCGGGCTTGTGCTTGGATATACAAAAATGGTATAATGACGGTATAAAGTATATATAAAAGAGAGCGAGTGAGGGGAACGGATGTCAAAACAGGAAAGGAACACCTCTGAAACCATTTCGGCATTAAAAGGCGCGGACAGAGTGCGTAAACGCCCGGGCGTCATCTTCGGTTCGGACGGTATTGAGGGCTGCGAACATTCGGTGTTCGAGATCTTATCCAATTCCATCGACGAGGCAAGAGAGGGCAGGGGCAGTAAAATAATCCTCACGAGACACGCCGACGGTTCGATTGAAATCGAGGACTTCGCGGGCGGCATCCCGGTTGAATATAATAAAAAAGAAGAGCGCTACAACTGGGAGCTGTTGTTTTGCGAACTCTATGCCGGCGGAAAATATCAAAACGAAGACGGCGGCAGGTACGGTTATGCGTTGGGTCTGAACGGTCTCGGGCTTGCCGCGACGCAATATGCCTCCGAATGGATGGACGTCATCATCCACCGCGACGACTATGAATATACGTTGCGGTTTGAACGCGGTGAGAATGTCGGCGGTCTCAAACGCAAAAAGTGCGCATATGCGCATACCGGCACGAAAATCCGCTGGCTGCCCGACGATGAGGTTTTCACCGACATCGCCATTGGCAAGGATTACTTCATGCGGCTGTGCAACAAGCAGGCGGTGGTCAACGCCGGCCTGCGCATCTTTTTGATTTGGGAAGACGCCGACGGCACCGAAAAACACGAATTTTGCTTCAAAGACGGCATCGTCGACTACCTCAAAGAGGTCACGGGCGACACGGCGATAGTACCTATCAAGCTCTGGCAGGCCGAACGCACCGGGCGTGACCGTGAAGACAAACCGGAATATAAAGTCAAATTCAATGTCGCCGTGACCTATTCCAACACCAACCGCATTATCGAGTATTTTCATAACTCCAGTCCGCTGGAACATGGCGGCGCACCCGAAAAGGCGGTAAAAGCGGCATTTGTGTCGATGTTCGACAACTATTTTAAGACGCAAAAGCGCTACACAAAGGGCGAGGAAAAGCTCACGTTCGGCGATGTCGAGGAGTGTCTCGCCATCGTGACCAGTTCCTTTTCGACCCAGACCAGTTATGCAAACCAGACCAAAAAATCGATCACAAACAAGTTTATTCAAGAGGCCATGACCGACTTTTTAAAACACAACCTCGAGATCTGGTTTTTGGAAAACCCCGACGACGCCGCCAAAATCGCGGATCAGATTTTGGTCAACAAGCGCAGCCGTGAAAACGCCGAGAAGACCCGCATCAACCTCAAAAAGAAGATCGGCGGCAATTTGGACATCTCAAACCGGGTGCAAAAATTCGTCGACTGCCGCACCAAGGAACTCGACCGGCGGGAGCTCTACATCGTCGAGGGCGATTCGGCGCTCGGTTCGTGTAAACTCTCCCGCGACGCCGAATTTCAAGCGATCATGCCCGTGCGCGGCAAAACGTTGAACTGTCTGAAGGCGGATTACGAGAGGATATTGAAAAACGAGATCATCCTCGACATCGTCAAAGTACTCGGCTGCGGCATACAACTGAAGACAAAAGCCGCGAAGGGTATGGAGACGTTTGACGTCGACCGGCTGCGCTGGAACAAGGTCATCATCTGCACCGATGCCGATGTCGACGGATTTCATATCCGGACGATGATCCTGACAATGTTTTATCGGCTGATGCCGGATTTGATCGAACATGGATTCATTTATATCGCGGAGTCGCCGTTGTATGAGATCACCTGCGGCAATATGAGTTATTTCTCCTATTCCGAAAAAGAAAAAGCCGAAATATTGTCCAAACTCGAGGGCAAAAAATATACCATCCAACGCTCCAAAGGACTGGGTGAAAACGAACCCGAGATGATGTGGGACACCACGATGAACCCCGAAACCCGTCGGCTGATCCGCGTCAAAGCGACCGATTTCGAAAAAATGGCGGAGGTCTTCGACCTGCTGTTGGGGGACAATCTCATGGGGAGAAAGGATATCATCGCCAAAAAGGGCGCGCAGTATATCGATTTGGCGGATATCTCTTAACCGGGCGGCTGTAAAGGAAAGGGTGTTTATGAGTACGCAAGACATACCGTTATTACTCGCGCTGTTTGTCTTGATTTCGCTCTCGGCCTATTTTTCGGGCGCGGAGATGGCGTTTTCTGCGGCGAATCGTATCCGGCTCAAAGGGCTTGCGGCCGACGGGGAAAAAAGAGCCGAACCGGCATTGAAAATTTTAGAGCAGTATGACAAGTTTTTAACCACCGCCCTGATCGGCAACAACATCGCCAACATCGCCGCCGCCACAATCGCAGCGATTTTGTTCATCCGCCTGCTCGGAGAAATCGGCGCGACGGTCTCGACCGCGACGATAACAATTCTCGTGCTGCTGTTCGGAGAGATCACGCCCAAGACCGTTGCGAAACGCGCGCCCGAGCGTTATGCAATGTCCTATGCCCGTTCCGTACGGGCGCTGATGGTCGTGTTGACGCCGCTCTCGTTTCTGTTTTCGCAATGGCAGAAGTTATTAAGCCGAAAGACACGCGATGAACCGACCCCCACCGAATCCGAATTGCTGACCATGGTCGAGGAGAGCCGTCAGGAGGGCAAGCTGGACGAAAACGAAGGTGAGTTGATTCGCAGCGCGATCGAATTCAACGACCTGCGGACCTCAGATATTTTGACGCCGCGTGTCGCCGTCGAAGCCGTCGATATCGAAGACGGCGCCGAAGAGATCGAAAAGTCGTTTTTGGAAAGCGAGTATTCGCGCCTTCCGATCTATCGCGGGAGCATTGACAACATCCTCGGCGTCATCACCCAAAAGGACTTTTACGCCAATCTGCGCACCGAAAAAAAACCCGTTGAGGACTTGATCAAGCCGGTCAGTTTCGTCCCGGAGGCCATGTCCGTATCCACGTTGTTGAAACTGTTGCAAAATTCAAAAACCCATCTCGCCGTTGTCACCGATGAATACGGCGGCACGATCGGCATCGTGACGATGGAGGACATTCTCGAGGAACTGGTCGGAGAGATTTATGACGAACATGACGATATGGAAGAAGAGATCGATATCACATTGGTCGGCGATGGGGAGTACACAATCAATGGCAGCGCCGACCTTGAGGAATTGATGGCGCTGATTGACGTTCCGGAGCACGAAGAAAACTTCGCCACGGTGAACGGCTGGGTGGCCGATAAACTCAATAAAATCCCCGAGGCGGGCGACTATTTCGAAGGCGACGGTTACATCATCACGGTCACCGAAGCGGATGAGCGCAAAGTCAACCGGCTGTTGTTGAAACGCACCAAGCGGGAGACGGAATAGGTCAAATCAAAGGAGAGAAAAGTTTGAAAAAACGCAGGGAAAAAGAAGAGGAGAAAAGACCGCAGCGCAAGAGCAATACGGCCTACATCCCGGGGAGCGGAGTCATCCGCAATGAGATCATCACCGACACGCTTGAGGTCAACTTCATGCCCTATGCGATGAGCGTGATCGTCTCACGCGCCATCCCCGAGATCGACGGCTTTAAACCCTCACATCGAAAGCTCTTGTATACGATGTATAAAATGGGGCTTTTGGGTGGCTCGCTGACCAAGTCGGCCAATGTCGTCGGCCAGACCATGCGGCTCAATCCGCATGGCGAACTCGCCATCTATGACACAATGGTGCGCATGACCCGCGGAAACGAAGCACTGCTGGTACCGTACGTCGAATCGAAAGGCAACTTCGGCAAGGCCTATTCCCGGGATATGGCCTGCGCCGCCGCACGCTATACCGAGGTCAAGCTGACCGAGGTCTGCAGGGAATTGTTTTTGGACATCGACAGCGACACCGTTGAATTTGTCCCAAATTACGATTCGACGACCACTGAACCGGCACTGCTGCCGGTCCGATTTCCGTCGGTGCTGGTCAATTCAAACATCGGCATCGCGGTCGGCGTGGCAAGCAGCATCTGCCCGTTCAACCTCACCGAGGTCTGTGAGACCGCGATCGCTCTGATCAAAAATCCCGACCACGACATCACGCAGACGCTCATCGCGCCGGACTTTCCGGGCGGCGGTATGCTGATATACGATAAATCGGCGCTGGAAGAGATCTACAACACCGGGCGCGGCGGCATCAGGGTTCGCTCCGTCTATACCGCCGACCGCAAGGAAAACCGTATCGAAATCACTCAGATCCCCTCCACGACGACTGTCGAAGCGATCATTGACAAAATCGTTGAGCTGGTCAAAGCGGGGCGTATCAAGGAGATCTCGGACATCCGAGACGAGACCGACCTCTCCGGCTTGCGCATTGCAATCGACTTAAAACGCGGCGTCGACCCCGATGCGCTGATGGCAAAACTCTTCAGATCCACCACGCTTGAAGACAGCTTTTCGGCCAATTTCAACGTCTTGATCGGCGCGACCCCGATGGTGATGGGTGTGAGGGAACTGCTGTCTGAGTGGACGGCGTTCCGAGTCGAATGTGTCAAACGCCGTATTTTTTTCGACCTAAAAAAACGGAAGGATCTCCTGCATCTGCTGCGCGGACTCGAATTGATTCTGCTCGACATCGACCGTGCGATCGCCACGGTGCGAAACACCAAGGAAGAGGCGATGGTCATCCCCAACCTCATGGCCGAGTTCGGGATCGACAAAATTCAAGCCGAATATGTCGCGGAGATCAAGCTGCGCAACCTCAACCGCGAATACATCCTGAAACGGCTTGCCGACATCGAAAAGCTCGAAGCTGAAATTGCCGGGCTTGAACTGGACTTTAAATCCAAACAGCGCCAGTACGCGATCATCATCCGCGAACTCGGGGAGATCGTGAAAAAATACGGCGCGCCGCGAAAAACGGCCATCCTCGAACCCGGCGCCGCCGCTGAGGCAGAGACCCCGGTTGACGAAGCGGCCTCCGATTATCCGGTGACGGTATATTTTACCCGCGAGGGCTATGTGAAAAAATTGACCGCGATGGCTGTGAAGAATGCCGGAGAACATAAATTGAAAGACGGCGATGTGATCACATCGACGTTTGAGGCGACAAACAACAGCGAGATTTTGGTGCTCAGCGACCGACAAAACGCATATAAGGCGCGATTGAACGAATTCGATGACGGAAAATCCTCGGCGATGGGTGATTACCTGCCCGCCAAACTCGGATTTGAAGACGGAGAGGGGATCGTTTTCTCCACTTGCGTGACCGAATATACGGGGACACTGCTGATCTTTTTTGAAAACGGCAAAGCGGCCAAAATTGATTTAAACAGTTATGCGACCAAACAAAACCGCCGGAAACTGCTCGGTGGCTACAACGGCGCCAGCAAAGTGATCGAAATCTGGCGGCTCAAAGAGGGCGAACCGCAGAATTTTGCGGTCTATACCAACGATGGGCGCTGTTTGGTATTTGAATCCGATTTGCTCGAAACCAAGTCCAGCCGGGACACGATCGGCGTGACGGTCATCAACCTGAAAACGGGCAGAAAAGTCAAAAAAGTGGTTATGATTCAACGGATGACAAAGAATATGGAGGCCTGCAAGGTTTTTTCGCTGCCGCGTGCGGGAACCCTGATAAAGAACGAACAATTGGGACTCGTCTGAGTCAAAAACGGAGGGCAATATGACAGAAAAAACAAAGGGATTTGACGAACTCATTGATCGCGCCGGAAAGTATCTCGGGGAAACGGTTTCGAGCAACATGATGCTCATTGATCGCCTGACCGAGATATGCGCGCAAGAAGATCAACGGGCGCTTGTCGGCAAGCTGTTTGAAAACAATCTGCGTTTATTGCGGTTTTTACGGCTTTATACCACATTCGCCCTGTACAAATACGGCACGGAGGATTTCTATCCCAAAAACAGCGATATCAGACAGTTGCTTTTATATACCTGCCGGCAAATTCGCGAGGTGCTGGGCGACACGCTGATTTTGGAAGAAGATATTCTTGAAACGCCCGTCGTCACGGTTGCCGACAGCAAAAATTTGAAGAGGTGCGTCCTCGCGTTGTTGTCAAATGCTGCGAAAAACGGCAAACAACGCATACGCCTGTCCCTGAAAAAGACGGGAGCCGGTCTGGTGATCGCCGTTTTCGACGACGGAAAACCCGCCGACAAAGCGACACGCGAGCGCATACAAAAAGGGCTGGAAGGCGGTGTCGACAACATTGACGGAAGCGGTATGGGACTCGCGGTTGCCGCCATGATCGTAAAAGCGCACGGAGGTGAACTCAAATTCGTCCCGCGCAAAAACGGCAATGAGTTTAAAATCACGCTGCCTGAACGCGTAGACGACACGCTCTTGTTTTCGGCCGGCGTGCCGGAATACGGAGAGCGTTTCGACCCTGCCGTGGTGGAATTTTGCGACTTTTATTTAAAAAACTTGAGGAACGGAAGTGATTGAGTGTTTCCCTTGGGATATTACGGGTTTGACTCGTGGTATTTTATTCTGATCCTCCCTGCGATGGTCATTTCGTTGATCGCCCAATTGATGGTCAAATCCACTTTTTCGAAATATGCGAAAATACCGGCGAGGCGGGGGCTGACCGGCGCACAGGCGGCGGAGGCGGTGCTGCGTCATAACGGTGTCGTCGGGATACAAATCGAGCGGGTCGGCGGGCAGCTGACGGATCATTATGATCCCAAGACCCATGTGATCCGATTGTCCGATTCGGTATACAACTCCAATTCCATCGCGGCGGTGGGTGTAGCGGCGCACGAGGCGGGGCATGCCGTGCAATA
Source organism: uncultured Eubacteriales bacterium (assembly GCA_964587625.1). Taxonomy (GTDB): domain Bacteria; phylum Bacillota; class Clostridia; order Oscillospirales; family JAKOTC01; genus DAOPZJ01. Next base: position 9,337 of record CAZPLU010000018.1, read on the forward strand.
TGCCGATGAATACGTTCCGATCAAAATCAGAAGCGTCATCTTCCCGGTCGCGCAGGTCGGCTCGTATCTGTCCTGGATTTTAATCCTCTTCGGCTTGCTGATTGACTTTTCGGGTTTGATTTTCGCCGGGATCATCGCGTTTTCGGCGGCGGTGGTGTTTCAATTGGTCACTCTCCCGACCGAGTTCAACGCTTCCAAAAGAGCGATCGAGGGCATCCGGTCGACGCACAGCTTGGATGAAGAGGAGACAAAAAGCGCAAAATCGGTATTGAACGCGGCGGCATTGACCTATGTCGCAGCGGTGATCGTATCGCTGGCGCAGTTGCTCCGGTTGCTGCTCATTTTCGGAGGAAGACGCAGGAACTGAGACCCCCGAAGCGGAAATTTCATCGAAGTGAAAAAAACTCTTTATTTCTTCACAAATCTATGTTATACTTTCAAAACGGCGGGTGATCGTGAACGGAAAATCCGACATCCAAACGGTTTTAAACGTTAATTTCGAAAGGCGGTTATTCATCATGAAAAAAACACGTATCTTTGCGTTGATATTGGCACTGGCGGCGGCGGTCGCCATGTTTGCCGGCTGTGGTGGGGAAAAAGAGAGCAGCGTATATTCGGAATACTCGATGCCCTCGATGCCGGCTACCTCCTCGATCCCGAAAGCGGTGAAATGGACCGCCGAGGTCTCGGAAGTGGACGGCTGGACATTTGCAAACATTCCGGATCGGATCTTTTATTGCAATGAGAGTATCGATATCGACTGCATCGCATTCATGCAGTACGACGGAAAGCTTTCCGAAGGAGAAACCCTTAACGACGTCATCCAGGCCTTCATTGACGATTGCAAAACAAATCCCTTGTACAACAACCATGAATGGATTATTGAGACCCCGAAAAAAACCACATTCGGGGGAAAAGAGTCGTATGAGATCGTTGTCAATTACGCGGTTCAAGTCCGTGCCGCACGTCGTTACCGTTTAATTTTCACCCAACTCGACGATGAGGTGTTTGTCTTTAACAACAATTACACCATCCGGTTAGACGCCCGGGACGAGACCCTGATCGACAATTTGATGAATGCCGTCACATTCGTCCCGATGGCATAAGCCCGTCGAACCCGCATAAAAGGCGACCCTTCATTTCGGGTCGCCTTTTTTATTGCCCGGCGATTGTATGAAACCTTGCAATCGGCCGAAAATGAGCTAAACACGGAATGATATCACAGCGCCCCTTTCAATTTTTCAAGAGCGGCTTTTTCGATGCGCGAGACATAGGAGCGCGATATGCCGAGCTGCGCGGCGATTTCCGACTGCGTCATCGGTTGATTTCCCGCGAGGCCGTACCGCAGCAAAACCACTCGGTGGCTGCGCTCGTCCAGCGCGGATAGCGCGTCGTAAAGGCGCTGCACATCGAGTTTTAACTGCACCGTATCCTCCAGGTCGAAGTCCGAGGTCAGCGTGTCGATGATCTGCAAACTGCCGCTGCCCGATTCGGTCTCGACCGGATCAAACAGCGAGACGTCGTTTGAACACTTGCGGATCGACCGAAAGTGCATCAAAATTTCATTTGTGATGCATTTGGAGGCGTATGTGGAGAAGCGAAAGTCCATTTTACGCTCAAAACTGTCGGCGGCTTTGATCAATCCGATCGTACCGATCGAGATCAAATCCTCCTGATCGGGCGGGTAGGGAGCGAATTTTTTGGCGATGTGCGCCACCAAGCGCAGATTGTGTTCGATCAACTCGTCACGGGCGTCTTTGTCCCCGCGCTCGATCCGCTTGAGGCAATCGGTCTCCTTGGCGGCCGACAGGGGCGGAGCGAACGCGTTTTTATCTTTTATATAGAGCGCGAGAAAAAAAAGCGCCGAAAGCGGTATGCCGAATAAAGTCATCATGAAGGACCATCCTTTCTCACCGGGCTCAATTCGACGATTTTGAGGGCGGGCTCTCGTTCCCGATGCGGAATGCCAACCGTCAAACTATATGCGCGCAAAAACCGAAAATTGCAAAAAAACCGCTTGCAATAGGGGCGGCATTATGATATAATATCACAATGTCGAAGGGGGGCAGCGTTCTCCCGGGAAGCCGAATTGAAACGAACCCCACCCGAATCAACGCTGAAACATTGTAAATTTGAAAGGGAGTCAATATAATGGCAAACATCAAGTCCGCCCAAAAGAGAGTCGAATCGAACCTGAAAAAGACCGCCGCCAACAAAGCGGCCAAGTCGGCAATGAAAACCGATCTCAAAAAGGGCAGGCAAGCGGTCGAGAGCGGCGCCGCAGATATGGATGCAGCGGTCAAAAACGCGGTCAAGACGGTTGATCAAGCGGCCTCTAAGGGTCTTATCGCCAAAAACACCGCCGCCCGCCGCAAGAGCGCGTTGATGAAAAAAGCAAACGCCGCGAAGGCGGCCGAGTAATCGGGCTGTAAAACGGGGCTGTAACAAAGCAGTCCAAAAAAAGAAAAAACCTCGTTCATCTGAAAAGATGGGCGAGTTTTTTATCAGAGCAGTCGTTTTTTATCAGAGCAGCGGGAGGGGAGATGGATGTTTACTGATGGAAGCTGCTCACGGAATGATAACGCATCATATTTTAACATTTCGCCCCTCGGCGATTCGCAGAAGTGCATTGCATATCGCCGCGGCCACATTGCTGCCGCCTTTTCTGCCGCGCGCCGCTATGTAGGGTATGCCTGAACACATAAGCATTTCCTTGGATTCCATCACATTCACGAAACCAACCGGAACGCCGATAACCAATTCGGGCATAAACTGCTCCTTTCGTTCGCAGATTCGCAGCAGCGCGGTCGGCGCATTACCTATCGCAAAAATAACCGGCTTCCCCATCGCAACCGCCTTATCAATGGCCGCCTTGGAACGGGTTATGCCGTTTTGTTTTGCAATCTCCGCAATGTCCTCGTCTGCCACAAAACACTGCACATCACAGCCGAACGATGCCAGTCGCGTCTTATCTACACCCGATTTAACCATGTTTGTGTCGCTCACGATTGTCACGCCGCGCCGAAAAGCCGATACCGCGCGTTCGATCGCACCTTCGGAAAAAGCGAGCGTATCCAGGTACTCAAAATCGGCCGTCTTGTTTTTCAGCGATAAATTGGAATGTATCGGTCCTGATATCATCCGTGAATACATGAAAACTAAGATTCAAGATATAAATGACACATATCAAACCGGCAAAAATCGGTCGGTGACCAAATGACTTGGCAAGCAAGGCACAAAGGACAAATCTCAGGGGAGCATTGACCATTGGTGTTGTTCATATGGTTTGAAATGATTTGAAATATCGATTACAATACTTTCGCCAAAAAGCTCTGTAAGCGCGGATTTTTCGGGCTTGAAAAAAATTCGTCCGGCGGGGCCTGTTCCGAAATCTCGCCCCCGTCCATGAACAGCACGCGGGTGCCGACTTCGCGCGCGAACCCCATTTCGTGGGTCACGACGACCATCGTCATCCCGTCTTCGGCCAGCTCGCGCATGACCTCAAGCACTTCCCCGACCATCTCGGGGTCGAGCGCCGAAGTCGGTTCGTCGAATAACATCACCTCGGGGTTCATCGCCAGCGCCCGCACGATGGCAATGCGCTGCTTCTGACCGCCCGAGAGCATCGAAGGGTAGGCGTCGGCCTTCTCGGTCAATCCGACGCGCGCGAGCAGCCGCAGGGCGTTTTCCTTCGCCTCGGTCTTGGTGTGCAGTTTCAACTTGACAGGCGCGAGCGTGATGTTGTCCAAAATCGTGAGATGGGGGAATAGATTGAAGTGCTGGAACACCATTCCCATCTTTTGACGCAGCCGATTGATCTCGCGGGAGGTGTAGACCAGCTTTTCGCCCTTGTAAAAAATTTCTCCGGCGGTCGGTTCTTCAAGCATGTTCAGACAGCGTAAAAAGGTCGATTTGCCCGAGCCGGACGGACCGATGACGACAACCTTTTCACCCGCGAGAATCGTCTCGTTGATATTGTTCAAAACGAGATTATCTCCGAATTTTTTCGAGAGATTTTTAACGTCGATCATTTTTGGCCAACTTCCTTTCAAGGGCGCGAAGACCCTGTGTGAGAATCCAAACCAGCACGAAATAGATCAACGCGACCATGATTAAAGCAAAAAACGGCTCGTATGTCCGGCTTCTGACGATGTCGCCGGCTTTGGTGAGATCCGTGATCGGGATATAACCGGCAATTGAGGTCTCTTTGATGACCGTGATAAACTCGTTTCCGAGCGCCGGGAGGATGTTTTTGATCGCCTGCGGCAAGATGATATAGATCATGGTCTGCAGGCGGGTCAGACCCAACGAGCGCCCGGCCTCCATCTGTCCGCGGTCCACCGCCAAAATCCCGGCGCGCACGATCTCGGCGACATAGGCGCCCGAGTTGAGGCCGAACGCGAGCACGGCCACCGCAATGGTGTTCTCGACGTTTTTGAGGATGATATAATACATGATCATCAGCTGAACCACAACCGGAGTTCCGCGGATCACGGCGATATAAACGCCGAAAATTTTATCGAGCCATTTGATTTTGGAGTGCTTTTCGGTGGCGTTGACTTTGACCACCGCGACAATGATACCGATCACAATTCCCAATAAAACCGCCAAAGCGGCAATTTTAAGGGTGTTTCCGAGGCCCTTGATAAAAAACTGATAACGGCCTTCGGTGATAAAGGTCTTTTCAAAATTGCGGATCAATTCCGCCGCCCATTCGGCGACGTCCTTATTCCACCAATCGGTCAATTGTTGCATCAGATCAACGGTTATGGCTGCGTACATAAATTGTCACTCTTTCGATACAACGGCAGGAGGGGAACCCCTCCTGCCGTTGTATAAGAAATAGGTGGGTAATAGAGAAGGCCTGCCGGGTGAATCAAGCCACGGAAGCGGCAGAGTGATCCGCCATCCACTTGGCGACGGAGCCGTCGGCGATGAGACCTGTGAGGACTTCGTCGACCAGCGCCTTCAGAGCGGTGTTTTCTTTTGCGATGGCGATGGCATAACTCTCTTCTTCAAAAGTGCCGTCGGCATAGTTCAACGGAATGGCCTTGAGACCGGTGTTGTTGTTGACGATGTTCAGAGCGGTGTCCTTGTCGATGACAACCGCGTCGATTTTGCCGTTCTTGAGATCGACGGTCGCGTCAAGCGCGTTCTTATATTGGTCGAGCTTGGCGTCGGTGCCTTTCAGGCAGCCCTCTTTGATGGCCTCATCGATGATAATGTCACCGGTGGTGGACAGCTGGACGCCGATCTTGGCGCCGGCAAGGGTTTCGAAATCCTTGGTGATGGTATCCGTGTCAAGGATGATGATGTACTGCTGGGTCTTGACATATTCGACCGAGAAGTTGACGGATTCCAAACGCTCGGGCTTGATGGAGAAGCCGGAGATGCCCAAATCGCATTTGCCCTGTTTGACGGCGGCGATGATGTTGTTGAATTCGACGTCTTCGACTTTGAGCTGGACGCCGAGTTTGGCGGCGATGGCCTTGGCGATTTCGATGTCGACGCCGGCGATTTCGGTGCCGCTGTAATACTCATACGGCGCAAAATAAGCGTTGGTATAGACGGTCAGCGTCCCTTTTTCCTTGATCTTGTCGATCTCGGTTTTGGCGGTTTCTTCGGAGCTGACCGAGGATTCGGCCTTGGAACTTGCGGCGGAGCTGGCCTTGGAACTCGCGGCGGAGCTCTCTTCGCTCGCGGCGGACTCTTCGGAACTGATTTCGACGGAGGACTCAACCGAGCTCTCCTCGGAGACGACGGATTCCACGGAAGGGGTCGATTCCGCCGACGGGACCGAGGGGTCGGACGGCGTTTTGGCACAGCCCGCAAAACCCACGGTTGCAAGCAGGATTGCCATAATGATTGCAAAATACTTTTTCATGTTGCGTGTTTCCTTTCGGCGATTCATTCGCTCTGGGCGGTTCATTCGCCCTGGACGATTCATTCGCCCTGGGTGATTCATTCGCCCTGTTTATACCGCTTTTTGCGGTGTATTTCACCGCGCTTGCGATGATGAGGGTAGTTTACACCAATTTGAATAAAAATGCAATAGGCATTGTATAATAATACGATAAATGTTATATATATACTATTTATTCCCTTATTATACCCAGTGCCAAGTTATAATTATACACTATATGGGGCATTATGTGAATATCTATACAGTAAAAATAAAGTTGTGACCCTGAAATGTGACTTGACATCCCGGCTGTGCGTTATATAATTGGAACAGTCCTTGAAAACGGGTAAGGAGATAAATGATAAAATGAGTTTTGTGTTATCGTGTTTCGCGGATGAGATCAGCCCCGATCTCTCGGTGCAGATCCGCGAGATGAAAAACAACGGTATCGGACATCTCGAATTGAGAGGTGTCGACGGCAAAAACGTCGCCGAATTCAATGCGCGGGCGCTGCGGGAGATCAAAAAGCACCTTGACGCCGCCGACATCCGGGTCTCTGCCATCGGTTCTCCGGTCGGTAAAATCGGCATCAACGACGACTTTGCGCCGCATCTGGCGGTTTTTGAACGGATGCTCGACGCCGCCCGGATCATGGGTGCGCGCTATATCCGCATCTTCAGTTTTTATATGCCCAAGGGTGAGGATCCCCGGCGGTATTTCGAACCCGTCTGCGAGCGGTTAAACCGGTTCAAGGAAAAAGCAAAACCGTTGAATCTGGTCTTGCTGCACGAAAACGAAAAGGGCATTTTCGGCGAATCGGCCCCGCGCTGCGGGCAGTTGATGGAACGGCTCGGCGACGAAAATTTCAAAATGACGTTCGATCCCGCGAATTTTGTGCAGTGCGGTCAGCCGGTGATGGAGGCCTATCGCCTGCTCGCCGAGTATGTCGAATACATCCATATCAAGGACGCAAAGTTTTCCGACGGAGGCGTCGTTCCCGCCGGATACGGCGACGGCGAGATTGAGGCGCTGCTCAAAGAACTCTATTTGAAAGGGTACGACGGATTTTTATCACTCGAACCGCATTTGGGCGACTTCAAGGGTTTTTCCGCGCTGGAACAGGGAGCGCACATATCGGACTTCACCGGTCAAATGGATGCGGTGGGGCGTTTTGGATTTGCGGTAAACTGCCTTAAAGACGTGCTCAAAAAAGTCACCGACACCTGAACATCATAAGAAAGCGGAAAGAAAATGGATTATAAAATCAAACTCTGTGTAACCGGCTACGGCAATATCGGGACTTTGCATTGCAAACGAATTGCCGACGGAATCACGCGCGGTGTGGAACTCGCCGCGATTTGCGACAACAACCCCGAAAAACTCGAAGCCGCAAAAAAGCAATACGGCGAGCGCGCGATGTATTTTGACAGCGTCGAACAGGCCGTCGCGTCAAAAGCGTTTGACAGCATGCTGGTGGCGACGCCGCATTACGCCCACCCCGACATCACGATCAAGGCGTTTGAGAGCGGTCTGCACGTGCTGTGCGAGAAACCGGTCTGCGTCTACACCTCGGCGGCGCGAAAGATGAACGAGGCGGCGCAAAAAAGCGGCAGGGTCTTCGGCATCATGTATAACCAGCGCACCAATCCGCTGTATCAAAAACTGCGCGATATGATCTTAAACGGAGAGCTCGGCGAGCTCCGCCGCGTGATCTGGATCATCACCAACTGGTACCGCTCCCAGAGTTATTACGACTCGGGCGGATGGCGCGCGACCTGGGGCGGCGAGGGCGGCGGCGTGCTGCTCAATCAGGACCCGCATCAGCTCGACCTTTGGCAATGGCTGTGCGGTATGCCACGGCGCATCCACGCGCACGCCTACAACGGCAGACACCGCGACATCGAGGTCGAAAACGACGTCACGGCATTCGCGGAATACGAAAGCGGCGCGACGGGGCTGTTCGTGACCTCGACCTTCGAGACCCCCGGCACCAACCGGCTTGAAATTTCCGCCGATCACGGGAAAGTCGTCTTGGAAAACGATAAATTAGTTTTCACAAAAAATAAAATCAGCGAGACCGAATGGAACCGCACCAGCAAGACCGGCTTCGGCGAACCCGAGCATGAAGTCATTGAGATTGCAACCCCCGAAGCCGAGGAGCACCATCTCGGCCATGCCGGAATCCTGACTGATTTCGCGTCCGCGGTGCTGAACGGCACGCCGTTGCTTGCACCGGGCATCGAAGGTATAAAGGGCCTTTCGATCTCGAACGCCATTCATTTGTCCGCTTGGACGGGCGAATGGGTCGAGCCGGGGAATATCGACGAAAAACGCTTCGAATCGCTGCTCGCCGAAAAGATCAGGAACTCGACCGTCGTCAAAACCGGAACCGGCGTCACCTTGAACACAGAGGGGACATTTTAAAATGATTGCGGGGTTATTACACCCCGCAATCATTTTATCGCTCTGTGATGATATAAATTGTTTTTTAATTTCAATCTATTTTATAAATTCAAAAAAATATACTTGATTCTTTGCCGTTGATTTGGTATTCTAAGAATGGGTATGCGGCAGGTCATGCCGCCCCGTGTACGTTAGGTCGCTTCTTCATTCAAGGTCGCTTCTTTTTTCAATAATGGGAAGCGGCCTATTTTCTTTTATTTTTGCCGCCCGCACGATTTGCGCGGCTTCCGGCCTCGTGGCGTCGATTGCGGCGGAAATTAAAAAATATTTTTCGATTAAAAACACCCGCCGAAAATCGCGGTTACGATCCCTACGGACGTTATATTCATTCGTTTTGTGCCGCCGGATTTGTCAAATTCGGTTCCGTTAAACCCTCCGGTTCCTCCGGCTTTTCATAGACGGCGTTGTAGATGGGCTTGACGTGCTTTCCGCCGGGCAGCATAATCAACAACACCGCCGCAAAATTGATCGCGTAACCGATCAGGATGATCAAGCGGGCGGACATATAATCGCCGAGCGCGCCGGTCACGAGCTGTCCGCCGATCATACCGAGCGAGAGCAGCATTTGAAACGAGCCGTTGAAGCGCCCGCGATAATCGTTCGGGATATAACTCTGGGTCGCGGCGATGCGGATATTATACGAGGTGACGGAAAACAATCCCGAAACGAAAATCAACGGGATCATCAATCCGATCGGCGTGAATAAATAACCGCCGTTCAGGATGCAGGTCGTGATATAAACCGCCAGCGCGATGGCGAATTTGCGTTTGGGCGGGAGCTTCAGTTTATAATGCAAAAATCCCCCGATCAATCGTCCCATCAGATTTGAGCCCATCACGAACGTGTACGCCATCACGTCCAAGCCCGGCGTGCTTTTAAAAAAAGGCAGGGTGAGCGCTTCGGTTGAATAAGAGATATTTGCGATTAAAAAATAAGCGGTAATCACCAAAAGCCCTTTTTCGGAGCGTATGTAATCAATCCCGGTTTTGAATTCGTTAAAATAATATTTCGCGGTGAATTTTTGCGTGCGGCGTTGAATGTGCGTTTCGGGGGCTTTGATAAAAACCTCCATGACGGCGGCAATGAGAAACGTGACGGCGTTGAACAAAAACAACGGCGACATGTTTCCTAATTTTTGATAGACAAATGCCGCGACCGGAACCATGACCGCCGCCAGCGGATAAATGACGCTGGAGATCGAATAGGCCTTGCCGTAATGTTCTTTTGCGATCAGCGTCGGGTATAAACTGTCGTAAGCGGTTTGGTAGACGCTGTCGATGGAGCCGATCAAAACCGCCAGCGCCAAAAACGGCCAAAAACTGAAGAGGTTGAACCGCAGCAAAAAAAACAGCCCCAAATACAGCGCCGATGAAAAGAAATCCAGCGAATAGATGACTTTTGCGCGCGGGAAATTATCCAAATACGGCCCTGCGATCATCGGCATGACGATCTTCGGCAGGTTGTAAGCCACCATGAAAAGCGAATACAAAAAGACCGACTTGGTATAATCCAGCACCAGAAGGCCGATGGCAAAGCCGCTGATGGAGTTGCCGAGCATCGAAATCACCGTGCCGACGGTGATAATCGTGAAATTTTTATTCCAGAGCTTTGTCGGGCTCATTTTTTAAATGCATCCTTCATTTGATATTGAGGCGCTTTTTGCACTCGTCCGCCCCCAGCACCCGCATAATCGTATATAAATCGGGCGTTTGGCTGCGGTTTGTGATGGCGATTCGAATCATCGCCGCAACATCGGAAAGCGGACCTTTGTAGGCCTCCGGGTTCGCCTTATACAATTTGGTGTCGGAGGCGTATCCGATCTTGTCCGCGACCTGTTTGACCTTGGAAAACCAAAAATCGCGGTCGTCGGAATCGTCAAACAATCCGGCATACGCGGCGAGCGCGGCTTTGAAATCGTCGTGCGGAAGCGTTCCAAGGTCATAACCGTTTTGAATATCGGTATAAAAATCATCGTTGATGAAATAGCCGAAATAACTTCTCACCATGCTCCAGTTAGCGATATCCTTGCGGGGCTTGGGCGTCTCGCGGTCGATGTTGAAAATCTCGCGCCAGCGTTTCGGTTCGCTTCCGACGATGGCCGCCATTTCGGGGTTGAAAAGTTTAGCCCAAGCGAGATAGCGCGAGAGCACTTCGTCCGCCGGGAGCAGGGATATGTAATTCTTGCACACGTCGTCGAGCTTGTTGCGGTCGAACACCGCGCCCGAGACCGACATATTTTTGACGCTGAATTTATAATCGTCAATCGGGGCTTTGGGATTCGCGCGCCGCCAGTCCTCGAAGCCGGAGTTGGCGATCGAAGTCAGATATTCGATCACCGCGTCCCAATCGTAGCCCGTTTTGTGATAAAAGACCAGACCGGATTCGGGGTCCTTGCGCTTGGAGAGTTTGCGCTTACTGTTTCCGTCGATTTTACAAATCGGCGCGACATGGGTATAGCGGGGCTGCTTGTAACCGAGCGCGCGGAACAGCTCCGCGTGGATCGGCGCGGAGGCCACCCACTCGTCGCCGCGCACCACGTCGGTCACGCGCATAAAGTGGTCGTCGACCGCGTGGGCGAAGTGGTAGGTCGGGATGCCGTCGGATTTGAGCAGCACCACGTCCATGATGTTTTGGGGAAATTCCAAGACGCCTCGGATCGCATCGGTGACGCGGTCGGTCTTTTTCGCGTCGCCGTTGCTGCGCAGCCGGATCACATAATCCTTGCCCTCCGCCAGATTCTGTTCGACTTGTTCAGGCGTCAGATCGCGGCAGCACGCCCACTCGCCGAAATAGCCCGGCGCGGGTACCTTGACCGCTTTTTGTTTTTGCCGGATTTCGTTGAGTTCGTCGGCGGTGCAGAAGCACGGATAGGCCAGTCCCCGCTCGAGCAGCCATTTGGCACAGGACTGGTACAGCGCCTTGCGCTCGCTCTGGGTATAGGGGCCGTATTCACCGGTTTCGCCGCCGCCGAGGGTCGGCCCTTCGTCAAAGTGAATGCCGAACTCACCGAGCATTTTTACGATTTTGGCGACGCCGTCCTTGACGGTGCGCTTGGCGTCGGTGTCCTCGACGCGCAGAAAACAGACGCCGCCACTCTGATGCGCCAGCCGCAGATCGACGTTGCAGGCGAATACGTTTCCGAGATGCGGCAATCCGGTCGGGCTCGGCGCGAACCGGGTTACCTTCGCGCCTTCGGGCAGGTCTCGCGGGGGATATTTGTTTTCCCAGACCGAAAGGTCGCCGCTCACGTTCGGCAGCGCCAACTCCGCGATTTTTTGATGATCCGTCATTTTTTATAACCGTCCTTTTTTATGAAATTGGCATCCGCATGATGGTGTTGAGCGATAAAATCAGGTCTTTGGTGTTGACCGAGGCGTAGCCGCTGTGTTCGACCAGCAGGGCGCGCGCGCCCCGCGACTTGGCGTAGCCGTACAGATACCCTTGCCGGGTGCCGTAGTCCTCGCTGACGTGCGCAAGGCCGAGGTTCGCGGCGAACGCCTTTCCCAATTCGGCGTCGCCGTAGGACTCGTCGTACCAGCCGTGAAAGTCGATGAAGACGTCCGGGGAAACCGATTTGAGCAGGTCCCGCAGCGCGGCGGTCTCCGGCGCCTCGAATTTGCCGCTCAAAAAATCGCGGTTCATGTCGATGCCCTGCGACTGCCCGCGCCCGAATTTCGTTCCGCCGTTGCGATTCATCACGCCGTCGGGATTGACCATCGGCACGATGAACAATTCGGCGTTTTCGAGGTACTCCGGCTTGAGGCAGTAAAAAAACGCGATCTGATACGCCTGTTCGGCCAAATAGGCACCGTCGCAGGAGGCCTCGCCCTCGTAGCCGTGGATGGCGAAGGTCAGCATGATCTTTTTGGCAGGTTCGCGGTTCGGGTTTTGAATGTGATAATAATACAGCGGACGGCCCAGAACGCTCTCGCCGTATTGAATCAGTTCGGGGACGGTGGTGTTTTGATCTCCGAGGGCGGTGAAATAGTCGTCCAATCCCTCGATTTCGGAATAGAGGGTCTTGGTCAGTTCCAGCAGCGATTCGTGGGGCGTAAACATGCCCGCCGTGGCGTAGACGTCTTTTTCCTCGGATGTGAGGAGGAAAATTTCTTCGGGGATATATCCCAGATCGATCAGCGCCTCGACGTCGGTATAGGTGAAGCCGAGCGAGAGCATTTTTTGGCGGGTGTCACGGGTATAAAAGCCGTCAAAACCGACGGATTCGGGGATGCCGAGTTCGGTGAAAAAATCAACCGGATCCGAAGCGATTTCGGAATGTGGGTCGGTGTTCGTCTCAACGGCGCTGCGGACTGCAGTATCCGCGCAGGCGCAAAAAAGCAAAAAGCATGTCAGCAACGGCGCAAAAATCCGATTGGAATTCATGTTGTCTATCTCCCGTGTTTTTATATAAGAACCGTGTCGCCGTGTTATATTTTTGCTCAGATCGGCGATGTGTATATGGCTTATCATGTACACCGCCTTTGTCTTTTATAACGGCTTTTATGAAACGGCGGAGAATTCCATTTCTTTACGCGGCGAATTCTTTGATTGAATTTTCACGCGGATCGCTTCTTATCGTAAAGTCGAACGGGTGGTCCGGCGGCGGGAAAGCGTTTTTACCGTGTTTTTCTCGTGCTTTGGAGCGCGTCTGTCGAAAGCCGCTTCCAACCTCATAGGGGTCACTCCTTTTTTCCGATCCGATATTTTTCGATGTCGGTGTGTTTTCGGATTGCGGCGTAGACCGCCCATCCCAGCAGCGCGCCGAGGGTGTTCAGCCACAGGTCGTCGATGTCGGTGCCGCGCTCGAGCGGATACTGCGCCAGTTCGATGGCGAGCGAGGTCAGCAGGCCGGACAGCAGCGCTTTCCAAAACGACGGCTTTTTCCAAAGCAGGCAGGCGAAAAAGCCGACGGGCATGAACACGGCGATATTTCCGACGACGTTGATGAGAAAGAAATTGATTTTTCCGCGCTCGAAGGTCTCGATCCGCACGAGACGGAAGACGTCGAACAGTTTCAGGTTCAACCCGCCCCCGCCGGCGTGCCTGACGATCTCGAAACCGTCTGCGGTCAGCATGATCTCGGAAAGCACCGTCTGCGAGATCAAACCGACCAAAAACATCACGAACAGCGCCAATAAAATTTCGCGGGGACGGGGGCTGATCAGACCGCGTTTTTGCAAACGGCGAACACGAAGCCAACGCCAGAGCAGGATGAACGGCAAAGCGATCAGCATGTACGGGAGCATATTCACAAAATATCCGATTGCCTCTGCCATCGCGCCCTCCGTGGATGATTATAATGATTTTTATGCCGCATTTTTGGTATCAGAGGTTGATTCCCTCGTGAAAATGAACACGGTAATCATACCATATTTTACGCGTTGTCGCAACTTTTTATCTTTATCAACGATCGATTTACAAAGATCGCGAAAAACAAATCTGCGCGTCGTGTCGATTCGATTGAATTTGCGGGTAAAATATGCTAAACTGGTCAAAACGGCGGCGGCGCGGCTGCGGCCGTTTTCAGTAAATAACGCCCGGAGGACATCTCTCGTATGGACAGCAGGTTGGATGCTTTTTTTGCCAGATTGCGCCCGAAAAAGGTCGTTGTCGTCGGGATCGGCGTCAGCAATACGCCGTTGATTAAATTATTATTAAAAAAGGGCGTCCCCGTCACGGTCTGTGATCAAAAAGACGCCGCCGCGCTCGGCCCGGTCTGCGACGAGATCCGCTCCTGGGGCGCGAAGTTGCTGATCGGTCCGGATTACCCCGACACCTTCGACGCCGACGTCGTCATCCGCGCGCCGGGCGTCTATTTTGACCTGCCCGCGCTCGCCGCCGCCAAAAAACGCGGCGCGGCCGTCACCTCCGAAATGGAATTGTTTTTCGACTACTGTCCGTGCCCGATCTACGCCGTGACCGGCAGCGACGGCAAGACGACGACGACTTCCATCATCGCCGAGTGCCTGACCAGACAGGGCAAGCTCGTGCATTTGGGCGGCAACATCGGCCGCTGTCTGTTCGACCAGATCGAGGAAATGTCGCACAACGACGTCGCGGTTGTCGAGTTGTCGAGCTTTCAATTGATCTCCATGCGAAAAAGCCCCGACGTCGCGGTCGTCACCAACGTCAGTCCCAACCACCTCGACGTCCATAAAGACATGAACGAGTATATCACGGCAAAAAAGAACATCTTTTTGCACCAAAACGCCTTCGGGCGCTGCGTGCTGAACGCCGAAAATGAGATTACACGGTCGTTCGCCGCCGAGACGCGCGGGCAGACGGTGTTTTTTTCCTCGCAAAACCGGATTGAAAACGGCGTGTACCTGAAAGACGGCAAGCTCGTCCGCGCGGCCAACGGGGCGGAAGAGGAGATCATGGCCGCCGATGAGATTTTATTGCCCGGCACGCACAACGCGGAAAACTATATGGCGGCCTTCGCGGCGGTTTGGGGCGCCGTCGATCCCAAGATCATGGTGGAAACCGCAAAAACTTTTATAGGCGTCGAGCACCGCGAGGAATTCGTGCGCGAACTCGACGGCGTAAGATATTATAACGACTCCATCGCGACCACCCCGACCCGCACGATTGCCGCGCTGAACGCATTAAAAAAGAACATCATTTTGATCGGCGGCGGGTACGATAAAAAAATCCCGTTCGAACCGCTCGGAAAACCGGTGGTTGACACTTGCAAAGCCGTGATTTTATTCGGAGACACCGCGATAAAGATGGGCGACGCCATCAAATCGACACCGGGGTATAACGCGGAAAAAGTGCCGATCTTCTATGTCGGCAATATGTTCGAGGCGGTCAACAAAGCCCGTACTTTGGCGGTGGGCGGCGATTTTGTCACGCTTTCCCCCGCCTGCGCGAGCTTTGACCGCTATCCCAATTTTGAGGCGCGCGGCGAAGAATATAAAACGCTTGTAAAAAAACTTTAGAGGTGAAATCAGTTGGACACGAAGCAGCTTGTGACCGCATTGTGTGAACCGTTCGGCGGTTCCGGAAGCGAAAAGAGCGTCAACGACGTCATCTGCGGCATTTTAAAGGGCTATAAAACCGCGACCGACGCGATGGGCAACCTCGGGATAGAAATTATTCCCAAACGCGCCGACAGGCCGATCGTCATGCTGACCGCGCACACCGACGAGATCTCTTTTATCGTCGGCGAGGTGCGCGGCGACGGCAGTTTGTTGTTGAGTCCGGTGGGCGGCGTCGACCGCCGCACCATATACGGGGCCAAAATCGCCGTACATACCAGAAGCGGTGACATTCCCGGCGTCATCACGAGCGGCGAAACCGAGACCAGCCCCAAGGACAATATCACCGCCGAAATCGGTTATCCAAAAGACGGCTCGCCCGTCAGGCAGGGCGACCGTGCCGGATTTATCGCGCCGGTCTATGAGCTCTCGGACGGCGTTTTATGCGGACATGCCCTCGACGACCGCATCGGCTGCACCGTGATCGTCAAGGCCGCGCAGAATCTCTCGAAAAATCTCAATATCGGGGTCTATTTGCTGTTCGCGGCGCAAGAGGAGATCGGCTGCAGGGGCAGCGGCGCGGGCACGCACAACATCCTGCCCGACATCGCGATCGCCGTCGACGGCAGTTTCGGCGAAAACCCGGCCGCCGACGCGTCCAAGACCGGAAAGAGCGGAGAGGGGCCGATGATCGGCGTGTCCCCGGTTTTGTCGCAAAAGCACACCGACGGCCTGATCGCCGAAGCCAAAGCGCGCAAAATTCCCTGCCAGCTCGAAGTCATGGGCGGGGCAACCGGAACCGACAGCGACCGTATCACTTTCACCGACGGCGGCGTCGAGACCGCGCTGGTCTCGGTGCCGATGCGCAACATGCACACCGCGGTCGAGACCGTTCTGGTCTCCGACATCGACAAAAGCGCCAAGCTGATCGCGGCCTATGTGAATACTTTGGGAGGCGCGGCGAATGTTTGAATTGATCGAAAAATTGATGCAAATTGACGCGCCGACCGGGCGCGAGGCCCCGATGCGGGCGTTTTTGAACGCCTATCTGAACGGAAAGTGCGATTTTTATACGGATGCGATCGGCAATGTGATCGCGCATAAAAAAGGCGAAGGCAAAAAGCTCATGCTGACCGCGCCGATGGACGAACCGACATTTTTACTTAAAAAAGGCGAGAAGCCGTATTATAAGTTCGAGGCCGTTGGAAAAATCGGAGCGGCGCAAATATTCGGAAAAAAGCTGCGATTCGGCGGCAAAAGGGGCGTCGCCTCGGTCTGTCCGGTGCATCTTTCGAACGGCGATGACAAGCTGCCGAAACCCGATTCGCTCTATTTCGAATGTTATGACGAGCCGGAGCAGGGCGCGTTCGGCGTGTTCGATTCCGAATTTTTTACTTGGGGCAAAGACGGCGGGTTGATCGGCGGGAAGGCGCTCTCGTCCCGCGCTTCGGTCGCCGCGCTGCTCAAAACCCTCGACGAACCGGTCAAAGCCGACCTTTGGCTGGTCTTCGCCTCTTGCGGCAACCTCGGCGCGGGCGGCGCAAAAGCCGCCGCCGAGACGATTAGGCCGGACATCGCCATCATCGCGCAGGGCAACGAATGCGGCGTGCTCGACCCCGACAAGGAGCCGGAAATCGGGCTTCCGGTCATCGATAGCGGCGCGGTGCACGACGAGCGGTTGTTGGACGCAATCAGAGCCGCCACCGAGACGCTTGGCATTAAAACCGCCATCCCGACCAATCGCCCGAACTGTCCCGCGGGTGCGGTCGCACAATGCGCGGGCGGTATTAAGACGGCATTTTTGGCGCTGCCGACGCGTCTGCTCGGCTCCGATAACGAGGGCTGCCGCAAAAAGGACGTCGAAGCGCTCTTGAAACTGCTCTGTGCCGTCGTGAACGACGGGTTGGTTTCGTTATGAACGAAAAAGTCCTGCTGGCAGCGCAAAAAGCGGAACAAAAAATAAAAGCGCAGTTTGAAAAGATCGAACAGACCGAGCGCGTCTGCACCGAACGGGTGTTGCGGGCGTTTTCCGAGAACCGGGTCGGCGAGGCGCACCTGCTCGGCACGACCGGCTACGGCTACGGCGACCTCGGACGCGAGACGCTGGACAGGGTCTACGCGGCTGTCTACGGCACCGAGGACGCGTTCGTCCGCATCCAGATGGTCAGCGGAACCCATGCGATCTCCACCGCGCTGTTCGGCGTGCTGCGTCCGGGAGATGAGGTTTTATCCATCACGGGGAAACCCTACGACACGATTTTGCCGGCGATTTTTAACAAGGGCGGGGGCTCGCTCGCCGATTTCGGCGTCAAGTTTGATTGGTTGGAATTCGACGGAAAATTTGACCTTGATCAAATTCTTTTGGCGGCCGCCGACAAAAAAATGATCTATATCCAACGCTCCCGCGGCTATACGCTGCGGCGTTCGCTGACCGCCGCCGATATCGACAGGGTGATCGGGGAGATCCGCGCGAAGTTCCCGGAAATCATCGTCTTTGTCGACAACTGCTACGGCGAATTCGTCTGCGAGAGCGAACCCAAGGCCGACCTGCTGGCGGGCAGTTTGATCAAGAACGCGGGCGGCGGGCTGTGCCCTTGCGGCGGCTATCTGGCCGGGAAAAGGGAACTGATCGGCGCCTGCGCCGACCGGCTGTTCGCGCAGGGCATCGGGCGCGAGGTCGGGGCGACGCTGTTTCAAAACCGCGGCCTGTTCATGGGCCTGTTCATGGCGCCGCACGCCACCGCCGAAGCGCTCAAAACGGCGGTTTTCGCGGCCGCGTTGTTTGATGAACTCGACTTTGGGACCGATCCGGCCTATGACGCCGAGCGCGCCGACATTGTGCAGCTCTTGAAACTGGGAAATCCCGAATTGTTAATCAAATTTTGCAAAGGGCTTCAAAGCGGCTCCCCGGTCGACAGCCATGTCAGCCCCGAGCCGTGGGAGATGCCCGGCTACGACAGCAAGGTCATCATGGCGGCGGGCGGTTTTATCTCGGGTTCCAGCGTCGAAATCTCCGCCGACGCGCCGCTGCGCGAGCCGTTTGCGGTCTGGCTGCAGGGCGGATTGACCTTTGCGAGCGGCAGATACGCGGTTCTTCGCGCCGCCGAAGCGATTGTGTCATGACGCCGGGTCATCGGGTCATAACGGCTTTGACTTATATTGGCGAAAGTGCTATAATAACCACCATACAGAAACAGCGCCCGGCGATCGACCGGCCGCATAAAAGAGCGGGTGTAAATTTGAACGGTAACAAACAACGCGCGACGGCGACGATCCACCTCTCGGCGCTGCGCAAAAATTTCGAATATATCAAGGCGCTGACCGGCGGAACGTGTAAAATCTGCGCGATGGTCAAGGCGGATGCCTACGGCCACGGCGCGGTGGGCGTTGCCGTGGAACTGGCGCGCTGCGGAGCCGATTATCTCGGGCTTGCCGATATTTATGAGGCCCGGACTCTGCGCGAAGCGGGCATCAAGACCCCGATTCTGATGATGGGCTACACGCCGAAATGCGATATGCCCCGCCTGCGTGAATACGGTCTGACACAAACGGTTTTCGATCTGGATTACGCCGAAATGCTGAACGATGCCGTCGATGGTAAAATCCGCTGCCATCTCAAACTCGACACGGGCATGGGGCGGCTCGGCTATGTCTGCCCCGACGGCTTCCCGACGAAAGAAATTTTGCGCACATTGGAACTGCCGAACCTCGATTTCGAGGGGGTCTATACGCATTTCGCCAAGGCCGACGACACCGCAAGCGACCTGACCAGACGCCAGTTTGAAAATTTCACGGCGGTGCTTGCCAACCTCGCGTACGCGGGTCACAAGTTTCAAATCCGGCACGCGGCCAACAGCGCCGCGATCATGAACTTTCCCGACATGCACCTCGATATGGTGCGCCCGGGGATTATGTTGTTCGGTCTGATGCCCGACGGCGGAAAAAACGAACATTTGGTGCCGGTACTCGATTATGCGGGCGCGGTGGAATTGGTCAAAACCGTCAGTGCAGGCACCACGATCAGCTACGGCGGCACCTACCGCTGCGAAACCGACAAGCGCATCGCCGTCGTCAGCTTGGGATATGCCGACGGCGTGAGCAGGACGCTCTCGAACCGGGGCTTTTTATTGGTCAACGGAAAACGCGCTCAAATCCTCGGCAGGGTCTGTATGGATCATCTGATGATCGACGCCGAAAAACTCGGAAAAATCGAATGCGGAACGCCCGCTTATATCATCGGCGGCGGTGCCAAAGGGAACACGGCCGACGAACTGGCTGAGCTCGAGGGGACGATCGGCTACGAGGTCTTGTGCCGTATGGTCGGCAGTCGGGTTAAAAAGATTTATACGGAGTAATTGCAAAAAATGAGTATAACGGTATTAAAAATCATTGCGATCGTCTCAATGCTGATCGACCATCTCGGCGCTTCCGGCGTCGTGCCTTCGACCGATCCGTGGTACACGGTTTGCCGCGTCATCGGGCGGTTGGCGTTCCCGCTGTTTTGCTTTTGTGTCGCCGAAGGTCTGAAATACAGCAAAAATCGGATAAAATATATTTTTCGCCTGTTTTTATTCGCCCTGATCAGCGAAGTGCCGTTTGACCTGATGATCCACAGGACCTGGTTTACTTGGGCGGGTCAAAATGTCATGTTCACCCTGTTGCTTGCCGTGGTCGGCATAACGGTGTTCGAACAGCCCGAACTGCTCGGGAAACTGATGCAAAAATACGAAAAGAACCCCGAGACCTATGCCTATCAAAACGCCGACTGGGTCGTGAAGTCCTTTATACTGGCCATCTGCGCGGTGTTGGCGTTTTTGTTAAAAACCGACTACGCCTGGTTCGGCGTCTGTCTGATCTATGTGATGTATTTCACGGGCAGGTGGTCGAAACCGAAACGGTATATCGCCATCGCCGCCACGATTATCGGCTACGGGCTGTTCAGTTCCTTGGTACCCGGCAGCGAGCTGAACGTGTCGGTCTTCGGCGGATATGGGGCAATTCCCTTCACCTCCTTGTACTTTTACACAATCAGCGTATATTATTGGCTGGCGGCGAGCGCGTCGTTGATTTTAATCATGCTGTATAACAATCGAAGGGGTAAGGGCTTAAAATGGCTGTTTTATGTCTTTTATCCCGCGCATATGCTGATTTTGTATCTTTTCGTCCGTTTCGACCTGATCTTTAAAATCGGAACTCTGATCGGGATAAACTAACACATCGAAAGGCGGTCTCACCATGGAATTTTCCGAACTCAAATTAGAACGACTCGACTTCAACCCGTTTGAGATGATCGGCGGATGGGCGTTATTGGCCGGCGGAAAACCCGACGACTTCAACATGATGACGGTCAGCTGGGGGCAGGCGGGCGTGCTTTGGAACAAAAACGTTGTGACGGTCTATGTGCGCCCGCAGCGCTACACCAAGGGCTTTATGGACGCAAACGACGTCTTCACGCTCAGCTTTTTCGGACCCGAATGCCGCGGCGCTTTGTCGCTGTGCGGCAGCAAGAGCGGCAGAGATATCGACAAAATGCATCAAAGCGGTTTGACCGCCGAACACCGTGGCGGCGCGGTTTTGTTCAATGAGGCCAAATTGATTCTGGTCTGTGAAAAACTCTATGCCGGGCAGCTTGAAAAAGACGGTTTTATCGACCCGTCGTTGATCGAAGCCAATTATCCGAAAGCGGATTTTCACGCGTTGTATATCGGAGAGATCAAAAAGGTTTTGATAAAAAGATAATTTGCAAATTCGGGCCTTCGCTTGAAAGGATGTCCATTAAATATGGGGTTTAAAAAGACGGCTTTGGAAAAATCGGACAGCACGGCGGTGCAGTTTATGCGCTCGCTCGTGGTCGGCGGCGTCGCAACGGGCGTCGACGTCGGCGTCGCGATGCTGCTGGTTTACGGCTTTTCGGTCAGTGAGCAGTGGGCGGCTGCAATCGGGTTTATCTTCGGCCTGGCCGCCAACTATTTGCTCAGTGCGGTTTGGATCTTCAACAAGTCCCGGGTCACCACGCGGCTCGGCGAATTTTTGGTGTTCGCCGTCATCGGCGTTGTCGGTCTTGCGATCAAAGTCGGCCTGATCACGTTGTTTGAGCGTTGGATGGACAAGCCCTTCTTCGGCGAATGGATTTTTGCGAATCTCAACGAACTGATCCGTAACATAACGGCGACTATGATCGTCTTTATCTATAACTTCACCGCGCGGAAACTGATTTTGTATCGCAACAGATCCGAAAACAGGAAAAAGGAAGAAACATTGAAATGAAACAGGTAATTGTAATCGGCGCAGGCCCCGCCGGATTGACCGCGGCGGACGAGCTGCTGCGCAGGGGCGGTTACGGGGTGACCGTGCTTGAGGAGAGCGGAGAAGTCGGCGGTATCTCGCGCACGGTGCGCTATAACGGCAACCGCATGGACATCGGCGGGCACCGGTTCTTTTCCAAATCCGACGAGATTATGAAGCGCTGGGAGCAATTGATGCCGCTGCAGGGCGCTCTCGCAATCGACGACAAAATCCTCGGTAGAGAACGGCCTGTTTTTCCGGGCGGCCCCGACCCCGAAATAGACGACCGGGTGATGCTGGTCCGCCACCGGGTCTCGCGTATTTATTACCTCAAGAAATTTTTCGACTATCCGATTTCGATGAAGGGCTCGACCGTCAGGGGGATGGGCTTGGGACGCACGCTGAAAGCCGGATTTTCCTATCTGAAATCGGCGATCATCAAAAAGCCGGAGACCTCGCTTGAAAACTTTTACATCAATCGCTTCGGCAAGGTGCTCTACGGGATGTTTTTCGAGGGGTATACCGAAAAGCTCTGGGGGCGGCACCCGTCCGACATCTCCGCCGATTGGGGTGCGCAGCGGGTCAAGGGGCTCTCGATCCGCACGCTGTTAAAAGACATGTTGTCAAAGGCGTTCGGCAAAAAGAACAATAAAAACGCCGAGACCTCCTTAATTGAAGAATTTTGGTACCCCAAATTCGGACCGGGTCAACTCTGGGAGGGGCTCGCCGACGACATCGTCAAATGCGGCGCGGTTTTGAAAAAACATCACGCGGTTCGGCATTTGGCTGTACAAAACGGCAAAATAACGGGCGTGGTCTGCGAGACCCCCGAGGGTGAAAAAGCCCTCTCCGCCGACCTCGTGATCTCGTCGATGCCGCTGCGCGATCTGGTGCTCGGAATCGAGGGCGAAAAGCCGTCCGAGGACGTGCTGAGAATCGCAAA
Source organism: uncultured Eubacteriales bacterium (assembly GCA_964587625.1). Lineage (GTDB taxonomy): Bacteria > Bacillota > Clostridia > Oscillospirales > JAKOTC01 > DAOPZJ01. Next base: position 31,910 of record CAZPLU010000018.1, read on the forward strand.
GAGCCTGCCTTACCGCGATTTCGTCACGGTCGGCCTGCTGGTTAAAAAGATGAATCTCAAAAACGAGACCGCGATCAAGACGCTCGGAGACATCGTGCCCGACTGCTGGATCTATGTGCAGGAGACCGAGGTCAAACTGGGTCGTATTCAGGTTTTTAACAACTGGTCGCCGTATATGGTCAAAGACCCCGAGCATACCGTCTGGATCGGTCTGGAATATTTTTGCGCCGAGGGCGACGATTTTTGGAACACGCCCGACGATGCGCGCGTAAAATTCGCGGCGGCGGAACTCGAAAAAATGGGCATCATCGGCGCGGACGACGTGCTCGACAGCCATTGCGAACGGGTCAAAAAGGCCTATCCCGCCTATTTCGACACCTATGCCGAAATTGACACACTGACCTCCTATCTCAATACGATCACGAACCTTTATTGCATCGGCCGCAACGGACAGCATCGTTATAACAACATGGATCACTCGATGATGACGGCAATCGTCGCCGTTGACGCGATCGAAACCGGCGGCGAAAAAGCGGCTGTCTGGAGCGTCAACACCGAGCAGGAATACCACGAGGCAAAGGACGCGGAGGAAAAATCATAACCCCGGGTTTTTAAGCTCTGTGGTGTGAAAGGATGAAAAAACAAGTGAGCGAAAATCCGCTGCGCCCGAACCCGTTGCAAACGGATTCGTTGCAAAAGAATCCATTCGCAACGGTCGAACAACTCAAGTCGCACGCCCCGTATTTTTTGGCTTTCGGCGTGTCGGCCATTATCGCCGCGCTGGCGTTTGACCCGACTGCCTCGACGCTTATCGGGTTTAAAGGCGCAATCGCATTATCCGTGCTTGCCGCGGTGATCACCGCCGGGCTCGCGGTCAAGTACCGAAAAGCGGAGGATTTTACGATTCAGCTTGGGGCGGGGATCGCCACGGTTTTGGTTTTTGCGTCAACTCTGTTTTTAATGCCGCAGTTGGACAATTCCGCAACGGTTTTCGCAACCTGCTGCGTATTGGTGCTTTTAATTTGGTTTATGGTGTTTTCTGTCACCGGGAAGCTGAACGCCGAGCGTGTGGTTTTATTGCTGATTGCGGCCGGATTTTTGGTGCGGTTGATCTACGGCATAAATACGCCGGTCACGGTGCGCCAGCACGACGTCGAGCAGTTCGGCAGCGGCATCGGCCACGCGGGCTATATCGAATATTTTTACAACAACATGAAGCTGCCCGATTTCGACCCGACCACGGTCTGGCAGTTTTATCATCCGCCGTTGCACCATTTTCTCGCCGCCGCCTGGTTGAAGGTCATGACCGCGTTCGGGTTGACTTGGGAACGCGCGCTGGAGTCGATTCAGTTTTTAACCGCGTTTTATTCAACAGCCGCGCTGCTTATCAGCGTTAAATTATTTAAAATCATGGGATTGAAAAGCAAGGGACTGGTGCTCGCGGCGGCGTTGATGGCGTTCAGCCCGTCGTTCATCATTTTTTCGGGCAGCGTCAACAATGACATCTTATCAATCGCTTTTGCTTTGGCGGCAATATATGCGACGCTCAAATGGGTTAAAACCGGAAAATGGATCGACATCATCCGGATCGCCCTGTTTATCGGACTCGGGATGTCGACCAAACAATCAATCGGCGCAATCGCACCGGCAATCGCGCTGGTGTTTTTATTGGAACTGGCAGCAAGAAAGGGCGAGCGCCGGCGGGTAGTCGGACAAATCGCGGTCTTCGCCGTGATCTGTATTCCGCTCGGGTTGTGGTGGCCGGTGCGCAACCACTTTTTATTCGATTCCCCGCTGGCCTATATCCCGATGTTGGATATTAAAAGCTATCAGTATGTCGGCTATTACAGTTTTATCGACCGATTCCTGTTCCCGCCACCGGTCAGCTTCAGCAGCAACTTTATGTTATGGGGGATCTATTGGAACCAACCCACTTGTGAGTTCAACGTCTGGAGCGGACTGTTCAAGACCGCCGCCTTCGGCGAATACAATATCGCCTATGGAAGCAAAGCCGGAGAATGGCTCGCGACGGTGCTTTCGGTTGCGAATATTGCGGTCGGGTTGACCGGCTTCGGCGCGATGGTCTGTTATTTGTTCAAAAAGAAGTCGATGGCGCAGCGACAAAAAATATTTATCGCATGTGTCTATGTGTTCGTGCTGCTGTCATATCTTTCGTTTTGTTATACTTTTGCGCACACCTGCACGATGAATATGCGTTATGCATCGCCGCTGCTTGTGATCGGCTCCTACTTCTTTGCACGGCTGGCGGGCGATTTCTTAAAGCGCGAAAAAGCCGTAAAAGCAGTCGGATATGTTATGGCCGGCATCACGGGTGTGTTTTGCCTCTCATCCGCGATCATTTACACGACTTTGGGCGGGTAGGGATAACGGGCGGCGAAACAGACGGCGCCGGGGCAAACCCCTTGAAAAATTTACGGAAAAATGGTAAACTGGGAAAAGCGGCTGTTCCGCTTACGGCTGGCCGTCGTTTCGGGTTTGGAGCACTGTACATATAAAATGAAAAAAAAGTGTTTCTTCAAACGGCTCGGAATTTTAATGGATGAAAGGATGGCAACAATATGGAGTGCTCTCATGAAGTACAATGCATGAGCTATGTGAAAAAGGGCTGCAACCACGGTCCCGCGCCCATTCCCGAAGAGGGGCGCTGGGTACGGGCATATGAGATCAAGGACATCAGCGGCCTCTCGCACGGCATCGGCTGGTGCGCGCCGCAGCAGGGCGCCTGTAAACTGACGCTGAACGTCAAAGAAGGCATCATTCAGGAGGCGCTGGTCGAGACAATCGGCTGCACCGGCATGACCCATTCGGCGGCGATGGCGTCCGAGATTTTGCCCGGCAAGACCCTGCTTGAAGCGCTCAACACCGATCTCGTCTGCGACGCGATCAATGTCGCGATGCGCGAGATTTTCAAGCAGCTGGCCTACGGCCGAACACAGACCGCGTTTTCCGAAAACGGATTGCCGGTCGGCGCTTCGCTTGAGGACTTGGGCAAGGGTCTGCGCTCCCAGGTCGGCACGATGTTCGGAACATTGGAAAAAGGTCCGCGCTACCTTGAGATGGCGGAGGGTTATGTCCTCTCGATCGGGCTCGATCAAAACAACGAGATCATCGGTTATCAATTTATCCGTGTCGGAAAGATGCTCGAGGCCATCCGCAAGGGTGCGGATCCGAAAAAGGCATTAGACGACAACATCGGACAGTACGGCAGATATGACGAGGCGGTCAAAAAAATTGACCCCCGCGTGGAATAGGAGGCGTTTTATGGCGGAATTTGAGGGAAAAGCGAGAAGAACGGTCGGTATCGAGGCCTGCCTGAAGGAATACGGATTTAAATCTCTGGAAGAAGCGAGAGACCTCTGCGTAAATAAAGGCGTCAACGTCGATAAGATCGTCAGGGGCGCTCAGCCCATCGCGTTCGAAAATGCGGTCTGGGCCTATACGCTGGGAACCGCAATCGCAATCAAAAAAAATTGCAAAAAAGCCGCGGACGCCGCCGAGGCCATCGGTGTCGGCCTGCAGGCGTTCTGCATCCCCGGCTCGGTCGCCGCGCAGCGCGAAGTCGGCATCGGCCACGGAAATTTGGGCGGTATGCTGCTGCGCGAGGAGACCAAGTGTTTCTGCTTTTTGGCTGGTCACGAGTCGTTCGCGGCGGCCGAGGGCGCAATCGCCATCGCCAAGACCGCGAACAAAGTGCGCAAGGAGCCGCTCAAGGTCATATTAAACGGTTTGGGCAAGGACGCGGCCTACATCATCTCACGCATCAACGGCTTCACCTATTGCCGCACCGAGATGAACTACGAGACCGGCAAAACCGAGATCGCCGAAATCATCCAGTTCTCCGAGGGCGATCGCGGCAAGGTTCGCTGCTTCGGCGCGGACGACGTGACCGAGGGCGTGGATATCATGCGGCAGGAGGGCGTGGATGTCTCCATCACCGGCAACTCGACCAATCCGACGCGTTTCCAGCACCTCGTCGCGGGTACTTACAAGAAGTGGTGCGTCGAAAACGGCAAAAAATATTTCTCGGTCGCATCGGGCGGCGGCACGGGCAGGACTTTGCACCCCGACAACATGGCGGCCGGCCCGGCCTCCTACGGCTTGACCGACTCGATGGGGCGGATGCACGGCGACGCGCAGTTCGCGGGTTCGTCCTCGGTCCCCGCGCACGTCGAGATGATGGGCCTGATCGGCATGGGAAACAACCCGATGGTCGGAGCAACGGTTGCCTGCGCGGTTGCTGTAGAAGAGGCGGCAAGGTAAAAAGGGCAACCGTTGCTCTGGCGACATGTTGCCTGCGCGGTTGCTGTAGAAGAGGCGTTGAAAAAATAAATCTCAAAATACGGAGAACCCCCCGCTTTCTGAATGAGAGCGGGGGTTCAACATATCTTAACTAAAAGATCAAGCTCTTCGCCTGACGGCATTTACGATCAACAAAAAAACAATTGCGCCGCCGGTTGCCACCAGTAAGCTCCAGAGGTTGAAGCCCGTAATCCCTTTGCCGCCGATCAGGTTCATGACCAGACCGCCGACGAAGCCGCCGATAACGCCGACGACGATATTTGCCCAGGCCCCCATTTTACGATTGTTTTTCGTGATCATACTGGCAATCCAGCCGGCCAGCGCACCGATGATAATCCACCCGACAATACCCATAAATTCACCCCCTCATATGTTTTACCGTAAATCCGTAAAACATTATAGTATAATTCCATATCAAAATAATAACCAAAACCAAGGTTTTGAAATATAAAACAATCTTGTTAATTCTGATAATTCACCTTGCAAAACGGCGGAATGGCGGACACTGTACACGGCAGATGATTTGCGGTATAATCATATACGAAGCATACGGGGAGAGTGAACGAGAGATGTATGACGTGGCGATCGTCGGGGCGGGACCGGCGGGCTCGACCTTGGCGCGGCTGCTGGGCGAAAACCAGAAAGCGGTGATCATCGACCGCAAAAACGACAGTCCCGGCGGTTTTTCAAAGCCCTGCGGCGGCCTGCTCTCGACCGACGCCCAGAAGTCGCTCTCGGCGTTCGCGCTGACCCTGCCAAAGGAAATTCTCGTCGACCCGCAGATATTTTCGGTCAAGACCATCGACCTGAAAACCGGTTTGACCCGCCATTACCAGCGCTTTTACATCAACCTCGACCGGCACAAGTTCGACCGCTGGCTGTTTTCGCTGATCCCGGAGCGCGTGGAAAAAGTCGAGGCCGAGGTGACCGCCGTCTCCCGCGAAAATGGTTTATTTCAAATCGTATGTAAAACGCCCGACGGGAATGAACGGCGGATTATCGCAAAAAAGCTTGTCGGCGCGGACGGGGCGAATTCCATTGTCCGCAGGACCTTTCTCCCGAAACAAAAAACGCGCGGTTACGTTGCGATCCAGCAGTGGTTCGCCGAGACAAACAAAAACCCGTTTTATTCCTGCGTCTTCGACCCCGAGACCGGCGATTGCTGCTCGTGGTCGATCTCAAAGGACAATCATTTTATCTTCGGCGGGGCGTTCGCGCCGAAAAACTGCCGCGAAAATTTCGAAAAACAAAAACAAAAACTAGAAAAGTTCGGATTCCGGTTCGGCGAACCCATCAAAACCGAGGCGTGTCTGGTGCTGCGCCCGAAGTCGCTTTTCGATTTCGTCACCGGAAAAGACGGCGTGTTTTTGATCGGGGAAGCCGCCGGATTCATCAGCCCGAGTTCGCTGGAGGGCATCAGCTTCGCCGTCGACAGCGCGGCGGCGCTGGCCGACGCGCTGTCCGACAACGCAAAATACCCCGAACGGGTTTATCGCAAAAAGACACGCGCCATCCGGTTAAAATTGTTGTTAAAAATCTTTAAAAGCCCGTTTATGTACCGCCCGTTTTTGCGCAAACTGATTATGGCGAGCGGTATGAACGCCGTAAAAGTGCGCGAATAAAGACCGTGAAACATATTTTCGGCTTGACAGATCGATAAAATATGTAAAATGATGAAAATAAAAGCAAAGGATTGGAACAGATGAAATTTTCCGAAATGCAATACGTCCGCCCCGACCTCGATAAAATCGGCGCGGCATACGAAAAACTGATCGCACAGGTCAAGAACGCCCAAACGGCGCAGGAAGTTTTCGAAGCCGTCTTGGAACATGAAAAGGTACTGATGAATTTTTCGACGGCGCAATCGCTGGTGAACGTCCGCCACTCCGTCGACACCGAGGACAAGTTTTACGACGCGGAAAACGATTTTTTGGATCAGGCGGGGCCGCTGTTCGAGGAGAAGATGCAGCCGTTCATTCAAGCGCTGCTCGACAGCAAGTTCCGTCCCGATTGCGAAAAACGCTTCGGCAAGCTGCTGTTTGTCAACGCCGAACTCGCGGTCAAGTGCTTTTCCCCGGCCATCGTCGATTTATTGCAAGAAGAAAACAAACTCGCCAGCGAATACGACAAATTGATCGCAAGCGCGAAGATCGATTTCGACGGCAAGACGCTGAATCTGGCGCAGCTGGGGCCCTACAAGGAAAACGCCGACCGCGCCGTGCGCAGGGCGGCTTACGAGGCCGACGGCAATTTCTTTTTGTCCCACGAAAAGGAGTTCGACGAGATTTACGACAAGCTGGTAAAAGTGCGCACCGAGATCGGCAAAAAACTCGGATACGACACCTTCACCCCGGTCGGCTATATGCGCATGCAGCGCAATTGCTACACGCCCGATATGGTCGCCAAATTCCGAAAGCAGGTGCTCAACGACCTGGTTCCGGTCGCAAACCGCCTGCGCGAGATGCAGGCAAAGCGCATCGGACTGGATCGATTGTCGCTGTACGATCTGCTGTTCACCTTCAAAGAGGGCAATCCCAAGCCCGACGGCACCGCTGACGAATTGGTCGCCGCGGCCGTTCAGATGTACCGCGAGATGTCGGAGCGCACCGGCGAGTTCATCGACTTCATGACCGAAAACGGCCTGATGGATTTGCTGACCAAGCCCAAAAAGTGCGGCGGCGGCTTCTGCACCTATTTCGCCGATTACAAAGCCCCGTTCATCTTCGCCAACTTCAACGGCACGCAGGGCGACGTCGGCACGCTGACCCACGAGGCCGGGCACGCCTATGCCTTTTATATCGGAGGCGGCGACGAAATCCTCGAGACCGCCGCTCCTTCTTACGATTCCTGCGAAATCCACTCGATGTCGATGGAGTTTTTCGCGTGGCCGTGGCTCGGGCGGTTTTACGGCAAGGACGCCGAACGCGCGCGGCTGGCCCACCTCGAGGAAGCGGTCACCTTCATCCCCTACGGCACGATGGTCGACCACTTCCAGCATGTCATGTACGAAAACCCGGAACTGACACCCGCGCAGCGCCACGCGGAGTGGATGAGTTTGGAAGAGCAATACCGACCCTATATCAATTTCGAAAACATCCCGTTTTATGCGCAGGGCAGGGGCTGGCAGCGCCAGGCGCACATCTACGACGTCGCGTTTTATTATATCGACTATTGCCTGGCGCAGAGCGTCGCGCTGGCGTTTTGGGCGCAGAGCCGCAAAGACCGGAAAGACGCCTGGGAACGCTATCAAAAACTCGTCGACTGCACCGGCAAAAAGACCTTTACCGAACTGTGTCAGGTCGCCGAAATCAAAGACCCGTTCACCGACGGCTGCTTGAAGCAGGTCGCCGAAACCGCGCTTGAATATTTAGATAAAATATAGGAAAACCACATATTTCAAAGCAAATTAAAAGCAATTTGACAAAATGAAAACAAACAGGGGCCGTAACAAAAGCCCCTGTAAAATCGACCGGGTCTTCGACCGGAACGACGCGCTTATTTTTAATACGGTTCCGGATTTCCGATTTTTTCGCCCGGGGTTGCGATATCGGGGTGCGTTGCGATGTATTCCGCGACTTCATCGGTGCGCATCAATTTGGCTTGCAGCGTATACCGCCAGTCGTCGTAATCATAAACACAGGTGACCAGCGTCAGCACCTTATCATAAAACCCCACTTCCAAATCCGGCGTCGCGAAATCGGAACGCTCGAAAGCCGCATCAAGAAATTCGGAAAAATGTTTATAGCGGCGCATGTCGGTGAAATGATAGGATCTGTCCTGATTGAAATTGAGCGTGACGAAATAATAGGGATCTCCTTGGGAGGACGGGGATGTGTCGTAGCCGGTGAAGAGCTTGAAATAGTAAGTATAACCGTTATATGCCGTGAATTTAAAAACATCCGCCGTGAGATAGACATCGCCGCTGCGATATTTGACCAATTTCCCGAACATCTTATCGTTATACTTGCTTTTCCCGATATTATGTCCGTAGAGCAAGGTGTTAAAATCAAAAAACCCGTCTTTTAAGTTGCGGTAGTCGAAAAACAAAATGCCCTCGTGACGGTAATTGCCCTCGAGGTCTTTGCGCATATAGTAGCTGTTGTCGGGCGCTGTGACAACCAACTCTTTTAAACCGATCCCCGGGATTTCGAAAATCCCGATGAAATCGCTGTTGATTTTGTGGTATCCTTCGAGCAGCTCGGTGGTGTTTTCCGTTTTGACGTTGAGCGCGGGCGGAGCTGCGGGCACAATGGGAATCGAGTTTTCGGGATCACTCACGGAGGGAACCGTGATATTGGTGCCGGGCGATGTGGGCGAACAGCCGAAAAACGGGGAGGCAAGCATCAAAGCGGCAAAAATGATCACACAGACGGTTTTTGTGAAGCTTTTCATTCGCGTCCTCCTTTATACCCTGTCGGATTCGTTTTGATTGTCAAAAACCGGTTCCTCCGCCAGTCCCTGCGGACGTTCTAAGATAATTGTATTATCAGTCATGCTCATTTTCAACTTGTTTCCGCCTTTTAGGTTTAAGCGTTCCAAATATTCTTTTGGGAGCTGCAGACGGCCGGTGCGGTCGAGTACGACAAACTCCTCATGGGAATCGATATTAAAATTGAGGTTGGTGTTTTGAAGACGTTTCGCGTTGGCCGCGATTTCATCGGCATAATTGAAGCGGATGAACTCGCTGCTGGTGCGGCCGTCACGGATGGCGACTACGCGGTTGACCTTTCTCGAGAGCTGCCGGTCGTGGGTGACGATGACAATGGTCAGCTCCAATTCGCGGTTCAGGCGGTTGAAAATATCGAAGATCATACCGACGGTCGCCATATCGACAGCTCCTGTCGGCTCGTCGGCCAGCAAAAGCGCCGGATTATTTGCCAGCGCAAGAGCGATTGCGACGCGCTGCTGCTCTCCGCCGGAGAGTTGGCTGAGTTTATTACCGAGCCGATGGGACAGACCGACCATATCCAACAATTCCTTGGCCTTGTCGACGCGTTTTTGAGACGGCATGTGCGGATCCACAAGGGTCAGGGGCAGCTCGATGTTTTGCTGCGCGGTGAGGTATGGAATCAAGTTTCGCGCGTTGTTTTGCCAGACAAAACCGACGGTTTTGCGTTTATATTCAACCATTTGCTGTTCATTGAATTTCAACAGATTTTGACCGTTGACCCTGAGAATACCCGCTGAAGGCCTGTCGAGGCCGCCCAACAAATTCAGCAGCGTCGATTTACCGGAGCCGGAGTTCCCGATGATTGCGGTCAGCTCCCCTTTTTCGATCGTGAGATCCAGTCCTTGCAAAGCGATGACTTCAATCTCGCCGGCCTTAAAGATTTTGACCAAGTTCTCGCAGTAGATCATCGGTTCCGATTTTTCGGCGGAAACCTCAACGGATTCGTCGGATCGGATGATTTCCGTCTCGGGGTTCGGATCGGCCGGAACCGTGTCATTCAGTTTTTCAGTTGACTTTTTCATCGATAATAACTCCGTCCTCCAAGGTATAGACCTTCTCCGCGACTTCTATCATATTGGGGTCGTGGGTGGTCATGACAACCGTAACGCCCTCGCGTTCGATCAAGAGCTTAAAAACACCCATAACCTGAAGCCCCATTTGGGTGTCCAAAGCGGCCGTCGGCTCATCTGCGAAGACCACTTTCGGGCTGTGGGCGATGGCTCTTGCAATGGCGACGCGCTGCTGTTCGCCGCCGGACATCTCACCGGGCATGTGGCCGGAGCGTTTGCCCATATCGACCAATCCCAAACAATGCATCGCCCGGTCTTTGCGTTCGGCGGGATCGGTCATACCTGCAACCCGCAGTGAAAACTCGACGTTTTCATAAGCGGTCATAATCCCCACCAACGCCGTGGATTGAAAGATAAAACCGTATTTGATGCGGCGCAGTTTATCCTGTTCCAGCGTGGAAAGCGCGGTGATCTCTTTGTCCTGAAACCAGATCTTTCCGGCCGTCGGATAATCCAACGCCCCGAGCATATTGATCAGCGTGGTTTTTCCCGAACCGGAACGGCCGCGAAAAATCGTCAGTTTGCCAGGCGGGATTTCGACGGAAATCCCTTTCAAAACATGGACAATCCCGCCCGATGTATTGAAATCGCGGATGATGCCGTTGGACCTTAAAATCAAATCACTCATATGCTCACCTCCGTTAATCTTCGCCGAGTTTAAGCGCCTGGTCAATCTTGATCGCAGAAATGACTTTGACCAGTACGCTGATACCGATGGCAAGCATAATGCCGATGACCAGATAAATTTTGAGATAATCGGATGGCTGATGGAAGACATGGAAGGGAATTACGCGCTCCTGAGCCGTATTGACCATTTCAAACAGCCGGATATACAGCAAACTCGTCACATCTCCGAGCAGTAAACCGAATAGGATCGACACCAGCGATACCAAGACCTGTTCAACGCCGATCATCCCCATCACGTTGTGCTGCGACATGCCGATCGCGCGATAGATACCAAACTGCAGCGTTCGGCCGCGCAGGGAGAGGATCCAATAGATCAGGAAACCCACGGTAGTTATCCCCATCGTGATCAAAAATACCAGCGAGAGCATTCCGTTAAACCCTTGAATGGTCGGATCATTTTTGATTTTTACGATTCGTTGAGAGGAAAACTGCATACCCGTCACCGCCAAAGAACCGTAATCCACTTGAATCTCTCCGGCGTTAATCTTGACCTGCGTTTCGTCCGTCGCATAATACGGAACCGAAACGGCCATTGCCGTGATGAAGTCCTCAATGGTAGAGCCGTCTTTCCGGCTCATCCAAATCTGTGTGCAGTCCTCATAAGTACCCGAATAATGGAGTTTTAAAAATGACGAGTTGACGACGGCGAGCGACCTGTTTTCCGCAACGCCGTTCACATAGACCGTTTTTTGATACCCCGGCCAATAATCGATGAACCCGTAGACGGTGCAGGACATGGAGGCGCCGTTGGGTCCGTCGAGGGTGAGCACATCGCCCGGGGCGACGCTTTCCGCGAAATCGGATGAGAGGAAAATGGCGGTTTGCGCGCCGTTCATGAGATTTAAATACTCGTTGATGTGATAGGGGAGCAAATCCGTGCGCAGGGTTGTCGTCGTTCCGAACGAATAGGGCTCCAATCCCATCAGCGTGAAATTCTGGAGTTTTTGATTGCCGGTCTTGAGAACGAAGTCCGTGTTTTCCTGCGGGATATAGATGACTTCGGCGGCGCTTTCGACACAGTCATTGTCGGCGGCGAGCGCTTCCACATCCAACCCTTTCAGCACCGAGGTGTCGAGCGTGGCAATGACATCCGCGCCGCTGGTGTATTCATAACGGTCGATGAGGTTATTGTTGATCGTTCTTGCGGAATTGGCGGAAAAAATACCGACGGAAATCGAGTAGATGATGAACAGCATGACAAAAATCTCCTTGCTGCCCGATCTGCCGATGCGGATGAACGAGGAATAAAACGGCGGTGTCCATTTCTTTTTTCCGATGAAAAATATGAATTGAACGATGAAGGGATAAATACGCAAAAACAGGAGTCCGACGCCCAACATAAAAGCGGAGGTGATGATAAACATCAACGGATCGACGCCCATGGAGGCCACCGTCGAGCCCGCTGTATTCAAGCTGTCTAAAATGCTCTGATATCGGACGAGACCGTAGATCGAAGCGGCGCACAAGATGAAATCGATCCCCAGCTTTTGCCACATCGGGGTTTTTGCCGCGCGCGCAGAGAGCTGTTTATGTTCTACGATGCTCAGCTTGGAGGCGGTGAAAGCGGGTATCAGCATGGCGATTGCAAACAACACCATCGCGATGAGCGCATACAGATAGGACGTCCAAGTGATGGAGACGGGCAGGGCTTTGCGGATGACGAAATCCAAGAACCCGTTCGACGAACCGAGGATATAACAGGAAAAATAGCCGAGAAAAGGACCGATTATCATTGAAATACCGGCGAGTATCCCCCATTCGAAGATATATCCGCCGAAAATTTGCATCCGGCTCGCCCCCCGGCTCTTTAAAACGGCAATTTCGTTTGCCTCGCTTTCAAGCTTCAGCCGGGAGACCATGAAGATGTAGAAGCACAGCAGGACAAGGATGGGGAGAATCAAAACCCAAAGCGTGATTTGCAAACTCGATTCTCTTGCGAGATAGGCCTTCATAATATCAAGGGTCGGCATTGAGAATCGGATGGTGCCGCCCATATCGATATATTGCTGATTGTGCAGGTCAATCGTCTGGATGATATCCCGAATATCGGAAATCTTGATTTTCGTGTAATCGTAGGCCTTATACCATTCGGAACCGGTGATATAGGTGTTATCGGAAAAATCGGCGACAGCAGTTTCGAAGTCCATAAAGATATCTTGGTCATAGGTCTGCATATCCATGAACCAATAAGAATCGTTGATGTCGATGGGTGTGACGATGCCGACGACGCGGAATTTGAAATAAGCGCCCGGCTCATTTGAAGCGAACAGTTCCGGAGCGGAAAAAGGGAGGGTGAACAGGTATTCGCCGCCGATCGCGAACTTCATCTTTTTCATGGTGTATTCGCTGATGGTGACCTCATATGCGCCGTCAACAAGACCGGGTTCGTTCATTCGGCCGTTCACGATTTTCACCTTATCGTTGAAGTTGCTCAGCGCCGTGATGTTGACGCGGGAGATCATCGACTGGGATGCGTAAGGCGTTTTCGCATAGGAGCGATTTCCCATCTCGATGCGCGTGACGTCGGCCACGGTCGGCACATTAATCTGCTGGGTGAGCGAGGAATTGATGTATTCGTCGTAAACGGGAAATCCGTATGTATCCATCACGCCGAACGTTTTGCTGACTTGGTAGACGCCGGGATATTGACCGTATTTCGCCTGATGCTCCTGGAGATCGAGAATCAAAACCCGTTGCAAAATCGCGTTTGTATACATCGGGATGCTGCTGACGACCGTTGCGATGATTAAAAATCCGATGAAAAGGCAGACGAACATCCACCGGTTATTCAAGAGTTTTCGAAATACCAAAAAAGACAATGTTATAGGCCTCCCATCTAACCGAGGATAATCTGATCCCCGACGGAAAGTCCGCTGACGATTTCCGTCTGAGTATCATTGGTGAGACCGAGGGTGACTTCCGTGTTGATCGGGAGATTATCAATGAGCAAAGTGAGATAATACTTTCCGGCATCGGTATTGATCAGATAAGTGTCAACCGCGAAAGTATCTTCACGTTTGTCAATTAAGAGCGAGACCGTTGCCGTCTGACCGATCAGTTTGGTGTCGGACATATTCAGTCCCTTGACATTGATGAAATGCATATATTTTACACCGGTATTCACGGTGATGGTATCGGGCGTGTGCGTAACGGTTCCCGAATAATCGACGCCGTCCAGGGTGACGGTCATCTCTGTGCCGACTTTGACATAAGCGGAAATGTCCTTGTCGCTGGAATAGGCAAGCACGATGGATTTATTGGGTGTAAAAGATGCAAAGTCGGCGTTTGCCGAGATGCCGCCTCCCGGTATGGTATTGACCGTCCAAGTGCAGGAACCCGTGATGGGCGCATACAGGAAACAGGCATCGTATTTGGCTTGAATTGCCGCGAGTTCGTTCATGGCGAGATCGTAATTCGACTTGGATACGGCATGGGTGTTCTTCGCTGTTTCAAGCGCGTTTTCATAAGTCCGCTGAGCGATTTGAACTTTTAACTTTTGCCCTTCAAGCGTCGTTCCGTCGCTGAGTTTCCCGCCGTTTTCAACCAACGAAAGGTTGTATTGTTCCTGTTCGAGCTTGAGTTTGAGCAGCGCGACTTCGCCGCCGCCCGAAGCGTTGATTTCGGCGGTATCCAATGCGATTTTTAAATTATTGACGTCCCGCTGCATGGTGGAGAGCTGGAGTTTGTAGTCAGCGCTCTCAAAGAGAACGCCGATCAAATCTCCTTTTGAGACCTTTTTATTGATCTCAACATTGCGTGAAAGGAGCGTGCCGTCGACAGAAAATCCCACATTCACGGTATCATATGTTCGAAAAATGGCATCTTGCCTGATCTGGTTGATAAAGGTGGTTTTTTCGGCCGTGATGGTCGTGTAATTGAGCGGCGCCGCAGAGACAAGTTTTGGGGGCAGCAGCTCCTCCTCCGCCGGCAGAAGGGAACAACCGCTTCCGAATACAAGGAAGAGAGCGAGAACCACAGAAGTTAGAATGCCGATATACTTTTTCACAGTATGACCTCCGAACGGATAAATAACACACGAAACTCCGCGTAACAAAGAAATTATAACGTCTTGAGACGCAAAAAGTCAAGGGTTGCCGACAAACTTTGGGTTTTCATCACAAAGCGAGTTGGGGATGTTTGAAAATTACGATTTGCGGGAATTTTTATACTATGACTTCACACAAACTTAACAAAGGGCGGAGGAAATGTTAAAAAATCGTGTGTTCTTGACTTTTTGATGGTTTTACGATACCATAAAACACGGCATCGGACTTTTATCGGAAATTTTATGTCAACAAAAACCGGTCGATTATTTACCATATTATATCGGAAATGCGGTCTAAACAGATGTTAAAAAAAATTCTTTCAGTGATATTGTCGGGACTTGCGCTGTCGGCATCGATCCTGTTATCCGGCTGCGCAAACAAAAATAAGTCCGTTGAAACCCCTGTATCCGAGGCCTTTGCGAACTTAATACGGCACATACCGGCCGATTTAAATTTATCATTTGTCCAGACCATGTCCGCCTATACAGACGGCGAGTTGGGATTTTCGCTTGCGGGCACGAATTCGGCCGGAGCGGCGGCAGAACTGATTCGCTCGAAAATGGAGCAGATCGGATTGAACGATTTTGCAAAAGAGGAATTCGACTGTTCCGCGTTTTCTTTTCGATCGGCAAAACTCAGTTACCGCACCCCCGGAGGAGACGTGGTGAGTTTCATGCTGTCGGCGCTGCCTTCCGACAGCGTCGGGGAACAGCGCTTGACGTTGGTCAGCGTCGGGGACGGCTCGCTCGAGGGATATAAAAACGTCTCTGCATACGGAAAAGCGGTTTTGGCAATCCTTGCCGACCGGGATGAAAACACCGTCAAATATGTGATTGAACAGGCGCGCGCGCAGGGCGCAGCGGCGTTGATCACGGCGTTTTCAAATCCGGACGAACCGCTGAGCGCGGCATATAATATCAGTTCGTATTCGGTGGCGGCGGCAATGCCGGTGTTGAATATGACACAGACGGACGCCCTGAAGCTTCTTGCCGCGTATGAAAACGCCGTGGACGAAAAAAGCGCGGTCGTGGTCACGCTCAACACCGATTTCGATTTTACGGACGGCCTCACCGGTTATAATGTCGTGGGATACATCCCCGGACGCGACGACTCTGCGAAAATCATCGTTTCCGCGGATTATGACAGGTTCTTTTACGGATATAACGAAAACTGCTGCAGCGTCGCGCTGCTGCTCGGTCTTGCGCAGGCGTTGAAAACGAGCGGATACACCCCGCAAAAGACCTTGGTTTTTGTCGCATACAGCGGCTCGGAGCTCTCAAAACGCAATTCGGCCTACTCAACCGCTCACGGCGCCTATATCCAGCTGTCACAGACCCATCCCGAGTGGACGAAGGGGGCTACGGTACATATCGACATCACTATGCCGGCGGCGAATCACGGCTCCGCTTATCCGCTTGCGGTCAGCGTCGGGCTCGAGAGTTTTGTCGGCGAGGCGCTGGCGGGATTCGCGGGCAATCCCTTTGAAAACGGCGTTACGGTCAGCAACAACATCCTCGGGGGAGAGAGCGGCTATCTGTATGAATCGGCGGGGATTCCGACCGTCGGACTCAATCTTGACGCCAGCGAGTTCGCGTTGAAATATCGACACACCAATCTCGACAACTCCAACCGGTATGATGCGGAGGCCTTCCGCTTCAGCTATGAACTGTATGGAAAATTATTGCTCGCTTTCGATCAGACCGCGGTGACGCCGTATAATTTCCTGCCGTTTTTCACGGATTTAAACAAGGAGCTCGACCCGTCACGATTGAGCGGTTACGGCATTGAACCCGCCGAAATCAACGATGCTTCATATGCCGCGGCGGTACAGGCGCAGATTTTGAATTATTATATCAAGAAAATCAACATCGCGTATGAAGGCGCCGTTGCCGCGGGAGAATACAGCAGGGCCGGGCGGATTTATTCGGAGGCGTCTGCATTGAACGAGCCGATGCAGCGTCTTTTCATGCGGATCAATTCTGTGTTTTTTACGATGAACAGCCAAAATCGCAAACAGCGCTCCTATGAGATCCCGCTGGATTATTCGGCAAAACTCGACACAGCGCTGTCACAATTTGAACAGGAAAAAGTGTCGGACTGCGTTTCAACCTGTCTGACCGTCGGCGAATTAAAATACACGTTCCTGTTCGACGCTTCTGTCTGTAAAACGATTGCAAGCGCCGTCAACAACGGCCGCAAAAATTTATATTGGGCGGACGGAAAAATATACGGCATCCCGGATATTTATGACACGCTCCGAGATTTGCATTTGAAACGCAACGCCAATTTCAACACAACCGTTTTCATAGAGGAATTCGATTCGCTTGAGGGGTTTTATAACACGCAAACCGAAAAGTTGGTTTCGGCCTTCGAGTCGCACGCGGTCTCATGTCGGCTGTTTGCGGGAGAAGCGGGGAAGATGCTTGAGATCTGCAAGAAATTCGAGCAGTATTTCAAATAAATCTGCGTTTTGCGGGGTTGACACCGGGTTGATTCGATGATATAATCATTCACGCTTTTGCGTTCTTGGGGGAGTTTTATGTATATTGACATCAAGGATCTGATTGACAATCCGGGCGCAAAAGAAAAACGCGAGGGAACCTGCGATTTTACCGAGTTGCAGGGCGTTATGACGCCGATTGTCCGCCATCCGGCCAATGTCAAGGCAGTTGCGTACAACGACAGCGGCGACATCGTGTTGGATCTGTCTTTGGAGTTCACACTGACTCTTGAGTGCGATCGCTGCGCCGAAATATTCGAACAGCCGCGCAGCGAGACATTTTCCCACAAGCTGTTTGACTCCGAATCGGAACTCGGAGACCTCATTCAGCCCGACGCCAATGGACGCCTCGAACTCGATCCCATCGTCTGGGATGACATCATGTTCCATGTGCCCCAGCGGCGGCTGTGCAATGAAAATTGCAAGGGGCTGTGTATCAACTGCGGAGGCAACCTCAACCAAGGATGCGAATGCGGTAACCCGAAACCCGTATTGTTTGAAGATGACGACAGTTCGGGCGACTGATTTTTTCATAATTTTAGGAGGAAAAAGAAATGGCTGTACCCAAGAGGAGAGTTTCCAGCACGCGCAGAGACAAGCGCCGCTCCAACGTCTGGAAGCTCGACGCGCCGACGCTGGTCAAATGCCCTCACTGCAAAGAGCTGACCGTTCCGCATAAGGTGTGCGGAAGCTGCGGATATTACGGCGACAAAGAAGTCGTATCTCACGAAGAGGCAAAGAAATAGGCCTTTTAAAAGACGGCGACAAGGGGAGGGGCGGTATCCTCTCCTTTTTTGCGTCAAAACGAAAATTTTTCATAAAAATTATTCGCAAGAGCGTGAGCGAAGCGAAGGATCTCGGACAAATAATACCGAAAAAGTGGTATTGCGTTTTTCACCAATACCTTTCGCGCGCTCTTTGTGCGCAAGGGCGGTAAACAAATGAGCATTGAAATTACGGGCGTGACCGAAAACGGCCTCTGCAGACATCACGGCGTGCGTGTCGGCGACCTCCTTGTGAGCGTCAACGGCCATCCGATCCGCGACACCTTGGATTATGGGTTTTACACGGCCGAGCGCAGCGTGGAACTGGTTTTTTCAAGGATCGGAACACCCTATACACTTGCGTTTGTCAAGGGTGAATACGACTCCCTGGGTCTTGCGTTCGGCACGTTTCTCGGCGACAGACACAAGGGTTGCAAAAACAAATGCATATTCTGTTTTATCGATCAAAACCCCAAGGGCATGCGCGAATCGCTGTATTTCAAGGACGACGACGAGCGGCTTTCCTATCTGCTCGGCAACTACATCACGCTGACCAACCTCACCGACGAAGAAGCCGACAAAATATGCCGCATGCGCCTGTCTCCGGTCAATGTCTCGGTACACACCACCGATCCGGACTTGCGCGTCAAAATGCTCAAAAACCCTCACGCCGGAGAAGCGCTGAAATATCTCGCCCAATTCGACCAAGCCGACATCGAGATGAATTTTCAACTGGTGCTCTGTCCGGGCGTCAACGACGGGAAAGCGCTTGAAAAGAGCGTGAACGACCTGCTCGCCTATCGAAACGTCTGTTCCGTCGCGGTCATCCCGGTCGGTCTGACCGGCCACAGAAAAGGGCTGTATCCGCTCCGCCCGTTTGAAAAAGCCGAAGCCGAAGCGGTCGTGGATTTCACCGTATCGATTGCGCAAAAAATGTTCAACGAACGCGGCAACCGAATCATCGCAGCGGCGGACGAATTTTATCTGATCGCGCAAAGGCCGCTCCCGCCGCCTGAATTTTATGAGGATTATTACCAGCTCGAAAACGGCGTCGGGATGCTCACGCTGTTAAAAGATCAATTTTTCGGGGCTCTGGAGGACACGGAACCCCCCGTAAATGCCGAGCGTTGTTTAATCGTGACCGGCGAGGCCGCTTATCCCACGATGACCGAACTGGTGAACGCTTTTAACGAAAAGTTTTTAACCCGACACGCTGTTCGGGCGGCAAAAAACAATCTGTTCGGCGGTAATGTCACCGTCACCGGATTGCTCGGCGGAGAGGATGTGGCAAACGGGGCGGGGGATGTGCGCGAATTTTCAACCCTGCTGCTGTGCGAGAATATGTTCAAACATCAGTCCGATCTCTTTTTAGACGATATCAGCGCTCGAGATTTGTCAAATCAATTGAAAATCAAAATCAAAGTTGTGCACAATGACGGAGCGGAACTGGTGAGACAGCTCGCGGGGAGCGTTTGAACGATTTTCAAACGTGATGGGAGATTATTGAAAGTATGGCTAAAAAAACGGTGGCGATTGTCGGCCGCCCGAATGTCGGAAAATCCACGCTGTTCAACAAGCTCGTCGGGAGACGGGTCTCAATCGTGCTGGATACGCCCGGTGTGACCCGCGACCGCATCTACGCCGACTGCGAATGGCGCAACAAAAAGTTTTTGCTGGTCGACACCGGCGGCATTGAAATCGCCGATGTCGACGATATGTTTTTTCAAATGCGCACACAGGCCGAGATCGCCGTCGAGCGCGCCGACCTGATCATCTTTTTGACCGATCTGACCGCGGGCGTCACCGCCGCGGACCGCGACGTCGCCGCCAAGCTGCGCATCAGCGGAAAACCGATCCTGCTCGCCGTCAGCAAGTGTGACTATATCGGCCAAGCGCCGCCGGAATTGTACGAATTTTACAACCTCGGTCTCGGTGATCCGTACCCGGTTTCGGGCATCCACGGCCACGGCACGGGCGATTTGCTCGACGCGGTTTACGACAACCTCGGTGAGCCGGAATCGGCCGAACAAGAGGACGACTCGATCAAGGTCGCCATCATCGGCAAGCCGAATTCGGGCAAATCCTCGCTGCTCAACCGCCTCGCCGGGGAGGAGCGCGCCATTGTCAG
>CAZPLU010000019.1:0-46006 GCA_964587625.1 uncultured Eubacteriales bacterium
ATATGCTTGACGAATTGAAAGCGGAATTCGAATTTAAAGTGATCACGATTTTGCTCACCTGCTCCGAAAATGAAAATGTCCGGCGAATGCAAAACGATGGGCGCAAGGACGAGAGAATCGCTTATTCCATTGAGAACACCCGGACGATTTTTGACGGTTTGGACTGCCCGAAAATCGACACCACCGGGCTCACGCCGGAACAGACCGCAGAACGGATGATTAAAATGATCAGGGGGATTTAGAGTGAAAAATTTTATTTTTCACGCATGCAGAAAGGAATGAACTTTCATATGGGCATCACGGTTTCTTATTTACAGGAATATATCAAATCCAAGGACTTTCATCCCGAATTAAAAGAACTGTACTTTATGAAGCTGGCGGAGGAGGTCGGCGAGCTCGCCCGCGCCATGCGAAAAGACCTGCGCCCGGAAACGGAGGGTGCGGTCAAGGAGACCGTGGAAGAAGAACTCTGGGACGTGATCTATTACATACTGGCGATTGCGAACATCTATGAAATCGACTTGGAAAAAGTCATTCCGGCCAAAGAGAAGCTAAACAACGAAAAATACGGCAACTCGATAAGATTTGGGAGTGAGTGAGATGACGGTCGTTTTGGAGGAATACCACAGCCGTTTCCGGGGGGAGACCATTAAGCGGATCGTCCGCTTTTTCGGGTTCCACGGCGAGCTGCGCGGGAAAAATTCGGCTGTGACCGAAAAAAGCCGTGAATCGGCCGCGAAGACGCTTTATGACTGGATTTCAGACGGCCATGAATTGTATGTGATTGAATCCAACGGCAAGACGGTCGGCTTTTTGCACATCGGGTACCGCGGCGGAAACGTGGCGTGGATCGAGGACATCTTCGTCGACGAGTCCGTGCGCAGAAGGGGTATTGCGACCGAAACGATTAAACTGGCCGAAGAACTGATCAAGAGCAAGCCGGATTATGACGCGGTCTGCATGGATGTGGCCCCGCGCAACCTCGGCGCGCTGCGGCTGTATCATAAACTGGGTTATGATTCGCTCGGCATACTCACCGTCCGAAAAGAACTCTATGACGACAACCGCGATAAAAAGATCGCGCTGTTCGGATTGGATTATAAGTATTAAATGACATGGGGAGAAGTTTTTTGATTGAAGTTGAAAACGCGGTCTTTTTAACAAGCGATTTAACGGAATATAACCATTTCATAAAAGAGATTGGTACACCCGAAGATCGGGTGAGCATCAAAATCAAGGATGATGCTTGCACGATGGATGGCAAAAATGTTATTTTCGGTTGCTCGATCGGTAAGAAGCTTGACGGTTGGCAATTTCATTTAATGGATTATATTATGTATAACCGCTTGTATGGGCGCAAGATAATCGTTTTAGGAGCAATTGACGATTATAATGAAGCACTGCGGGTATACGGCGACCACAATATTTACGATTGCTATCTCAGAAGCCATGAACCAAAAATTTTAGTGCATAGTACTACCAGGGAAAATTACCGGTTGATTCAAAAAGACGGGTATCTCAAATCGTGGAATTTGCTGAAAAAGACACATCCCTCTTTTGAAAATGAACCGATCGGGACGCTTTTGGGCGATCCGGCGGATATCAGCGATTATATCATGCTGGGTGGCGGCGTCAGCTGTGAGATCGTTGTGCTTTCAAAGCAAAAAGGCGAAATCTGCATGGACTGCGATGCGGAATATATGCCCGGAGCAAGAATTTATTTTGATTCAAAGGTATTGGCGAACCAAGGGTTGTTAGAACGTGACGGTTTGCACCTTAAAGTAAAGAATCAATTGCCGCTGAACTTAGCGGTTTTTACCGCGACACTTGAAAACGTGATAATTGACGGCAAAACCACGCCGAAAACATTTGCTGAAGCGGCAGATAAAGCGTTTGAAAAATCAAGGAGCATGATATGATTTTATCCGCATCGAGGAGAACGGATATCCCCTGTTTTTACGGCGAGTGGTTTATGAACCGGATCCGCGCCGGATACGTTTTGACCCGCAATCCGATGAACCACGCGCAGCTCTCGCGTGTTCCGTTGTCGCCCGAAACCGTCGACTGCATCGTCTTTTGGACCAAGGACCCGGCAAGGTTATTGCCTTGCCTCGATGAATTGGACGGTTTGGGTTACCAGTATTATTTTCAATTCACGCTGACGCCCTACGACCGGACAGTCGAGCCGGATTTGCGGGATAAACCGGCTGTGGAAGACACTTTTATCGAGTTGTCGAAACGGATCGGGAGGGATCGGGTGGTCTGGCGATATGATCCGATCCTCTTGAATGAAACGCTCGATTTGTCGTTTCACAAGCGGGAATTTAAGAGGATGTGTGAAAAGCTATCCGGCTTTACGGATACCGTGACGGTCAGTTTTGTCGATTTGTACGCGAAACTGAAAACGCCGCTCGTACGGGCAATTACAGACAACGAAATGACCGAATTATCGGGGTATATTTCGGAAACCGCAAGAACGCACGGACTGCGTCCGGTCGCCTGCTGTGAACATGGCTTGGCTCTTTTCGGGATTGAACGCGCAAGTTGCATTGACCTTGCGCGAATCGAAGCCATCTGCGGTTGCAAGCTCGATTTGAAACCCGATAAAAACCAGCGGCCGGGCTGCGGGTGCGTTGAAAGCATCGACGTCGGCGCGTATAATACCTGTATGAACGGGTGCGTCTACTGCTACGCCAACGACAATCCGCTGACCACCCGGCGCAGGTTCGACGCGCACGACCTAAACGGCGAAATTTTAGTCGGAAAGTTGACCGGGGACGAAAAAATCACCGAACGGGCCGTCCGGTCGAATAAAATATAAGAGAGAATTTGTTATGCAGGATAAAACAATGTTGCAATTATCGATACGCGCGGCGTTTCCGGAAGACGCGCACGATTTTGCCCATGTCATCTGCGAATCGTGGAAAGCGGCTTACGCCGACATCATTACGCCGGAAGAAATTGCGGTCAAAGCCGATTTTGAAAGGCGCGCCGCTTCGTTTCAGACGATTTTAACGGAGCGGAAAGGGCAATATTACCTCGCGTTTGACGGTGATAAGCCCTGCGGTTTATGTTGCACCAGATCCGGCCGCGACGCGGATCTGCCGGAGTACGGCGAGGTGGTCTCGCTTTATACGCTCAAAGAATTTTGGGGCTGCGGCGTCGGGAAATTGTTGATGGACACGGCGCTGGCGGAACTGAAGCGGCTCGGCTATCACAAGGTGTTTTTATGGGTATTTGAGCGGAATACCCGCGCGCGGCGGTTTTATGAAAAATACGGATTTGTCTTCGACGGTAAATATAAATACAGCGGTTTTTCCGACAAAGAAGCGACCCAATCGGTTCGTTACCGGATTGATCTTGCATAATATGCTTTCGGGAGGGGTGACCTATCGAGCAAAAATATCAACTCGCAACGCCGAGCGGGCGGATTTTTTGGGATGTGGCCGCCTTGTTGGCGGATGCGGAGCAATTTGAAAAAATTGAGGTCTCGGTCGACGAACTGGCAGCTTTTAATCGGTTTTGCGGCAACAAAGCTTATGCGATGGCCGCCGATTTGTCGCAGCCGCTGGTGCTGGCGCAGCTATGCGCCGGGAAAGACAAGTTGATCGACGGAAATCACCGGCTGTATAAAGCGGGAACGCTCGGAATCAAAACGCTTTTTGCTTATTATTTGACCCCGCAACAACACCAAAAATACATTATCGCTTTCGAACAGGATTTATATGATAAAATCGTCGCGGAGTTTTGAGGGGAATACATATGGGACATAAAAAGCTGCCCTGTTACTGTGGGCATGACTGCGCGCGGTGCGTGACCTATCGCGCCACGGTCGAAAATAACGATGAATTACGCAGGCAATCGCAAAAATTTTATAAAGAAAAATTCGACAAAGACATTCCGATCGAACAAATTCATTGTACCGGCGGCAGGACCAAGGGGATTTTTAATCTTTGCAAAGGATGTCCGTGGATGAAGTGCTGCAAAGAACGCAAAATCAACACCTGCTCCGAATGCCCCGAATACCCCTGCCCGCCCCTCGCTGATTATATTGTAAAATATGTAAACAAGTGTAATCAAGTGGATTGACAAGTCATTTTATGTTATACTGGAAACATCGAAATTCGTCGTTTCGGAGGGATTTTATGATATGTGATTATGACCGCGAGAGAATTGAAAAGCTGCGCCTGCCGGCGATCGACCCTTATATCAATTATGAGGATATCTATATCAATTTCTACCGAAAATTTGCCGAAAACAACGCGCTCGCGCATTTTGAAAAACGGTATGCGGACGCGTTTTATTATGCGTTTTCCAACGCGTCGCCTTCGATCGACGACGGCGAACTGATCGTGGGAAAGAGCGACCGCAAATTCACGCCCGAGGAACAGGCCGAGTGGGATGTGCTGAAAAAGTATGCCGTTCCGATGATCGCGTTAAGCCGGGGGCAGGATTCGCATCTGACGGTCGATTATGAACTGCTGCTCGACAAGGGTATTTCCGGCGTGCTGGATATCGTGCAAAAAAAGCGGGCGGCGCTCGACCTCTCGAATGCGGAGGACATTAAAAAGGATTTGTTTTACGGGGCATGCGAGCTGTGCTTGAAAGCCGTTGCCGCGTTATCAAACCGGTACGCGGACGAGGCGGAAAAACAGGCCGGAGACGGCAAGGACGAAAAACGCCGCGGCGAACTGCTGAACATTGCCCGGATTTGCCGGAAAGTGCCCGAGCATCCCGCCGAGACGTTTCACGAAGCCGTCCAATCGGTGCATTTTTTAACCTACTGCCTGTCGGCAAATCCGCTGCGCCTGCATATGCAGCAATTCCAACTCGGGCGGCCCGACCGCTATTTATGGCGGTTTTACGAAAACGATCTCAAAACCGGGGCGATCACGCCGTATGAGGCGCAGACACTGCTGGACTGTCTCGCGATTCAGATCAACCGCCGCGTGCCCCACGGGCTCTCGAGCGGCTACATGGTCGGCGGGCGGGATGAAAACGGCGAGGTCGTCTCGAACGCGCTGACGAAAATGGGCATGCGCGCGGTAGAGCAATGCCGCCTGGTATATCCCTCGGTCGGGCTTTGCTGTTGTTCCGATACGCCCAAAGAGGATATTGACTTGGCCTGCGATATTTTAAAACAGGGTTTTTCGCACCCGGCGATTTTCAACGACGAGGTGATTTCCAAAGGGCTGCGCGACTACGGACTTCCCGCAAAAGAGGCGTGCTCGTATATCCACAGCACCTGTGTCGAAATCACGCCGATCGCCTCCTCAAACGTGTGGGTTGCCAGCCCCTATACCAATCTGGTGCAAAAACTGCTGGACGTGCTCGACCGGGAATACGGCTCGATGGAGGCGCTGACGCAAACGTATTTCGACCATCTGAGTGAATCGATCAGGATAAATTTTGGAGCGGAGCTGAGCTGCCGGGTCGCCAGAGCAGAAAGCGGGTTCATCCCCCTGCTCTCCTGTTTTATCAACGACTGCCTCGACCGGGGGCTGGACATCGACCGGGGCGGCGCGCGCTACAACTGGATTATGCCGAGTTTCGTCGGGATGGCCAACGCGGCCGACTCGCTGTACGCGATTCAAAAAATGATTTTCGAAGATAAAGAATATACGTTCGCGCAGTTAAAAGAGATGCTGGATCGCAATTTCGAGGGCTGCGAGCCGCGGCGGCTCCAACTGTTGAACCGCGTGGAGAAATACGGCAACGACTGCGACGCGGCGGACGGGTATGCCGGAAAAATCTCGGAATTTATCGACGCGGAATGCCGGAAATACACGCCCTGCTATTCCAACGCGCGGCTGATCCCGAGTTTGTTTTGCTGGATCATGCACGACCATTTCGGCCGCGAGACCGGTGCGTCGCCCGACGGAAGAAAAGCGTTTTTCCCGCTCTCCGACGGCTCCGGGCCCGCGCAGGGCCGCGAGCGCAATGGGCCGACCGCCTCGGTGCTTTCGAGCACCAAATGGAATCACACCCCGTTTATCGGCGGCATCGCGGTCAACCTGAAATTCAACAAAAAGATGTTCGGCGAGGAATCGAAACAAAAATTGGAAGCGTTAATCGAGACCTATCTTTCGCGCGGCGGGTTTGAACTCCAAATCAACGTGACCGACAAAGAGACGCTGAAAAAAGCCCGGGAGAACCCGGAATTATATCAGGATTTATTGGTACGCATCGGCGGTTACAGCGATTATTTTGTAAAACTCTCCCCGACCATGCAAGAAGAGGTCATGCTGCGCACCGAGCACGAGATTTAGCGTATGACCGGCACGATTTACAACATCCAGCGGTTTTCGCTGCACGACGGGCCGGGCATTCGGACGGCCGTCTTTTTCAAGGGCTGTCCGCTCGATTGCGTCTGGTGCCACAACCCGGAGTCGAAGGAGCGAAAGCCGGAAATTTCATTTTTCGCGGATAAATGCATCCGGTGCGGTTACTGCGCTTCGGCGTGCCCGCAGAAATGCCATACTTTAACGGACGGCCGACACGTTTTTGACCGGACCGACTGCACACGCTGCGGACTTTGCGCGCAAAAATGTTATGCCCAGGCGTTGGAACTGATCGGGTATGAGATCACGGCGGATGAGGTCGTCTCACAGGCGGCGGCGGACAGGGCGTTTTATGAAAAATCGGGGGGCGGGCTGACGCTCTCGGGCGGAGAGCCGACGGCGCAGCCGGAATTCGCGGCGGAGATCGCACAAAAAGCCAAAAAAGCCGGCCTGCACGTCTGCGTCGAGACCTGCGGTTTTTGCGATACGGGGGATATTTTAAAGATCGTGCCGTATGTTGATTTATTTTTGTTTGACTATAAAATCACCGATCCGGCGGAGCATGAAAAATATACCGGCGCAAAAAACGATTTAATTTTGCAAAACTTAAAAGCGTTGGACGACGCGGGGAAAAAGATCGTTCTGCGCTGCCCGATGATCCCGGGAATTAATTTAAACGACGGGCATATCAAGGGGATTGTTTCAACGGCAAAGAGCATAAAAAATATCGTAGGGATCGACCTTGAGCCGTATCACCCGCTGGGGATTTCGAAATGCGGACAACTCGGAAAAACGTCTTCGTTTGGTAAAACTGAATTTTTGTCAAAAGAGGCGCTGGCGGAATATCGGGAGGAGATTGTGAAAAAAACGGGGATTGCGGTAAAGGTTATATGATTTTTAACTTGATGATACCGAGATTCTTCGGCTTTAAACCCCGCCGCGGCGGGGTTTTTCGCTAGAATGACAAATCGCTCAAAATGACAAATTTATAAATTCCTGCGCGAGTTTTCCGATGTTGTTTTTGGAGTCATAGGAATGCGCGGCGAAGACGAGCTTGCGCTCGGGATAGACGAGCAATGTCTGCCCGAATGCGCCGCTGCCCATATAGCCGCCGTCGATGAACCAAAAACTGAGCGCGGTCGGAAGGCCCTCGTACTCCGGGCGCTTTGCCGTGGCGAGGCCGACCCATTGTTCGCTCAAAAGCCGCTCCCCTTCCCATACGCCGCCGTTGCAATATAAAATTCCGAGTTTTAACAGATCGGCGGTCGGGAGATAGAAACCGGTCGCGCCCATCGCGTGGCCTTTGGGGCAGCGTTCCCATGCAAACGAAGTGATGTTGAGCGCGGAAAAAAGGTGTTTGCGCAAAAACAGGTCGAGCGGCAGGCCGGAGAGCTTTTCCACGGCGCGGGACAGCAGATAGAACGTGGAATTGCTGTAGACGAATTTTTCGCCGGGCGCGTTCGGCAACGGCCTTGAGAGCGCGAATTTGACAAAATCGCCGGTGCCGTGGGTGTAGCGGTCGCCCTCAAACAGGCAGCCCGTCTCGAGCCCCATGGTCTGGGTCAAAAGATGGCGGATTTTGACGCGTTTCAGGTTATCGTCATATTCGTCGGGCAGTTCGTCTTTGAAAATGTCGGCGACGGAATCATCCAGCGTCAAAAGCCCTCTGTCATAGGCCAAACCGACCGCCGTCGCGGTGAAGTTTTTCGAGATGGAATAGCAGTTGGAACACGGATAGGACGAAACGCGCTCGTGCGAGGCGATCTCGCCGTTGTTGTAAAGGCAATAACGGATCACGTTCGCGTCGGTTTGTTTTAAAATTTCTTCAAATTGGTCGAACATGTTTTTCTCCTAAAATAAACTTTTATTCCGATAAACCAGATCGGGGCGCTCTACAAAGCCCATGCGTCCCCAAAAGGCGTTTCCGGGTTGATTGGAACGTATAACGACCAGCGCGGCTTTCGTAATTCCCTCGTTTTTTAACGCGGTAACTGCCGTTTCGACCAGCGTTTTGCCGACGCCGTTGCCGCGCATGTGACCGATGACCGCCGTATGGTAGATAAACGCGCGTCTTCCGTCGTGGCCGCACAGGATGGTGCCGATCAATTTCCCGTTGTCTTCCGCGACAAAGCAGGTGTTCGGATTCCGGTTTAAAAATTTTCCAATGCCCGCGCGCGAGTCGTCGATTTCGTTGATTCCCATTCCTACGGTGTTTTTCCACAAATCGACGGCGGCGTCGTAATCGGAACTATTCATCAGCCGAATGTCCATAAAAATCCCCTCTGTGCGAAATTCAGTTTTTTAAAAAGTTTTCCCATCGTTAAAATCCCGTATGGCGCGGTACATTTCCACGATGTTTTCAATCGGTACGTCCGGCTGGAGCACATGCGCGGGAGAAATGATGAAGCCGCCGTTTAACCCGCTTTGGTCTTTATAAAGTGAAAGGAGTTCGTATATTTTTTTACGGACTTCCCGCGCCGTGCCGGAGGGCAGCAGATATTGCGTATCAACGGCGCCGTGCAAACAGACGTCGTTTCCAATTTCACTTTTCACGCCCGCAAAATCCATATCTTTGGCGAGCGGCTGAAGCGGGTCGAGAATATCCACCCCGCAGCCGATAATGTCGTCAAAGAAGCCCGTGATGCTGCCGCAGGAATGGAGCATGACCTTGATTTGAAAACCGTGGGCAAGCTCGCACAGCTTTTTGATATTCGGAAAAATGAATTCCTTGGCGACTTCAAGGCCGAATATCGGAGCAAGCTGTGTACCCATATCGTCGGCGATTCTAAAAAGGGCGATTTTGCCTTTCGCGGCGGTGAACATCCGCTCGAAATAGTCCAGATAAAATGAAGCGTACCGGCCGGTGATATAATGGGCCATCTCTTTGTTGGTGAGATAATCGCACAGCAGATTTTCGTTCCCGCGCACGAAGGAGGGATGTTGATAAACGCTTGCCCCCGATGCCATGACGGCGAAGTCGTCATAATGGGACAGACGATCCGCAAAGCCGGAAAAATCGAACCAGTCGGCGTCGGGCCATTGAAAATGTTCAATCTCATCGACGGTCTCGACTTCGCTCAATATACCTGTGGTATGTTCATCGAACCAACCGTATTCGGTCATGGTCTTTTTCTTGTGAAATCCCAGCCAGTCCAAGGTCTCGCCGTTTCCGAGGTCTTTTACCTTCGGAAAACCCGCTTTCCAAATAGGGTCAATTTTGCCCCTGATGTCGACGATATCTGCACCGAGCGCCGATAAAAGGGCCTTGTAATCGCCGTTTGTGCGAAAAACGTTATGCAGGGTTTTGTTTACAAGGTCTTGCGCCTCGTAATCGCAGGGGATTCGATCGACCGGCAAATGATTGACGGCAGCTAAAATCCTTTCACGGCTGTTCATTCTTTGGCGACCTTTCTGATTCTAATGCAAAATATCGGTCTGTTCGATTTCGATGCAGCGTTGACCGTCGAAGACCATCTTTACAACAAACGGGCAGAGCGGGAGCATCTTTAAAAATTCGTCATAACCGTAATTTTTATCATAATAATGGATGATGGTCGAGAGCGCGGTTCCGTGGGTGCCGATTGCGATGTTTTGGCCGGAATAACGTTTTAAAACCCCGGCAAGGGCGCTGACGTTTCGTGTTTGGACGGCGCGGAGCGTTTCGCCGTCCGAGAGCGTGTAATCGAAATTTGCCCACTGGCGTTGGAGCAAGCCGTAATAATCGTTCTTTCTGTCCCAGTCGCCGTCGCTTTCCCGCTCCCGAAAATCGTCGACGAGTCCGATCGCGAGGCCGGCTTTTTCGGCGAAGTCCGAGACGGTGTCGACCGCCCGTTTATATGGGCTTGAAAGCACCGCGCCGATGTCTTTGTCCGTTAAAAACGCTGTGACGATCTGGCGGTCGCTCCACCCTTTATCGGTGAGCGGTCTGTTTTGGGGATCGGTCACCGCTATGTCTGACATGCAGTGGCGGATAAAATAAACGGTCGTAATCACATTTACTCTCCATTCGATTATTTTATTATCGGCCCGGTTTTATTTTGGATAAACCGTTTGGTCGCCGGATACCGATCCTCCGTGCAAAACAACGCGATGCTCTGACCGATACCGGCATAAACGGAGACCGTCGCGCTCTTGTCATTGAACTTGATTTTTCGAATCCGCTTCCATGGGATTTTGATCTCCGTACCTGCGCCCGCAAGCGCTCCTGCGCCGGCGGCGGCGTAATTATGACTGAGAAGACCCAGCCCAAAAGCGGCCGCGGAGAGCTTTTTGACGCGGTCTTTCTGCACTGTTTGATTGCGGCACAAAATGCCCTTTTGATCCAATATATACTCAACGTCATAGGTTCCGCGAAAGATAACCGAAACGAGCAATAAGCTGAAAATCACGGCGACGCCCACAATCAGGAGACCGAAGTATGCTTGTATGACGAATAAAAACACCGTCAGCATTCCGAACGGAATGCCGATCGTCAATCCGAGCTGCTTTAAGATCAAGCCGCTTTTTAAAATCGGAACGCGGATGGCCCATTTGATTTCACCGGGTGCGTTTTGGTTTATTTCATTCGTCATGGGTATACCGCTCCTCCACGCTGTCGTCATAATCGGTCAGTTCCGGTGGATTTTTTATGGTTTTTCGCTTTGACGGCTTGTTTTTGCGGTTCAATACGGCGATCAAGAGCACGCCCAAAACGATATACAACGGCTGCGCGAAACCGGGTTTTGTCTCGCTTTCAAGCGAATTGATGAACGGCGCAAAGGGGAAATAATAGACCCGCGCGTCGGTTTTGACGGACATGTCGCCGCCGCGCCTTGAGGTGTGACCGCTTTGGATAATGCCGTTTGCGTCGGTAAAGGTGTAATCCAAAAACCATTGATAGCGTTGATTCGCCGGCCGGCCGTCATCCGAACCGCCCACCCTGCGCGTCGCGACGCTCACCGCTGCGGCGGTTCCGAAAAAATATAGTCCGAGGTTCAATACGGCGATCACAATCAAAGCCGCGCCCACGGTCGAAATTAAGATCCGCCAAAAATTATCTGCCGGTTTGCCTGTTCCGGCTTTTATTTTTGTTTTTTCCATCCCTTCACCTTCTTTATATCGGAAGATCCCCCGAAAAAACTTTGTTCGCAACCAACGCCGCAGCGCCGATCGCCGCGGCGTCATTACCGAAACGCGAGGGCTGGACGCCGACTTCACGCCTCATAAAAAAGCCCGTGTATTGATTGATCCGTTTTGATAAAACGTCCGCCAAAAACGACGTCGGCGTCTCGCCGCAGCCGAGGATGATCGTCTCAAAATCGAATAAATTTAAAATATTGGTCAGCGCATGGCTCAGGTATTCGCAGTACTCGCCGACAAGTTCCGACGCAAGAACGTCGCTCCTTGAGGCGCATTCGAGAATCGACGAAAAAGTGAGCTTATCTGATTCCGAAAAGGTTTTCCCGCTGATTTCAAGCAACTGCCCCGCGCGGTTTTTCATCGCTTTTTCGCTGACATACAGTTCTAAACAACCGCTGTTGCCGCATTCGCATGCCGGACCGTCCAAATCCACCGAGACATGCCCGAGCTCCCCGTTCGTCCCCGCTCTGCCCTGATAGAGCTTCCCGTCCAGCACGATCCCCGCGCCGATGCCCTGAAATAAGCTGACAAAGAGGAAATTTTCGATTTTCTTCGCGTTTCCATAGAGCTTTTCGGCGAGCGCCGCCGCGCCCGGTTCATTGACCAAAAACACGGGCAGCCCGGTTTTCTTTTTGAAGATATCGCAGACCGGAAAATTCTGAATTCCGAAAAAGTTGACGGGCGAAAAAATTTTTCCCTCTTTGGTGTCGACGGGACCGATTGCGGAAATGCCGATGCCCAAGATTTTGCGCCGACAGTTTTGTGTGACGGTTTCATATAGGGTGTTCAACAGTCGGGTCAATTGTTTTTCATCGCAGCCGTCTTCAAACAAAACCCGCTCGGACGCGAAAATCCGCGCCTTTAAGTCGGTCAGCACGACGCGCGCCTGGGTTTTGAAAATGCAGACGCCGCAGACGCACGGGCCGGTCTGTGAGAGTTCAAGCGGAATGGGTCTTCGCCCGGCGGATAACCTGCTCCCGATTTTTTTCTCCTCCTGCTGTTTACCTTTTTCGCAGATGATGTCTTTCGCAATCAATTCACTGACGATCTTGCCCGCCGTTACGGCTGACAACCCCGTCATATTTTTTAAATCCAGCCGGGAGAGGGACGGATTCGTGCAGATCAGTTTCAACATGAGGCAGGAGTTGAAAGTTTTGATGTCTTTTGGCATTGCGCCTATTTCATTGCTCATAAAAACCCTCCCTTTTCCTCGGTTGCCGGGTTTTATTATAACATGCCCCATAACCCCGGTCAAACATAAAATGCCTATTGACAAAAGTGCGTTAATTAATTATAGTGGAAGTGTCGAGCATGATTTTGGCGTACGCCGCCCAATATATAACCTTCATTTTTCAATAATGCCTAAAGGAGAAAACGCATGAACAGCAGAGAGCGCGTTATTTCGGCGTTGACCCGCCAAGTTCCCGACAGGGTTCCGGTTGACCTGAGCTGGGGATTTTCCGAGCCGTATCAAAAATTGTTTTTCGAAAAGACCGGGAGAACCGATTATCTGCGCTATTTCGGCGTTGACAATGAATTCGCGCATTATGCGCACAGTCACAAGCCCAACGATTATTCGCGTTATTTCGGAACACGCACGCAGGACCCGATGTTTTCGATCAGCGAATGGGGAATCGGACATCAAAGCACGCCGAGCGGCGGGCATTTTACCCATATTGTCTCGCCGTTGAAAGACGCCGGTTCATTGAATGAAATTCTCGATTACCCCCTTCCCGATTTGGATGCCGATTACCGTCTTGCCGTTTTGCCAGGCAATGTCGAAGCCATTCATCAAAAATCCCTCGCGGCTTCGGCTCCGCTGGCCTGCACGCTCTTTGAGACCGCATGGCAAATTCGCGGGTTTGAGGAGTTGATTATGGATTTGCTCGACGAAAACGAATTGAGCGTTTGCCTGATCGACCGCATTATGGCCATCCGGAAAAAGCAGGTTGCAGCCCATGTACGCGCCGGCGTCGATGTTTTGATGTTGGGGGACGACATCGGCATGCAGACCGGCATGATGCTCAGCCCGGATTTGTGGCGCTCGGTTTTCAAGCCCCGGATGGCGGAACTGATCGGCGCCGCAAAAGCGATCCGTCCTGACATCCCGGTGTTTTACCACTCCGACGGCGACATCCGCGAGGTCATCCCCGACCTGATCGAAATCGGTGTAACGGTGTTGAATCCCATTCAGCCCGAGTGTATGGATCCCGCCGAAATCAAGCGCCTGTACGGCGATAAACTGGCGTTCTGGGGCAGTATCAGCGTGCAGAAGACGCTGCCGTTCGGCACGCCTGAGGATGTTAAAAACGAAGTGAGAGTGCGCATGGAGACCATCGGAAGGGACGGCGGGTTGCTCCTCGGTCCGGCGCATATGATCGAGCCGGAGGTCCCGTGGGAAAACCTTTCGGC
The DNA here is from genome assembly GCA_964587625.1 of uncultured Eubacteriales bacterium. Classification (GTDB taxonomy): domain Bacteria; phylum Bacillota; class Clostridia; order Oscillospirales; family JAKOTC01; genus DAOPZJ01. The sequence continues at coordinate 13,812 of CAZPLU010000019.1, forward strand.
CTTTTTTGAAGCGGTTGATGAATACGGTTTTTACCGATAATCCGTCGAAAGGATGACCGTATAAAGCGCTGGTATTGACCGAAACCGACCGACTTGACCGACGAATCCGTCGCAGACAGCATTGATGATTGGTATAACCGCCTGAAATAAATTCCCTCCCCTATACTCTTTTGTAAATATTTCATAAAGTATCTTTATGTTCAAATGATTGCAATTATTTTAAAAATAGAATATACTATGGGATATATTTAGCGAAACCGCTTGGGGGAATTGGCTGATGAGTAAAAAACTTGTGTTTTACATATTAAAAAGGATATTTCTCGCTTTGATGACCATCTTTTTGGTCATTATGATCACTTTTTTTGTGATGCACGCTATCCCCGGCGGACCGTTTTTGAGCGAAAAATCGCCGAGTCCGGAAGTTACCAGAGCGCTTGAGGCGAAGTATGGCCTTGATAAACCGGCGATGGAGCAGTTTTGGACTTATTTAAAAGGCGTTGTAAAGTTTGATTTCGGTCCTTCCATCAAACAGCGGGGCCGCGGCGTGAGCGATATCATCATGGAGGGTTTTGCGGTAAGCGCCAAACTCGGTTTGATTGCCAGCGCGCTCGCCATTGTCGTCGGGCTTGTGTTGGGATCGCTTGCCGCGGTTTTTCACAACAAATTTATCGATAAATTCACAATGGTGTTGTCCACCACGTTTGTCGCAATGCCATCGTTTATCGTCGCGACATTCCTGTTGTTGATATTTTGTGTAAAATTGAGCCTTTTACCTGCAAACGGCTCATCCGAGGGCGGATTGATTTTACCGATTATAGCGTTATCGCTGTATCCGATGTCTTATATCACCCGATTGACCCGCTCGAGCATGCTCGATGTGTTGGGACAGGATTATATCCGCACTGCACGCGCAAAGGGCGTCCGTCCTAACAAAGTCCTGTTCAAACACGCTCTTCGCAATGCCATCACGCCGGTGATCACCTATGCCGGTCCGATGATCGCTTTTATTGTAACGGGCAGTTTGGTCGTCGAAAAAATCTTCGCTGTCCCCGGACTCGGTAAGTATTTTGTATCAAGTATCTTCAACCGCGACTATACCCTGATTATGGGCACTACGATTTTCCTTGCCACGCTCGTCATTTTAATGATGCTGATCTCGGACATCCTATATAAAGTAATTGACCCGCGGATCGAACTGTCGTAAGGAAGGAAAAAATATCATGAATGAAATGCCAAAAAAGAATCCGCTGAGTTTGCAATTGGATTTGAACAGATTCGCACCCGCGACCGATGAGGAAAAACTTCAACAGATTAAAATGCGCGAACGGACGACTTATTTCAAAGACGGTATGCGCCGCCTTTGGAAAAACAAGATCGCCATGACCTGCTTTTTTATGATAGCTTTAATTTTAATGATCGTCACTTTTGTCCCGATGATTTATCCTTATTCCTATGAACAGCAACTGGGGCTTTCCCAGGGTCAGAGCGTCGATTCATCCTATCTCAACTTAAAACCGTTTGAGTACGGTGCGACTGAAAAAGCCAGGATTGACGCGGGCGAAAAAGTTTTTCCGCATATTTTCGGAACGGATTCCGCCGGAAGGGATTATGCCATCCGCGTTATCTATGGCGCAAGGGTCTCATTGATGGTGGGCTTTTTCGCAAGCATCATCGTTTTGATCATCGGCATCACTTACGGCTCCATCGCAGGATATTTCGGCGGGCGAGTGGATTTATTTATGATGCGTATCGTCGATATCATCTACTCCCTGCCCGATTTGTTGATGATCATTCTGCTCGCGGTGGTTTTGAAACAAGTGCTCGAACCGTTGATCCGAGGTACCTGGCTTTCAAAATTAGGACCCGGAATGATCAGTATCTTTATTGTATTCGCGCTGCTTTATTGGGTCAGTATGGCGCGGTTGATCCGCGGTCAGATACTCTCGATCAAACAGGAGGAATATGTGCTTACGGCCAAATCCATCGGCGCGAGTTCTTATCGTATCATCCGCAGGCATATTTTACCCAACTGCATCAGCATCATCATCATCACGACCGCTCTCCAAATTCCGTCGGCGATTTTCACCGAAAGTTTTTTGAGTTTTTTGGGTCTCGGTGTCTCGATCCCGATGCCGAGCTTGGGTTCTCTGGCCTCCGATGCGCTGACCGGGATTTACAGTTATGCCTACCGGCTGGTTGTCCCCGCTGTGTTTATCTGCCTGATCGTGCTTTCGTTGAATCTGCTCGGTGACGGTCTGCGCGACGCCTTTGACCCGAAGCTCAAAAAATAGGAAGGCGGTGCTTGAATATGAAATTATTAGAAGTCAAAAATTTGCAAACTTCGTTTTTCACCCCCTCCGGTGAAGTAAAAGCCGTCAACGGCGTGTCTTTTAATTTAGATGAGGGCAAGGTGCTCGGTATCGTCGGTGAATCCGGTTCCGGAAAAAGCGTCACCGCCTATTCCATTCTTCAGATTTTGACAAAACCGGGCAAAATCGTCGGCGGCAGCATTCTGTTCAAAGGTCGGGAGTTGATCGGAGCCGGCGAAAAGGTGATGAGCACCATCCGCGGTAATAAAATCAGTATTATTTTTCAAGATCCCATGACCAGTTTGAACCCCGTATTTACAATCGGAAACCAGTTGACGGAAGCCATTTTGCTGCACACCAACCGCGATCAAAAGCATGCGCGGGAGAGAGCGATCGAGATGCTTACTTTGGTTGGCGTCAACGAGCCGAAAAAGAGAATGAACCAATATCCGCATGAGTTCTCCGGGGGTATGCGCCAGCGCGTCATGATCGCAATGGCACTCGCATGCGAGCCGGACATTTTAATCGCCGACGAACCCACCACCGCGCTCGATGTGACCATTCAAGCGCAAATCCTTGAACTGATGAAAGATTTACAAAAAAAAATGGGCATGGCGATTCTCTTGATCACACACGATCTCGGCGTGATCGCCGACATGTGTGACGAAGTGATCGTCATGTATGCGGGGCAGTTTTGCGAACGCGGCACGGCGGACGAGATCTTTTATAACCCGCAGCATGAATACACCAAGGGTCTGATCCGGTCAATTCCGACCGTGTCCGATAAAAAAGAACGGTTGCAACCGATCGGCGGCTCTCCCATTGATTTGCTCAATATGCCCGCCGGCTGTCCGTTCGCGCCGCGCTGCGACAACGCGATGAAAATCTGCCTGACCGAAAATGCCCGCGAAATTGTCATCAACGAGCTGCACATCTCGAGGTGTTGGAATAATATCAAAAAACAGATCGAAGACGGGACGATCTCCCGGGATCTGATAAAGGAGCTGCATATAAATGACGAAAAATGAAAATCTGCTGGAAGTCAAACATTTAAAGCAGTATTTCGATATTCCCACCGGATTTTTCAGTTCGATTCCGTTGAAAGCGGTGGACGACGTCTCTTTTTCGATTCAAAAGGGCGAGACCCTCGGACTGGTCGGCGAATCCGGCTGCGGAAAAACCACCGTCGGACGCTCGCTGCTGCGTTTATACAAGCCCACGGGCGGCGAAATATTATTTAACGGGATGAAGATTGAAAATAAAAAATCCATCCGCGAGATGCGTAAAAAGGCCCAGATGGTTTTCCAGGATCCCTACTCTTCTCTCGATCCCCGCATGACCATCGGCGACATTATCGGAGAACCGTTGGATGTGCACAAGCTCTATTCCTCGCGTGCGGAACGCCAAGATAAAATTAAACGCCTGATGGATATTGTCGGGCTTTCGAGCGAGCATGCGACCCGGTATGCGCACGAGTTCTCCGGCGGTCAGCGCCAGCGCATCGGCATCGCCCGCGCTTTGGCTGTAGACCCCAGTTTTATCGTCTGCGACGAACCCGTTTCCGCTCTTGACGTCTCCATTCAGGCGCAGATCATCAATATGTTCGAGGACTTGCAAAAAAAGCTGCATTTGACCTATCTCTTCATTGCGCATGACCTCTTGATTGTAAAACATATTTCGACCCGGATCGCCGTGATGTATCTTGGCAAAATCGTGGAAATCGCTCCTGCAAACATACTTTACAATCAACCGCTGCATCCCTATACAATTTCTTTGCTCTCCGCCGTCCCGATTCCGGATCCTAATTATGCTAAAACACACAGGCGCATTACACTCGAAGGAGATGTTCCGAGTCCGCTCCGTGTGCCCAGCGGTTGTCCTTTCAGAACGAGATGTCCGAGAGCTACCAAAAAATGCGCGGAAAATATACCGAATTTGAGAGAAATTTCACCGAATCATTTCATTTCATGCTTGCATATCTAATTTATTTGGTGTATGATAATATACATATTTGTTAACCGTGTTTTACGGTTAATTGAAATATGAAATTTAATGGAGGGGAAAAAATGAAAAAGACACTTAGCATTCTGCTTGCATTGTTCATGGTGTTCGGTTTGATGATCGGTTGTACGAAACCGGCGGCTTCGGACGAAATGACCATCTGCGTCGGTTCGTATCCGGATACGATCGATCCGGCGTTGAACAGCGCGGTAGACGGCGCCACTTATATCATCCATACCTTCTCCGGTTTGGTAGGATATAAACAGGACGCCACCGGCAAACTCGTGCTCTTTGCCGACTGCGCTAAAGAGCTTCCCACGGCAACCGCCACTGCGGACGGTAAGGTACAATACGTGTTCGAACTCAAAGACGACCTCAAGTGGAGTGACGGCAGCGCGCTGACAACGGCCGACTTCGCCTATGCATGGAACAGAGCGGCCACTCCGGTGACCGGCGCTGACTACGGCTATATGTTCGATGTGATTGATGGCTATTCTGAGATCATTGCAGCATTTGAGCCGGCCGGTAAGGCACAAACGGTGGCTGACGAAGCAAAAGCTGCGGCTGAAGCAGCCGTAGGAACTGCAGATGAAGCAACAACCGCAGCTGCGGCAACCGCAGCCCAAGAAGCGGCAGACACGGAATATGCAGCCGCAGTCGAAGCCGCATCCGCTCTGTCCCTGAATGTCACGGCCTCTGAAGACGGAAAAACATTGACAATCGTGCTTCCGGTGGATGTTCCCTACTTCATCGAGCTCTGTGCGTTCCCGGCTTTTATGCCTGTGAAACAGTCCGTTGTCGACGGCAACGAGGGCTGGGCAACGGCAGCCGAGACCTACATCGGCAACGGCCCGTATAAAGTGACTGAATTCTCCCAAGCTCAACTCGTGATGGAGAAGAACGAACACTATTACGACGCCGAAGCGGTTAAGTCCGAAAAACTCATTTTCCCGTTCAACGATGATGACAGTTCTCTGCTGGCCAATTATCAGAGCGGCGCCTATCTGTTTATCGACTCGGTTCCCACCAATGAAATCGAAACCTTAAAAACGACTTATCCGGATGAATTCTTCGTTGAGGGACAGCTTGGAACCTATTATGTCTGCTTCAACATGAATGACACCACTCTTTCTGTGTTCACACCCGAAGAAGCGGTCAAGATCAGAACCGCAATGTCTCTGTTGATTGACAGAAACCACATTGTAACCAATATCGGTCAAGCCGGTCAGACACCTGCCGCAGCATATGTTCCAACGGGTCTGACCGAACCGGACGGCGCGGAGTTTGTCTCCAAGAACGGTCCGAACGGTGACGGCGCCGGCTATTACAGCGTCAATCCCGAGGATTACGCCGCTAACTGCGATCAAGCGGTTGTTTTGTTGAAAGAAGTTGCGACGTCCTCCGGCAAGTTTACTGTCGGCGACGACAATAAACTTGTCGGATTCCCCGAGCTGTCCTATATTTTCAACACGAGTACCGGTCACCAAGCCATCGCGGAATACCTGCAGGGACTTTATGCCGATTACGGCATCACGCTCAATGTCTCCTCTCAGGAATGGGGTACCTTCCTCAATACCCGTAAGGACGGAAACTATTCCGTTGCGAGAAACGGTTGGCTGGGCGACTACAACGATCCGATCTCCTTCCTCGATATGTGGATCACCGGCAGCGGCAACAACGATTGCCAATTCGGCAAAGGCGCCTATGAGACCTATGCCGGATACAGCTACGATGATAAGACCGGTTTGACATGGGCACAGTCCTACGACGCGCTCATCGCTCAAGTCAAGGCCTCCAAGGATCCGGTCGAGCGTTTCGCTCTGATGCATAAAGCCGAAAACGTTCTGATGAGCACCGGTGCCATCACCCCGATCTATTACTATGTCGACATCTTCATGATTTCTCCGACAATCGAGGGCTTCTTCTCCAGCCCGCTCGGATTCAAGTACTTCATGTATGCGTCGATTGCTGCCGAATAATTCGGCGTCAACACGTTCACAGATAAACATTCAAAGCGGCCGGGAAACCGGCCGCTTTGTTGTTTCGTTTTTAATATTGTTTTTGACGTTGTTCACCCTGAAAATCCGGTATTGCGATTATCATCGTCATACATTATTTTCCGCGCTCCGCCATCAGCAGATCGATTTCACCCTCGTTGATGCCGACCATGGCCTCACCGAGGTCTTCGGAGAGTTCCGCGATGATTTTGGGATCGTTGTAGTTGGCGACGGCTTTGACGATGGCGGCTGCGCGTTTCGCGGGGTTGCCCGACTTAAAGATGCCGGAACCGACAAAAACACCCTCTGCGCCCAGCTGCATCATCAACGCGGCGTCGGCGGGGGTCGCCACACCGCCAGCGGCGAAGTTTACGACCGGCAGCTTGCCGTTTTGGCTGACATAGAGCAATAAGTCATACGGCACGCTCAGCCGCTTGGCGGTCTCATAGAGTTCGTCTTGGCTGATGGAGGTCATCCGTCTGATTTCGCTCTGGATGATGCGCATATGGCGGACGGCCTGGATGATGTCGCCCGTGCCGGGCTCGCCTTTGGTGCGAATCATCGATGCGCCTTCGCAGATGCGCCGCAATGCCTCTCCGAGATCTTTTGCGCCGCAGACAAACGGCGCCTTGAATTTCGTCTTGTCGATGTGGTAAGTGTCGTCGGCGGGCGAGAGAACCTCGCTCTCGTCGATGTAGTCGATTTCGATGGCCTCGAGAATCTGCGCCTCCACAACATGACCGATGCGGCATTTTGCCATGACCGGGATCGAGACGGCGGCCTGAATGCCCTTGATCATCTTCGGGTCGCTCATGCGCGAGACGCCGCCCGCGACGCGGATGTCGGCGGGGATGCGCTCGAGCGCCATGACCGCGCACGCGCCGGCTTTTTCGGCGACGGCGGCCTGTTCGGGGCCGGTCACATCCATGATGACCCCGCCTTTCAGCGTCTGCGCGAGTTGTTTATGGTTTTTATAGCTGTCGTTTGTCATAAAAATACTCCTTTACATTTGATATACCTTATAATATAATCAAAGTGGTATTGCTGAAATACCCATTTCAATATTATATTATAATACCAGATTGGAGCGCGTGAGATGCTGACTTATGATTTATCGGACCGTGGAAGTGTCCCGATTTATTTATATCTCTATAACCGAATCAAGGCCGACATCGAGAGCGGCGTGATCAAACCGGACGAAAAACTGCCTTCCAAGCGCAATTTGGCCGAGCACCTGAAAATCAGCGTTTTGACCGTACAAAACGCCTATCTTGCGCTGCTGTCGGAGGGGTATCTGTATTCGCGGGCAAAGAGCGGATATTTTGCCTCGGTGTTGGAGCATGTGAATCGCGTGCCTGAGAAAAGAGCGGAGATATGCGAAAATGATGTAAAAAAAGAGCCGGAATGGCTGATTGATTTTTGCGATAACAACATCGACGCGACCAATTTTCCGTTCTCGATTTGGGCGAAGCAGATGCGCGAGGTTCTTTGCGAGGGCGCGGCGCTGGAACGGATTCCGCCGGAGGGTGTGCGGGCGCTGCGTATGGCGATTGCGGACTTTTTATATCATTTTCGCGGTATGGCGGTCTCGCCCGGGCAAATTATCATCGGCGCGGGCACGGAATACTTGTATGGGCTACTGGTCAAGCTGCTCGGGAAAGACCGGATTTACGCGGTCGAGGATCCGGGTTACCGCAAAATTGCGGCTGTATACGGCGCGGAGAACGTGGAATGCCGCTTTATCGGGTTGGATAAACACGGAATCTCGTCGGCGGAATTGGCGAAAAGCGGCGCTGATATCGTGCATATTTCGCCTTCTCACCATTTCCCCACCGGTATCGTAATGCCGATCCGGCGGCGGCAGGAGATTTTGAAATGGGCGAACGAACAGGCGGGGCGCTATATCATCGAGGACGATTACGACAGCGAATTCCGGTTTGCCGAGAAACCGATCCCCGCGATGCAGAGCATTGACACACAGGGCAAAGTGATCTATATGAACACGTTTTCAAAGACGATTTCACCGTCGATCCGTATCAGCTATATGGCGCTGCCCCGCGCGTTGCTGGCGCGGTTTCGGGAGGAGCTCGGGTTTTACGCCTGCACAGTGTCGGGGTTCGAGCAACACGCGCTGGCCAAGTTTATTCAAAACGGGTATTTCGAGCGGCACATCAACCGCATGAAAAAGGCGTATAAGGTCAAGCGGAATTTGATCATCAAGGCCATCAGGAACAGCGCTCTCGGCGAACAAGCCGAGATTTTAGAGGAAAACGCGGGGCTGCATTTTATTTTAAAGTTGAACACGGCGCTTTCTGACGAGGAGATCATGCGCCGCGCGAGGGAGAACGGCATCAAAATCTCCTGTCTGTCGCAGTATTGCTTCAGGCAGGAACGCGCCGCGCCCGGCAGGGTGATCATCAATTACTCCGGCATCAACACGGATCGGTTGGGGGTGGCGATGGAGCGGCTGGCGGGGGTATCTGTTTGAAACTGATTTCCGCTTCGAGAAAGCGTTTGATTTCCCGCCTGCGGCGGAAAGGCCGTATGATATCGAGAAACAGCGAATGGACGGCTTCCCAAGCAAAGACCCAGCCGCCGATCAATAAACTCTCCAACAGCACTTTGAAAACCATTTTCGTCGGCTCGTAGTCGCTGAACAGGGTATAGGCGGACAAAAGCACAATCGAGATGAAGAGCAACAACGCGGAGAACCTGACCAGGCGTTTGGTTTTGCGCTGCTCCAGACGGTTCAGAGAACCGTAATAATTGCGGTAACTGGTGCGGATTTGTTCTTCTTTTTCGGGTCGGATTTCTGCGGCGCCGACGGTAAACACGATTTCGAGCTTTTTGTGCAGCGGGATATCCTCGGAGCACAGGTCCAAAAATTCGGCGAGTCCGGCGTTGAGATCGCGCTTTTTGAAGGTCGCGTTGTCCCACTCGTGAAAAAATTCGAGGTAATTTTGCAAGGCGACATCGATGATGATCCGCCCGGTCGCTTCATTTCTGCGGTACAGCGGTTCGTAGCTCTTGGTTTTCTTTTTCATTTGTTCCGATCCCTCCCGACCTCAAAATTCAATCCCGTCCGTCGATGACATTATAACACATCTTCGGGTTGTTTTTTAAGTGAGGTTGCAAAGGCAAAGATAAATGGCTGTAAAGACAAAGACCATAGGTTTTGTCAAATAACAACTCATTTAACTCACCTTTTACTACGCAAAAAGGTTTTCCTCTCCTCGCTGACACGGTAACTTTCAATGGCTTTTTGGATGGTTTTGTTGTGCGTAAAAGGAGAGAGGCGGCGCTGCTCGATGTACGGGACGGCGGCGGCGTATTGCTTTGCCAGCGCCGTCGCGAAATACCAAGCGATCATCATGTTTACGTAATATTCCTCCGACCGCAGGGCCGCGACCCATTCGAGATATTCGGGTTTGAATTCGCCGTCCAAAAAATGCGTCATCAGCATCCCGATGCCAAAGCGGATCGTATAGGGTTTGTCCGAGGCAAGCCATGCTTGAATATGTTCCATGAGCGCGGGCAAATGCTTTTTGAACGCCTTCGGAGAGAGCTGGTCGCAGGTCGCCCAGTTGTCGACGAACGTCAAAAACGCCTCCGCCGCCGCTATGGTTTGGGTGTAGTCGCCGAGTTGTTCGATCATAAAGGCGTGCAGTTGGTTTTCCTCAAAATAACGGTGTGGCAGGGTCTGCAAAAAACGTTCGGCCGGGGATGGGGCGTTCACCGGATCGGAGGCATTTTCCGGGGTCTGCCCGAGGAACGGATTCGCAAAATCCGATCTCCCCTGCTCTTTCGGGTGCGCAGCCATCAGTTCCTTGGCGAGCTTGCGCAGCGCGGGTGTGCGCACGCCGATCACCGTCTCCGGGGCGATGTTCGGGATCAGCTTGCGGGTAAAAGCCGCGTACGGTTCGTCTCGCAGGGCGAACAGCCGGGCTTGGATAGTCGGTTCACCGTTTTTCATCGGGCGAAAAGTCACCTCCGGGCGTAAAGATTCCCATGGAAATACCTTTTGTATTAATGATAATGCAAAGTTTTCGAAAATCAAGTTATCAGGGAAAAAAAGAAGAAAAGAAGATAAAAACCCATAAGGCGTCGCATTCGAAACCATGCAAAGGGGCATTTTGGAACTGGCACCTTGATCAGCCCGAAATCCCTTCAGGCCTCCAAGGGGAATTTTGCGTATTATCCCCTCGAAAAGATCGCGCTGAGGACAAAATTCTTTTACGCGTCGTGGACGCTCCGCTCAGGATGACAGACACGGCACATCGGCAAGCCGGTTTCGGAACGGTCAAGACCGTTCCCTGCAGTTGCTGTTACCGTGATTGTGTACCATGTTATACCGATTCCCAATTCTTGTTTTCCGATTTCTAAATGTCTGTCGGAAATTGCGTTTCACATTCTTAATTTTTTGCCGGCAAAATTTCGAGCCAATAGCCGTCCGGGTCTTCGATGAAATACAACCCCATGGACGGGTTTTCATAACAAATGCAGCCCATTTGCCCGTGAAGTTTATAAGCGGCGTCGTAGTCGTCTGTTCGAAACGCCAAGTGAAATTCGGATTCGCCGAGGTCATACTTCTGCGGATGGTCTTTAAGCCATGTCAATTCCAATTCAAATTCCGTTTCTTTGTTTCCGAGAAAAACGATGGTAAAATTTTCGGTTGTTTTGCGGCGCAGTTCGGTGAGCCCGAGCGCTTTTTCGTAAAAAGCGAGCGAGGCGTCGAGATCACTGACATTGTGGTTTTGATGAACCATTTTACACTTCATACGGGCTTCCTCTTTTCTCGGGATTTTTGATGATGTTTTGATATTGGGGATTCTCGCGTAAAAATCGGTCGACGGTTTCGGGTTTTTCCCAATAGTGCATCGGGCAGACGGATTTTACATCCGCGGTGGACAGGAAATAGAGCATTCCGTCGGCGTAGTGTTCCTCTTGCCGCGGGTCGAGAACGACGAAAGCAAGATCGATTTTCCGACCTTTGAGCTTGTCGATCTCGTGTCGGTATCTGCCGCGCATTTGTTTATTGTCGCCGTCGGGTTCACCCTTCCAAAACCAGTCGTTGAGGTCGCCCGCGTGATAGATGACGCCCTCATCGGTTGTGAGCAAAAACGCGACGCCGCTGTCGGTGGATTGCAGGGTTTCCAGGCGTTCACCGCGCGGCAGCTCATATACCGCGTTGGCGGCGACCCGCAAAACTTCGACACCGCCGGGGTATTTTTTTTCGGGGATGTCTTTTGACAAAACCGCGTATATGTCTGTCATACCCATCTTTTTCAGAGTGACAAATATCTCGGGGTTATAGTGGTCGCGGTGGGCATGGCTGGCGAATACGACGGCCGGCTTTTGCGTGTCAAGCTGCGGCAGATTGCCCTGATAATAATCGAAAATATAGTAACAGTCCGCCGTTTCAACCAGAAAGCCGCTGTGGAAAATATAGCGCGCGGTCATGTCCTTCACTCCTTTGCCTGACCCCCCGTCGGTTTAAGTCAACCGAATTCGAGCCGCGGTAAAAAATCCGAGATCGATGAGTATTTAGGTTCGTTTTGCAAAACCTATCTGCGGAAGGAGGTTTTTGCATGATAAAACCGACAAAACCGGGAACCGATAATCAAGAAGCGGGCAATTATATTGAAGTGGGCCCCAACGGGGAAACCGTGGAAAATCCCCGTATGGTGCATATCGACCGCGGCGACCGTCTGCCGCCGACTCAAGCGTCGGGGAATAAATGGTTGAAAATCGATTGATGGTCTAAAAACGCGAGGAATCCATTACGAGGCGGGCGGACTCGGTTCGCCCTTACATACGATGGTTTTTCGCGATCCGTGCAAAATTTTCAAGCAGTTTTTTCCCGTCGAAAAATGGTTCTTCATACGCTTCCGGATGGAACTGGGTGCCGTAGATCGGTTTTTCCCGGTGCCTCATCGCTTCAATCCGGCAATGGCCGCTGCTCGCCAAGATTTCAAAATTCTCCGGGGGGCTTTTCACTTCGCAATAATGTGCGCACCGCATCATCATGATTTCGGACATGCCGGCGAAAATCGGATCGTCTTTGACCATGCGGATCGGGAAAAAACCGTCGGCCATGTAGTGATTTGAAACGTCAAAGCAACCGCCTTTTGCCCTCCTCGGCAGGTCTTCGGAGGGTTCGAGCAATCGAATCGGCTCGTCTTGTAAAACCGTTGTCCCATCGAGTTTTTGATGATAGGCGAATGCGAGGAGTTGGTGGCTTCCGCAAAAACAGATCATCGGAATATTCGTGTTTTGAAAAACCTCGTTCATTCCGAGAAACGACTCCGGGCTGTATGCATGAAAATGATTGCCGAAACCGCTCATCGCAATCGCATTTGGCTGATATTCCCGCACGACATTTAAATTGAATTCCTCAAACGGAACGATCAGGCATCTTTCGCCCGACGCTTGCTCAAGGCGCGCTTTTACCTTGCCGCCGCCCGCTCCGTCTTTGTAATATTCATTTTTATTTTGAACCGACACATAGAGATACATCGTTATAATCCCCTTTTAAATAATACATTCCCCCCTTTTTAAAGTCAAGAATAATTTTTACGGATGCAATCGCTCAGGCGTTGTAACCGGTGGAATCGGATTCGTTTGCTTTTTCCGAACGATAGACGATTTTACCGTTGATGATGGTGTACAGGCAGTTGGTAAAAACCTCAAGCGGATTTCCGTCGAAGATGGCGATGTCGGCGTCCTTCCCCTCCTCGATGCTGCCGACGCGGTCCGAGACCCTGCAGATTTCGGCCGCGCTGATCGTGATTGCTTTGAGCGCTTCTTCTATGCCGAGCCCCTCTTTTGCCGCCAACCCCGCGCATATGGGCAGATATTGGATCAACGAGACCGGGTGGTCGGTTGTGACGGCAACTTTGACGCCGGCTTTGAACAAAATCCCCGCGGTCTTAAAATCCATATACTGCACCTCGATTTTGTTGCGGGACGCCAAATTCGGACCCACGATCGCCGGAAAACCCGAGTCCTTGATCTCCTGTGCGATCAGATGGCCTTCGGTGCAGTGATCCAGCGTGATATCCAGGTCAAACTGCTTCGCGATGCGGATTGCGGTCAGGATGTCGTCGGTCCGGTGAACATGCGCTTTTAGAGGGATTTTCTTCTCGAAAACCGGTATCCAGCACTCCTTGCGAAAATCCTCGTCAAAGGTTTTGCCTTCTTTTTTCGCCGACTGTTTATCCTCGATATATTGTTTGACCTCGAAAAGCTCCTCCCGGAGCATCGCGCCGATCGCCATCCGGGTGGAGGGCGTCATGTTGTTGTCTCCGTAGTTTCTCTTGGGATTTTCGCCGAACGCGATTTTCATGGCGGCGGGTTCGAGCACCACCATGCCGTCGAGGGCCCTGCCGTCCGTCTTGATAAATATAAACTGGCCGCCGACCACGTTCGAGCTGCCCGGCCCGACCATGACCGAGGTGATCCCCGCTTTGATGGCGCTGTGGAAGGCGGCGTCCATCGGATTGACGGCGTCGAGCGCTTTCAGGTAGGGCGTGACCGGCTTGGTGACTTCGTTGCAATCGTCGCCTTCCGTCCCCTTTTTTTCCTCGGTGATGCCGATATGGCAATGCGCTTCGATCAAGCCGGGCAACACCCAATTCCCGCCGGCATCGATGACGATATCATCATCGTTTTCGGTTTCGGGAATTTTTTCAGCCACTTTTTTGATCTTCCCGTTTTGAATCAGCACACAGCCGCTCTCTGAATTGTTTTTGCCCATCGTCAGCAATTTTGCACGGATGATCAGCAAAATTTTCACCCCCTGTTTCCGGAATACCTGCATATTTTTACCGCGGGGACAAAAAATAATGCGTAAGGAGGTGAGTGTTTCATGGAAAACAACAACCGAAACAATGAAAAACGTAAAAACGAGCGCGAAAACGAAAACAACCGCAACAAGCAGAATCAAAACAACCGCGAGAACCAAAACAACCGTGAGAATCAAAACAACCAAAACAATCAAAACAACCGGAACAACGAAAACAACCGCAACAGGTAAGTCCATGGATAAATACGCGCGCCGCGAACTGACAGCATCTCAAAGAGAGGTGCTGTTTTTTTTATCGTGCAATACTCCCGTTCGCGAACCGCTGCGCTTGTTCGATTTTTGAAACCGAATTTGCACTTTTATTCCCTCCGCAGCGCGTCGCCCGGCTCGACCCGCATGGTTTGCACAAACGGTACGATTGCGATTAAAATGTTAAAAACCAGCGCACCCGAATACGCAACCGCCATCTCCGGGCTGAAGAATGACCTCATACCCAAGTACCATATTCGGGCGATGACGTTATATGCGATAAAACTCATCAAAAAGCCGATATTGAACAGCGCAAATAACCTTAAAAACATTTGAATTGCGATCAATCCGCCGCCGTAACCCAAAAGGCGCTTGACCGCGACGGCTTTTTTCCTGCGCTGCGCCCAAATCAAAGTCAGCGGAACCGTCGCAAGCACCACGGCGAAAGCGCCGAAAATCACCATGATCAAATTCAACAAATCCATATTAAAAAAGTCCGAAACACTCATCGAGGGCGTCGGGATCTCCACCAAAACCGCTTCGCCGCCGCAGTTTTCAATCATTTCAACCATATCGATTTTCAACTGTTCTGCCTGACGCTTTGTCGGCGCGTCGACAATAAAGGCCGAACCGCCGCTTTGAGTCATTTCGGTTTTTTGGGCGTCCCCGTTGAAAATCACCGAGCGGTTGATGATTGCGCTTTGCAGATCAAACCCGATGGTTCCGATGACCTCATATTTCACGCCCTCGTAAACATAGTACTCCCTCCCGTTTTCGATGATCAAATCCCCGCCGTCGCTCGATGTCTGCGTAGAAAAATTTTTACCGATTACACAGAGCTTTTTCCCGCAAAAGAAGTCCTCTTCGGTAAAATAACGCCCCTTTATGATATCGGGTGTAAAAGAATTGCCGTGAAAAACGGTGGTGAGTTTTACATTCGAAATATTAAAATACCGGTTCACGGTCACGTCCTCATGGGAGAGGATCAATCTGCGAAACGCCTCGGAGATGTCAATCGGCTCGTCGGACGGGCTTTTGGCGTAGATTCCAAACGCGTTTTCGGAATAAAATCCGCGGCTCGCCCGATTGAACTGGTATTGCTTGACCATATAGGAGCCGAAAAAGATTGTGCCGATCCCGATCAGCATAAACAATAAAATGAGAATCGCCTCATCCGGGCGGATTTTAATTTTTCTTCTCATGTCTTATTCCCTCCCGCGCAGCAGCGTGTCGAACTCCGTCGCCCTCAGCCGGAGCACCGGATATAAAACCGAGACGAAACCGACGGCTGCGCTGATCGCCAAAGCCGCCAAGACGGCCTCCGGGCTCAATTTGGTCACGCTGACGCCGAACACCGACGACCGGCTGTAGGTGAACACCCTGCCGCCCGCCGTAAGAGACGCGACGAACGCGGCGGCGTTTGAAATCAACAATAAAATCCCGATCTCCGCAACCATCATCCCATTGACGCTCCCGACAGTGCCGCCCGAAATTTGATGTATCGCATAGGTCTTGAATGACGTCAGCAATTTGCTGGTCATATTGAGCGCAAGGCAAACGGTTGTCGCCGCGATGATCAGCACGGACGCAAACACCAGCATGTCAAAATACCGGTTCGCGTCCTTGACGAATTCGGGCGTGAGCACCATCGAACGCTTGATCCCCACCTGTCCCATCAGCGCCTGATCGCCGTATCCGGAGAGATCGATGCGCTCCTGCTTGCTGACGATGACAAAATCGCACAGATGCAGGACGCGAATGTCATATAGTTGGTTCTCGCGTTTTTGCGCCGTATAATCGGGGATCGGCAGCAGCGTGAGGTCGATGGCGGGATACAAAATACAGTCCGCCAGCGACTGCACGTCGCCCGTGTTTTTAATCGAAAGCACGGCGGCGTCCGGCGGCAAAAATCCGACAACTTGATGTGCCTGCAGTTGTTCCTGCATGCCGGGCACACAGGCCGTGAATTGTTCCCCCAAGTCGTAATACTTCCGAAACGACCAGCCCATCACGACGGGGATGACGTCGTTTTCCCGCCAAACGCAGTCATAATCCGAAAAATCGGTTCCCTCGGCGACCCGGATCGCGAACCTGTCGAAGACGGCGGGGCTGACGGTGCAGCAGTTGACAGCCGAATAGGCGTTTTTCGAGATGGGGTCTATGTAGGTGTCCCGGATCGGCCGATATTGATCATACCCGCTCAAACATCGATCCTCGCCCTTGTACTTGGGCACGAGCAGCGAACCGGAGTTGAACGTAAAGACCTCGAACGCCGACGACGCTTTCATCCTGCGGTAATAATCGACCGTCGCCGCAACTCTCGCGCTGTCGCCGTCGCCGATACTGTTCGCCATCACCTGCGTAAAAAAGCGGTATTCATCCGGCCGGTAGGCGTCGTAAAAATCCTCCAGCTTGGTGGTGTTTTGCCGGTAATAGCTCACCGAGCCGATTACGAGAAAAAGCCCAAGTGAAAACACGGCTATCATCAGCAAAGCCATCGTTTTTTGCTTAAAAAGACCTTTTAAGGCCTGTTCAAAGGTAAATTTCATGATGAAGGCCCTCTAATTCTGCATATAAAGCCGGGGTGGAAAAACCGTTTCCACCGGCTCTGCAAACAGCTGTAAGAAATAACCGGCTCCGTTTGTGATCTCCTCGTCGTCCCCGCCCAATAACTTTAAAACGGAAGCAGACGTCCGATAATATCCGCCGCGGGCCCATTTTGAGCCGTCCTCAAACACGATGTAGTTCGCTTCCCCGTATGTCTCGACCCTTGTGATATCATCAAACCCCCACATCCGGTAGGTTCCGTTCTTCATTTTTGCGAAGAACAGTTTATTTCCGCCGAATACGGTCTCGACATCCTCCAAGATTTTTACCGGGGCGGAGACGAAACAATCGTCCAACTCTTCGACCAGTTCGGGCGACAACGCGTTTGCTTTATACGCCGCCAATAAATCAATCGACCAGCCGATTCCCGTTGCCGTCGCGCCCGCAAACCCGCCGCCCAAGGCGTAAAGGTCGTCGTTTTCGTCGATGATGAAGGCCACCCCCGACACAAACGGGAAGATGAACTCCTTCACATGATCGCAGATTTTGACCGGTTTTGTTTCAAGATCATTCCCCGTTCCGAAAATATCATTATCATTCACTCCCCAACCCCAGAGCTCTCCGTCGTTCGTAACGGCGAACGACATCTTCATCGCGGCTTTCACAGAAGCGACATTATCCATGATTTTTGTCGGCACAGTGACGACGCAGTCCCCGGTAGAGTCGTCAAAATCGCCGTGTTCTCCGTTTCCGCACTGTCCGTATTCGTTGTTTCCCCAGGTATAAAGCGTTCCGTCTTCCGTTACGGCCAGAATTTGTTCTTCCATGGAACACTCTTTGGCATTGTCCAATATTTTAACCGGCTTTACAACCCATCCTTCTTCTTCGAACGTCGTCCCGTTCCCCCTCGAGGAGGCATGATAGGTTCCGCCCCACAGCCAGAGTCCTCCGTCCGATTTAATCGCTCCGTAATATCCTGAGCCCCATTCGCATATCTTGATCACGCCGTCCATAATTTTAACGGGTTCGGAGGCCGTGATTTTTCCGGTATTGATATCGACATACGCATTGTATCCCCATCCCCAGAGCTCGCCGTTGGATTTCAGGGCGTTCTTAAACGAGATATCGGCTACGCCGTCCATCAGCTTAACGGGTTCATAGACATATTCCTGATCCGGGGGCAGACCGATCAAACAGGAGCGGTTATTCCCCCAGACCCAAAGGCCTCCGTCGCTTCTCAGAGCGCGCGCGCCGCCGGTATTTTCATAAATTTTCACGACATCCGTCAAAACGGGAACGGGTCCGGAACTGTATTCGACGCCTTCCCCCTGACCTAAAACAGAACCTTTGAGATCGGTTCCCTGGGTATAGACCGTCCCGTCTCCGGCGAGAAAAATCGTCCCGTTGTTTCCTTGAATTGAAAACGGTTTTCTCACCGTAATGTCAAGCGCGATGCGTTCGCCCGAACAACCGTATCCCAATAAAATCGAACCTATTATCAAAATGGATGATAACACGCAAAGACTCTTTTTATATTTCATTTCCGCCATTCCTTTCTTTGTTTGCCTTGTCCGGGCGGCGGAAAAGCCGCCCGGACAAGGCTTGGGATTATTCGTTGTCTTCTTAGTCCTGTGCGTAAGTCCCCACGTTGTCTAAATGATACTGATACAAATCTCCCACTGTACAGTCGGCGAACGCGTTTACCGACACATACGGAAACGCGCTGCTTTGGTAATCCCAATCTTCTAAAGTGAAAACAGTCCGATTGAGATTCCACCAGCCGGCTGTGGCATACGCCACGGTCGGATTGATCTCACTGTAGGCCCAGGCGTAAGATGCTCCTCTCCACATTCCGGGGCCAAAGGGGATTGTGTCAAAACTCGTCCCCTTTGCGGCGGAAAGGTTGACAACGGAAATGGCCAGAACCATCATCAAAGTTGCAACGAGCGCTGAAAATTTTTTCATTTTCGTTACCTCCTGTAACTGTCCTTATGTAACACAATCGAGACTCCTGTTTTTATTCATGCTGTGTCACATATTTTTCGGATACGATCTGCCTGTGCGCTTCGCACAGTGGCAATCGTTGCCGGATGAAAAGCATGTAATGCCTTTCACCGCTGACTCGTATTACAGGCCTGTTTCATTTTCCCGGCTGCCCCGAACCTGTTATTTCGGAGAATGATTGCATTTGTGTTAATCATTCATTGCAGTCCGGGTTAACTGTCCAAAATCAGCACTTCCCGCTCAAGCCCTGTTGCTCGAATCGGATGACAGGTTGCATTCCATTTGGTTTGCTCCGATTCACAACTTGCCATATCGGCGGTTCCGGTTTGGCCAAAACCGTTCCCGGCGAAACTCAAATGCAATCCGAGGATCACGGCTGAATGTTCCCGCCATGTTTTTCACCTCCTGTCATTTTTTATTCTATTCAAACGAGCCCGTTGAGCAGATCATCGCCAAAAATTAAACATATTAAAATTCTCAAATGCACATATATAAAAATATATGACTTTAAATGTAAGTATTCTTTTTGTTCCGCCGCCATTTTTTCTTATCTGTTTACCCGTCGTATCTCTATCTGCCAACATTTTACACTATATTATAATTTATGTCAATAGGTCATTCCCACTTTTTGTCGACAATAAAAGATAAAATTCGACGGCAGTAAACCCGACGTGATCGTATATTCCTGTTGTTTGCCTAACCTGTTCAGGGTACCAGCTTTCGATGTTTTTAGGTTGTAAAATAAATTTTTCAATCTTCACCCCGGAAACTCGCACGGCTCGGGTATGAGGATCTGCGAATAATAATATCCGATGCCGCCCGTGATCTCCTCGTCGGGCGCGCCGAGCTCGCCTTTATAACCGGTGTCGATCAGCGAGCTCCACACGCCGGTCACCTTATCCTGTGTCCCGTCCGGCTTAAACGTGCAAAACACAATCACATTTGCCTCGCCGTAGGTCTTGGCTTTGGTAAACGTATCAATTCCCCAGCGATAATAGGTCCCGTCCTTGCTAAGTGCATATGTTAAATTATAATCGTTCCCGACAACGCACTTGACATTTTCAAGAATTTTCACCGGTTCTTTTTGTTTGACCATCGTGTCGTCCAATAATTCCGTTGCCACACGGCAATACGGAACATTCGCTTCCAGCGGCGCTGCTTTTCCGATTCCGAGTATTCCGCCGCCCCAAGCCCAAAGCGCGTCGTTTTCATCCGTATAATATCCTTGGAAGGGCAAAAACGGCAAATACAGGTTTTTGACGTTTCGCGCGATCACCACCGGAGACGGTTCGATTTCATTATCCGTTCCGAGCATCCCGGAAAAATTTCTGCCCCACCCGTATAAAGTTCCGTCCTCCGTAATAGCGTAGGTGCTATCAATCTTCGCATATATCCGAGAAACATTTTCCAATATTCGAACGGGTCTGCCCACCACGCAATCATAGGTGTTTGGGTCTAAATCGCCGCAATCCCCGTTGCCGACCTGCCCGTATTCATTGTTCCCGAACCCCCAGAGTGAGCCGTCGGATTTGATATACATAATATGTCGGTCTGTAGAACACGCGATGACATCTTTATCCAACTTTTTGGGCTCTGAAAGATATTCCCCGGTGTAAATATGATTTCCATAAATCCAAAGAGAACCGTTGAGTTTGATAAAAGCACCGCTGTCAAAGGCCTTGACACCGCTTGCGATTTTTACCGGCGTCGTTGCGATCGGCTCTCCGGTGATGGGATCTTTATAAGCCGTCCAGTGCCAGCCCCACAACTCGCCGTTTGACTTTAACGCGCTTCCATTTTCGAAATCTACCACATCATCCATCAATATTGTCGGTTCATATGCGACTTTTATTTCTTGCGCAAGACCGATTGAACAATCTAAATTATATCCCCAAACCCATAACTCCCCATTGGTTTTTAACGCCTGACTCGAAATGACTTTAACCGCATCGGATAATATTTTTACCGGTTCGTCACTGCGAGTGATTCCCTCCCCCTGCCCCAATATGGTTTGATAAAATCCGAGCGTGGAGCGATCCGTGCCTTTTGTATAGACATCGCCCTCCGCGGTCAAATATGTCGCTCCGACTTCACTGCCGATGGTGTATGGAGTCGGTTCGGCCGCTACTATTTCAATTTTAAGTCGCGTACAACCGATGATTAAAAAAAAGATGGTGAATAAAATTATAAACGTATCTGTCTTTTTCATAAAACACACTTTTACCCTTTCTCCGCCCCACGCGCTTGCGGCTATATATAACACAATCGAGACCCCCGTTTTTGGTCATCGTTTTGAAAAATATTTTTTACGGTTCTATTTAAACGTTTTATACAAATCAGATTTCACCCCGGAAACTCGCACGGCTCGGGCGTGAGCGTCAGGGAATAGACATACCCGATTCCGCCGATGATCTCCTCGTCGGGTTCGCCGAGCTCGCCGGTATAGCCGGTGTCGATCAGCGAGCTCCACACGCCGGTGATCCTGTCCTGCGTCCCGTCCGGCTTGAACGTGCAAAACACAATCACATTCGCCTCGCCGTAGGTCTTTGCTCTGGTGCTCAGATCCCCTCCCCAGCGGTAATAAGTGCCGTCCATTGCCAGCGCATATGTATATCCGTAATCGTCTCCGACGACGCATCGGATGTTTTCGAGGATTTTGGCCGGCTCCGATTGTTCGATCGCGGTTTCTTTTAATAATTTCGCAGCCGCTTCGCAATAGGGTACATTTGCTTCCAGCGGCACTTCTTCGCCGGTGCCGAGTACCCCGCCGCCCCAAGCCCAAAGCGCGTCGTTGTTGTCGGTATAATAACCCTGTAAAGGCAGATACGGCAGATACAGATTCTTGACGTTGCGCGCAATCACCGCCGGGGACGGCTGAACCTCAAAACCCGCCGAATATGACGCTTCTTTTAATATACCCGGGGACAATTCAATCCCGTTATCCGTTCCGAGCATTCCGCCGAAATCCCTGCCCCAGCCGTACAGGGTTCCGTCGTTTGTCACCGCAAACGTGACGTCCGTCATCAGCAGCACGGGAGTATAGGCGACTTTAACATCCTCGGGCAGCCCGATGTTGCAATTTAAATTATATCCCCATACCCATAAGTCACCGTTCTTTTTCAGTGCTAAACTCAATGTAGCTTTAACGACATCGAATAAAATTTTAACCGGTTTTTCGCAGTGGATAGTCCCCTCGCCCTGTCCCAAATGGGTCTGATAAAATCCGAGCGTGGAGCGATCCGTGCCTTTGGTGTACACATCCCCGTCCGCCGTCAGATAAACCGTCAGCGCATATGTATATCCGTAATCGTCCCCGACAACGCATTTGACGTTTTCAAGACGTCTTTCAGCAGGAGCACGGGGGTATGGGCGGCTTTGACATCCTCGGGGAGTCCGATGCTGCACCCCATGTTATCCCCCCAGACCCACAATTCCCCGTTTTTTTTCAACGCCAGACCCGTAGTCGCCTTGATTGCGCCCGATAAAATTTTAACCGGCGCATCGCTGTAGATCACCCCTGCACCCTGTCCCAGTTTAGTTTGATAAAATCCGAGTGTGGACCGATCGGTGCCTTTGGTGTAAACATCCCCGTCCGCCGTCAGATAAACCGTCCCCACCAAACTTCCGAGGGTGTACGGCGTTGGCTCGGTCGCGACCATTTCCAAAGTCGTTTTTGCGCAGCCGGAAAATATAACAAGAACGATGATTAAAATCAAAATGATTCGGTCTCTTTTCATTGGGTTTTCTCCTTTCGGTTTCCCGCGCCGGTTCCGAAAAAATCCGGAACCGGCGCTGTCGGTCGTTTTAAATCATCGGCGGATTACCGATAATTTTAGGATGGTTCAAGTTCCGTCGCTTGCGATTGAATTTCCTGCGCTGACCCACTCGTCATATGGTGAGCCAAATCCGTCAGATGTCACCGCCATGACGGTCGTCGGGTTAGGGCTGCTTTCGTATGCCCAATTAGTTAGCACAAAAGAGTAACCGGGGCGGTGCCACCCGATTTCAGCCCGCGCCCACACCGGGTTTTCGTCGCTCGAAGCGTAAGCCACCACTTCAAAATGATGAACGCCGCCGCTTTCGTATTTGAACATCGGCCCGTTGACATATGCCAAGGCCGATGTTGTGACCGTGAACGACAGAATCAGTGATGCCATCAGCACGGCTGAGACAAGGAGTTTCAACGCTTTTGTTTTGACATTTCTTTTCATATGATACCTCCTGTATTGTTTTAATGCGGTATATGGCTAATACCGCATCATCATGAACAGGCGGATTTTTCCCGGGACGCCTGATGACCCTGTTGTCAAAGCGAGGGTTTTGCAAAGACACCCGCCGCGCCCCGGGTCAACTGTCCAAAATCAGCACTTCCCGCTCAAGCCCTGTTGCCCGAAACGGATGACAGGTTGCATTCCATTTGGTTTGCTCCGATTCACAACTTGCGATATCGGCGGTTCCGGTTTGGCCAAAACCGTTCCCGGCGAAACTCAAATGCAATCCGAGGATCACGGCTGAATGTTCCCGCCATGTTTTTCACCTCCTGTCATTTTTTATTCTATTCAAACGAGCCCGTTGAGCAGATCATCGCCAAAAATTAAACATATTAAAATTCTCAAATGCACATATATAAAAATATATGACTTTAAATGTAAGTATTCTTTTTGTTCCGCCGCCATTTTTTCTTATCTGTTTACCCGTCGTATCTCTATCTGCCAACATTTTACACTATATTATAATTTATGTCAATAGGTCATTCCCACTTTTTGTCGACAATAAAAGATAAAATTCGACGGCAGTAAACCCGACGTGATCGTATATTCCTGTTGTTTGCCTAACCTGTTCAGGGTACCAGCTTTCGATGTTTTTAGGTTGTAAAATAAATTTTTCAATCTTCACCCCGGAAACTCGCACGGCTCGGGTATGAGGATCTGCGAATAATAATATCCGATGCCGCCCGTGATCTCCTCGTCGGGTTCGCCGAGCTCGCCTTTATAACCGGTGTCGATCAGCGAACTCCACACGCCGGTGGTCATACTCAGCGTCCCGTCTTCTCTCAACGGACCGAATTTGATCACATTGGCCTCGCCGTAGGTCTTGACGGTCTCCGCCGTCTGTCCCCAGCGGTAATAGGTGCCGTCCTTCGCAAGCGCAATCCGATATTTACCCGTGTTCCCCACAATAAAACGGATGTTGTCAAGCACCTTGACCGGTTCTTTCAGATAGGTGTCCGGATTGTCCGATACCGGCCCCGTCGCTGCGGGAGCGGTCAATTCTATCCCGAGCGGCGCTCCCTGTCCGTCGCCGACCGGCATATATCCCCAGCCCCACAACGTGTCGTCGTTGTCGGTGATATAACCGACGGAGGGCGACAGCGGAGGAAAATAAAGCTCCTTAAAACCCTGCCCCTTAAAACGGTCGGTGACGATAACCGGATCGGGTTCGAAATAATGGTCGGTTCCGAGCATTCCAGAAAAATTCCTGCCCCAGCCCCACAGCGTTCCGTCTTTTTGAACCGCAAAAGTACAATAATCTTTCGCATATACTTGGGCGATATCATCCATAATTTTAACCGGTTCGCTCACCACACAGTCGTAGGTATTGCCGTTCATGTCTCCGTATTCCCCGTTTCCGACCTGGCCGTATTCGTTGTTGCCGAACCCCCAGAGCGACCCGTCGGATTTGATATATAAAACCTGACCGCTCTGCATTTGGACCGAACAGGATATCACGTCATCCGCCGTTTTCACCGGTTTCGCATAATACACGCTCTGATAACGAAAATTGCCGTAAATCCAAAGAGAGCCGTCCTGCTTGATAAACGCGTTGTTGCAAAATGCCTTAACGCCGCCTGCGATTTTCACCGGCGTCGTCGAATCCGGTTCTCCGGTCACGGGATCTCTGTATGCCGTCCAATACCAACCCCAGAGTTCTCCGTTGGATTTCAAAGCGCAGTTACCATCAAAATCCACGACGTCCGTCATCAGAAGCACGGGTTCATAGGCGATTTCCGTCTCTTTAGGCAGTCCGATCCCACGGTCGTGGTTCGTACCCCAGACCCACAGTTCCCCGTTCTTTTTCAACGCGTAACCCAAATCGATTTTCACGGCGTCGGACAGGATTTTTACCGGTTCTTCGCTGTAGGCGACGCCCTCGCCCTGACCTAAATAAGTTATGCGAAAAGCGAGATCCGTCCGGTCTCTTCCCGATGTGTAAACGTCTCCCGTCTCGGTCAAAAAGATCGCCCCGTCCCAGATTGCGAGCGCGGTCGGCCTCGGTTCTTTGATCCGGATTTCCAGCGTCGGCTTCGCGCACCCGGCGTTGAAAAGGAGCAGAATTTGAATGAACACTATTACGATCACTAAAATTTTAAACTTCTTCAATAGGTCTCTTTTGAAAATTTTACAACTGTGTTTCATGATATACCCTCCTCTTATAGATAAAACAATTGAGAAGGCTGTTTTTGGTCATGCCGCCAAAATAAAATTTTCGTTTACGAAAAACAATATTCGTAAAGCGACGAGCGAAAAAGATATTTTGAAATTTTACAATCAAAGCAACAAGGTGTTTAATGGTTCGTCCAACCACGCTCCCTGCAGGAGGGAGCGACCGATATTTAAAATTCTTGAAGAGGCGGCAATTTTCCGGACAAGTTGAAAGTGTGATTATTCAAGAAACGAGCGGCAGAGCAATAGGTATTCTTTCAAAATCTGCGGGGATACGTAACCGAGAGAGGCATGGATACGCTTGCGGTTTTAAAACAGTAAATATCTTGCCACGGCCATATGCAAAGCACAGATTGGTAAAATTCAAAGGCATTCCCAAGAAAACCTTTCAGCTTCAATTTTGGAAACCGAATTTCGTTTCATAATCGAGAACTTGATTTGTATAATTATTCCTTGAAGACCGCAAAAATCCCCTATCAGCGTCTTGACCCTTGATTTATTATATCGCAAGTTTCTTTGCGGGTATAACCAACGATCGTTCGAAGTGGGTGAACGAAAAAAATCGCAGTCACACTGCGACACCAATCACCCCGCTTCCGGCGGGGTTTTAACATAGCAGTGTCCTATTATCAATTTGAGCGGAGCCGCCCGCAAGCGGTTCAGACGTGTTAGTTGTTAAAATGACTGCAATTCAGAGATCAATTCGCCGAGATGCTTTTTGTAAACCCCGGCGGGCGCGCAGCCGTGTTTGGCACAAATGGAAGCGGCCGCGCCGACGACTTCACCCATCATGCCGCCGGTCCGCATCACCCTCGTCGCGCCGAGCGCGTCGTGGGTGACGCTGATGTTTCTTCCCGCCATGAACAAATTGCCGATGTTGCGGGAGTACAGGCAGCGATAGGGGATGAAATAGGGCGTCTCATACGGTTCGAACCACGCGTTTGTCAAGAAGCAGCCGCCTTTTGTAAACGCCTTGAAATATTTCAGTTCGGGATAATGGACGTCCAAATGCCAGGTGGCCGGAACGCAGGCGTCTTCGTAGGCGACGCGGCCTTTGATATCGGCTTTGGTAAGGATGATATCGCCGAGCAGCCGTCTGGACTCGCGTTTTCCTCCGATGATACAGCTGTCCCCGACGCGGTAGTTCACGAAATCCCCGTCGTGGTTTTTCAGGCAATCCACGGCGCCGTACATCGCCCTCAAGTTGGTGTCGCGCGCTTCTTCGGCGGTCAGGATCGGGTCGGTCTCCATGCCCGATTCCCAATACCAGCACCCCAACAGGCGCGCTCGTTCCGCTTGGGACATATCTGGGTTTTCGCGCAATCTGCCCGGAAAGTCGCAGTCGGTCAGATCCATCGCCCACGGACACCGGGGAAATTCTTGGGGCTTCCCGGTATCCTCAAGGCACCACCAGTTCGTCATGCCCATGTGGAAATTGGTGGTCTGTTCAAAATGGGCTCCCGCCTCGTATCCGAGCGTCGCGTCGCCCGTGCAGTCGGCATACAGCGCCGCGGTCAGCTGTTTACGGCGGTTCGCGGCGATATCATAAACCGAGACGGATTTGATGACGCCGTCTTCGCACGCGCAACCCGTGAGAATATGCCCCAAAAACAACGTGATGTTTTTTTCCGATTCGAGCAGGGTGCGCTTTTTATCGTCCTCGTAGTTCTCGGGGCGATTGGCGGGACCGTAGTGCTCGGCCACTTTTTGTTCCAGTTCGCCGACAATGCCGCCGACCTTCGGGAAAGGCGGAAAACAGGTCTCTCCGCCGAGCCAGACGCGCACCTCCGAGCTGTTGTTTCCGCCGACCACCTCGCGGTCCTGTATCAGCGCGACCCGCATCCCCTTTCTCGCGGCGGAGAGCGCGGCGCAGATGCCGGCGATCCCCGCGCCCGCGACGATCAGGTCGAAATCGCCGCCCTCTTCGTCTTCATCGTTACGGTTGAGTTCGCGGCGCAGTTTCGTCAAAGACGGAATGTCGTCCGGGGGAACGAACGCGTCGTCGCGGGTGAGGAGCAGCGCCGCGCAGCGGCCGTCAAAACCGCTCAGATCGCGCAGGCAAACCGTGTTTTCACCCCGCTCCAGCCGGACACAACCGCCGGGCTGCCAGCTCCAGTCGGGGCCGTTGTCGCCGAAAGTGTACCCCGTCTCGTCTCCGTTGACCAAGACCGTGAAGACCCCCGGCGCGTAACCCCCGGCCCATTTGGCGACCCAGTTCTTGGTGAAAGCGAACAGGCGGTATTCCCCGCCCTCTTTTGCGCGGATAACCGCTTTCGCGTCGGCGACTTCAAATCCCCCGCAGGCGTCTTTTTTGGCGGCGCGTTTGGCGAAGCCGTGGGCGATCAGGTAGGGCGAACCCATATTGATATAAAACTGCGTATCCAGCGTCCAGCCCCCGCGGTTTTTGAAATCGCCGGCTTCTATGATCAAGGTGTTTTTGTGCATGGATGAATTCCTCCGAAGTATAATTCGTAACGGCAGTTGAATTTTAACATATGCTGTGCTTTACTGTCAACGTAAAACCCGCTCGTTGATGAAACTTCGCGTTTGATGCTAAACTATTCATGGGAACAACCCTTTCTGTGATTTGATGTTTGGTGGTACTTTCATCTTATCACACTTGGGTTGTTTCTATCTATCCTGTTGTCAACGATTTATTCGGCCTCGCGGTTAATTGTCACACCACCCGCTCAAAACAAAAAGCAGGACATTCGCCCTGCTTTTGACAATGTTATTGATACCATGTTTCTATCGAATGCTTCTTAGCAAAATCCGATGACAACTTCCGCTCACATTGCTGTACGGAAGGATTGAAAACGCCAATGTCCTCTCCATCACATCACCTGACGCCTCGGTACACCTTACTTTAATCATATAATTACCGTCTTCCATGTTCCCGCTAAACGAGAGTACTTCAGTCGTGACCTCCTCCAGTTGCTTCGGATAATACCAAATGCCTTTTTGCACCTCCGAATACCCCGTCACCAGTGACGCATCGGGGATAAATCCGAACAAACCAAACGCGTCTACAAAAAGCACCTCTTTATCGGAAAAAGTCAAACCGTTGTCGTTGATCAACGCATCATAATAAAACAAGTCCGTGTTCGGCCAACGGCAATGCAACGCCGCTTTTACCAAATTGTCAAAGCAACCGACTTCCCCGGTGTTTACGGTTTTGGGATCATATTCGGTGATTCCGCACTGATACAGCAGTTTCGACAATTTTTGAAGCTTTGCTTTCACGACTTTTTCAGAAAGATCCTCACCGTCAAAGAATCCACTGTACACATTATTAAGACCATGTTCATAGGCGATATAGTCGAAATCGTCCCTTTCATTGGGATAACGGACGATATCAAACTCGACCGGGTGCATGGATTGTCGGCCGATATGGTTATAGTCCTCGCGGCTGATTCCAAGGTTCTCCTCATCATTCAACGGTTGATCGCCGACCAGTTCCACCTCCATTTCCGAATGATATTCTGAGCGTTTACAGTACAAAATATTGTTTTCTTTTGCGTGTGCCTCTACCACCGGATTATTGTCATAAAGCAAAATAAAGGATCGAAAGTGCTCGTGAAAAACATCATCTAAAACCGTGACGCTGTCCGGAATAAAGATTTCGGTTAGCAGTGTTATACCAAAAGCCTCGCCTTCAATCACTTCCACCCGTTCCGGCAACGCAACTTTTTGGAGTTTCGACTCATAAAACACACACTCGCGGATCACCTTTACTTTAGGAGGAAATACAAATTCTGCGATACCACTCTGTTCGAAAGCGCCGAGTTCGATCACCTCAATGCTGTCCGGTAATTTTATCGTGCCGTAATATCCAAAAAACGCATACTCCCCTATCGCTGTCACCGGATAGCCATCAATCGTGTCGGGTACCGTGATGTCTTCTTTGCGTCCGATATACTCAAGAATCGTGACGGCTTGGTCGATAATCTGATACTCATACTCGCCGTTGGACAATCTACTCCCATCAGAGACCGATGACGATGACTCCGGTGCTGATGAAACCGGTAAGCTTTGCGATGATGAAACATAAGACCCGGCAGCGGATTCAGATTGTGAGCTGGGTGGTGCCGGCGTGCACCCGACGAACAAAAGAACCGGTAACAGCATTAAAGCGATAAGGGGTTTCATTTTTTGATATTCCTTCCTCTCTAATTATTAAACAACGATATAATTTCGCCGTTGGTGATCATCACCAGATAGGGGTCAAAATATCTTCCTTGGTAATAGCCTTTCCTGATTATGTCATAATAATAGTTGTTTGCCGAATAATTGATGCCATAAGTTTTATTAAAAAAGTCCGCGAACACTTGACCATCTGCAGTATAGCCGAAAGGATTGCGTGTGGGCTCTTTTCTTGTATATACGGATAAGTGCAAATGCGGTCCTGTGGATGCCCCTGTATTTCCTTTCGTGCCGATAAGCGATTTCGTTGTAACTTCTGAGCCACGAATTAAATGGTCAATCGATCCTTCTTTCAAATGACTGTATGTGGAATAAAACACCTGCCCTTGCGCGTTAATGTGTTCGATCGTCACGGTTACACCATTGGCATGTTGCTCATATCCGATAAACACTCCGTTCTTATCGTATTTTTTGATCTTTTTTCCGTTGTTATCATATACATATGGATCTTTTTGCAAAGCAACAACTTTTCCCTCCATAATCGGAGATATGTTTTCAAAATCGCCGCCAAGATCATATCCCAAATGCCCTCTTTTTGTCGGATTTGTTGTATCATTAAACCCCTGTGTTACTTTACATCCCGCATATGGACCTTCTTGACTGTCAAGCCCAACATTAATCAAACCCACCTGCTTTGCCAAGAGAAATAACTTTTAGAATTCCATATTCAAAGTAAAAATCTATCGAGCAATCAAAATTTTTATTGTGATTTGAATATTGGATAAAAAAATATTTTTTTCCCTCTTCAATAGGATCTTCGAAAGTTGTTATAGATTCATATGTATAATGTCCTGTCATCCATTCGGCTTCGGGTTCTCCAAAAATCTTTTTAACATCCTCGATGGTCGATAATCCTGTTGTTGTACCAAACGCCGTGATGCCGTTTCCAACTATATCAAAGTCGATAACTCTATTTTCATAAGATTCTGTACCTTCTGCGTATGATACTACGATATCTGCAAAATCATAACAATCCGCTCCTAAGCCGTAGTATTTTTTCTCCCCTAAACCAAATTCCTCAATCGCTTTTTGAATCGGATCTCCGATTTTTAAGTTATACACATCATACTTTCCCTCATAGAAACATTTCATGTATATTTCATTTTCAGTTAATGTGGGTTTACTCTCCGTTGAAATCATCATTGATGATGTTTCATCTGAATTTGAGTTAAATATTGCCGGTGAAACTGAAGTCAGACTCGATGTTTCTTGCGAAATTTTTATAGTTTCAGAACAACCAGTAATTATAAAAACCGCCAAGATAATTAGTAATACACTTTTCATTTCATTAGCACCCCTTTTATTTAGTTTCTATATATGGGAAATATTTCCCCGAAGATATTCACACATTTCCCATTAATGAAACATCCGAAATGCAGATGTTTGGCTTTAGAATTCCCACTGTTCCCTAAATATCCGATAATCTGCCCCTTTTTGATGCTAAAATTTCCGAGATTATAAGTAGCCCTTTTTGAATATTTCTTGTTATAACTACTCATTATTATTTCATCCATCATTTTTTCCAATTCAAAATTACTTATCAAACCATTTTCAAACATCGTTTTCGGGTCAAGATGTGCATATAAGTAATAATCTTTGCCATCCGATTCCGGAATAGTTAATTTTGCAAACACTCCGTAAGAACAGTAGTAATTTTTACCTCCTATACTTGTAACATATGCCTTATATTCGACCGTCCCATCTGCTACGGCATAAACCGGTGTTCCGACATGAAGACCTCCAATGTCAATACCACCTCCATTTTGCCATTTACCATTCTTGTATTCCCCATGATAAGCTTGTGTCATGCGCCCCCCGCTCGTCGGGTAACCAACGAAATCATTTCTTGCCACGATATTTTCAAAACTGTAATCATAATCTTTATTGCTAAACATTTTCATTACAATTTTAATTTTTCGTTCGTCGTCAATTGAATCTGTAAAGCTTTTAAATGTATCAAGAAATTCCTGCGGAACCCTTTTACCGATATTATCCGAATTCATGAAATATTGATATGCTTTTTGTACATTTAAATTTTTGCTTTTTCCCGCACCGCAATAAATGAACATATTCCTGAGATAATTAAAATCGTTCGCCCACGGAGAAGTTTCATTTGCATTCGTTTTTGAAGTCGATGTTTTACCACTTTTGTTGTTGCTCGAACGATATTGCTCTTCTTCCTGCGCTCCCGAGTCATTACCCATTTTAGATACTTGGTCAACCGCCGCAATCTTCGCGTCGGTCTTCCCGGCGTTGTAGAGCTTGATGATCTCCTCGAAGAAGTTCCCCGCGGACGCGCTTTTTTTCAGCTCCTTTGTGAAATCCACGCCGTTCAGCCCCGCCTGATACGCCTCATGCAGCAACCCGCTGTGATTGCCGAAAAGATCCGGGTTCTGTCTCAGGGTCTCGCCCAGCGCATTCCTGCCGACTTGTCCCCAGCTGTAACTTTTTTGATTGTCCAGTTGCTTTGGAATTCCCGTCGTTTTTTCGGAATCGCCTGTGTTCATCGGAACAACCGGTTTCGGATTTGTATTGGTTTTGGATTTATACTTGGACTTGTATGCGTAAATCTCATCTGCAAGGCCGACCTTATCATTTTTCCCGACCGCGATCTGATTCGATCTGGCGATTTGGTCGT
>CAZPLU010000020.1:0-44988 GCA_964587625.1 uncultured Eubacteriales bacterium
ATTTTCATGCGTTAATTAACCTTTTGGGTATGAAATTTTTATGAACTATTGACAACGCAAAATTGCAATATTTTCAATTCTGTTTGGGCTTTTTGCGATTTAGGCCGGCTCAAAGACAACAAATACCGATTTTGTCGGCAATTTAGTTATACATTTTTAATAATTATTTTCAAAATCTATTGATATATTACTTTGTATCGTGTATACTAAGCGACAGAGGCCTATCGCCCAAATTTTTGAAAAGGAGGAATGGGGTATCGGCGGACTGTATAATAGCCATCTGCCCATTGATACATACGAAACAATTTACCAAACAGACAGCCCAAAAGCCGTATACCCGAAATTATGAAATCTGTAACCGTTTTATCTTTGGTGGCGATCCTGCTCATGTTAACCTGCGGAATTTTGATTACCGACACTCTGACAAGAATCCTGACATTTTCAGCCGCCGCGATTTCGATCGCCGCATTGTTGGTCTCGCTGAGAAAAAACAAGAAGAAAAAAAGTTAACAACCGTCCCGCTTTCGTTTTACAATGATTGTCTCCTCCTCAAAAACCGACTGCCGTCGCTGCATAGAACGACGGCAGTCGGTTCGTATATGGAATCTCATTTTATACCGATGCGCATGCGGTATCCGAAATCCGCTTCGAACTTTTTATCGCCGAACAGCGCGTGAATCGTATCGTTGAACATTTTCAAGTCCTCTTCGATCAAATTGGGTTTCTTTTTCAAAACGCCTTGCAAACTGCCCTGGCTCATGGCGATTCCGATTAAACGGTCGGCACCGCATGATTCGGTGTTGGCAAAAACGAGTTCCCGCGCGTATCGGAAATACCCGCTGTTTTTGATATTTTGCAGGTGCTTGTTTTTATCCCAACGGATAAAACCGTCTTGCAGATCGGGGTTTTGCCGTTCAATATTTTTAACCGCGTTTGTCAGCGCCGAATAGGCCTTTTCGGCCCGCCAATCGCAAACCGGCGGCCAATCGCAGTCCACCGTGGCAAATACGCCCCCTTGTTTCAGGATCCGGTCGACTTCTTTTAAAGTGGGTTCGGGATTCATCCAGTGAAACGACTGCGAGCAAATCACGGCATCCGCACAGCCGGAATCAAGCCCCGTCTCGTGCGCGAACGCTTTTATAAACGAGGTGCTCTCGTCCGATTTTCGTTTTGCCGCCTCGCGCATATCGTCGTTTGGTTCGATCCCGATCACGCGCCCGCAGCGGCCTTTCCAGATCAAGGTCGAAAGGCCCGTCCCGCAGCCCAAGTCGATGACCAAATCGGGCTTTTTATGAAGATAGCGGGTGATGATCTCGACCGGATAAAGCGGCATTTTCGGACGCGCCTGATCATAAGTGTCGGCGAATCCCGAAAATCGGCCGGCGTTTTTTGCGGAAATGTCCATCGTGCGCTCCTTTCATATGTTCAATGATCAGATAAAAATACAGCCGCGATTTGCAGGTGTTTTTTTCATGTGATCCACTGACAAAAAAGATGCTATCAGTTTAGCGTAGATTATGTTCTTATTTTGAGTGTTTTTCTTTGATACCGATAGGGAAATAATACTCTGCCTGTTGGTATCCCAAAAGGTTTTTATGGGGCCCGAATGCATTAAACATGACATGGTGCCCGGGACGGTCATCGTACATTAATTTATCGTGTTCAGCAAGCCAATCTATTATGTTGTAATATGCTTTAACAGTAATATTGTCATCCCAATCATGAGTGATAGCGGTCGCAAAAAGTCCACCTTCAAATTGGAAAATTTCAAAACCATCGGTATCTTCTTCGCTTACCCAATCTTCAATAGCATACCACCATACAGCAGGGCCTTTATCAGGTGGCGCTACATGAACCATAAAATCTCTTGGTGAGAATCTATCTTTTCTCTGCTCGTCAAGTTTGTTCCAAAGATTTTCAAAGCGTTTCAGCGTTTTATCATCACCGCTTCCGGAAGTAATCATTCTGCATGCAGGTAATTCGACGATTCTGATGTCCGGTCTTTTTTTGAGCTTCTCCGTCACCTCAAGTAAACGGCTCACGTTTGATGGTTTTCCTATATAATCAATGTTGATCAATTGGGTTTCAATTTCTTTAGCCTTTTCGTAAAGCATTTTAACATTAGAATCGTTGTTAAAATCTATTTGCTCAATTTGTCGAATAAATCCAAGCACAATTTCTTTCAATTCATGTAAAAGAGCGACTTCGTCATCAATGTTTTGCACTTTCTTTCCGAGAACATCCAAAACAACATCAGAGCCAGAAGAGCTGAAAATACGTTTTATATCCTTTATGCTGATATTGAGTTTACGTAAAACAAGAATTTGTTCAAGTCTCTTAATGGCGGATTCGTCATATAGCCTGTATGCGTAATCCTCGCTTCTCGTACTGTTAATGAGTTCCATATCTTCGTAATAACGAAGCGTCCGGGCTGTAATGTCGTACTTGTTTGATACCTCTTGAATTTTAATTAATTCGTTCATGTCTCGTACCTCTCTTGTTTTTTAGTAGGCTATTAAGCCTCTATAAATAGAATAACCGCTTCCCCAAAGGAAGAGTCAAGAGATAAAAAGAAAAAATATAAATGCTTTGCATTTCTATTATTATATCAAAAACCCGCCGCAAAAGCAATTCCTCACTTTTTCGACAGGTTTCTTCATTTGGTCGGAGTGATGTGATTCGAACACACGGCCTCTTGGTCCCGAACCAAGCGCTCTACCAAACTGAGCCACACCCCGATGATTGAACCCGCGTTTTTGACGCAGGTTTTTGCCGGACAAAGAAATTTACATTTTAACGCTTAGAACAACATATAGTTTTGACCGCGGGTATGAAGCTTATGACAACCGCCGTCACCGATGCGCGTATTGTTTGTGGGCGCTGACCACCGCGTTTCCGCATCGATTTCGCATAAAAACCCCCGATCATCACGCGTCTTTGACCGCGGGCATGAAGTTTGTGACAACCGTCATCACCGATGCGCGTTTGTCTGCGGCGACTCGCCGCTTGGCTGCGGAAGAAGGACTTGAACCCTCACAAACAGAGTCAGAGTCTGCCGTGCTACCATTACACAATTCCGCAATGGCAAGGGTCATTTTATCACACCGCACCCTCTTTGTCAACATCCGCAATCGGTTTTTTTCGGTTTCGCGGCGTTTTGTGCTTGTTGCCTTTTGGGGTGAGTTGTGATAAAATAAAAACGGCATAGAGGGGTATTTATGAAGACAGTCCCGCTGAAAAATAAAAAACATCGCGACGCTGTTTTCTTGAACCTGTTGCCTAAGCGTCACCGTATATCGTCTTTGTCCTGTTCCGTCGGCTGAAAGCGCGGAAATAAATCTTCAAACTCTTAACCTGCAAAGGAAGACCATCGCCATGAAAAAAGCGCTCTGTCTCGTGCTTGTCGCCTTGCTTTTTGCCGGATGCGGATCAATCAGGATACCTGTGAATTCAAGCAACTCATCTTCTTCCGAATCCTCTTCTCAGCCCGCTTATACCCCGCCGACCGTCTCGCAGACCTTTGAGCGCGACCCGGGCGAATCCGAACTGTTTACCGGCGACTGGGTGGTCAACACCGTTTATACCCGCGAAAAAGTGATCGCGGGGCGATTCACAGCCGAAACCAACGCCGGGGGCGCGAAGGATTTTGCTTATGATTTTGTAAAAGCGAATTTGGAACCGTTCGGCGTGACCGATATCATGGTCGCGGATCTCAGCGTTTCAACACATTTTAATATTGACAGCGGCGTTTTTTATCGGGACGGGGGTGTTTATGTCGGCGAATACCCGATCACCTTTCAGACGGTCTCGGAAGTCCCGGGGCTTGCCAATCAAATCTTTTCAGAGGATGAAAAGAAATTCGAGTGTCTGTTTTGGATTCAAGTCGTTTTGAAGCAGACGCCGGGCAACTGCCTTTTGCTCGGTTTTGTGACCAATCAGGATGAACGCATCTCCGACTACGCGCGGCTGCATGAATTCTTATGCGAAGATCCGACATATAACCGTGCTTTTTATACGCCGCCCGAGACCTTTGAGTCGCCGGACGCGGTTTCCGTCTCAAAAATCCTCGGGCGCCGCAAAATCTCGGACGCGGTGCCGCTTGGAAACGGCAATATCGCCATGCTTTTGTATGAACTCGACGAAGATCCCGTCAGCAAGGTGCAGTTTTACCTGAAGATTTTTGAGCCCGATTTCAAAACCGCCGTCAATGTCGTCAAGCTCTGGAAAGGATATGCGGACGTCGGTTTGGAACGGCTCAACGGCGGGAATATCCTTGTTTGGCAGACGCAGTATATCGTGTCGGATGACGGCACAGAAAAGATAACTTATTACGAACGCCGCTTTGATGCGAACGGAAAGGAACTGACCTCCGCCGTAAAAGCCGGAAATTATTCGTATCTTTCCGACCAAACTTATATCCTGCAGGATCAAGGCAGCTTGTACCTGACCGGGAACGGCGGTGATGTCAAACTGCTGATGGCGGGCATCGTCGGCGATGACCCCCACGGCATGGACAGCCGCGGATATGCATTTCATAAACGCATTGACGACACTCATTTTACTTATTCATATTGCGGTCATGAATCAGCCGAGGTCAAGGGTGTTTATGATATTGAGACCGGAAAGGCCGTTGAACTCCCGGTTAAAGGATATTACAACTGCACGCAGGCCTTCGGTGATAAATTTGCCGCCAACACCACGATAAATTATGACGGAGATCAATATTATTTGTATCTGTGCGCGATCGGCGCAGAGCCGGCGCTCATAAGCCGCGGCAACGAGAAATCGGACGGTTTTCTGCCGGTCGCTTTTTCCAAAGACGGCAAATTTTTCGCCTTTGCCGAAAAGACCGGGCTGACAACTTATAACATCACAGTCATCGATACCGTTTATACTTGGATTGCCATGCAGGTGACTGTTTTCGGCAAACCAGACGCGCTTGCGATTTCCGGCAGAATGCTGCTGGTTTTCACCGGAAACGACAAGCTCACTTCGGTTGAATTCCCCGACTTACCGGCGATATTGCCCGACGACGGGTATCTCAATGACCGGTTGTCAACATAAGGAGGTGATAAAACATAAAAGATTTTCCCTTTAAACATGACTAAAAACATCGGAAAGACAGGTCAACAACATGAAAGCATTGATTGTGTGGGGCGGCTGGGACGGCCATACCCCGAAAGAGACCGGCGAGGTGTTCGCCGAAATTTTGCGCGGCGAGGGTTTTGAGGTCACGATCTCGGATACGCTCGACTATTTGGCGGACCTCGACAACCTGCGCACCTTCGACTTATTCGTCCCCATTTGGACGATGGGCGAGATCGACAGCAAATATTGCGACAATGTCTGCACGGCGGTCGCGGAGGGCATGGGCAT
Organism: uncultured Eubacteriales bacterium; assembly: GCA_964587625.1. GTDB lineage: Bacteria > Bacillota > Clostridia > Oscillospirales > JAKOTC01 > DAOPZJ01. The sequence goes on from CAZPLU010000020.1 coordinate 5,377, forward strand.
CGCGGGCTGCCACGGCGGCATGTGCGACTCGTTCCGCAACAGCACCGACTGGCAGTTTTTGACCGGCTCGCAATGGATCGCCCACCCCGGCAACGACGGCACGGACTACCGCGTGAACATCGTCAAGTCGTCCTCCTCCCCGCTGGTCGAGGGCATTGAGGATTTCGACGTCTCCAGCGAACAATATTATATCCACATCGACCCGGCGGTCAACGTGCTGGCGACCACAACCTTCCCGACCGCGAACGGCCCTCACGCCACCAACGGATCGGTCGTTGTGCCGGTCGTCTATACGAAACTATGGGGCGAGGGGCGTGTGTTCTACAATTCCCTCGGCCACACTTATAAAATCTTCGACATCCCCGAGGCCAGGGAACTGATGCGCCGCGGCTTTTTGTGGGCGACGAGATAACGGGAGGTCATTACTATGAAAAAAGCGAAAATCGGAATATTGGGCTGCGGTAATATCAGCGGCATCTATTTCAAGAACCTGACCCAGACCTTTCAAAATACCGAGATTTATGCCGCCGCCGACCTGATCCCAGAGGCGGTCAAGGCCAAAGCCGAGGAATTCCATGTCCCGCATATCATGACCTTCGAGCAGATGCTCGGCTGCCCCGAGATCGACATCATCCTCAACCTCACGACGCCGCAGGGGCATTACGCGCTCTCGAAAAGGGCGTTGGAGGCGGGAAAGCATGTCTACGTCGAAAAGCCGCTCTCGCTGACCGTCGAACAGGGCCGCGAACTGGTGGAATTGGCGGAACAGAAAGGGCTGCTGCTCGGCGGCGCGCCCGACACGTTCATGGGCGCGGGCATCCAGACCTGCCGCAAATACCTCGACGACGGCGTCATCGGAAAACCCGTCGGCGCGACCGCGTTCATGGTCTGCCACGGGCACGAGAGCTGGCATCCCGGCCCCGAGTTTTATTATAAGACCGGCGGCGGCCCGATGCTCGACATGGGCCCGTATTACATGACCGCGCTGGTCAACCTGCTCGGCCCTGTCAAAGCGGTCGCGGCGATGCAGAACATCACCTTCCCGACCCGCACGATCACGAGCCGGCCGAAATTCGGCACCGTGGTCGACGTCGAGGTGCCGACCCACGTCTCGGGCACGATGCGGTTTGCAAACGACGCCATCGGCACCGTGATCATGAGCTTCGACGTCTGGGCCAGCCAGTTGCCGCGCATCGAGATTTACGGGACATTGGGCACGATGATCGTCCCCGATCCGAACACCTTCGGCGGTCCGGTGCTGATTAAAACCAAAAACTCGCCGGACTTTTTGGAGATGCCGCTGACCCACCCGTACGCCGAAAACAGCCGCGGCCTCGGCGTCGCGGACATGGCACAGGCGCTCGAGGACGGCGTAAAAAACCGTGCCAACTGCGCACTTACCAATCATGTACTTGAGATCATGTGCGGGTTCGGCATCAGCGGCGATACCAACAAGTTCTATAAGCTCAAGTCCGCTTGCAAACGCCCCGCCCCGCTGCCCTGCGACCCGGTGCCGGGCGGTGTGAAATAGTTTTCCCCGCCGGTTCCGAGATCCTTCGGCTCCGCGCCGAACGGCGCTCCGCTCAGGATGACAACTCAACCCCCCGCGCCGAAAGGCGCGGGGGGTTGGTTACAGCGTGCGGTTTATCTAAAATTTTTACGGCGGAAACGAGCCCCCCACGGTTTGTGTTTATAAAAACTTCTCCTTGACATATTCGCGCAGCAGGTCTTTGTTTAAAAACGGCGCGATCGGGCTGATGGCCTTGATGCCGTCTTTTTCAATGGCTTTTTTCGCCAATTCGCTCAGATGTTCTTTGTTTATGAACGGAGCGACATGATGCAGATTGCGCAGTCCGTTTTTTTCGTATTCGGCGTCGGCGATTCGGCTCAGGACGTCCCGACTCACAAACGGCAAAAAGTCGTCGAGCGCACGAATGCCTTTTTGCTCATATTGCGCCAATGCGATTTGATCCCGTTTCCCCTTGCTCATGCCGATGGCGAGCTTACGAACACTTTTTCCCTCGTTTAACAGGCGGTCGGCAAGCGCGTCCACCGCGTCGTGTCCGGCAAAAATTGCGAGTTCATCCGCATTTTTCATATCTCCGTTTTCGATACATTTTTCAAGCAATGCGCTGCAGGTTTCGTGACCCAAAAACGGCAGCAGGTCTGCAATTTCCGAGAGATCGCCGGAGGTCTCACAATTCTCAAAGACCTTATCCACTTGCTTGGGCTTGAGCAGCGGTGCGACCTCTTTGACCTCATGAATCGTGACCTTGTGATCTTTGAGATAATCGTCAATGGGCTTTGATAGAATCCCGCTGATCAGCGGTGACGGTTGACCGAGCAGTTGATCGACCGTCGTCCCGAATAACTCCGCCAACTCCGGCAGCTTCGAGATATCCGGCATTGATATGCCCCTCTCCCAGTTGCTGACCGCCTGAAAGCTGATGTTGAGCCGGTCGGCCAGCTCCATCTGGGTCATGTTTTTATCCTTGCGCGCGGCGGAGATCCGTCTGCCCACTTCTCCCATATCGAACATATTGTCCATCCTTTCCGCAAGCCGGATTTACCGCTTGCGTCCCGAGTATAACGAATACCCGCGTCATTTGCCAACAAGCGGCGGTTGAATCGCGTTAAATTTTAAGTTGAGTTGACTTACCCATAAAAAAGCGGCTTCCGGAGCGGGAAGCCGACGATTTTTGATCAAACATTACGAACCGGTGATAAACGGCCGCGGATTGAGGCGTTGGCCGTCCTTGATCACCTCGAAATGCAGGTGGTTTCCGGAGGATCTGCCGGTGCTGCCCACCAGTCCGATCACGGCGCCTTTTTCCACTTTTTCGCCTGCTTTGACGAGAATCTTGCTGCAATGCCCGTATCGGGTCTCATACCCGTTTCCGTGATCAATCACGATTTCATAACCGTAACTGGTCTTGCCGTATTTGACATAGACCACGATGCCGCCGTCCGCCGCATAGATGTTGGTGCCCTTGGGTGCGCCGATATCCAAGCCGTAATGACCTTTATACCCCAGCCAGCCGCAGGTGATACGGCCTCCGTCGACCGGCCACATAAATTTACCGGTGACCGTCACGCCGTTAAAATCCCCAATCGCGGGAGCGGATTTCGGAACCGCTTTGGTACCGACTTTTTTCACGGCGCTGCGCGGTTCTTTTGTGACCGTGGCGCTGACGATCTCCCGCGAGACCTCGACGCCGTTGACATAAATGATGTTGGCCACGACTTCACGGGTGCCGTTTCGGCCCGAGGTTGTGATCTCGGTTTGCCCCTCATACAGCGATGTGGAGTATTTGACGGTGGTATCATAAGGAATGGTTTCGCTGTATGTCGTCCGGACTGAGATTTTAACCGGCAAAAACGGCTCCGGCAGCGTCAGCGTCAACACTTTTCCCTTGCTGATTTTTGAAGCGATATCGGGGTTGTATTTCAACAGCGCCTCTTCGGTCAGACCGTTCTTATTTGCGATTTTTGCGGTGGTATCGCTTTTGGCACAGGTGTATTTCACGGTTGTGGTGTCCACTTTACCCAATATCGCCACCGATTCGCTGTATGTTTTAATATTGCCGGTCGGGTACATGCCCGATTCAAAGGTGACATCATTTAAAAATCCGACCACGGCGTTTTTATCGTCGCTGTGATACGGCGCAAGCAAGGTGTCCATATAGTTCATCAGCGATTCCTGCTGGGTGACCGCCAAAAGAAACTTTCCGTCTATGTAAACACCGATCGCTTCGTCGACCTCATCGCCGAGCACCGCCGACAAAAACGCGTCGACAAACTGCTCGGTATTTTGTATTTTGGCCGCCGAGACATGTGAGATCCGATAAATCGGCGTCGCCGAAAAATTATACCGTTTTTCGATGCCGATGATACGGTCTTCAACTCCGGCGACCGCCTCGTCATAGACACTCTCGTTTTTGATGTACCCGAGATCGATTCCGTCGTATTCCACCCGAAGCGCGACCTCCATGGCGTTCCAAGCCAACAGCGAACCCGCGAGTAAAATCAACGCAAATACCGGTGCGGACAATCGGGCGATGTGTTTAAAAACACGTATTTGAATGGAGCGTTCAAGCGCCGTGATGCGTTCGTCACGCACAGCGAGCTTTTTGCTGTTTGCGTCCCCTTGCTTTTGTTGCAAAGCGGCGAGTTCCTGCCGCTGACGGGCGATTTGCTTTTTCTCAACCGTTACGCTTTTATAATAAGCGCGTTTGACGGCGGTTTTGATTGTCCGAAATGTGCTGCTGATGGTTCCCGCAAGCAATCCGATAAATAAAAAACGTGCCAATTCCTCAAAAAAAACGCCGATTTTTCGAAACATCGAGACCGTGCGGAGACCGGTCTTATAGCACAAGACATAGAAATAATACGCATACTGCCCCCCGGATCGTCTCCTCTTTGACAGGAAGTATTCGTAGGATAAAAACTTGGGCTTCCGACTGACAGCCGCCCGTGCCATAAACTCACCTCGTTTCAGGATGGGTAATTCAATTTCTCCGGCGTCCAGTTTTTTAATAAATCCCACATCATGGCCGCATCTTGTTTGGCGGCCGAAAGATCGTGTTCCGTGTAATTCCCGCATTCGGCCTCGGACGCGCCGGGGATCTCCCCGCTCCAAGCCGAGACCGCTTCGAGCGCGCCGACCGTGATCCGGATGGCGTCCGCCGGACGCACATCGCGCAGCAGCAGATAAAAACCCGTGCGGCAACCCATCGGTCCGAAATAGATGACCTTTTCGGCGAGCTCGCCGCTGCGCAACACCGTCGCCATCAGGTGTTCGACCGTGTGCAGCGCGGCATTGGAAATCGGCCCCTCACGGTTGGGGCGGCGAAACCGCAGATCATACGTCACGATATCGCCGTCTTCGCGTGAAGTATACATCCCCCGTGTGAGACGATTGTGATTTACTTTGAAACTCGCGATCTTATCCATCAGAGTATGCGTTTGATCCAGCCGAACGGATCGGGAATCCGTCCCCACTGAATATCTGTCAGCGTGTCATAGAGCTTTTGCGTGACCGCGCCGATTTCGCCGTTGTTGATTGTGACCTTGGTACCGCCGAAATCCAGCAGACCGATCGGGGAGATGACCGCCGCGGTTCCGGTTCCGAACGCCTCGACGAGTATGCCGTCTTTTGCGGCCTGTTCGAGTTCGGCGACCGAGATCTGCCGTTCGTTGGCCGGATAACCCCAATGGCGCAGCAGTTCGAGCGCCGACATACGCGTGACGCCGCCGAGAATGCTGTCGCCCTTTTCGGGCGTGACGATTTCGTCGCCGAGTTTAAAAAAGACATTCATCGTGCCGACTTCCTCGACGTATTTCCGCTCCGCGCCGTCGAGCCAAAGCACCTGGGTGTAGCCGAGTTCGCCGGCCTTGACCTGCGATTTGATCGAGGCGGCATAATTCCCGCCGCATTTGGTATACCCCGTGCCGCCCTTGGAGGCGCGGGTGTATTCGTGTTCGACATAGATGCTGACCGGCTTGACGCCCTCGGGGTAATAGTTGCCGACCGGCGAGAGGATGATCATAAATTTATAGGTGCGGGAGGGTTTGACGCCGATAAACGGGTCGGTCGCGAAAATGAACGGGCGGATGTACAATGAAGTCGCCGGGGTGTGCGGAACCCAGTCCTGTTCGACGGTGAGCAGCTCGGCCATCCACGCCGTAAAGTCCTCTTCGTCGAGCCGCGGGATGCACAGGCGATCGCAGGAACGGTTCATCCGTCGGATATTTTCGATCGGCCTGAACAGCTGGATATGGTCGTCGGCCGTGCGGTAGGCCTTGAGCCCCTCGAAGATCTCCTGCGCGTAATGCAGTACCATCGCCGCCGGGCTGAGTTCGATCGGACCGTAGGGCATGATTTTTGGGTCGTGCCAGCCCTTTCCGTCTTCGTATTCGACGACAAGCATATAATCGGTAAAAATTCTGCCGAATCCGAGCTTGGACTCGTCGGCGGGTTTCTCTTTCAATTTCGCGGCGGGGATAAAACGGGGTTTATTGTAACAGGATTTCACGAAAACATCCCCCAAATTAAAATATAACCGAGTATAACACATCCGAAGAAAAAATGCAAATGCGCCCTTGACTTTAATTGACCCGCTGATATAATTGGTTTGGAGAGGAGACACGCTGAAGAACAAAACAGATGTGATTTTATGACAAAAACCCATCACTTTGAAAGGACCCCTTATGACCAAAATGACCAAACGCGAAATTTTCATCAAGGCGCTGAAGCGGGAGCCGATCACCGGTCCCGTTCCCCATTTCGAATTGGTTTTTTATCTGACGATGGAGGCGTTCGGGCGGGTTCACCCGTGCCATATGTCGTTTCATCAATGGAACCAGATGAGCGGCAGGGAACGCGATCTGCACATCGACAACATCGCCGATCTTTACGTCACCGTCGCCGAACACTATAACCACTACGCGATCTTCGTGCAGCCCGTCGACGGCTGCCCGGACGGAACGCGGCGGGTCTTGACGCGCATCCGTGAAAAAAGCGGGGACAAATACTTTTTGATGATCCACGGCGACCCGACCTTTTCGATTCCGAACGGCGGCGACATGGTCGAATTTTCGGCGCGGTTATATGAAAACGAGACCGAGATGAAGGCGCTTGCCGCCCGCCGCGTCGAGGAGCAGACCGAACAAATCGACAAGTGCTTCAACACCGGCATTCTCGACGGTCTTGCGCTGTGCGCGGATTACTGCTTCAACGTCAACCCGTTCTTTTCGCCGGATATGTTCTCCGAATTCGTCACGCCCTATCTGGCCGAGATCACAAAACGCTTTCATGACCGCGGTTATTATGTGATCAAGCACACCGACGGCAACATCATGCCGATTCTCGACCAGATGGTCCAGTGCGGCCCCGACGCGCTGCACTCGCTCGACCCGCAGGGCGGCGTCTCGCTGGCCGAGGTCAAGCGGCTGTACGGCGACAGGGTGGCGCTGTGCGGCAACGTCAACTGCGCGCTGCTCCAGACCGGCACGGAGGAGGAATGCGTCGCCGACATCCGCCGTTCTTTACGCGACGGCATGAACGGATACGGATATGTCTTTTGCACCTCAAACTGTGTCTACACCGGAATGCCGCTGGAACGCTACGAACTGATGAACCGCATTTGGCAAGCCGAAGGAATATATCAATAAAATTGGAGGAACACCGACCATGAAAAAACAAAAAATGCACCTGATCTGCAACGCCCACATCGACCCCGTATGGCTTTGGAACCGTGAGGAGGGCATCGGCGCCGCCATCTCGACCTTCCGAACCGCCGTGCGCATCTGCAAGCAATACGACCACTTCATCTTCAACCACAACGAGGCGGTGCTGTATCAATATATCGAGGAATACGACCCCGTGCTCTTCGGCGAGATCCAAGCGCTGGTCAAGGAGGGCAAATGGAACCTGATGGGCGGCTGGTATCTGCAGCCCGACTGCAATATGCCCTCAGGCGAGGCGTTTGTACGCCAAATCGAGATGGGACAAAAATACTTCCGCGATAAATTCGGCGTCAGCCGTTTTGACACCGCCATCAACTTCGACCCGTTCGGCCATACCGTCGGCCTCGTGCAGATCATGGCAAAAGCGGGATATTCAAATTATATCGTCACCCGCCCGGAGCGGCTCGACGGAAGCCCCGAGAGTTACAACAACAAGGTCTTCGAGTGGAACGGCTTCTGCGGCAGCAAGATCTATGTTTTCAAGGCGCACCGCTATAATTCCTCAATGGGCAAGGTGATGAAAACCGTGGACGAATTTATCGAGATGCAAAAGGACAAAGCCGTCGTCTGCGCGCTCTGGGGCATCGGCGACCACGGCGGCGGGCCGTCCGAGACCGACATGAAAAACCTCGAAAATCTCATCGCCGAAAGCGACATGAAGGTCGTCCACTCGACGCCCGACAAGTTCTTTGAGGATTACAAAAAGAATTGCAAGTCCGATTTTTCGATAAATCAATCGATCCAGACCTTCTCCTGCGGTTGCTACACCTCGATGACGCGGGTCAAGCAGAGCAACCGCAAACTGGAAAACCAGCTGCTCGTCGCCGAAAAACTCAGTTCCGCCATGGTCGCCAACGGCCTGCTCGCCGATTATCCGGGCGAAAAGCTCCATTCGGCATGGGAGGACTTAATGTTTTGGCAGTTCCACGACGCGCTGCCCGGCTCGAGCATCCAGCAGGTCGAAAACGACGCGCTCCAGGGCATGGGGCACGGCCTCGAGATCGCCGCGAAAGCCAACATGAAGGCCTTTTTCACCGGCTGCGGCGGGCAGACGCCCCCGAAAGCCGGAGAGATGCCGGTGCTGGTCTGCAACCCGCTGCCGTATTCGATCACCCGCGAGGTCGAGTGCGAATATATGAACATGGAATCCAACCGCGAGGGCGGTTACACCATCGGCATCGTACACGACGAAAACGACGCCGCTCTGCCCAGCCAGAATGAGAAAGAGAACTCCAACCTGCCGCTCGACTGGGCGAAAAAAGTCACGTTTTTCGCAACGCTGCCCCCGATGAGCATTTCGCGTTTCAATATCGTCAATAAGTTGGTATTCGGGGATTTCCGCATGCCGATGAAAGCCGAAAACGGCTGTTTCAATTTCGAAAACGGCGAACTCGCGGTCAAGATCAACACCGAAACCGGTTTGATGGACAGCTATTGCGTCAACGGCAAAGAGTTTTTGAAACCCGGCTCCGCCAAACTGCTGGTCATCGCCGACTCCGTCGACCCGTGGGGTATGAGGCAAGCCGAATTCCGCGACGTGATCGGCGAATTCAAACTTGCCTCCAAAAAACGCACCGCCGAGATCTGCGGCGTCACGCCCAAGTCGATCCCCGCTGTCCGCGTGATTGAAAACGGCGAGGTCAGAACCGTGATCGAATCGGTATTCACCTATAAAAATTCGGCGCTCTGCGTGCGCTATCATCTGCCCAAACGCGGTAAAAACGTCCGAATCAATCTGCGCGTGTTTTCGATGGAGCGCAGCGTGATGCTCAAATTCGCCCTGCCGACGACGATTGAAAACGGCACCTACACCGGCAAGACCGCCTACGGGCGCGATACGCTTCTGACCGACGGCACCGAACGCGTGGCACAGGGCTGGGTCATGCTCTCCGACGGCAAAGAGGCGCTGGGCGTGCTCAACACCGGCACCTACGGCTCCGACTGCAAGGACGGCGAAATCCGCATGAGCGTGCTTCGCACACCGGCCTACAGCGGCCATCCCATTCAAGACAAAGAGATTCTGCCCATCGACCGCCTGACTCCGCGCATCGATATGGGCGAGCGTCTGTACGACTATTACCTTTTCGGCGGAAATGCCGACGAAATCTCTGACGAGATCGACTTTGAGTGCGCGCAGGTTCACCAGCCGCCGATGCCGCTGAGTTATCTGCCGCCCGAGACCGGCAAACGCCCGAAAGCCCTGTGCGAGATCGAAAACCACGCGCTGGAACTGGTCACGGTCCGCGCCGAAGACGACGGCACCTACCGCATCCGCCTGTTCAACACAAACCCCCGCCCGCTGAAAGCCACCGTCAAGTTCCCGGTCTGGGGCACGGAATATGCCGTCGACGCGCAGCCGTTTGAAATCATCACGCTCAAGGCCGACCAAAACGGCAAAATCACACCCGCTAAGATGATCGGATAACGGCAAATTCAACAAATTCGGGCTTGACATCAACCCGACGGAATGCTATAATAAACCCCGCTCGCCAAGAGGGATTCTCGCGGGAGCGGGGTTTTTGCGGGTGTTATTCAATGGTAGAATTCCAGCCTTCCAAGCTGGCTGCGTGGGTTCGATTCCCATCACCCGCTCCAAACGAAAATTAAAAAACATACGTTTTTAATTATCGTTATCTCAATGATCCAAATGAATGCGCCAATAGCTCAGCAGGATAGAGCAACTGCCTTCTAAGCAGTAGGTTGAGGGTTCGAGTCCCCCTTGGCGTGCCAACCGTGGTGGGTATAGCTCAGTTGGTTAGAGCGCCAGATTGTGGCTCTGGAGGCCGTGGGTTCGAATCTCATTATCCACCCCAAAAAAACGCGTTTTGGTATATTCCAAAACGCGTTTTTTTCAAAGGGGGGATAATCCCTGCGAGGGGGATTCGGGACTATCCCCCCTATGCATCCCCCTAACCGAGGTACGCCTGCGGGCGGAAATTGAAATTTTATGTCATATGTATAATGCACAATGTGTTTTTTTATAAATAAAATCAATTCAACGGCTTTTCATGTGTAGATGCATGAAAAATGAATGAAGTGTAAAAAAGATGCAACCACCCTGCCGACTGCGGTCGGCACCCCTCCAAGGAGGGGAATAGAGTTAACTTTTTTTGCGTTCTGCCCTCTGCCCTTCGAGAAGACAGAGATCAGAGGACAGAAGACAGAATAGAGCCGGTTTTAAAATAACCATTTCGATTTTCGTCTCTCGTCTTTCGTGTCTGCCCTCTGCCCTCTCACTTCTGTCTTCTCGCAGCCCATTTCCTATTTTTAACCCCTACCCCAGCGCCACGTCGAGCAGCATCATCAGTGCAAACCCGAAAGCGACGCCGATGGTGCCGACATTGCTGTGATCGCCCGACTGGCTTTCCGGAATCAATTCCTCAACCACGACATAGATCATCGCACCCGCCGCAAACGCCAAAACATAGGGCAATATCGACGTGATCATTGAAGTCAGCAAAATGGTCAACGCCGACCCGACAGGTTCCACGACGCCGGAGAGAAAACCGTATGTAAACGCCCGGCGTTTGGTGATTCCGGCGTCGACCAGCGGCATCGAGATAATGGCGCCCTCGGGGAAATTTTGGATCGCGATGCCGATGGCAAGCGTAAAGGCCCCGGTCAGCGAAACCGCCGTATTGCCGTTTAAAACGCCCGCAAAGACCACGCCGACGGCCATCCCCTCGGGGAGATTATGCAGGGTGACCGCCAAGATCAACATGGAGGACTTTTTGGTTTTTTTCACGCCCATGCCCTCCGGCTCATCCGAATTGATATGCAGGTGCGGGATGATCGTGTCGAGCAACAACAAAAAGCCCATTCCGGCCAAAAATCCGACCACAGCCGGAAGCCAGGAAACAACGCCGCTCTCTTCCGCCATATCGATTGCCGGAATCAACAGCGACCAGACCGATGCGGCGATCATCACGCCGGAGGCGAACCCGAGCAGGGCTTTTTGCAAAGAGGATTTCATCCCTTTTTTCATCAAAAAGACCATCGCCGCGCCCAGTGTCGTTCCCGCAAGCGGTATTAATATGCCGATTAAAACTAAGATCGTATCGCTCATACAAACTCCGGATTTTTATTTTTCAATTCTTTTTTCCCCGTGTTTTGCGTGCTCTTTCATCTTTTCAAAGGTCTCGTCACAGATGTCGTGTTCTATTTTACAGGCGTCGCGCGCCGCGGTTACGGGGCTGACGCCGATTTGAATCAAAAAATCCGTCAATAACCGGTGGCGTTCCAAAATCTTTTCGGCGATTTCTTCCCCCGCCGGCTTGAGCGTGATATATCCGGCTTCATCCACCTCGATGAAACCGTCTTTTTTCAGCAGCCCGACCGCGCGGCTGATACTGGGTTTGGAATAGCCCGTATAGTTGACGATATCGATGGCGCGCACCAAGCCCTGTTTCTCCCGCAAAATCAATATGTTTTCAAGGTACATCTCACCCGATTCCAACAAATGCATCATCCGACCCTCTTTCTCGCCCGATTTCCTTGATTTTATCATAAATTTTACCGTAAATCAAGTTGCAGGCGCCGACGTTTTTATGAACGTTCCGCACACTTGTCAAACCCGGTGATTTTATAGTATAATTATTAAGTGACTTGACTTGGAGGTGATCGGCTTGCAGGAGCAACTCTCTTTGCGCTGTGCGGAAAACGCAGAGCAGCTATCCGTGCTCAGCGGTGTTCCCGTCCGCATTTTCGACACCTACAACCGCGTCTTTTTCGACCAACCACAAAAAGAGCCGAAAGCATTCTTCTGTTCTTTTTGCGGATATCCCAAATGCAATCCCGAAAACACCCATTTTTACGGCTGCAACGAGGCCTACCGCTGGAACGGGAAATATATATACTACTGCCCCATCGGACTGTTGTTTTGCGCGTCTTCGGTCACCGACGACACCGGAAAAATGCAGGCGGGGATGGTCGCCGGTCCCGTTGTCATGGGGGATCCGCGGGATTCGCTGGCCGGGATCAAAGACCCGAAAACGCAAGAAGCCGTCCGGAAAATGCCGGTTTTAACGACCCAGAAAGTCAATGCGCTTTCCTCCTGTCTGTTGGCAAGCGCGGTGCTCTCCTCGGGCGTCGCATACGGTCTTGCGGGCAGTTTCGTATACGAGCAGGAAAAGCAGCTCAACGCCATTTTCTCCGCTCACGGCGACTTTTTAAGCGAACAGCACTCCACCTACCCCATCGAATACGAAAAGACCCTGCACCGCTTGATTATCGAGCATGACAAGAGCGGTGCGCAGGCGCTTTTAAACGAACTGCTGGGTTTTATCTATTTTTCCAGCAACTACGATCTTGAGACCATCCGGGAGCGCTCGGTCGAACTGGTGGTTTTGCTGTCGCGCTCGATCATCGACGCGGGCGCGGACGCAAAGGATATATTCCTCTCCAACAGCGGGTATATCCACGAGATTGAGCAATTCACATCGGTTGAGCAGTTAAACGTCTGGCTCAGCGTGATGCTGCACCGCTTTATCAACTATACCTTCGACTTCACCCAGGTCAAGCACTCCGACGTCGTCTTCAAGGCCATGAACTACATCAAAGCCAATTATGCGGGGAAAATCACATTGGACGACATCGCAAAACATGTCTATTTGAGCCGTTCCTATCTCAGCACGGTTTTTAAGGATGACACCGGCATGAGCGTCACCGACTATATCAAGCACATCCGCATTGAAAAAAGCAAGCTGTTTTTGTTTGACAACCGGATCAAGCTCGCCGACATCGCCGCGCTTTGCGGTTTCGAGGACCAGAGTTATTTTACAAAGGTCTTTCGCAGCGAAGTCGGCATCTCACCGAAAAAATATCGGGACAGCGGCGGTCGTATCGCCACTATAAAACCTTAGAAGGATGGCAGTTATGCACGAAATTCTTGAAAAAAGAGCCCTCAACGCCAATACATGGCTGATGCGGGTACACGCGCCCCTTGTGACAAAACGCTGTGAACCCGGACAGTTTATCATCTTTCGCATCGATGAGCAAGGAGAACGCGTCCCGTTGACCATCGCGGATTTTAACCGGGCAACCGGCAGCGTCACGATGATCTTTCAAGCCGTCGGCGCTTCTACGACCGCGTTGTCAAAACTAAATCCAGGCGATTTCATTTTGGATTTTACGGGACCTCTCGGAAACGCCTCTGATCTGGAAGGCCTTCGAAATGTCGCCGTCATCGGCGGCGGCGTCGGCTGCGCAATCGCCTATCCCCAGGCGAAGAAACTGTTTCAGACGGGCTGTAAAGTCGATTTGATCGCCGGGTTCCGCGGCAAGGATCATGTCATGCTCGAAGACGAGATGCGCCAAAACTGCTCGCGGCTTATGATCACGACCGACGACGGCAGCTACGGAGAAAAAGGGCTTGTGACCGACAAACTGAAAGCCCTGATCGAGAGCGGCGAAAAATATGACAAGGTCATCGCCATCGGACCGGTGATCATGATGAAGTTCGTCACGCTGACCGCAAAGGCATACGGCATTCCCGTCACCGTCAGCTTAAACCCGATCATGATCGACGGCACCGGCATGTGCGGCGGCTGTCGGGTCACAGTCGGCGGCGAGACCAAATTCGCCTGTGTGGACGGCCCCGAGTTCGACGGACATCAGGTCGATTTTGATGAATTGATGCGCCGAAACGCCGCTTATATGGCGCGGGAATCCGAAGCCGTCCACAAATGCCGTCTGATCTGACAGAGCGGATGATCGATTTTCGGAAGTCGCCGCGCCCCGCCGTCAGACATTGATACATAAAGGAGCTCTCCCATGAACAATATGAGTCCGAAAAAAACCCGTGCTTCCGAACAACCGCCCGATCACCGTATTTTTAATTTTGCGGAGGTCGCGCTCGGTTATGACGAACAGCAGGCCGTTGAAGAGGCCCACCGCTGCATCGAATGTAAAAATCCCAAATGTGTCGCCGGCTGTCCCGTGAATGTTGCGATCCCCGAATTTATAAAATCGATCAAAGCGGGGGACTTTTTCACCGCTTATGATGAAATCTATCATACCAATTCCCTGCCCGCCGTCTGCGGGCGTGTCTGCCCGCAGGAGAGCCAGTGCGAGCAATTGTGCGTCCGGGGCATCAAAGGCGAGCCGGTCGCCATCGGCCGTTTGGAACGGTTTGCCGCCGACTACGCCGCAAAGCACGGATACAGCGCGCCGGTCGAAAAAGCGGACAGCAACGGCAAAAAAATCGCGATCGTCGGTTCGGGGCCCGCGGGACTTACCTGCGCCGCCGAACTGGTAAAACGCGGATTTGATGTGACCGTCTTCGAGGCCTTTCACAAGTACGGCGGCGTTTTGGCCTACGGCATCCCCGAATTTCGACTGCCCAAGTCCATTGTCGCGGATGAGATCGACGCCTTGCGCAGGCACGGTGTAAAATTTCAAGCCAATGCCGTTGTCGGGAAATCCATGACGGTTGACGATCTGCTTGCCGAGGGCTATAAGGCCGTTTTTCTCGGCACAGGCGCGGGATTGCCGAAGTTTTTGGGCATTCCGGGCGAAAATCTGATCGGCGTCTTCAGCGCAAACGAATACCTGACACGCATCAATCTGATGAGGGCCTATGCGGAGCAATATGACACGCCGGTGCTCAGATTTGCCCGTGTGGCCGTCGTCGGCGGCGGCAATGTGGCGATGGACGCCGCGCGCTGCGCGAAGCGCATGGGCAGCGAGGTCTGTCTGGTCTACCGCCGCACCGAAAACGAGATGCCCGCCAGAGCCGAGGAACGCCACCACGCCCAAGAGGAGGGTATTGTCTTTCAAACACTGACCGCGCCGGTTGAAATCATCGGTGATAAAGACGGGAAAGTGACCGGCTTGAAATGCCGCAGAATGGCGCTCGGCGAACCCGACGCCGGCGGCAGAGCCCGACCCGTCGAAATCCCGGACAGCGATTTTATCCTCGAGACCGACGCCGTCATCGCCGCGATCGGCACCTCGCCCAACCCCATCATCGCAAAAAGCACGCCGGACATCGCTTTCAACAAATACGGATGCGCGGTGGTCGGCGAAAATTCCCTGATGACCACTAAGCCGGGCGTTTTTGCCGGAGGCGACCTCGTCAGCGGCGCCGCGACCGTGATTTTAGCGATGGGCGCGGGCAAGCAGGCGGCGGCCGAGATCGACGAATACTTAAACAATAACATCGATTCATAAATAGTATCGCGCGGCGCATTAAACCGGCGTATCTTTTTGATATGCCGCCCCGATTGCAAAACTTTACGAAAGAAACCGCAAAAACTCCGCAATCGAGGAAATCAAAAACTTTGAAACCGTAAGAATGCCCACGCATCCTTCGTTTTTTTAATTCGTTCAACAATTATTAAATAAATGATATAGAGGTGCATAATGAATTTTTCCGTGGGTATCATCGGCAGCGGTTCCATGGGCAAGGCGCATACATACGCCTATGACAAGCTGAACGAATTTTACGACGGCGTTCGGATTGAGAAAAAGATCATCTGTTCACCGCACATCACCGCCGAAAAGGCAGCGGACTTGGGCCGGAGCGCATATGAAGCTGTCGATTCGGTGATGCAATCGGACAGGGAGAAAAGGACTGTTTGCATTGAATGAGTTCATTTGATTCTCGAAATTCAAGATAAACCCATTTTCCGTAATACCTACCACGAACAGCCGATAGAACAAACCTATCCGCTGTTTTTAATTTTCGGTATTTTTTATGAACAACCGAGGAAAAATAGGATGTATCGTCTTAACTTCTGTTTAACGAGGTTGCCATGAAAAAAAAGAGTTTTTGCGGTTTTAAAATGTACATGCGCCTTTCGGCTGTCATGCGCGAACTGTATTCCGAGAAACGGCGTTCGTCCGGGGCAACGGGGAGCGGTGAGTGGCTTGCCGACAACTATTATTTGATCTACCGCCGCTCGCGCCGTCTGCTTGATTCGTTCGCACAGATGCCGAATTTACCCGTCAAAGACGGCAGCATTCGGATATTGGAAATTTGCCGCGACTTTATGACGCTCGAAACAGAGCCGAAAATCGAGGCGTTCGACAGGATGATTGAGGAGGCGGCCGAACAGACGCCGTTGCAAAACGCGGAGCTGGATATGCTCCCGGCGTTTTTGGAATATGCGGCTTTTGAGTTGATCGGGCAGTCCGCGGAGTCGGGGGACGCCAAGGGGATTTCGCGCGCCATCAAATTGCTGCGGTTTTGTTCGGGATATGATTTCACGTCCATGCTCGAAAACCACAACGGCGTCGACAAGCTCCTGAGAGAGGATCCTGCCGGCATTTATTCGGAGATGGACGAGACCAGCCGATTCGCATATCGAAAAGCGGTGACAAAGCAGGCGGAAAAACACAAACTCACGGAGACCGTCTACACGCAAAAACTTCTCGAACAGGCCCAAAACGGCAAAAACGAGACCGAGCGGCATGTCGGAAACACCCTTTTCGCAAAACCCGCCGCCCGGAGGATCCGCGCGATGGCGTTGTCACAATTTCACACGCTTTCGGCGTTGTTGATCTGTTTTGTCTATGCCGTCAAAACCCGTGACTGGATCTGCGGTACGGCCATGTATCTCCCGGTAAAATCGATTTTGAAGCCCTTCTTTGAAAAAGCCGCTCTCTCCGGCGTCGAACCCACCGTTTTGCCCCGCATACAATTCAAGGGCAATATTCCGGCGGAGAACTCCGTTTTGGTCGTCGTCAGTTCCCTGCTCCCGTCCGTCGGCGGCATCGATGCCGCCGTCGAAAAATTAAAAGACCTCTATCACGTCTCTCAAAAAGGAGAGGTGCGATTTTGTCTGCTCTGCGACCCGAAAGAATCCGATTTCCCGAACACGCCTCAAGAGGAATATACCGTTGCAATCCTGAGAGATAAAATCGATATCTTGAACCGCACCCTCGCCGATCGGTTTTTTTTGGTTGTCCGTCCGAGGAGTTTTATCAAAACCCAAGACAAATTTGCCGGAAAAGAGCGCAAGCGCGGTGCGATCGGCGCGCTGGTCAACATCATCAACGGGCAGAGTGTTGACGGGCTCTTTGCTTTTTGCGGCAATATCACAAACCTGCGCGGCGTCAAAAATCTGCTCGTGTTGGACAGCGATACCGCGTTGCAGTTGGACAGCGTCCAAAAATTCATCGGCGCCGCCGCGCACCCGCTGAACCGAAAATACGGCGTTTTTTCACCGTCCCTCGGCACCAAGCTGTCATCGGCCGAAAACACGCCGTTTACGAAACTGATGTGCGAAACAGGCGGGACCGTGGCCTATGACAACAACTGTTCGGAATACTATCAGGATCTCTTTGATGACTCGATCTTTTCTGGCAAAGGGCTGATTGACGTTGCCGGTTTTGCAAAATCGTGCATCAACTGCCTGCCGGAGGAGCGCATCCTGAGCCATGACATCCTTGAGGGCTGTTTGCTGCGCACTTGCTATCTCTCCGACACCCAGCTCTGTGACGATTTTCCGACGACGCCGGAGTCCTGGTTAGGCCGTCTGCACAGATGGACACGCGGCGATATCCAAAATTTGGTTTTCACATCGTCAAAATTGCAAGCAAAATACGCTCCCTTGACGCCCCTGTTTTCACGTTTGTCTAAACGCAAATTGCTTCAAAACGCCGAGCGCGCGTTCTTGCCGGTTGTGTCGGCGATCTGCCTGGTCTGCAGCGCGGCGGAAAAGAAAAAGGCGTTGCGCGTTTTACAACTGATACTCGGACTCGGATATGCCGTTTTTCCGCAATTGAACGCCTTGGTCCAAAAACTGCGCAAGGGCGGTTTTTCTGTGCTTTCAAGGCGGTTTTTCGGAAACTCCATGCCGGTATTTCTGCGCTTTCTCGCGTCCTCGGGGGTCGGTATTTTGCTGCTGCCCCAGACGGCGTATACCTGCATCGATGCCTTTGTCAGGGCGATCTGGCGCTCATTTGTATCCGGGAAAAATCTGCTGGAATGGACGACCGCGGCGGAAAACGAAAAAAACTTGATCTCGTCGATCCGCCGGTATAGCCCATCCCTGTTTTTTTGGCTGTTTTTGTTTTTGGCCGGGGGCGGCGTCGGTTTCAAGGCCTTTTCTCTGGCCGCACTTTGCGCGACCCCCTCGCTGAAACTGCTCGGGCGCCCGAAAAAAAGACCGAATCCGCAGGAGGCCGACACCGAGCGCGCCAATGTATACGCCTCTCTGTGCTGGAAATTTTATGCCGCCTACGTCGGCGCGGAAGACAATTTTTTGCCTCCGGACAATGTGCAGGAGACCCCGGTTTTTGCCGTCGCCCACCGCACGTCGCCCACAAACATCGGATTATATCTGTGCAGTGTCGCCTCCGCTTTCGATTTCGGAATCATCACGTTTGACGCGATGCTCGATCTGCTCGACAAAACGCTCAAGACCGTTGAAAAATTGGAAAAGTACAAGGGCCATCTATTGAACTGGTACGATACCAAAACTCTGCGGCCGCTCGCGCCCCGCTATGTCTCCTCGGTTGACAGCGGAAATTTCGTATGCTGTCTGACGGCCCTGAAGGGTGCGTTGATTGAACGGAAAAGTGAAGATCAACGGGTATATGATTTGCTTGCGCGCATGGAAAAACTGCGCGCAGAGACCGATTTTTCGTTCTTGTACAATCGCAGACGATCTCTTTTCCATGTGGGTTTTCGCTGCGACACCGAAACCGCCGACACGTCTTATTATGACATGCTGATGAGCGAAGCGCGTATGACGGGATTTTACGCCATCGCAAAGGGCATCGCGGAACGTAAACACTGGGGTAATTTGTGCCGTATTTTGGCGGGGAAGCACGGCTATACGGGTGTGCTCTCTTGGAGCGGCACGATGTTTGAATATCTGATGCCGCATCTTTTTTTACCGCTGTATGAGGGATCACTCGACAGCGAATCGGTGCGTTTTTGCCTCTATTGCCAAAAAACGCGCTGCGGAAAAGCGGACGGAAAAAGCGTGTGGGGCATCTCGGAGAGCGGCTTTTATGCGTTTGATCCGCAGATGAATTATCAATATAAGGCCAACGGCGTTCAAAGGTTGGCGCTGTGCCGGGGGATGGATGAGGAGCTTGTAATCTCGCCCTATTCGTCGTTTTTGGCGCTGCCGTTTGACACCAAAGACGCGATGTCGAATTTGAAGGCGCTTGAAGATCTCGGCATGTTGGGCAATTTCGGGTTTTTTGAGGCCATGGATTTTACGCCCGGGCGGGTTGGAACACAGCCGGCGATCATCCGCAGTTATATGTCACACCATGTGGGCATGAGCATGCTTTCGCTGGGGAACCTTTTGCACGCCAACACCTGGCAAAATCGGTTTTTTTCCGATCCGGATATGAGAGCGGCCGCGGAACTGTTTAAAGAACGCATTGAAATCGGCGCGCCGATTTATAAAAATACCGTCTCGTCGGAAGAACGCCGTCCCAAATTGGGCCGCCCCGTCTTTTCGCGCGAACAACTGCTCGAAACCTCTCCGCTCTCACCGCGATGCGCGCTTTTATGCAACAGCTCGTTTGCATCCGTCCTGACCGACAGCGGCTCCGGTTTTTCTGCGCTGGGAGAACTGGATATTTTACGCCGGAGCAATGACCTGCTCAAAAAACCGACCGGAATTTTTGTCTGTTATGAATGCGGGGGTGTCAGGCGATTCATTACGGCCGCGCCGGATTATGCGTATCCGACGGGGAAAAGCACCGTTTTTAACGGCGACAACGTCATTTATATCAACAGCCAACCGTCGGTAACGGCAAAAATGACGGCTACGGTCCACCGGAGCGTACCGGCGGAATTTCGAAAGCTCGAATTTGAAAATCATACCGCGTCGCCGGCGGAGATCAAAGTGTTGATCTATGCGGAGCCGGTGCTCGGAGACAACGCCGGGTTTTCTTCCCACCCGGCATTTCATAAACTGTTCATCAACAGCCATTATGACGACAAGACAAAATCGTTGATTTATTGGAACCGAAAGGCCGCGCTGTCAATCGGGTCGGTTTCGGAATCCGAATTTGAATTCGGCACCGATCGGCAATTGCTTTTGACCACGCCGAAAGGGGTGCGGTCACTCTCGGAAGTGTTTGACAAACCCTTTGACAACGGCGGTTGGCGTCCCGACAGCGCGGTTTTCATACGATTTTCCCTTTTTGTCGAGCCCTTCTCCGAAGCGCACGAGACCTTTGTCTTTGCCGCGGGCGCGACAAGAGCCGGTGCGCTGGAGAATTTACGGCAAGCCCGTAAAAATCCGAAAATCCGCTCCGCACCTCCGATTGGCGCAACGGGGCTGATCTGCCGCAATGCTTTTGGCGGCATGCTCTTCGGCGCTTCACACTCCGCCGATTCGATCACGGCGGCCCGTGAAAATTCGCTGGTTCCGCGCCACCTTTGGAGCATCGGCATCTCAGGCGACTGTCCGATCTTATTGCTTGAAATCAACTCCGATGAGGACGCTTCCCGCGCCTATTCCTATATCGTCATGCACCAGTTTTTGCGGCGCAGAGGTCTCGGTTTTGACCTGGTGATCATCTATGACGACGCCGGAGAATATAACAGCAAGCTCCGGAAATCATTGAACGGGATGATCTCGACAAGCGGAGCCGAACCGTTTTTAAATCAAAAAGGCGGCATATTTTTAATAAATCTGGCATCCGTCTCCCGAGAGACGATCAAGCTTTTGAAAGCGGTTGCGGGTTTTTACGCGCCGCATTTCGCCGTTCTTCAAAAAGAAAAACTCCGAAAACTCGTACCCACCAAGGTGTTTCCCGCCCTGCCGATTGAAATCGAAAAAGACCCTCATTGTTATGAAGTCGCGCATGGATTTTTCAAAAACGGACATTTTGTCTGTGAAAACGGGAATCCCGTTCCGCGCTGTCTGGTGCTGGCGAATCCGTCGTTCGGCACGCTTGTGTCCGAAAATTCTTTGGGGTTCACCTGGGCGTTAAACTCGCGCCTGCTGAAACTGACGCCGTTTGAAAATGACGCCGCCGCCGACAATCAGGGCGAACGTCTTTATCTGCGCGTCAACGGCAAAATCTTTGACATGATCAACGGATCCACGGCGGTTTTTTCGGGGAATTCCGCGCAATATCACGCGATACTCAACGGCATTACCGCCGTGACGACGGTCACGGTACCGAGACAGGGGATGGTCAAACGAATTCATATCAAGCTGAACACCGAAACAACCTGCGAGGCGGAGGTGGTTTTTTATTGCGAACCCATGATGGGAGAAAAACCCGGATTTTCCTATTTGCTCAAAGCCAAATGGGCGGAGAACCGGCTGATTGTCGGCAATTTTTTCGATCAGAGCAGAAACAGCTCCCTGTGCCTCAGCGAAAAAACCGGCTGTGACGGATTCACCTGCGACCGCGCTTCCTTTTACTCCGGCAGATGGAACGATAAAGTCCTCTCGCCTTGCGGCAACAATTGCGCCTGTGTCCGAAAATCATTTTCCTTGTACGGTGACAAGGAACTGGAGTTGGAGTTTTCTCTGTCATACGGCGAGACAGCGGAAGCTGCGGCGTTGGCCGACGCGGGTTGTCATGACCTGCCCGGCCGGGGAAATCCCCCGATCGTGAAATTGGATTGTTTACCCCATGCCGACTTGTTCAATGAGTTTTTGCCGAATCAAATTCTCCAGTGCCGGATGTACGGCAAGACCGGATTTTATCAAAACGGCGGCGCGTGGGGGTTTCGGGATCAGCTCCAGGACTCCATGGCGGCGCTGTATTTTGCGCCCGAAGCCGCAAGAACGCAAATTTTGCGCGCGGCGGCGAGTCAGTTTCAACAGGGAGATGTTTTGCACTGGTGGCATAATCTGAGAGGTGAAAAATACGGAATCCGAAGCCGTTATCGCGACGATCCGCTCTGGTTGATTTTAGTCGCCTGCCGATACGCCGAATTCACGGGTGATCTTTCCGTTTTTGATAAGCGTATCAAATATTTGGACGGACCTCCGCTCGAGCCGCAGGAGACCGAGCGTTATGCAAAATATGAAAAGAGCGCTGTGAGCGAATCCTTCTTCGAGCATTGCGTCGCCGCGTTCAAACAGTGTCTGACATTCGGAGAGCACAACCTGCCGCTGTTCGGCGGAGGCGATTGGAACGACGGCTTCAACAAAATCGGGATCGACGGAAAAGCCGAGAGCGTCTGGCTGGCGATGTTTTTGAAATATGTCGCGGATGCATTCGTCGTTTTGTGCAAAAAACTCGGACAAGCCGAGATTGCGCAAAAAGTTGCGGACGTCTCCGCCGCGATGAAAACGGCGGTCGAGACCTATTGCTGGGACGGAAACCGTTTTGTGCGCGGATTTCGGGAGAGCAAAGCCATCGGTTTTGAAAAGTGCGACAGTGTTAAAATCGATTTGTTGCCGCAGGCGTTTGCCGTGCTGGCGGGAATCGGAACCGAAAAACAACAAAACACCGCTTTGGATACCGCGCTGGAGTTGCTTTATGACCCCGCTTGCGGCGTGCTGAAGCTCTTTACGCCGCCGCTGAACGAAAAGGATCAGGCCATCGGTTATACCGCCGATTATCCCGAGGGCGTGCGCGAGAACGGCGGGCAATATACGCACGGCGCTTGCTTTTTTGTCTATGCGTTGTTCGCGGCGGGCAGGGCCGACGACGGCTGGCGGATTTTGCGCGGTCTGGTGCCCTCGCTTGATCAGTTTATTTATAATAAAAATTTCTTTTTAGAACCGTATGCGATTCCCGCCGATATATCGACGAACCCGAACGCCTACGGGCGCGGCGGCTGGTCGCTCTATACCGGCGCCGCGGGTTGGTATTACCGTACGATTTTGGAAATGATGCTCGGCGTGAAAAAAATGGGCGGGACCGTTGCGTTTTCGCCCTGTATTCCGACTGCGCTCAACGACTGCAAACTCACGCTCACGGACGATAACGGCAGAAAGATGTTTATCACTTATCTTCGCAAGGGCGAATCAAAGGTGATTCAAGACGGGCAGGAGACACAGGCGGCGCATTTTAAAGATATCGACACGCAGGTGGAGGTCTGGTATTGAGAAATATAACAAAAGCGGCAGTTTTTTGCCGCTTTTGTGACCGCGTTTTGTTAAATATCCGTTTCCGGGGTTTCGACCGCGCTGCGCAGTTTATCCTCTTCGTTGTTCTGCTTGGCGATTTTGCTGATCTTGTCGACGATGAAAAAGGCGTACTTGTCGTCGTCGCGCTCGACTGACTGGCGGTATACGAGTTTTCCGAGATCATAATACATCTTTTGTTTTTCCAGCTCACCGTAACCGCGTTTGATTCCCTTGCCGACTTTTTGCGAAACATGATTGATTTTACCGCCGGGATCACCGGCGGCGGATTTTGCTTTTTGCGCAGTTTTCTCTGCATATTGCGAAACATTTTGCCGCTGCTTTTGGAATTCTTGTCTCGCATTGGACACGCAACAAGAGGCCTTTTTGTATTGCGTTTTGGAATAATCGACCACTCTTTTGACGATATCGCCGGTCACCCGACTTTCATCGGCAATTTTTTTCAGTTTGCCGACCGTCTTTTCACCCACTTCGACAGCGGCGCCGATCACTTTTTTTACCACGATGTCCATTGCGATGCCTCCTTAAATCTTGATGAATTCTTGTAAAAGCGAATCTTTCGGAATGATCTGTTTGTCGAGTTTCGGGATTTCTTTTAAAACGCTGTGGATGGATTTCAACATTTCGCCGTGAACCGGACCGTCCGCCGGTATGATCTTTTCGGCACACTCTTTGAAAACCGGCAATTCATACTCGTAAAAGGTGTCGATGCAGATATTCGCGCAGCCGATATAGGGGGTTATATTTTGATCTTCGCCCCGCAACACGCCGTCCCACATGCCGAGTGTTTTTTCGGCGCTTGCCCCGCGATAATAGTGATCGCGAACCGTACGGCGCAAAAAACGCAGATCCCGCAGGGTCATCAGGCGTTCACAACCGCTGTAAATCTCGACCCGCGGCTCCACAAAAATATGCAACACCCTCCCCGACTCCACCGAAGCAGCCACCGCCGGATTCAACGCATTGATTCCTTCCAACATTATAACACCATCCGCGTCCGGTGTCACGCTTTTTGCGGAATTTGTCCGCCTTGCGGTGATAAAATCAAAAATCGGAACATTTACGGGTTTTCCGATCGAGAGATCGTACAGCACTGCGTTGAGCAGCTCCAGGTCGACCGAAGCCAATGATTCGATGTCGCAGGTGCCGTCAGGCAATATCGGACACTCATCGCGGTTTTTATAAAAGTCGTCCATCGAGAGCTCGGTGCTGCCAAGACCCCGTTTTTCCAAGATCGCATCGATGGCGATCATCGAACTGGTCTTGCAAGAACCCGATCCGCCCGCGATCAAAACAACCTTATAACCTCCGTCAATGATCGTATCGGCGGCGGCGGCGAGACGTCTTTTCATTTTTTCCTCGACTCTTGCCACGTCTTTTTCGGTAATTTTTTTCAGTTCTTCGATATCATACCTCATTGCTTCCGATTTGCCTCTCTTTCGATGAATTCGTTCTTTTTGTCGCACATCTCGTCAAAACGCTTGATATACTCCAAAGGCAGGCGCTGATTGAAAAATCGCGCCAAGTCGTTTTGCGCGCGCACGGCTTTGGTCACGCTGCCCGCGCCGCAGCCGTAGACGCTGTGCAGCTCATCCATCATATATATGTTGTAAAAGCCGAAAATGTCACTCCTGCACCAGCCGGTGTTTTCGCCGCCGCCGCTGATATCGCGCTGGCGGTAAAGATAATACGGCGAATACGCGTTCAGCAGTATATTCGCGCACCGATCCTGTCCGTGCTCCGCGGTCTCGCTTTGAATCAACCCGTCCGCTCCGCCCTCCTGCGCCAGCCGTGAACCGCGCTTTTTGGCGTAGCTGTGGATGGTGATATTCGCGGGAGAGAGCGCCAAAATCCCCCCGACACTTTTTGTAAACCCGTCCTCGGTGTCGCCGGGCAGGCCTGCGATCAGATCGACATTGATGTTTGAAAAACCGGTTTTGACAGCGTTTTCAAAGGACTCATAAAACTGCCTGACCGAATGCCTTCTGCCGATGCGCTCAAGCACCGGATCGTGCAGGGTCTGCGGGTTGATCGAAATTCTGGCGTCGCAGACGGCGCGCAGGGCCTTGAGTTTTTCGGGGGTGATCGCGTCGGGACGGCCGAGTTCCACGGTCAGCTCGCGGTGATCGGGCGCGTTTTTTAAAAGGACTTCGGCGAGTTCGGAGAGCTGCCTCGGCGTCAAAATTGCGGGTGTTCCGCCGCCGACATAGACCGTGACTATTTTTTGCCCCGCGTTTTTAATATATGCGCAGGTCTGCGCGATCTCGGTATGCAGCAATTCCAGATATTGCACGATTTGTTTCTGATCATGCCGGTCATTGTCCTGCGAGACGAACGAGCAATAGGCGCAGCGGCTCGGGCAATACGGGATCGAGACATACAAGCTGCACTCGTCGGATTTGGAAACAACACCGGACTTGATGCGGTTTTCGGCGACCAAAGCGCACAGCCGCGTCTTCTTCTCACTGACGTAATAATCGTTTATAAAAACGCGTTGCGCTTGTTGTTGCGAGGCCTCGGCGGCCAGGCCCATAAACAGTTTTGCGGGACGGACGCCGGTCAGGATGCCCCAAGGCGGCTTTTTGTTGCAAAAACGCGTTCCCGCCCTATAATACGCTCTTCCGAGCGCTAAATCCAGATCGGGCGCGCACAAGTACTCGGATTGCCTGACGGGCTCGCTGTCGGTTTCGGCATGAGCCGCGTCGGCAATTTCAACCGCAATGATCCGTTCATGTTTTTGAACGGTTACGGCAACCTGCGCATCTCCCTCGAAAACAACCTTCTCCCCGATGAAAAACGCCTTCGTCAGATTGATCGATTCATACAACAGTTCGTCGGGTGCGACTACTTTTACCATGACAGATACGGGTTGTTCCTGCGCTCGTCCCCGACGGTGGTCGAGGGGCCGTGGCCGGGCAGCAAAGCGGTGTCGTCGGGCAGCAGCATCAGCCGCGAAAGCGACTGCATCAATTCGTCCCAACTGCCGCCGCGCAGGTCGGTTCGACCCACGCCGTCCCTGAAAATCGTGTCGCCGCAAAAAAGCGTTTTCCCGAATTGATAGCAACAACTCCCCGGCGAATGGCCGGGGGTGTGCAGCACCTTGATTGTTTCGCCGCCGAACGGAAGTTCGTCGCCGTCGCAAACCGCCAGATCGGGTTCGTACCGCTCAATTTGCGCAGCAAAGCCGAACGGATAATCCCTGCCCGTCTGGGTTCGGAGCGCTTCTTCATCACCCACATTGACCACGAGTTTTGCGTCGGGAAATTCCTTTTTCAGATCGGATATGCCGCCGATGTGGTCGAAATGCGCGTGGGTCAGCAGGATATAGTCCAAACCGCATTTGAGCAGCGCGACCGCCTCCCGCAGGTTCCGGGAGGCGATGGCGGGATCCACCGCGGCGGTTTTGGCGCCGTTGTTGATCACATAGGCGTTTGTCCCGAAGCCGCCGAGTTCGAGCGTGATAATCTTCGGCGTCATTTTTCGTATGAGATATACTCACCGAGTAAATCGACGCAGTTTTGCACGTCGTTCATATCGACCATCGAGATCGGGCCGTGGCCGTAGCGCGTCGGGATCGAGATGCCGCCGGTCCTTTTGCCCTCGCCGACCTGGTTGATCGCGCCCGCGTCGGTGCCGCCCCCGGCGAGCACTTCGAGCTGAACCTTGATGTTCTTTTCGGCGGCGATGTCCTTCATCTTTTTGATAATACCCTGATCGCAGATGACCGACATATCCATCACCTTGATCGCCGCGCCGCCGCCGAGCACCGGGTTGCCTTTTCCGGCGGATTCGGGCGTGTCGAAACAGCCGCCGATGTCGACCGCGATGCCCTCGTCGGGATCGATCAACTGCGCCGCCGTCCTCGCGCCGCGCAGGCCGACCTCCTCCTGGCTGCTGAAAACATAATAGATGTCGTCGACGGGGTTTTGGTATTTTTTCATGCACTCGAGCAGGATATAGCAACCGATGCGGTTGTCGAGCGCCTTGGTGCAGACACGGTTGTTGGCCATCTTGGTATACGGCGCGTCATAACAGGCGAAATCGCCGACCGAGAGGATTTTTTCCGCGTCCTCTTTATCCTTCGCGCCGATGTCCGCGTAGAGCTTGGTGAAGTTGCCCTTGACGTCGTCGTAGGCGCAGTCGGCCGAGACCGCGCCGACCACGCCGTTCCCAAACCGGATGCGCTGGCCGATCGTCAGCGGAATCGGAATGCCGCCGACGGCGCGCAGTTTGACCATGCCGCCCGAGGTGAACGACATGACGCAGAAGCCGATCTCGTCCATATGGGCGCTCGGCATGATCTTTTTCGTGGTTTTTGAGCCGCCCTTTTTGACCGCGATGACGCTGCCGAGGCCGCCCTCGATGAATTCGTCGACATAGGGCGCGGCGGTCTTTTTGATAAATTCGGCGACTTCGTTTTCGACGCCGCTGACGCCGAATCTTTGGGTGAGTTCTTTTAAAAGCATGGTGTCATCCTCCGAATAATATATTATAATATTCCGTTCAGGTCGCTGTTATAGAGCGCTTTCATCAGGGCGACCATGTGTCCCGCGTCCTCTGCGCCCACGAGTTCTCGCACCGCGTGCATCGACAGGCAGGGGTTTCCGATATCGACCGTGACCACGCCGTACTGCGCCGCGATACCCGGGCCGATGGTGCCGCCGCCGCGTTCGTCGCTGCGGTTGACTTGAATCTGATAGGGGATCTTATTGCGCTCGCACAGCATTTTAAAGACCGCGGAACCCGCCGGAGAGGTCGCGTAACTCTGGCGCTCGGTGAGTTTGAGCACCGGGCCTTTGTTCAACAGCACCGGATAGGACGGGTCGTATTTGCCCGCGTACGCCGGGTGGGTGGCGTGCGCCATATCGGCGGAAAAGACCAGAGAATGCGCAAAAGCGCGGTACTTGTTTTCCTGGCTGACCGCGAATTTTTCACAGATGCGGTCGATGATCATCTGCATGGTGTTGCTTCTCGCGCCCCTGGTCGAGCCCGAACCGATCTCCTCGTGGTCATAGGCGAACGCGAGGCAAGTGTTCTCGCTGTCAATGGCTTCGCAAAAGGCCGTGAACGCCGTAAAAACCATCGCGGCGTCATCGGTTCGGCAGGCGGAGATCATGTCGCCGTCGATGCCGGTGAAGCAGCCGGGCGTGCAGTCGTAGGGCGCGAGTTCGAAGCTGAGGATGTCCTCCTCTTTGACGCCGGCCTGTTCGGCGATAAAGCCCATAAAACGCTTTTTCTCGCCCGCTCTGCATAAAAACGGGCAGGTCTCGGTCTGCAGATTAAACTTCGCGCCGTCGTTGACCTCTCGTACGACGTGGATCGCCGCGCTCGGGATCACGAGAATCGGTTTATCGACGTTGATGTTGACACAGCGGACGGTATCGCCGTCTCTGACGCAGACGCGCCCTGCAAGACCCAGGGGTCTGTCCATCCAGCCGTGTACGATCAGGCCGCCGTAGCCCTCGACCGTGAGCCGCTCATAACCGCCGTCAAGGGTCGAACCGCCCGGCTTGACCCGAAACCCGGGTGAGTCGTGGTGGGCGGCGACGATGCGAAAACCGGTCTCCTCGATCGGTTTCGCGCCGATTTTGAAGGCCGCGATCTGGGTGCCGTCCTTGATGATATAATACGCCTTTGAGCGCTCTAAATTCCATGGGTCGCCGTCTTTGATCTCTGCTGCGCCCGCTTGATCGAGCATCGTTTTGAGCAGATCGACCGACTGGAACGGCGTCGGGGCGTTGTTTAAATAATCGAGCAGTTTTGTTGCGCACTTCTTTTGATTCATGATGATTGCAATTCCTTTCAAAAAACTTGTTTTATCATACCATTTTTACATGCGTTTTGTCAACTTTATCCGGAGATTTGAGACGGGGTTTCAAAGGCCTCTTCAATCTTTTGGCGTAAGATTTTCGCCTCGCCGCAATCGAGGTTCGCGGCGCGGATTTCGCGCGGGGTAAAACAGTTGACGTCGGCGGCGATGCGGGCGGGCGTTCTCGTGAGCACAATCGTCCTGTCTCCGAGCAGCCACGCCTCGGAAAAGCTGTGCGTGACCGCGATCACGGTCTTGGGCTCGTCCTTCCAGAGTTTTAAAAACAACCGGATCAACTCGTCTTTTGTCTTCATATCCTGCCCGTTAAACGGCTCGTCCATCAGCAGCAAATCGCAAGGCACGGCAAATGACCGCGCAATCGCCGCCCTTTGACGCATTCCCCCTGAAAGCTGTGCCGGGTAATAGTTCATAAATTTTTCAAGCCCGACGGCGGTCAGGTATCTTTCCGCCCGTTCGTGCTTTTCGGCTTTTGTGAACGTATCGGGCAGCGCGATCATGATGTTTTGACGGATCCGCTTCCAGGGCAGCATGCGGGGTTCTTGAAAAATATAACTGATGTTTTCTTTGGGTTTCAAGTCGTCGAGACCCGCGATTGCATTTAACAGCGTGGTTTTTCCGCAGCCCGAAGGCCCCATGATGCAGTTGATCTTTTGATCGTAAAACTCGATCGAAAAATCCTCGAACACCACAAGGTCGCCGAATTTTTTCGTATAATTCATCATCCGCAAAATGCCGCCCCCTCTCTTTAATATCTGTGGCGAAGTCCCTTTTCAACCAGACCCAGCAGCCGGTCGAGCAGATAGCCCATCACGATCACAAGCGCCGTCCAGGCGAGCAGCGTGTCGGTGGAAAGAGTGACCCGCGCCGTCTGCATCTGCGCGCCGACCGAGCGCGCGGGCTGGACGACCAGTTCCGTAACCACCACGGCTTTTAAACCGATGCCCGCCGCGGTTTTGACCGCCGCGACCACAAAAGGCGCGATCGAGGGCAGATAGACGCCGAACAGTCGTTTTGAGAGCGAAAACCGGTAGACCCTGCCCATCTCTGTCAGGCGGCGGTCGATAGAGCGCACCCCGGCGGCGCTGTTCTCGCAGACCGACGGGAACGCCGCCAAAAAGACCGCAAACGACGGCACATAAGGCGCTTTCAACCAGACCAGCGCAAGCAATATCACCGCCACGATCGGAATCGATCTGATCACCGTGAACACCGGCGTCATAAACGCGCCGAACCGGACATAGGCCGCCGAGAGTGAACCCAGCAATATGCCCAAAAAAATTGCGGGAAGCAAACCCAGCAGCCATCTGCCGAGGGTCGCGGTCAAAACGCCCGCGTTATTTCCGGCAAAAAGCCCCGCCAGCGCCGAGAGCACGGCGGCCGGACGGGGCAATATATACGAGTTGTCCAATAAAACGGCGGCGACTTGCCAGACGGCGATGAAAGTCACGCCGCCGAAAAGCTGCCAAAATATCAGTCCCTTTTTATTCGAACACGGCAAAGAACGCTTCAGGCGGCATCACTCCTCCGACGTCATCCGGCGAGAAGCCGAGGATGATATTGAGATAACGGTCAATCTCGGCTCTGGCTTCCGAGGTATTTTTGAAGAAGATGTTGGAGCGCGGCGTTCCGTTGATGATCGCGACCGCGGGCAGGGTCACGCCGTGTTTTTCGGCCAGATCCGCCAGTTCGTTGACATTTGCCGTATACAGCGCGGATGTTCTTTGCGCGGCGATGAAATCGGTCACGGCTTGCGGAGCCGAATCCGCAAACGAGCCCTTGACGACAATCGCGCTCATGGGGATGTAGGGCTCGCCGCCGGTGGTCTCCGCCCAGATCTGCTGCATATCCGCAACGATTTGAATTGCGCTGTTTTTGACCATGATGTTTGAGACAAACGGCTCGGGCATCAGGGCGACGGCGGTCTGGCCCGAGATGACCGACGCGGCGAGGTCGGCGTGCGCCGTCAGCGTATAGTCAATCGTGACCTTCTTGGAAAGCCCTGCTTCTTTGAGCGCGTATCTCAAAATCACATCGGGCGTCGCGCCCTGCTGGGAGACCGCAATCGTCTTTCCCGACAGATCGGCCAGCGAGGTGATGGTGGTGTCGGCGCTGATGATATACATATTGCCCCAGGTGCAGATGCCGACAAGGCGGTAATCCGTGCCTTTGTTGAAAAGGTTTGCCGCCGTGTTCAGCGGCAGGCAGGCGATGTCGTAAGTGTCTTTTGCCAATTCGGCGACCATCGCGTCCGGTGCGGCAAGCAATTCATATTCGGCTTTCTTGCCGTCCAGTTTGGTGCCGTCGTCCCACATTTTCAGGAAAGACAGTGCGGTCGGCCCCTGAAGCGCGGCGATTTTGACCGTTTCAATCCCGGGCGCGGAAGAGGCCGGAGTTGAGGAGGCGTTGGAACAACCCATCGCCGCGAATAAAAATAATGCAAAAACCAGTGATAATACCTTTTTCGTCATTTTTAACGGTTCTCCTTTTACTGCATTGCGGCTCCCCTGTTCTTGGGTTCGCCATATCTATTCTACAACCGATGGCAACAGCTTGTCAATATATTATACAAATTAAGTATATATTGTCAAACATCAGATTCGCTTCGCCCAGAGTACGCCGGGGATGCCGGAGAGCTTGGAGACAAGACCCCTCAACTGCTGATTGCTGCCGACCCGCACGACAACCTCGTACTCGTCGCCTTTTTCGTGTTTGCCGATCAGCAGGATGCCCTCGGTGAACAGGTTTTCAGCGGCCAAAAGCTGTGAAATGGTGTTGAACAGATTTGAATTGGGCGTTGTCATCAAGGACAGCACCGCCTTGTAAACCTCGCCGTCTTTGACGGCCCACGCGGAATTGAGCCATCTGCCGGGTTCTTTGCTGATGTTTTTGGTCACATTATTGCAGTTACGCCGATGGACGGCGACGCCGCCGCCCCTTGTGACGAATCCGATGATGTCGTCGCCCGGGACCGGGTTGCAACACTTGGCGAATTTGACAAGGCAGTTGTCGAAACCCTCGACATTCACGCCTCCGCTGTTGCGCGTGACCTTGGGCGGCGGTGCGGCGGGTTTGATCGCATCGACGTCGGGCGCGTTGAATCTGGCGCAGTCCTCGCGCAATTTCGGAAGCAGTTTTGAAATCAATATGCCGCCGTACCCGATCGAGGCGAAAAAATCCTCCTCTTGCAAAAAGTGGTTGCGGCGGACGGTATCGGTCAAAATCGACTGGTATTGCTCCTGCGTCAGGCGCGGGTTGATGCGGCGCGCCTCGCGCTCGAAATCGTCACGCCCTTGGGCGATGTTCTCGTCGCGGCGCTCGCGCTTGAACCACTGGCGGATTTTGTTGCGGGCCTCGCTGGTCTTGGCCGATTTGAGCCAGTCGCGGCTCGGACCATGTCCCTTCGCCGAAGTGGTCAAAATTTCGATGACCGTCCCCGAGACCAACGCGGAATCGATCGGCGTGATCCTCCCGTTGACTTTTGCGCCGTTCATACGGTTGCCGACGGCGGAGTGGATGGCGTAGGCGAAGTCGATGATCGTCGCGCCCCAGGGCAGCACGCGCACTTCGCCCTTGGGTGTAAAAACGAACACGTCGTCGTCGGTCAGCTCGGCTTTGATGGCGTTGCGCAGGTCTTCTTCGCCGTCGGCCTCGTCTTTGGCCTCGAGCATCTCGCGCAGCCATTTGACACGCTTTTCGAAACGGGCGTTTTTTACGTCTGCGTCCTCGATGCCGACTTTGTATTTCCAATGGGCGGCGATGCCGTATTCCGCCTCTTGATGCATCCCGAACGTGCGAATCTGAATCTCAAACGGAATTCCCCGGTTGCTGATCACCGTGGTATGGATGGAGCGGTAACCGTTGTTTTTCGGCAATGAGATAAAATCCTTGAAACGATCGGGAATCGGCTTAAATGTATCGTGGATGATGCCGAGCGCCATATAACACTCGTTGATCGCGTTGACAATGATGCGCACCGCAAAAGTATCGTAGACGTCCCGGTTTTCGATATACACTTTCCGATAAATCCCGCACATGCTTTTGATACGGCCGTCGACCCGGTATTCAAAGCCGCAGTCGCGAAAGCTCTCGGAAATTTGTCTTTTGATGTCGTCCAAAAAATCGGACTGCTCTCGGGTGTTCATGGCGATTTTCGCCTCGATTTCGGCACAGCCGATCGGGTCGAGGCATCGGATCGAATGGTCTTCGAGTTCGTTTTTGAGCGCGTGCATACCGAGGCGATGGGCGATGGGGGCGTAAATTTCCATGGTCTCAAGCGCCGTTTCGCGTTGTTTCACCTCGGTGCGGTATTTGAGCGTGCGCATATTGTGCAGCCGGTCGGCCAATTTAATAATCATCACGCGGATGTCGTGGCTCATCGCCAGCAGCATTTTTCGGATATTTTCCGACTGCTGCTCATCTTTTGAGGTGTATTTGATGTTACCCAGCTTGGAGACGCCGTCGACCAAATCGGCGACCGCTTTTCCGAATTTCCCCGTGATTGTCTTGCGGCTGACGCCGCAGTCCTCCATCACATCGTGTAAAAGCGACGCGCAGATGGTCTCGCAGTCCATGCCCAAATCCTCGAGTAAAATGCGCGTAACGGCCATCGGATGGGTGATGTACGGCTCTCCCGAGGAACGTTTTTGCCCTTGATGGCTCTTGGCGGCAAGCTCAAAGGCCTGTTCGATCTTTTTAAATTCGGCAGGCGTGAATACGGCCTCGAGCTCGGCTTTCAACGGGGCGAAGTAGGTCTCATATTCAACTGTCGTCTCGTCGCTCACACAAGTCCTCCTCTTCACTTATCGTTGGGCCGGATCGGGCAATCCGTTTGCATGCCGGAACAGCGCCGACTCCGCGAGATCCTTTTTCTTTCGACTTGATGTTTCCGCCGGTGTGATCATTCCGTTGTCGACGAGGATTAATTCCAATTCGCGCAGCACTTCCAGACACATCGATATTTGATAATAATCCATCTGATCACCGAGGATATGCGCCAAACATCCGCCTGTGGTCAGGGCATTATTGCCGCTCTTGATCGCCCGGAATACCGCCGCCGTGTCCTCTCTTGTGATGGGCCGCGCGGGTTTTTCACCCTTTCGGATGCAGCGGTCAAACTCAAATTTACCGTCGAAATAATTATCCTGATCGAAACCCGTATAGCGGATGTCCTTTGCCACAATCGACAACTCGACGTTGCCGTTGTATTCACGGCAGCCGAGTGTCACCAAGACGTCGACTTTGTCGCCCTCGCGATGACACATCTGGCTTTGTGAAGTGCCGAACAGCAGCAGCATGACAGCCGCGCCGTCCTTTTCGATTTCAATCATGCAGTGATTGCCGCTGCGCATGCCCCTGATGTTTTTTATCGTCACTCCCGAAAGACAAAAGATCGGCACGGGATTTTCGCGACCGAACGGCTCCAATTCGTCAATTTGTGAAAAAACGTCCATAACAAGCTGTTGAGGGCGCAGATAGCCGTCTATTTTAAATGAGTTCGGCGGGATTTGTCCCAGCGGCTCCGTATACTCGTTGATCGCCTTTGAAAATTCGGGGAGTTTTTCCGCCGAAATTGTCAGCCCGACCGCTTGTGCGTGTCCGCCGTATTTTATGAAGAGTTGCTTGCAGCTGTTCACCGCGTCGTAGATGGAAAAGCCCTCGACGCTGCGTCCCGAGCCGGTTGCGACGCCGTCTTTGATTCCGAAGACCAAAAACGGCTTGCCGTATTTTTCGACGAGCTTTGCCGCCACAATGCCGACGACGCCGTTTTCCCAGCCCTCGCCCCAAACCACGCCGACGGGCGCATGTCGAATTTCGTCCACGCCGGAATATTTTTCATTGGCCTCATTAAAAATCCGCAGTTCGGCCTGTTGGCGTTTTGCGTTATACTCCTCGAGCTTTTTGGCGTATAACTCTGCCTCCTCTTTGGTATTTGCCATCAACAGGCGGGCGGAATCGGCGGCGTCGCCCATCCGTCCCGCGGAGTTGATGCGCGGGGCGAGCATATAGGCCACCGACTGCACATTGAGGCGCATATTCATGCCTGAACTTGTCATCAGCGCTTTTAATCCGAGATTTCGAGTTTCTTTTAAGACGTCAAAACCGTTCTTGACAAAGATGCGGTTTTCACCGGTCAGCGGCACGATATCTGCGATGGTGGCGACCGTGAGCAAATCGCCGTAGCGGTCAAGCACCGACTCGATGTCCTCCTCGAGCGCACAGATGAGTTTAAACGCCACCCCTGCGCCGCACAGGTCTTTGAATTTGCTGGGGCAGTCGTGCCGATGCGGGTTGACGACGATGCAATCCGGAAGCTGAGGCGGAGCGGTGTGGTGGTCGGTGACAACCACGTCGATGCCCAGTTCCCTTGCCCGCTTGATCTCGTCGAATGCCGTCACCCCGTTATCCACGGTGACGATCAGGTTGATATGGTCGTTTACAAGGTCGTCTATGATGGCGTCGTGCATGCCGTATCCGCCCTCTTCACGCGACGGCAGGCACCAAGTCACGTCTGCTCCGAGCTTGTTGAGGTAGTCGAAAATCATCACGGTAGAGGTCACGCCGTCGGCGTCGTAGTCGCCGAAAACACAAATCCGCTCTTTGTTTTCAAGCGCGGTGCGGATGCGTTCGACGGCCCGATCCATATCCATCAGCGCAAACGGTTCTTCGATTCCGTGTTCGCCGCCGCCGGAGAAAAACGCTTCGATCTCCTCGGGCGCCGTGATGCCCCGGTTATATAAAAGCGCCGCCTGCAGCCGCGTTATTGAATTGTCCTGCGCCATCTCGACGACCGCTTCACGGTCGGTGGCGTAAAAGCTCCATTTCCTGTCTACCACAAGCCGGCTCCTTTGAAAAAAGTCGAAATTTGAATTCAGTATACTGCAAAGCAGGTTTTTTTGTCAATCCGCCTTGAGCATGTCCGCAAGCGCCTCGTCCGGATCCGCATAAGTTGTTTGATAATCGAAATAGTTCACAAAACCCGGCGGAGAGCCGGCCGGCTTCTTGACGCGCTTGACCGCGGTATAATCGACCGGAACCCGGACACCCTTGCCGTTCTCGGAATACAGCGCCGCCAAAGTCGCCGCCTCGGTGAGCGTCTGTTCATCGGGCTGCCTCCCCGCCGTCGCGACGATGACATGGCTGCCGGGAATGCCGCGCGCGTGCATCCAGATGTCATTGCCCTGCGCCTTTTTAAAAGTCAGCATATCGTTTTGGCGGTTGTTCCTGCCGACCAAAATATCAAACCCACCGCTGCTTTTGAACCGGCGCGGCTGCGATTCGCCCTTGTGTTTATGCTTTTGGGCGGCTCGATTTTTGAGATATCCCTGCGCCGCAAGTTCCTCGCGAATTTGCACAATGTCCGCCGAATCCTCGGTGTTTTCAAGCGCATACGCAACCGTATCGAGATAGATCAGTTCCTCACGGTCTTTTTCGATAAGTCCGGTCAGCAGCTTGGCGGCATTGTCGGCTTTTCGGTAGAGTTTATAGTACCGCTGGGCGTTTTGATTCGGGGTGAGGTCGTTTTGGAGCGCGATCGAAACGGTCTTTTGTTCCGGGTCGGTGTAATCGGCCGTATGGAGCGTGGTGTCGCCTTTTTGAATCGCATAGAGGTTTGCCATGACCAAATCGCCGTAAATACGGTATTTGTCGGCGTTTTTGGTCTCCTCGCATTCCTGCGCGCGCCCCAACATCCTTCGCCGGATTCTGTCGGCGGCGTTTTCGACGAGTTTATACAAGTCACGGCTGCTCTGGCGCTGACGGTCGCGGTGTTCCTTGGCGTGGTAAAACGCGTCGAGCAACCGCGAAAGCGTCTCGTACCGCCTTTGATTTTCCGGGTCGTAACGGGCGAGCGGCATAAACGAAAAGTCGACCGCCGCGCCGATCGGGCTGAAAACCGCCGTCGGACAGACGTCATCATTTTCGATTCGCCGTTGGCAGCGCTCAATGGCGAAAATCAGTTCTTGGCGCTGCTGCGCGTTCAACTCGCCGCAGACCATGTCCTGTTCGCCGACTGCCCGGTAACAAAGTTCGGCGCAGTTGAACGGCGAAAGCCCTTGAACGGAACCGAGAAACGCTTTTTCCAATCGGACTCCGGCGCTGTCTTTCACCAATGTGTCGACGAATTCGCGCGGGTCCATGGTGTTGACAGAGACCTTATTTTGTTTCGGAGGCGGTTCGTATTTCAAACCCGGGAAAATTTGGCGCACGGCGCTGATGTTTTCGCCGATGCGCTTGACCGCGTCGATGATCATGCCGTCGGAATCGAGAAAAATCAAATTGGAGTGACGGCCCATCAGCTCGGCGGCGACGGTGATGATTTGCAGTTCTCCGAGTTCATTACGACCCGTAAAATCGAAAAATAAAATCCGTTCCATACCGTCCTGCCGGACGGCGGTCAGTTTGGATCCGTTAAAAATTTTGCGCAGCAGCATGCACAGCATCGGCGGATGCGGGGGGTTCTCGTAATCTTGCTCGGTGAAATGCACGCGCGCGGCGTCGGATTTGGAGGTCATCAACAGACGTTTTTGCCCGTCTTTCGTGCGCAAGACGAACACGAGCTGGTCGCGGTAGGGCTGGTGGATCTTGTCCACAAATCCGCCGATCGCGCCCTCCAACTCGCGAATCAATAAATGCAAAAACGCGCCGTCAACCGCCATAATATCTCCTTAAACATGCTGTAACGGGTTGCTCTCTTTCGCGAGAACAACTTCGATCTCGGTGAATTTTTGCGCGAGCTTATCCCGCAGCATCCCCGCGATATGGATTTCAGTGCCGAAATGGGTCGCGTCGATCAGCGCCAATCCCGCCGATTTTGCCGCCAGCACATCTTCGTGCTTCAATTGCGAAGTCACAAGACAGTCATAACCCGCTTCTATGACCTGTTCGATTAAAAAGCTGCCGCTGCCGCCGCAGACGGCGATTGATTTTACGGGTTTTCCGCCGTCGCAGAAGACGACCGGCGCACCCAATCTCTGCCCGACTTCAACCGCCAATTCCCGGGGGGATTTGGGCGACGACAATTCACCTGCCCATCCCTCGCAGAGCCGGTCGCCGCCGGGGCTTGTTTTCTCCGCAAACGGACCCATGGAAATCAACCCGAGACATTCGCACAAAACTTTATTTGCGCCGTCAATGTGCTCGTCGAGAGGGATATGCACCGAAATCACGGCGATGCCGGCGGCGGCCGCAAGATAAACCGGATTGCCGCTTTCCAGTTTCTTGAGCGGGTCGAAAATGATCGGGTGGTGGCTGACGACCAGTTGCGCGCCGAACGCCCCGGCTTGTTTGATCACGTCGGCGGTCGCATCGAGACAGCACATGATTTTCGTGACCGGGGCATGGCGCCCGCCGACCAAAAGCCCGGAATTGTCGTATTCCGGCATGTTGCCGAATTTCCAGACGCTGTCCAAAAAATCGTATATGTCTTTTACGGCGCTCATGTTTACAGCCGCCTTTCTATAACGGGGTTCCGACCGCTTTGACGATCCGTTCGCAGATATGTAAATAAGCCCGACGCACGGGCTCGTTGTGTTCGATTTCGGCGCCCCCGGCACGGCTTTCAGCCAGTTTATAAAGCGCTTTTAAATATGCCTTTTCGGCCTCGCCCGCCGGATCCAGTTTGCCGAAGATCGCTTCATGCCGGTTTGCCCAATCGGGGTTGAAATCGACATAGCCGTTCCAATCCGCCGAAACACCGCGCTCTCCCGTTTGGACGGACATCACCAAATAGGCATGGTTTGAGTCGATGACGGCGCGCTCCCCGAGGAGTTCGCAGCCGGTGTCGATAAGAAATGCCCGCAGATGAATCGCATCGGTCTGCGGCTGTAAAATCAAGCGCTTTTTTTCATGCCCGTACCAATCGGCCCTTGCCAAAATTTCGAGGATGTTCAGACCGCCCATCCCGCAGATCAGAGCGGTGTCGAATTCTTCCGCCGAGACGTTTTGAAAACCGTCGGAAAGCCGGAGTTCGGTTTTATCTTCGAGGCGATATACCTTGACCGTCGCCGCCGCCCGTTTGAGCGGCCCCTCGACAACATCACATAAAAGCGCAGACCGCGCGCTTGCGTTCAACAATAAGAACGCCGATAAAAGCGCATGGTCCGTTCCGATGTCCGCAATCCGCCCGCACCCGCCGGCAAGCGAAGCCGCGAGCGCGAGCCGGGGCCTGAGTTTGAGCACTTTTTATTTTTCGCCCAAGTGTTCGTTTATTTTGTCGATCAGCTCGTCTGCGTCGACGCCGTGAACTTGGCAGGCCTGCT
This sequence comes from uncultured Eubacteriales bacterium, assembly GCA_964587625.1. Lineage (GTDB taxonomy): Bacteria > Bacillota > Clostridia > Oscillospirales > JAKOTC01 > DAOPZJ01. Next base: position 44,739 of record CAZPLU010000020.1, read on the forward strand.
CAATGGTCTCGCCTCTGGCCGACGGACAGCCCAGGCAATGCATGCCCATCTCGAGGAAATAAGCCGCGGTGGTGCGGTCGAAATCGAGAATATCGCCGATGAGGGAGTCCTTTGTCACTTTCATGGGTAAAACCTCCATATGAACTTTATCCGATTATACCAAAATTCACCCTTTTTGTCAACGAGAACGGTTGAGAGGTTCTTTTCCTGTTTCCGTGAAAAAGTTCAAGCAAATAGAGAGGGACAGGAA
>CAZPLU010000021.1:0-4823 GCA_964587625.1 uncultured Eubacteriales bacterium
TCCTCTTCACCACCAAGTGAATTATATCACTTTCACGGTTTTAGGAAAAGAGCCTGAATTTGGATTCTTGTTGTTTTTTCCCTTTGGATATTTTACAATGAAGTGACACGATGAGTTGTTGAAGCTCTTCACCTCCTCCGTCCTTTTGCACGATACCGTCGGTCTTGGCTTACTTTCCTTTTTACCCGGCTTACCCTTGTCCTGACACAAATCACTTACCGATGTCCTGATTTTTCACTCCTGATCTGTCACTTTACGTTTTACACTCTACACTTTACACTCACTAGAAAGGATATAGCACCCATGAAAACCGCTCTCATCACCGGCGCGAGCTCCGGCCTCGGCTCGGAACTCGCCAAACAACTCTCCCAAAAGGGCTGGCGCACGCTTTTGGCCGCCCGCAGAGTTGACCGGCTCGAAGAACTCGCCAAAATCTTGCCCGGCGAATCCCGCGTGATCCCCGCCGACCTCGGTACCTTCGAGGGCTGCAAGGCGCTGTTTGACGCGGTCGCGGACGAGGACGTCGACCTGCTCGTCAACAACGCCGGGTTCGGATATTTCGGAGAATTTACCGAGACCGATCTGGCGCGTGAACTGGAGATGGTCGACCTCAACTGCAAGGCGCTCCACACGCTGATGAAGCTGTTTTTATCCGGGATGACCGCCAAAAATTCCGGCACGATTTTAAATGTCGCCAGCGTCGCCGCCTATTTCGTCGGTCCGCTGATGGCGACCTATTACGCGACCAAGGCGTATGTGCTCAAATTGTCCCAATCGGTCGACGCCGAACTGCGAAAATCGGGCGGCAACGTGCGCGTTTTGGTTTTATGTCCCGGCCCGTTCGACACCGAATTCAACGACGTCGCGGGCGTTTCCTTCGGCATCAAGGGCATGGGCGCCGAGTCGGTCGCACGCTGTGCAATCAAAGGGATCGAGCGGGGCAAATCCCCGATCAACCCCGGATTTTTCGTCAAAGCCGGACGTTTTGGTGCGCGCCTCGCCCCGGATCGCCTGATCGCCCTTATCGGATATAACACCCAAAAAGGTAAATCGGGAAACTAATAAGACCGGATCAGTTCTGCGAAACTCCGGCGCCACATACGGATTCCCGATATAGGCGGTACGCCCGCCATATCAATAATTGAAAATCCCGCTCATCGTCTCGTCGCTCGCCACCCAGTCGCGCTGTACGTCGATTATGGAATAGTCCTCGGGCGTGTTGCGCACGATCACGGTCTTGACGCCCGCGTTGATGATCAGCCGCTTGCACATCGTGCAGGGCATCGTACCCGACATCAGCTCGCCGGTCTCGGCGTCTTTACAGACCAGATACAGCGTCGAGTCGAGCATCTCATTGCGCGGCGCGGAGATGATCGCGTTGGCCTCGGCGTGGACCGAGCGGCAAATCTCATAATGCTCCCCGCGTTTGATGTTCAGCTTTTTGCGGATGCAGTAATTCAAATCCGAGCAGTTGGCGCGGCCGCGCGGCGCGCCGTTATAGCCGGTCGAGACGATCTCGTCATTTTTGACGATAACGGCTCCGAAGTTGCGGCGCAGGCAGGTCGACCGTTCCAACACGGTCTCGGCAATATCCAAATAATAATTATGTTTATCGCGTCTCACAAAATCACCCTTTCAACCGATTTGAACGATCATACATCGAATTTATGTATATGCCGCCCGAATCCCCTCTATTATACTATTCGTATTTTAGATCTGTCAAGATACAAATCTCATCATGGAGGAACCGCTCAATGGCGCTTGCTGCCGCCGAAATCAACGACATTTTAAAAAGGCACGGCTTCTCGTTCACCAAATCGATCGGCCAAAATTTTATGATCAATCCGGCCGTGTCCCCGAAAATGGCCGCTGCCTGCGGCTGCGTCGGCATCGGCGTTTTGGAGGTCGGACCCGGCGCGGGCATGCTGACCCGCCAACTTGCCGAACGCGCAAAAAAAGTGGTCGCGGTCGAACTCGATAAACGGCTTGCGCCCGTGCTGGCCGAGACGGTCGGCGGCTTCGATAATGTCGAAATCGTCTTCTCCGATGTTTTAAAACTCGATCTGCCGGCATTGTTAAAAGAACACTTCGGCGACATGCCGGTTGTGGTCTGCGCGAACCTGCCGTTTTATATCTCCACCGATTTGATCCTGCGTTTTTTGGAGAGCGGGGCAAACTTCAAGGGCATTACGTTGTTACTGCAAAAAGAGCTCGCCGCGCGGCTTTGTACGGCGCCGCCGACCCGTGAGAGCGGCGTGGTCAGCGTGACCGTGCATTACCGTTCCAAGCCCGAAGTTTTATTCGACGTCTCGCGCGGCAGCTTTTTGCCCGCCCCGCATGTCGACTGTCAAGTCCTCCGTCTGAATCTTTACGACAATCCCCCCGTAAAACCGTCCGACGAGAAGCTGTTTTTTTCGGTGGTGCGCGCCGCGTTCGGACAGCGCCGCAAAACATTGCATAATTCCCTGTCGGCGCTTTGGGGAAAAGAAAAGACCGCCGCCGTATTGGCGGGGGCCGGCCTCGACCCCCTTATGCGCGCCGAACAACTGTCGGTCGCCGATTTTTGTACAATTGCCGATGCGTTTGAAAATTCCCGGAATATGCAGGGCGGGGCTTGCTCGGGCTAACCCCGCTGTCCGAAAAATTAACCACCCCGACGTTACGCGCCACCCCTCCAAGGAGGGGAATTATTTATGAATAAAGTTCCAATTTCCAACCACCATTTGGGCGGGCGGCCACACAGGGCCGCACCCTACGGTGAGATTTTACGTCCCCCGTCTACCAATTCCGAATTTCTAGTTTCCAACCACCATTTGGGCAAGCCCCCGCCCTACGCTATAATCTCCGCCGCAACCTGCGCCAACTTTACCGCCAAAATATGCTCCTGCCGCTCCATTTCGGATAAAGCGTTTTCGTCCGCGAAATCCGACACCGCACGAACCGCGCAGAACGGAATCTTATTAACGTGACACGCATGCGCCAGCGCGCCGCTCTCCATGTCGACAATCACGCCGCCCTTTTCAAACAACTTTTTCGCATAATTCGCGTCAAAAATAATCTGGTCGCCGCTGACCGCTTTGCCCGTCCGGTATGATAAACCGAGCGTTATGCAAGCGGCGGCGGCTTTTTCAACCAATTTTTCATCGGCCTTGCGCTCGCCGCCGAGCGTCGGGTGATTGGCAAAAACTTCGTCGGGCGCGACGTCGTGATACGAAAACGCCCCGCAGACCACGATTTCCCCAATCGCAAGCGACGGGTCGAGCGCCCCGCTGATGCCGATGTTCAAAATGAATTTGGGTTTATAAGTATCAATCGCCCGCTGCGCCGTGATCGCGGCGTTCACCTTGGCGACCCCCGAGTGACAGATTTTAATATTCCCCTTGCTCCAATCGCCGTTTTTGGTTTTTCTCGCGCCGAGCAGGTCGATGAGCGGCCTAATTTCGCCCGCCATCGCCCCGATGATCACGATGTTTTCCATCACTGCAGCCATCCTTTTTCTCTATTTATGTTCGAAAATTTATTTTAAACTCTTAGTCCCGCTTCCGTAATCGATTGACCTATACGCGGACCCGTTCAGGGTGTTGTCGGCAACATGGCCCGCCGAAAATTCATAATACGCCTGCGCGCCGATCATCGCCGCGTTGTCCGCGCACAGCCAAAGCGGCGGGACAAACAACTCATACCCGCCCGCTGATGCCCGCTTTTCGAGTTCGGCCCTCAATCCCGAATTGGCCGCGACGCCGCCCGCTAAAACCAGCTTCTTCTCCCCGTATTCCCGCGCCGCCGCGAAAAACCGGTCGCACAACATCGTGACCGCCGTGTGCTGAAAGCTCGCCGCAAGATCGTCCGTGTTCAATATCTCTCCCTTTTGCCGCGCGTTGTGCGCGAGGTTGACCACGGCGGTCTTGAGACCCGAAAAGGAAAAATCATACGGACGACCCTCGATCACCGGCATCGGCAGCTTGTACGCGTTCGGATCGCCGTTTTTGGCCGCTTTGTCGATATGGATCCCGCCGGGATAGGGAAACCCCATCACCCGGGCGGCCTTGTCGAACGCCTCTCCCGCCGCGTCGTCGCGGGTGGTTCCGACAATCTCAAATTGCGTATAATTCCCGACCCGTGTAATCACGGTATGGCCGCCCGAGACGATCAGGGCGAAAAACGGCGGCTTGAGTTCGGGATACGCGAGATAGTTCGCCGCCACATGCCCCCGGATATGGTGGACGCCGACGAGCGGCTTGCCCGCCGAGTAAGCCAGCCCCTTGGCGAAATTCACGCCGACGAGCAGCGCCCCGATCAACCCGGGACAGCAGGTCACCGCCACCGCGTCGACCTCCGAAAGCGTCATGCCGGCTTTTTCAAGCGCACCTCTCACCAACCCGACGATGGTTTCGACGTGACGGCGGGAGGCGATCTCGGGCACGACACCGCCGTACTCGGCGTGCTCCGCGACCTGCGAGTTGACAAGCGAAGAAAGCACCGTCCGCCCGTTTTCCACGAGCGCGGCTGCGGTCTCGTCACATGAACTCTCAATCGCCAATATTTTCATTGAGTTACCATCTTTCCGTCATTTTCAATGGCCATTCCGACCGCAAGCACTGTCATTGTGAGCGGAGCGGACGATGCCGCATCGTCCGCGAAGCCGAGGAATCTCGGGCTGATGAAGGTTTCGGAAACCACATCCGTCGGTTTGCGGAGAGCGAGATCCTTCGACTACGCAGCGTCGCTTGCGACGCTTGTGATGACAATTTGTACTGTCATTCCGAAGCGCAAAAGCGTCCCCTCGTGACGCTCTGAGGAATCTCGGGCTGATGAAGGTTTCG
>CAZPLU010000021.1:4923-42685 GCA_964587625.1 uncultured Eubacteriales bacterium
CGCAAAAGCGTCCCCTCGTGACGCTCTGAGGAATCTCGGGCTGATGAAGGTTTCGGAAACCACATCCGTCGGCTTGCGGAGAGCGAGCTCCTTCGACTACGCAGCGTCGCTTGCGACACTTGTGATGACAATTTGTACTGTCATTCCGAAGCGCAAAAGCGTCCCCTCGTGACGCTCTGAGGAATCTCGGGCTGATGAAGGTTTCGAGAAACAAATCTGTCGGCTTGTAGGTACCGAGATCCTTCGGCTGCGCTCAGGATGACAATTTGTACTGTCATTCCGAGCGGAGCGGACGATGCCGCATCGTCCGCGAAGCCGAGGAATCTCGGGCTGATGAAGGTTTCGGAAACCACATCCGTCGGCTTGTAGGTACCGAGATCCTTCGGCTGCGCTCAGGATGACAGCTATTTATCACCCGCGTATTCCTTCGTATAAATCAGTGCGTCGTCGTCCGGCTTGATATAAAAACCCCTGCGCAGGCCCTTTTTCACATACCCGCGCTTCTCGTACAAGCCGATTGCGCCGTTGTTTTTCGAGCGCACCTCGAGCGTCAAAAACCGCAGCCCGAACGCCTTTGCCTTTCGGTCGAATTCATCCAAAATCGCCGAGGCGACTTTGTGCCGCCGAAATTCGGGGCAAACCGCGATATTGCCGATATACCCCTCGTCCAACACATAGCCGAACGCGCCGTATCCGGCGAACACGCCGCCGCAAAACGCCGTCAAAAAAACCATGCGCGGGTTTTCGGCGTCCTCTTTCACCTCCGAGAGCGACCTCGGCGATGAAAAAACGGCGTTTTCCAGCTCGTAAACCGCCCGATAAAACTCCGGCAGGAGGGGTTTGATCTCAATGTCCGAAACCATCAAGCACCTCCCTGATATAAGTTTTCAGCTGCCTGTAGCATTCCAAATAGGCGTTCAAATCCTTGCCGTAAGGGTCGGGAATGCCGTCCCCGAGCAATTTGGTCTTCTCCGTAAATTCCGAAAAACGCATTTTGATAAAATCGAGGTGTTGTTCGCTCATCACATAGATCGCGTCGGCCCACTCGCCCAATTCCCGAGTGAAACGCACCGGCTGCGTCGTGACTGCGCCCAGTCCGTCGGACGCCAGCGCCGCAACGGCGTTTTCGCTGACCGTATCGCTCTCGAAGGCGGCGAGACCCGCGCTTTTGCACACCGCGTCAAGTCCGCGTTTTTGGGCATACTCCCGCGCAAATCCCTCCGCCATCGGACTGCGGCAGGTGTTGCCCGTACAGACGAATAATACATTCATAGCATGGACTCCCCGTTTCTGAAATCATCCGCTGAAAATCTCATTTTTCAACTTTCATCCCTTCGCCTCGAGCCAATTCTGACCTCTTGAGACGTCTGCGGCCAGCGGAACGCCGAGTTGCGCCGCCCGCTCCATCTCCTCTTTTAAAATCGCGGCGGCAAAATCGGCTTCGTCCGTCGGCGCTTCGACAATCAATTCGTCGTGGATTTGTAAAATCAATTTCGCCTTTAACCCCTCGTCTTTCAGCCGCTTTGCGACTTTAATCATCGCAATTTTGATGATGTCGGCGGCGGTGCCTTGAATCGCGGTGTTTTTTGCAGCGCGCTCGCCGAAATTTCGGATGTTCGCGTTCGACGAGCCGAGTTCCGGCAGCGGTCTGCGCCGCCCGAACCGGGTGGTCACAAATCCGTCTTTTTTAGCGCGTCCGACCGTGTCCGCCAAAAATTTCGCGATGTCGGGATATGCGGCCAAATAATTTTTGATATACCGGTCGGCCTCCGAGACCGTGACCCCGATGTCGCGGGAGAGCGAAAACGCCCCGATGCCGTAGACAATGCCGAAATTGACGGCTTTTGCGCGGTTGCGCAAAGTGGCGTTGATCATATTCGCCGGCAGCCCGAACACCTCCGAGGCCGTCTTGGTGTGGATGTCCAATCCGTCCGCGAACGCGGCTTTCATGTTCTCGTCGCCCGCGACCGCCGCAAGCACGCGCAGTTCGATTTGGGAGTAGTCGGCGTCGAGCAGCGTATACCCCGGCTCGGCGACAAAAAACTCGCGCAGCTGCCGCCCCAATTCGGTGCGGACGGGGATATTTTGCAAATTCGGTTCGGCGCTGCTGATGCGCCCGGTGCGGGTTTCGGTCTGGATGAACGTCGTGTGGATTCTGCCGTCTTCGGCGATCTGTTTGGCAAGTCCTTCGCAGTAGGTCGAAACCAGTTTGGTGTATTGGCGATATAATAGGACCTTTTCGACAATCGGATGTTCGGGCGCCAGCGCCTCGAGCACTTCCGCGTCGGTGCTGAAGCCGCTCTTGGTCTTTCGCGCGGTCGGCAGTCCTAATTTTTCAAACAAAATATGGGATAACTGTTTGGGTGACCCGATGTTGAATTCCTCGCCCGCCAGCTCACAGACCTCCCGCCGGACCGCCTCGGCCTTTCGGATCATCTCATCGCCGTACCGTTCCAAGCCGCTCTTTTCCACCCGGATGCCGACCGTCTCCATATCGCCGAGAACCACCGCCAGCGGCTGCTCGATGTCGCGCAGCAGCGGCGTCATGCCCATGTCGTCCACCTTGTCGGCAAGCACCTGACAAAGCAGTTCGAATCCGTCCTCTTCATTTCCGCAGCCGTATTCGGTCAACAGCCGGTCGAGCGCGTAGCCGTTCGCCAGCGGGTTGATCAGATAGGCCGCGAGCATCGGATCAAAGACGTTTTCGGGCAAACTCTCCTCCGGGTGCTGTTTATGATAATTCTTGATGTCGTAAATGTCGCGGCTGTCCCGCGTGACCGTCGTTTTGATAAGCGGGGCCGCCGTTGTTTCGACGGCGGCGTTTTCCAATCCGTACTTTTTCAACAACCGGAAAAATTCCAATTCGACGAACAGCGCGCGCAGCTTGATCTCATCGCGCTTCCGGGTTTTCAACTCGTCCAAATCAATTTCTATCGGCAGCACGCTCGCAATCGCGCCGAGCTCTTTCGATATATAAGCGTTGTCGCGGTCTTGAATCAGCTTTTTACGCACGCCGTCCCGGATCTCGGGGCTGTCGAGGTTGTCGTATACTCCGTCGAGCGACCCGAATTTTGCGATCAAATCGCAGGCGGTTTTCGGACCGATGCCCGCCACGCCCGGGATGTTGTCGGAACTGTCGCCCGCCAGCGCCTTGACGTCGATCAGAGCTTTTGGCGGCACGCCGTAATCCTCTTTGATTTTTGCCTCGTCATATAACACCGAATCCGCCGCGCCCATCGTGGTCTTGGCGATCCGGACGGCGATATTTTTTCGGACCAGTTGCAAACTGTCGCGGTCGCCGGTGGCGATCACGCAGGGCTCGCCGGCCTTTTCGCAGGCGGCGGCATACGCGCCGAGGATGTCGTCGGCCTCGTAGCCCGGGCAGGTCACGATTTCGCAGCCGAGCGCTGCCAAAACCTCCTTGGTCACGGGCAGCTGCGCGGCGAGTTCCTCGGGCATGCCCTTTCGCCCGGCTTTATACGGCTCGTACATCTCATGGCGGAAGGTCTTGCCGTGCAGATCGAACGCGACCGCGACGCCGTCAGGTCTGACCTGCTCGCGGATGGCGTCGAGCATGTTCAAAAAGCCGTAGACGGCGTTGGTGAAGCGGCCGTCCTTGGTCGTGAGCAGCTTGATTCCGTAAAACGCGCGATTGATGATGCTGTTGCCGTCGACGACCAAAATCACGGCTATCCCTCCCGATCAAAATTCGCTCTCATTTTAGCATTACGCGCATATAATTGCAACCTCGGCGGGATACGGATTTGAAGTCGATCGCTCAGAGCGCTCCCGCCGTCGGCATTTACCCACCCTCCCGTCTACGAATTCCCAATTTCCAATTCCCATTCGGGCGGGCGACCACATGGGGTCGCCCCTACGGCAAGGATTTTCGCTCCCCCGTCTACCAATTTCCAATTCCCATTTTCCATTTTCTATTTGGTGCGTTTAAAACCGGCATCATGCCGGCGCCGGCTTTATTTTTTTGCAAAATCGTGTTATAATGCATGGTGGTTGCGAATGCAACGATGAATGCAACGGTGCTGCACAGCCGAAAACCAATTCGAGATACCGCTTTTTGCGGCGACGAACGGAGAAAATGAATGGGACTTGCTGAAAAAATCTTCGGCACGCACAGCCAGCGCGAGTTGAAACGTGTTCAGCCGATCGCGAATCAGGTGTTTGCGCTCGAGGAAAAATATAAAAATATGACCGAGGAGGAGCTGCGCGGCACGACCGAGCGGCTGCGCGGGCTTCTGGAACTCGGCGACACGCTCGACGATATCCTCCCCGACGCCTTCGCCGCCTGCCGCGAGGCAAGCGTCCGGGTGCTGGGACAAAAGCCGTTCCCCGTGCAGGTCATCGGCGGCATCGTGCTGCATCAGGGCCGCATCGCCGAGATGAAGACCGGCGAGGGCAAGACCCTGACCGCGACCATGCCCGCCTATTTGAACGCACTGGGCGGAAACGGCGTCCACATCGTCACGGTCAACGATTACCTGGCAAAATTTCAAGGCGAATGGATGGGGCGGCTGTACAATTACCTCGGCATGTCCGTGGGGTTGATTTTACACGATGTGCCCAACGATGTGCGCAAAAAGGCCTACGCCGCCGACATCACCTACGGCACGAACAACGAATTTGGTTTTGACTATCTGCGCGACAACATGGTCGTTCAAAAGGCCCAGATGGTGCAGCGCGGCCACAATTTCGCCATCGTCGACGAGGTCGACTCGATCTTGATCGACGAGGCCAGAACGCCGCTGATCATCTCCGGTCAGGCCGAGGAATCCAACGAGCTGTATCAGCGTGCCGACGATTTCGCCAAGCGCCTGCGCGTGATCAAAATCAAAGAAGTCGACGACAAACAGGAGATTGAGGACACCGAGGAATTCGCCGCCGCCGACTATGTGGTCGACGAAAAGCGCAAGACCGCCACGCTGACCGCCAACGGCATCGTCAAAGCCGAAAAGGCGTTTCAAATCGAAAACCTGTCCGACCCCGAAAACGGCGCCCTGGCGCACCACATCAACCAGGCCATTCGCGCGCGCGGCATCATGCAAAACGACGTCGACTATGTCGTCAAAGACAACGAGGTCATCATCGTCGACGAATTCACGGGCCGTCTGATGTACGGCCGCCGCTATAACGACGGTCTGCACCAGGCCATCGAGGCCAAGGAGGGCGTCAAAGTCGCCAACGAGTCCAAGACGCTGGCGACCATCACCTTCCAAAATTTCTTCCGCCTGTACAAAAAACTCTCGGGCATGACCGGCACGGCGCTCACCGAGGAACAGGAATTCCGCGACATCTATGCGCTCGACGTGCTTGAAATTCCGACCAACAAGCCGATGATCCGCGACGACCACGACGACGTGCTGTACAAGACGACCAAATCCAAATACGAGGCCATCGTCGAACAGGTCATCGAATGCCACGAAAAAGAACAGCCGGTGCTGGTCGGCACGGTCTCGATCGAAAAATCCGAGATCATCTCGGGCATGCTCAAACGCAGGGGCGTCAAACACGAGGTATTGAACGCCAAGCGCCACGAGCGCGAGGCCATGATCGTCGCGCAGGCCGGCAAAAAAGGCGCGGTCACGATCGCGACCAACATGGCCGGGCGCGGCACCGACATCATCCTCGGCGGAAACGCCGAATATATGGCGCGAAACGACATGGCAAAAGAGGGCTTCGACGACGAGATGATCGTCAACGCCGTCAGCCGCTCCCAGACCGGGGACGCGGAAATTTTGGCCGCGCGCGAAAAATACAGCGCCTTTTTAGAAAAGCACAAGACCGAGATTTCCGATACGGCGCAGGAGGTCATCGCGGCGGGCGGACTGTTCATCATCGGCACCGAGCGCCACGAATCCAGGCGCATCGACAACCAGCTGCGCGGCCGTTCGGGCCGCCAGGGCGACCCCGGCGAGAGCCGCTTTTTCCTGTCGCTTGAAGACGATCTGATGCGCCTGTTCGGCGGCGAGCGCCTGACTTCGATGATGGAGACGCTCCGCATCCCCGACGACCAGCCCATCGAGGCCGGCATGTTCTCCCGCCTGATCGAAAACTGCCAGAAACGCGTCGAGGAGCGCAACTTCGAGACCCGCAAGAGCGTGCTGAACTTCGACGACGTCATGAACCACCAGCGCGAGATCATCTACGGCCAGCGCAGAAGCGTCTTGAACGGCGAGGATTTAAAGCCGGTCATCACGGACATGATCGCGGAGTGCATTGAGAGCGGCGTCGGCACCTTCATCTCCGACGGCGACAGCGCCGATTGGAACATCGACGGGCTGCGCGACCACTTCAAGGGCTGGTTGTGCGGCGAACGCGATTTCAAGGATCTCTCCCCGCAAGAACTGAAAACTTTGGGCAGACAGGGCTTTATCGACCTGTTGCAAAAGCGCGCCGACGCCGAATACGAAAAGCGTGAAAAGCTCTTTGGCGAAAACATGCGCGAAGTCGAGCGGATTTTGCTGCTGCGCAACGTCGACCGCCAGTGGATGGACCACATCGACGCGATGGACGATCTCAAGCAGGGCATTTATATGCGCTCCTACAGCCAGCGCGACCCGGTCGTCGAATACCGCGTCGAGGGCTTTGAGATGTTCGACGCGATGATCGCCATCATCCGCGAGGACACCGTCCGGGCGGTCTTAACCGTCATGCCGCGCTCCGCCGAACCCATGCAGCGCACCCAACTGGCCAAACCCGCCGAGGCCGTCCACGGCGAAAAGCTGCCCAAGGAGAAAAAGGCGGTCACGACCGTCGTCAACAAGGGCAAAAAGGTCGGCCGCAACGACCCCTGTCCCTGCGGCAGCGGCAAAAAGTACAAAAAATGCTGCGGCATGAACGAGGAGTAATCATACCCGTAGGGGCGGCCCCATGTGGCCGCCCGAACAAAACACAACGCAGGCGGTCACATGGGACCGCCCCTACCCAACCGCCGAAAGGACGCCGATATGCCCATTTTACTCAAAACCTGCTCCTCACTCGAAAAAATCCTGCCGAACACCGAACCCAAGGACGGATTTTCGCGGTTTTCGGCCTGTTACGGCGAAAAGTTTTCGTTCCAAATCGCCTACACGTTTCAAAGCCATACCGAGATGCGCGCCTATTATACCGTCGGCGTCGCGAGCGACCTCGCCGAGGCGGTGTCGCTGTATCAAGTCGAGTTGGTTCCGGTCAAGCTGGCCTGCTACCCCAACGTCGACGACGGCGACTACCTCATCCGCTCGCCGGGACTTTTGCCCGACGCGCTGCTCCCGTTTGAAAAAGGCGGCGAGCTCGCGGCGGTCAATCAAGAATGGCGCTCCCTGCTGGTCAGCGTCGATTTGACAAGGTTTCGCCCCGAGCCCGGCGCACATAAGTTGGTGTTCGTGTTCGGCGACAGCGAGCACGGCGAATTGACCGCGGTCGAATTTGACCTCGACGTCATCGGCTTTGAATTGCCCAAGCAAAAACTCATCAACACCCAGTGGTTCCACTCCGACTGCATCGCGCAGTATTACGACATCCCCGTCTTTTCGGAAAAGCACTGGGAACTGATTGAAAAATATATGAAAACCGCCGCCGAGCACGGGCAGAATATGATCCTGACGCCGGTCTTCACCCCGCCGCTCGACACCCGCGTCGGCGCCGAGCGCCCGACCGTCCAATTGGTGGGGGTCGAGGAAAATAACGGCGAATACGAATTCGATTTCTCCCTGCTCGCCCGCTGGATTGAAACCGCCAAACGCGCGGGGATGGAATATTTTGAAATCTCGCACCTTTATACCCAATGGGGCGCCAAACACGCGCCGAAAATCATCGCGCAAAAAACCGGGAAGCGGCGCCGCATCTTCGGCTGGGAGACCGACGCGCACGGTTCCGAATACAAGACCTTTTTGCGTCAATTCTTAGCGGCTCTGACCGCATATTTAAAATCGGCGGGCGAATGGGAAAACTGCGTGTTCCACGTCTCCGACGAGCCCAACGAGACCTCGGTCGAAAACTACAAAGACGGCGCGGCTCTGGTCAGGGAATTTGTTCCGGCCGAAAAAATCATTGACGCGCTGAGCAATTTCGATTATTATAAAGACGGGCTTTTAAAAAGACCGGTGGCGGCGACCAACCACGCCGGGGCGTTCATCGAGGCGAAAGTCCCCGATCTGTGGGTATACTACTGCTGCGGCCAGGGCGACAGGGTCAGCAACCGGTTCATTGCGATGCCCGGACGCCGCACCCGCGTGATCGCGAGCCAATTGTTCAAATACGACATCGCGGGCTTTTTACAGTGGGGTTATAATTTTTGGAACACCCACCTGTCTGTCAGGCCGCTCGACCCGTGGCGCGACACCGACGGCGACAGCGTTTTTCCGGCGGGCGACGCGTTTTCGGTCTATCCCGGAAAGGACGGCCCCGTGCTCTCGCTGCACTACCTGCATTTTTACGAGGCGCTGTGCGACCTGCGCGCGCTCGACGCCGCCGCGGCTAAAATCGGAAAAGAGGCCGTGCTGGCGTTGATCGACCCCGACGGCACGCTCACATTTGAGCATTATCCGCGCACCGACGAATATATTTTAGACGTCCGGGAACGGCTCAACCGGATTCTCGGCGAAAAGTTTGGCTCCTTTGGCTGAACCAAAAGAGCCAAACGTCCCAAAACTACACAAGGACGGTTAAAAACATGGCAAAGAAACTCTTCGCGCTGACCCTGTTTCTCTTTACTTTTTTGACGGGATGTGACAAGACCTTGACCATCAGCGGAAACAAAAGCAGCACGCCCTCCGACCCGGACAAAAACTACGCCGCCGAGACCGTGACGCTCCCCGCCGAAGCAAAAGACAAAATTCTCGATTATGGCTTCGGTCTCTACGGGGAACCGGAAGTCGGCGAAGAGATCGCCGTGATGCACACCTCGAAAGGGGATTTCTGCATACGCCTTTTCCCGGGCGCCGCACCGCTCGCCGTGACCAACTTCAAAGAACTCGCTACAAGCGGCTATTATGACGGCGTCATCTTCCACCGGGTCATCGACGATTTCATGATCCAGGGCGGCGACCCCTCGGGCACGGGTTATTACGGCGAGAGCTTCTGGGGCAACGACTTCAACGACGAATTCAACGCCGACGCCCGCAATTTCCGCGGCGCGCTCTCGATGGCCAATACCGGTTACGCCAACACCAACAGCAGCCAGTTTTTCGTCGTGCAGCTGGATACCGTCACCGATGCGCTGATTTCCCAGATGCAGCAGAATCCGCAGCGCTTTTCGAGCGGGGTGATCGACGTCTACCGCCAATACGGCGGAACCCCATTCCTCGATTATAAACATACCGTGTTCGGTTTTGTGTTCTACGGCATGGAAACCGTCGACAAAATCGCGGCCGTCAAGACCGGCGAAGGTGATAAACCGCTGGAAGACGTCGTGATCAACAGCGTCGAAATCGTGTTCTACGGCGGAATCGAGGAGTAATCACCGTTATGGAAATTTTGCTTAATCAGTATCAATACCGCCCCGAAAAACCCGATTTTACCGTCGATTTCGATCGAACCGTCGGGCCGGTAAAACCCGTCAACGGCACTTGCAACGCGCCGACGCCGTGCACGGCCAAGTATTTTAAGCGGGTCGGTCCGCCCTATACCCGTCTGCACGACAGTTTTATCAAACATCTCGCCTGCGTCGATGTCCCCGCGATCTTTCCCGATTTCGGCGCCGACGAAAACGAACCCAAAAACTACTTCTTTGCCCCGACCGATTATTACATCAAAACGGTCAAGGACGCGGGCATGGACATCATCTACCGGCTCGGAAACAGCATGGAAAAAGGCCCGTTCCGCTTTCACAATCAGCCGCCGAAGGACTATGATAAATGGGCACGCGTCTGCTGTAAAATCATTGAGCACTATAACCTCGGCTGGGCCGACGGGTTTTTTTACGACATCCAATACTGGGAGATCTGGAACGAGCCCGACGCCGACCTCGGAAACCCCGATATGTCCATGGCGGGCCAATGGAGCGGCACCCCCGAACAATTTTACGACTTTTACTGTACCGCCTCGTCGATTCTGAAACAGCGTTTTCCGTCGCTCAAAATCGGCGGCTACGCCTCCTGCGCGGTCGACGAGCCGTCGCGCAAAACCTTTTTCGAGGGGTTTTTAACGGCGCTCAAACAACATCCCCACGCCTTCGATTTCTTTTCGTTCCACGCCTACGGCGACAGTTTCCAAAAGCTGCGCGGCCGCGTAAACTATATCGCCGCGACCCTTGAAAAAAACGGCTATCCCGACCTCGAACTGCTGTGCACCGAATATAATTATATCTGGGAATTCGAGGACGTCTGGCAAAAGCTCGGCGACCCGAACGGCGAACACTTTTGCGCGGCCCTGTTCGAGGATATGAAAAGCGCCCGCGCGGCGGCCTATATCCTCGGGGCGATGATCACCTTCCAGAACCTGCCGGTGCAAATCGCCAATTTCTATCGCTCCGACGGGGGCGGCGGATGGGACACCTGCTTCGACTCCTACGGCGTCCCGCAAAAACCCTATTATGCGCTTGCGGCTTTTCACGAGATCGCGGGAATGCAGCAGGCGGCATGCACCGGCGGCGCGGACGGCGTCGAGGTGCTCGCGGCCAAGTCCGGCGCCGAAAAGGTCCTGTTGATCGCCAATTACGACGGCGCCGCGCGCGAATACAGATTCGACTTCAAAGGGCTTCCCGCCAAATACGAAGCGCGGTTTTTCGTCACAGACCAAACCGGCGACTACACGCAAACCGGCACGCTCAGCCCGCTGCGCGAATATCTCTATCTGCGTCCGGGTTCGATCACCGTCATCAAAATCATATCATAATGTGGAGGCAATCACCATGAGCGAAGAATACGGCAACGATTTCGTCACCCTAACCGACGAGGAGGGCAACGAATACGAATTCGAGATCGTCAAAGAACTCGAGGTCGACGGCGGGCGCTACGCGGCGCTTCTTCCGGTCTGTACCGACGATGAATGCGACCACAACGAAGAAGAAGACGTCTATATCGTCAAAATCACAGAGGAAAACGGCGAAGAGATATTCGAGATCATCGAAGACGACCAGGAATTCCAGCGGGTCTCCGCCGCTTTCGAGGTCGCTTTTGAAGAAGACGCGGACGAGAATGGAGACGGGAATCAATAAATCCCTCCATATAAGCGAATCCGTGAAACAATTGAAGCGCCACACCAAGCAAATTCATGTTTACGGATTCCCCGGAGTTTTAATCTGCCACATCAAGAATGCCGCGCAAGAGACATTCTTGCCAGGCGAATTCGGTTTCCGAATTCGCACCCGGCTTTCGGCGCACAAGAATATTTCGTCGGAAATATTTTTGCCAATCGAATTCGGTTTCCGAATTCACACCCGGCTTTCGGCGCACAAGAATATTTCGTCGGAAATAAGCGAATTCGAAGAATTCGCTATCTCCCTGCCATGTATGCGAATTGCGGTTTTTATAACCCTACAACTTCTCGTAATCGGACGCCTCCTCGGCCGGCGGGAATGCAGGCCTCCCGCAAGAAATTGCGGATGTTGGAAGCACAAAACCGACCGGCGGCGTCCCTCCTGTTTAAGTAATTAGGCAGGTTATCAAAAATCCGCATCTACGACATGGCGGGGAGCAGTGTTTGTATAGGTATTGGAAATTGGGAAATAGAAATCGGTAGGCGGGGAACGGGTTTTTACCGTAGGGGCGGCCCTATGTGGCCGCCCGCGCGTATGGAACTTGGAAATTGGTAGACGAGGGAACGGGTTTGTGTAGGGAAGGGTCTCGGATCGCATCCGATGTGACCCTTCCGAGCGGGCGAACAGCCCGCGAAAACGGTAGTTGGAAAATAGAAAATAGAAATCGGTAGGCGGGGAACTGGTTTTTACCGTAGGGGCGGCCCTATGTGGCCGCCCGCGCGTATGGAAAATTGAAATTCATAGACGGGGGAACGAAAGCGAAATTCCCTCCCTCGGAGGGGTGCCCGCAGGGCGGGGTGGTCTGTTTAAAATCCCCACTTCATCCTGTCTCAACTTTTTATTAGAATATATAAACTTTTACTACTTTTATTTTTTACTTTTAATTTTAATTTTACGCACAGGAGGTTTACATAATATGCGCACCCAAATCGATTTTTCCCATTCCTTCGGGTTCCCCCACCGCCTAACCGTCTGCCTGCCGTCCGACGGGTTTAAATTGCTGGCCGACGTCGGCGCCGACCGGATCGCACTCTCGTGGTCCGACGGCGACCTGACGCGGGTGCCGTTCGGCGCGTTCGCCTGGCCGAAAATCGACTGGACGATCACCGTCTCGGCCACGGAAAACGGCGAGCCGATGAAGACCGCCGCATACCGTCGCTATCAAAACCGCTATCCCGCGCTGGAATGCACGCTCTCGGGAAAATCGGCTTCTATACATACCTTCACCGCCCCCTGCCGCGACGCGATGGCGATGCGCATCACAGCCGAAAACACGGGCGGTGAGCCGGTCGAACTCGATATCAGCGCAATGACCAAGCAGTTTTGTTTCAACCTCCTGTGGATGGAGGACGACGCGCGTTTTAACGCGCTGCTGCCCCATATGCACGAACGCGCCGACCGCGTGCTGGCCTTCTGCCTCGGCGGCGACGATATCAAACCGGACAAAGTGCGTCAGGCGCGCATGGGGCTGACTTTGAATCCCGGCGAAAAACGGGATTTATATCTCGTCATCCCGCGCAAAATCACCTTTGATTCGCTTGAAGAATGGACGGGCCGCGACTGGGACGCCGAGATCGAGTGGGGCCTCTCGAAATGGGCGGCGATCTTTGAACGCGCCGGCAAAATCGAGCTGCCCGACAAGACGGTCGAGGACGCGTTTTACGCCTGCTTCGCCGACATCTTTGTCATGCGCGAGCGCGCCGTCGGGGGCTACACCGCCGGGATCGCCGGCTCGGAGATGTACCGCGCCACCAACACCGTCGAACCGACCATCGCCTCGCTGATCCTGGCGTCGTTCGGCTTTTTGGACATCTCCTCCGAAATGGTGGACATCCTGATGCTGTTTCAGGAGCCGGACGGCCGCTGGGACGATCTGCGCGTCTGGGGCCACCACATCTTATGGACGCAGATGTACCGCATGCACTTTTATATCCGCTATTACGAGCTCACGGGCGACAAAAACGCCCTCAAAATCCCGACGGAGCGCATGGCCGCGCATTGCCGGTATATCAAGAACGCCCGCAACAAGACCAAAATCACCGATAAAAACGGCGAAAAGGTGCTCTATTACGGCATGCTGCCGCGCAGCATGGGCGACGGCGGCCTGATGGACGGCGACGACTATTTCGGCCATTTTTATATGGCGAGCGTCGCCCACTGCCAGACCCTCAAAGACGTGATTTACGCCGCCAAGGTGTTGAATCAACCCGAAATCATCGCCGAATTACAGCCCGAGCTCGACGACCTCTGGGCCTGCACCTACGAGGCCATGAAGCGCGGCTCGATCGAGGAGGACGGCTACCGCTGGATTCCCGCGGTCCCCGGCAAGACCTCGGGCAGCCGCTTCGGCGCGGTGCTGCCGTTCATGGAGGGGATCGACCTGATGAGTCCGTCCGACTTGTTGGCCGAGGGCACAATGCGCCACCTGACCCGCACCCGCGGCGAGGGCGGCGTCCCGGTCGACCTCGGCTGGATGCAGGGCGGCCTCTGGGTGGCGATGGCGCTCGACCAGATTGCCAGAGGGCATGTCGCGCGCGGCGAGATCGACGAGGCGGCCGCCTACCTGCCGATCACCCTCAACCACGGCACGCCGCTGTTCACCTGGTGCGAGGAGCGCATGCCCGAGCCCGGCGCGACCAAGATCACGGGCGACATCCAGCATACCTTCACCCCGAACGCCCTGATGCAGTTTATCCGCGACGGCCTTGTGACCGAAAAATGCGGCGTTTTACATATTGCCCGCATGCTGCCCCGCGAGTGGATGGCGGACGGCGAGCGCATTCATATCGAAAATATCCGCACCGACTTCGGCGATGTCAATTATACGATTGAACGCAAGAGCTCGACTCTGTTCTTTGACTTCGCTCTCAAACCCGGTCATATCCCGCTTGAAAAAGTGTTTTTACACGTCCGCACCCCGGATAAAACCACGCCGAAATTCCCCGGCGCAAAACCCGAGGACGACGGCCTGCTGATCCCGTTTTTGGGCAATTCCCTGCGCGCCGAAATCGCTTTATGAACGGTGGGGTTCAGAGCATGACCGCCGGTGAAAATGCGACGTTGACGGTGCTGTGCATGGTCTGCGACGGCAACAAAATTTTATTGCAAAACCGTCTGAAAGAGGATTGGCGCGGCCTCACGTTCCCCGGCGGACACGTCGAAAAAAACGAGTCCTTTGTGAAAGCGGTCATCCGCGAGATCAAGGAGGAGACCGGGTTGACCGTTCAAAACCCTCAAATGTGCGGAATCAAGCAATTCGAGGCGGACGGGGGGCGCTACGTCGTATTGCTGTTCAAAACCGATCGGTTTTCCGGAGATCTGTCCTCATCCGAAGAGGGAAAGATGGTTTGGGTTGACCGGGATGATCTGAAAAATCTCCCCGTCGCCCGGGGCTTTTTCGACACGCTCCGGTTATTTGACGACGACGCTCTCACCGAACTGATTTACGAATATAACAGCGAAAATCAAAAGTGGACCGCCGTGTTTCATTGATCATTTCACCATGCAAATACATAAAAAAGAGGTAAACAAAATGGCGAAAGCGCATGTCAAAGCCGGAATTTGCGGTTTTGAGACCACGATCACGGCAACGACCGACGACGACGATTTGATCGAACTCAAGGTGGAGAGCGACTGCCCGATGGTGACGGCGGGCGCGAAGGAGCTCGGGCCGATGGACCCGCTGGTCGAGATGTTCAAAAAGCCCTGCGAGACCGAGATCTACCGCGTTGTGTCCCCGCACCTCAAGCACACCGCCTGTCCGGTCTGCACCGCCATGCTAAAAGTGATGGAAGTCGAAGCCGGTCTCGCGCTGCCCAAAGACGTCGAGATCAAAATCGAGCGTTGACGCTGCCGATCCGTCGGATAACTCTTTTCACGGAGATGACCGCTCAACCTTTTCTTTCAATCTCTCTCTGATCAACGACGCGTAGTCCCTTGTTTCCTGTTGCTTTTCTGTCCTTCCGAGATTATTAAAATGCAACCTGCGCCGCATGACCGTCGTGTTTATTTGCTTCACCCGGAAATTTTCCCGCACACTCTGCGTAAATTTGATCCCTTCACCGGTTTTCAACGTCTCATCAAATTGAATCTTATCCAATACCCTGCGCCGAATGAGCGCGGAACCGTGAAACTGCCCGAAATACGGCTCCGTCCTCGGGCGGAGTTTTTGTTTTTCCTCATCCGGCAGTTCATCGGAGACAAATTCCGAAATCATGCCGTAAACCACATCGGTCTTTCGGTCGAATCCCGCCATCAGCGCGGAAAACGCACCCTCACACACGATGTCGTCACTGTCTGTAAAAAAAATGAATTCGCCGGTGGCGGCGCTGATCCCCGCGTTCCGGGCGGCTGCAGTCCGCTTTCGCCGCTGCCGGAGGACAATCGCACCCGACGCCTCCGCAATTCCGGAACCGCCGTCTGTCGAGCCGTCATCAACCACTATGATTTGCGGCTGATACGCTTGTCCTTTTACGCTCTCTATCGCTTCCCCGATATACTTCTCACAGTTATACAAGGGGATAATTACGGATATTGTATTATTCATTCAAATTTCTCCGGATATTTCCGACGATTCTTAACAACAGTTTCCGATCTTCACCCGCATTTCGGGTATATATGGTATTGTTATTGTGAAACCGGCGTCGGTACAGCATCAGGGGCAATACCATATACTTTAAATTGAGCAGATGAAACTTGGACATATAGGCGGTATCCTCACCGATGCGTAAAGTTTCGTCAAATTTTCCGCAGCGTTCAACGGCTTCTCTCCTAAACAAAGCACTCGGAAAATAAAAAGTTACGTTCTCCGATTCCGCCGCAACACATTCGTTTATTTGCCGGACTTCCTGATCAACCCAAATTTCGGCCGTGCTGAAAACCGCTTGCAAATCCGGATCCCTCTCAAATTCCGCCATCTGAAGCGCCAGTTTATCCGGCACGCACATGTCGTCGGAGTCGATAAACGAGATGAAATCACCCGCCGCCTGATCCAACAAAAAATTTCGCGTTGCCGAAATGCCCCTGTGTTCAAGCTTATAATAGCGTAAAGGGTACGAGCAGGCAATCTTTTCGGTGTCATCAGTCGAGCCGTCATCGGCGACAATGACCTCGAAATCCCGATAGGTCTGAGCAAATACCGAATCCAGACATTCCCCGAGAAAACGTCCGTAATTGTATGTGGGAATCAAAACAGAAATCTTCCCCATTTTTCCACCTCAATCCAGCGTTTCTTTTTTTTCGGGCCAACCGAAGGTCTCATCCACATCGTGAATCGGATCCGCAGTCAATAAATCCGCCATATCGTCATACATATTGATCTCCAACGTAAAACCCTCCGAAACGGCGTCTTCCGATAAGGTGATTTCGTTCGTCCCCTCGCCCAAAATCACAATGCGGTACTCGTGCAGCTGCTCGAAAAAACCTTTGATGCGCGTGCCGATATCCTCCGGAGCGCCGAGTTTTTGAAGCGCTTTTTCAGCGCTCTCCAAGGTCCCGCCTTTTAAAACCGCGTCGAGCAGCAACGACCCCAGTTTATTCACGGCATAATAAAACCCCTGCATCGTGTCGATGATGATCGCCTGCTCATCGGCCAGGTCGAAAAACATCTCCGCCTTGTTCAGTGTGTAGTTCATCAGATTGTTCCTCCTTCAATTTTTTAACGAAATTCGATAAAACCGTACAATTCGCGGTCAGATCCCGGGTGAGCGAAATTTGATATGCGGGGATCCCTTTGACCGCGGCCATCACCGTCGTTATAAACCTGTTTTTATCCGGATCTGATATCTGGGCAGCTGTTGAAACGGCCAAATGAGCAGTCGGTATATGGGGCGGAACCGGTACAATTTCGATTTTACCTCTGTCACTGATGACGGGAAAGACAATCGCACGGATTAAAAACCCGCTCGAATAACGGTTCTTATATGCCGAAAGATTTAAAAGGGTTTTGTGGTTTCGAGATGGGTCGGACGCACATGCGCACCGTTTCAATTCCGGCATCATTTCAATCGAATCCCTGTTCAAATAACCGCTGGTATACAGCATTTCGGCACGGTGGGCATCTTGAGAAAAAATAATATAATCGTCACCCAGGTATTGCATTCCATGTAAAAGAGCGGCAATTGCCAACGTGGATTTCCCATGTCCTCCGGATGATGAGATCATGATGCCCGTTTCGCCCAATCCGACCGCAGCGCTGTGCAGCAGCAATTTGCCGCTTTGAAGCATGATGTAATGAAGCAATGCCCGAAGGGGATGGCATTGATATTCGAAAGGGATTGGCATACCGGAGTTGAAACATATAAAACCCTCGCGCGTCACATAATCGACGCCCATTTCGGCGCACCCGCCGAACGAGCAAAACACCCCTCTTTCGCTTTTGCGGAAGCCGTAGCCGTTTTTCGCTTCAGAGGGCGTCTTATCGAATTTACGGCGGTATATGTACAACTCCCATTCGGCCTTGCCACCCGGAAAATCCAGCGAAGTTTTTACTTTATCATATAATTCCCCGTCGGCAAAATTCAGCCGGATTCCGATGCCGCCGATACTGACGGTTTTGCATATCAAATCCGAACAGTGCATTTGAAACCGTTCACAAACCGCGCTCATTCGATCATCTCCCGATGTCTTCGCAACCGATCCGACAAACTTTTAACCGGGTTTTTTCCCCCGACGCAGGATTTTATGAATGCGGGGAAATGCACCATTCGGTAAATGAGGCGCCTCTTTCCGCAGAGGTAGCTGTGCTCGTCCCATTTGGCTCTCAGCGAAGAAAATATGTAACTTGCGCTTTTGCTTCGATATGCTTTTAAATAACGCGGATAACTGACCGAGAGATTTCTAAGTTTCCGAAACATCATCGCATTGCTTTTATCGCGCAAACCCAAAGCTATTTTACCATAATCACATAATTCCGGCAAGACGGGCTGCAATATCTTTAAAGAAAAGGTGACTTGTGCGCCCACACCAAGCTCTTTTGCATAATCAATCAACTTGTCAATTTCACAGCCCGGCAAAAAATTGACCATGTCCGCGACCCATTTAAAAGGGTTTAAGCCCTGCGCGAAATCAAATGCGGCATTGATCAGCAGCTGTATCACCAAATCCTCTTGACAGGGGACAAGGACTTCCTGCCCGTAAAATGAAGCGGGAACCGCTCGTTTCCACACCGCATCGTCTCCGCCGATCAACAGCTCTCTCATAAAAACGCTGTGGATATCCAGCGCATTTCCGCTCGCCCCGCGCATATCAACGGAATGTCTTGCGGCAAGACCCTCATACCCGTTGCTTCGGGCAAGTTCTATCGCTCTCGCGTAATCGCGTTTTGGCACTGCGAAATCGGCGTCCCACATATGCCGGACTCTGTTGGGTCCGTACAGACACTTGATTGCTGCGCCTTTACACAGCAACACCGGTATGCCCTCGTCTCTCAGCAACCCCACAAGCTTTGCCGTCTCGCACATCACCGCCGCGTTTTTTGCCGCGTGATAACCCAAAATGCCTCGGACTCTCGCAAGAAGCCGGGAAGGCACTCCGGCATAACCGTTTTGGCAGGCCGCTTGTGATAACACCAAACTCTCTTCGGAATGAAGCGCGTTAAAATCCAAGCGGGAAAAAACCTCTTTCACCGCTGAAGCGTCACAGGGCACGGCGGCGTATAACCGCGCGATATTCATTTGAACCTGCGAGAAGCCGCAGCGCTCCATAAAATCGTTTTTCATCCGCACAACTCCGCAATCGCCTGCGCGAACATCTTGGCGCTCGTGACCAGTTCGTCGATTATCGCATATTCATTCGGCCCGTGGATGTGGTAATCGGCGCCGGGCATCTCGCAGCCGAACGCCACGCCGCCCTCGATTCCGTGGACATAGGTCCCGCCGCCGATGGCAAGGCATTCCCCCTTGTTCCCGGTGTGCCGCTCGTAAATTTTCAACAGCGTTTTCACCAGCGAGCTGTCCGATGGCGTGTGGTGCGCGGCTCTCATTTGAAGCGTATCCACCGAAAACCCGAACGCTTCCAATTTTTTGGCCGCCGGCTTCGAGACCGTCTCTTCGTTTGCGCAAATCGGGACGCGGCTGTCAAAACGCGCGGTAAATCCGGTCTCTCCGAGATCGAGCACGCCGAAATTCAAGGTCAACGCGCCCGAGAGGCCGTCTTTTTGCGCGATCCCGAGCGCTTCTCCGGCGGTGTCCCCGTGCGGGAACAGCTTGTTGAACGCCTTGATCGCGCGGGTGCTGCGGCAGTCGGAGAGCGGGAGCGAGGCCAACATTTTGATCAAAGCGGTCTGGGCGTTGTTGCCCCGCTCGGGCATCGACGCATGCGCGCCCTCTCCGGTCGCGGTGACCCGAAACACCGCGTTCGACTCCGGTTTGATGTCAAAAGACACGCCCGTCACTTTTGCGGTCCTTTCGCAGGCATCGACCAACGCGTCGAGCGAAATTTCAACTCTCGCCCAGGCCGTTTTGGGCACGATGTTGTTGGTTTTTCCGCCGACCAATTTTTTAACGCGCGGCCCCGCGCTGCACGCTTCGCACGCGCAGCACGCATCCGATTCCCACTCGGCATAAAATTTCGGCCCGTACGAACCCTTTTCAATGTTGATGACCGGATATTCGGCATCGGGCGAAAATGACATCGGGGCGTTCTCGTGCGTCGCGTAAAAATGCCGGATGTCCTCGCTTCCGGTCTCCTCGGCGCTCCCGAGCACCAGACGGCAGTTCCCCGAGAGATCGGGGCAAAATTTTTTCACCGCCGCGGCCGCATAGATCGCCGCGACCGCGGGCCCCTTGTCGTCGGACGAGCCGCGTCCGAAAATCTTTCCGTCTGTGATCACGGCTTGAAACGGATCGGTGTCCCATCCGTCCCCGGCCTCGACGATGTCCAAATGCGCCAAAATATCGAGCCGGACCGGCTTGCCGTTGATCTGTGCGGACAACGCGTAATGGTCATGGTTTTCGGTTGCAAGACCCATTCTGCGGCAGATCTCCTCGGTTTTTTCCAGCGTTGCCGCGGGGATTTCCCCAAACGGCTTTCCGGGTTTTGCCTCGCCCCGAACGCTGTTAAAAACAATCAGATCGCGAATATCGGCGACCATATTGTCGCGGTTTTCATCCAAGAACAAGTTGATTTTTTGCAAAATCCGTTCCATTTCATTCTCCTTTTCACACACATGATGATTTATGTTTTACCGCATAAAAAATAAATGTCAACTCACGCCGGGCCGTATTCGATTTTAACCGCAAGCAGCAATAACCCCACACAGGCCGCCAGCGTGGCAAGTATCAGCTTCCAGCCCCATTTTAACCATTTCCAATAGGGCAGGTTCACCAGCCCGAGCACGATCAGCAGGCAGGCGTTGGTCGGGAAAAACAGATTTGTGAACCCGTCGGCAAAGCAGTAGCTCTGCACCAGCGTCTGCCGGGTCAGCCCGAGCAGCGACGCAAACGGCACCACGATCGGAATGACGATAAAGGCCTTGGCCGACGCGCTGCTGATGAAAAACTCCAGCACCAGCACAAATCCGAACACGAGCAATATCGCCCGGTATTTCCCCACGCCGCTCATCAGGCCGTAAGCGCTGTGCAAAATCGTATCCATCACACCGCCCGCCAGCACAATCTGTTTGGCGCTCATGGCCATCACGATTAAAAGCGCGCCCGGCGCCATCGCCAGCATCCCTTTGCCGAAATCTTTGAACAGTCCTTTTTCGGTATATACCGCGAATTTTCCGGCCAAAAGCCCTCCGGCGGTCAGCAGCGCCACCATCACGGGCATCGTATAATCGGTCAAAACGCCGTTTCCGTGATAAAGCAGAATTAATGAAGCCGCGATGTACAAAAAGATCAGCCCGAACGCCCCGATAAAAATCCACATTGCCCTTTTCAGCGCGCGGGTCTCGGTTGCGCCGTGCTCATCATGGCGGTATTTTTCCCGCATGGCTTTGTCCGATTCCCAGCACAGGGATTTTTGCGGATTTTTTTCAATTTTCTTGGCATAGACCAGCAAAAACGTCACAAGAATGCCATAAAAGATCAAAAATGAACCAACCCGAAACAGCAGCCCCGAAAAAATCGGAAGCCCGGCCAATTTTTGCGCCACCAAAATGCTGAACGGATTGAACGTCCCGACCGAAAAGCCGTAACCGACCGCCAAAACGCTCATCCCGAGTCCGACAAACGAGTCCCACCCGAGCGCAAGCGACAGCCCGACCACAATCGGAACAAGCGGCGCGAATTCCTCAAATATGCCCATCGTCGAGCCGATCGCCATGCTGCACAAGGTCATCACCGCCAGCAGCGTGTATTTGCGTTTCCTCATCCTTACCGTGACCGAAGTCAGCATATACCGCATCACGCCGCTCTTGTCGAGCACCAAAAACGTGCCGCCGATAAAGATCAAAAACAGGATAATCATAATCGCCATCATGCCATCGCTTCCGACAAGCACCTCGAACGGCGCGGTAAACCACCGCCAGACCGGCAGTTTATCCCCGTCGATCAGGGCGTACGACTCCGGCACAATTTCCTCGTATCCGTCTATCGTCACCCGCTGATAGCTGCCTTGCGGCAGCACAAGGGTCAAAACGCCGGCGCAGATCATCACCGCCAGCA
The DNA here is from genome assembly GCA_964587625.1 of uncultured Eubacteriales bacterium. Classification (GTDB taxonomy): domain Bacteria; phylum Bacillota; class Clostridia; order Oscillospirales; family JAKOTC01; genus DAOPZJ01. Next base: position 26,725 of record CAZPLU010000021.1, read on the forward strand.
ACACGCAGACCGTGCTGATAAATGTGCGTTTTCCGATTCTAATCCCGTTTTGCCGCTCCGACTGTTCCATCCGCATCCCGCTTTCCTGTAATATGATACGCGTAGAGCTGTTCGCAAAAAACCGACCATTTGACGCATTCCAAGAGATTGTCGGGCTCAAAATAATAAAACCGCCCCTGATAATAGGTCTCAAAATCGCATTCGGCCCCGTATAAAAGCGCTTTCAGCATCGAGAGCGGAATTTCGAGCCGAAACGCCTCCCCGTCCCGTGTACCTTCATAGACCAACCCGTTTTGATCGAGTGTCGCAACGCCCTTACCGACGACCGAGAACGGTTCGCGCTTAAAACGCGGCTGCCGCAGCACGACATGCCCGCTCATTTTGATGTGCGGATTTCGGCCGATGCGCGAAAACTCATAGTCGCGCTGCAGCTCGTACCAATCCCCGATCGTATCCGGAATCACGCTGTCCGACTCGGGCAAAAGGTCGTAAAACGCGTTCAGAGCCGCCCCGTTGCCGCATTTTTCGCAATAAATCCGATCGCCTTTGGTTTTCATGAAAAACTCGCCGCCGCATCTCGGGCACAGATATAAAATGCGGTGCAGCCCCTCGGCAATTGCGGGATGCCGGTACTGCGTGCGCCGAACTTGCTGCGTTTTGCACTCGTCGTAGGCGAGTGCTTTTCCGAGCCGCTCCAGCGCGATCCGCTCATCGATTTTGTCCAATTCCCCCGCGTCGAACAGCGGCTCGGCTTTGACATACACCGTCCCTTTCCGCATCCGGCGCGCCCATTTGGGGCGGATGAAATAACTGCCCTCGACATGGATGTTCACCACCGGTACGCCGAGCTTTTTTATCAGCTTGAGCGATGAGGAATGAAAATTTTCCATCCTGCCGTCGGGCGAGAGCCGCCCTTCCGGGAAAATCCCGACGCAACCGCCCTGTTTGACCACGGTCATCGCGGCGCGTACGGTCTGCGGATCGGGCGAAAATAAGTCCTTGGGAATCGCGCCCAACCCCCGCAGCAGCAGCGCAAGCCCCTTGTAGTAATAGTAATACCGCGTCATGATGATGTTGACGCGGTGCGGGCGCAGCGCCCGCGCCAACAACACCCAATCAAAAAAGCTCGGATGATTGCAAACGGCGACAAACGGCGGTTGAATGCCCTTGATCGCCGCGTTGTCACAGACGATCTCGGCTTTTCGGCGATAAAACGCCGCCGCGCCCGCCGAGAGAATCCCATACAGCGGTCTGTTCGGCAGGTGTGCTTTCAAAATTTTGCTCTTGTCTTTTTTCAATCCGCTCTTCCCTTACAGTTTGATGACGATTTCATCTCCGTCACGCGCGGCGAACTTCACAAACCCGCCGTCGCAGGAAAAACGCTGCGTCCTGTCCCCGATCACAACCTCTTTTGCGCGGTCGCAGCGCACCGAGAGATTGTACATCCGAACACACATACCCTCAAACGAACCCGTGCGCGGTCCGAGTTTCAGTTTGATCGTCTTTTTGTCGGCCTCGACCGAAAACACCGTTTTTGCCTTTGCCTCGGACAGCGACAATCCGTCGTCCTCCCAAAGCGTATATTCGCTTTTTCCATCCGGATATATTTTCAGATTCAACACCGGTTCGTCGGCGCAGGAGGCGAACTGCCGCTCGGGCTGCGTCGGAAGGAACGCGCCCCCCCTTATAAACAGCGGTCCGCCGCGGTTTTCGGGCGTCGTGCCCTCGACCCACCGCCCGCCCTCGTATTCTTTTCCGCTCCAAAAGTCGATCCAAATTTCGCCGCGGGGCAGCCATACCTTGTCCGTGAACGCGCCGACCAACAATTCTCCGCCGAACATGAACTGCGTGACGGTGTTTTGCACCTCAGTGTCGGAAAATTCCAGCGGCATCGCCCGCACGACCGGCAGTCCGGACAAATTCGACTCGATCGCCGCCGAATAGATATAGGGCATCAGCGCATACCGGTTGCGGTCATAAAACGCGAAGCACTCCTCGTTGTCGTCTCCCGCCCACCACGGCTGCCGAAAGCCCGACCAGCTGTTCAGCTGGCACCACGCCGTGAAAAAGCAGTAATGCAGCGTCTGCGGAGAAAAGATATCCATGTCGCAGGTGATGTTGGAAAGCCCCGAGAGCCCGCAGTTCAGCACCCAGACCATGGTCTTATGCCCGCCGCCGCTGTCTCCGGTCGTGGTTGCCCCGTATTGCGCCGTGCCGGTGTAGCCGCCGCAAAAATGGTGCATCGGTCTTTGTTTGGTGTGTTCGCTGATGCCGTGAAACATCTGCTTTTGATACAGCGTCTGCATGAGGTTGTGCATCTCCGGCTCGCCGCGCCCATTGGCATAGACGCGCTGCTCGTTGGCCCCGTCGACAATCCGGCAGGGGTCCATCTTGAACGCCGCGGCCCCGTCGTTGACGAACTGGCGCAGATGGACATACCACGGCTCGATGCCGAAGTCGGTCTCGTTTCCGGCGCGGTTTTCCTCGTCGGCGGTGAAATCATGCCGGCAGCACAGCCATAACATCACCTTGAACCCGTACCGTTTCAACGCCGCCGTAAACATCTGCTGCCCGGGTTTGTCATGCCGCATCCAGTCGCAGATATAAAACCTGTCGAGGTTCCACTTCTTTTGAGGCGAAAAGTCGTATTCGGTCTCCATCCAACCCGGTTCCAAGCTGATCGTGTCGCAGGGCATCTTTTTCTTGCGAAAATCCGCCGCGTTGCGCATCACCTCGAATTGGTCGGCCTTATACTGGTCGATAAACGTCAGCCCGTACGCCCATTTCGGCAGCAGTGCGGGACGGCCCGTCAGCCGCGTGAACAGCCGCAGATTTTTTTTCAGGGAATCCCCGCCGAAAATGTAAAAATCGATCTCGCCGTCGGGCAGAAACCACCCGATTTCGTCTTCTCTGCGGTTGCAGACGTCGATGCCGTGCCAAAACGTCGAGGCGCACAATACGCCGATGTTCTCGCTCATCACAAACGGGATCGGAACCTCGCTGGTGGCGTATACCACCCGCTGCAGATAGGTTCTGCCGTTCAAAATCAAATCCTCGCAGTTGCCGGTACCGAGCCCGTAAAATTTTTCACCCGGCAGCGCCGCCATCGTCAGGCACTTCGGGTCGTTTTCAAAATCGACGGTGTTGATCGTGCGCTTTGCGTCGTCGCCCAAAATACGCTTGCTGTCAGGTCGGAAGCGGTTCAATTTTTCGTTGTACCATGCGCCGTCGGCCGCGATATCTTTTGAAAACGTCATCCGGCGGCTTTTTCCGGCATTCGCAATCACCAGTTCCGCGCCGTCGAAAGCGACGTCCAGCCGTCCGGTGCGCACGCCGATCGCCGTCGCTTCGCCGCCCTGTTCCGGTTTATTAAAAATTTTGTACCGCTCGAACAGCGACGGCTCAAACCGTGTGGAAACGCGCGCTCGGATGATGTTTTCCGCGTATACGCTCAACCGCAGCGTCTTGCCGTCCAGCGCAAAATCCCGTTCCATCAAAACTGTACACCTCACCGTTATAATAATACAATCCTATCATACCCCGATTTGAAAAGCAATGTTTTTACGACAAAGTTTGACTGTCCCATCTTCCGCTTCATTGGCGGACAAGCGCACAAAAACAAGACCCGGAGGCACTCCGGGTCTGAGTGTGAATCTTTATGCTCGAGCGCGGGGAGCCGTTTCGGCTCCCCGCGCTCGTTTTATCATATCGGTTACTTCGCGAATTCGATCGCGCGGTTTTCGCGGATGACATGCACCTTGATCTGACCGGGATAATCCATCTCGTCCTCGATGCGCTTGACGATGTCGTGCGCCATCACGGTGATCACGTCGTCGTTGACGATATCGGGTTTGACCATGATGCGGATTTCACGGCCCGCCTGCATGGCGAAGGACTTGTCGACGCCCTCAAAGCTGTTGGCGATATTCTCGAGCTGCTCTAACCGCTTGATGTAGGTCTGGATGTTTTCGCGGCGCGCGCCCGGACGGGCGGCCGAGACCGCGTCGGCCGCGGCAACCAGCACCGAGATGATGCCGATCGGCTCGACGTCGCCGTGGTGCGATTCGATCGAATTGATCACAATCTCGTTCTCGCGGTACTTTTTTGCCAGTTCCGCGCCGATCGATACATGCGAGCCCTCGGTCTCGTGGTCGATGGCCTTGCCGATGTCGTGCAAAAGCCCGGCTCGGCGCGCCATGACCGGATCGACGCCGATTTCGGCGGCCATCAACCCGGCGATAAACGCGACCTCGGTGGAATGTTCGAGGGCGTTCTGCCCGTAGCTCGTGCGGTAGCGCAGGCGTCCCAGCACTCTGACCAGATCGGGGTTGATGCCGTGGATGCCGACCGAGAGCGCGGCGCGCTCGCCGGCCTCTTTGATCGTGGCCTCAATCTCATTTCGGGTCTTTTCGACGATTTCCTCGATGCGGGCCGGGTGGATTCGCCCGTCGCAGACGAGTTTTTCAAGCGACTGGCGGGCGATCTCGCGGCGCACCGGGTCGAAGGACGAGATCGTGATGGCCTCGGGCGTGTCGTCGATGATCAGGTCGACGCCGGTCATCGTCTCGATGGTGCGGATATTGCGCCCCTCTCGGCCGATGATGCGCCCCTTCATCTCGTCGTTGGGCAGCGGAACGACCGACACCGTGACCTCGGAGACATGCTCGGCGGCATAACGCTGGATCGCGGTGGTCAAAATCTCCTTCGCAGCGGATTCCGACTCCTCTTTCAGATTGTTTTCATAGGCCTTCAGCCGCAGCGCCTTGTCGTGCACCAGTTCGGCGTCCACGAGGTCAAGCAGCTGTTTTTTCGCCTGTTCGGCCGTGTAGCCCGCGATCTCTTCCAGCAACCTCTGCTGATCCCGGCGCAATCTCTCGGCCTCGGCATTTTTTTCCTCGGTTTGTCGCATTTTTTCGCCGAGCTGCTCTTCCTTTTTGTCTATCGTCTCCAGTTTTTTATCCAGCGACTCCTCTTTTTGGAGCAGCCGCTGCTCGCCGAACTGAACTTCCTTGCGGCGTTCTTTGAGTTCCTTATCGGCCTCGGAGCGGAGTTTGAAAATCTCATCCTTGGCCTCAATCATCATTTCCTTTTTCCGGTTGTCGGCGTTTCGAAGCGCCTCATTTTGGAGCTTTGCGGCCTCTTTATTGGCGTTGCGGATGATCTCGCCCGCCTTACTTTCGCTTTCTGCGATACGCATATTGGCCGCTTCCAAAGCGGCGGCCTTCTTGGCTTCTTCTCTTTTATGCTTGCTCTCGCAGATCAGATAACCGACGAGTATCGCAAGTACGAGCACCACTACGCATATCACGATCGCCCAAATGGGCTGTTGGTCTAATAATGCGCCGATCACGGCATTGAACAGTTTCAAAAACTGCACCTCCTGTATGTCAAACCGCGTTCACGGCTCTAACTTGAAATGCGCGCTCCGACGGCGGCGATTTCAAAACCGCACAACACGAATATTCTTAAAAATTTTACACCGTTATCACACAATTGTCAAGTACCGGCGCGTTGTTGGCGCGTGGTTTTTTGAAAAATTATAAAACTGCGGAATGACATAAACATAGATAAACGGAGCAAACGGGAGATATCCGGTTATTCGAAACCAAGTTTCAAAGTCACCTCATAAAATGCTTGACAGAGGCTTTACATTCCATTATAATATTCGGGTTGAGCGTAAATCCCCGGACGGGGTCTTGCGCAAGCGATATTTAAACGGAGGAATCGAAACTATGTCCACTTTTATGCCAAAGGGTGACCAGATCACCCGCGAGTGGTATGTGATAGACGCAGCCGGAAAACCCCTCGGCAGAATCGCGACCCAGGCGGCTGTAATCCTGAACGGCAAGCACAAGGTCATCTTCACACCCCATGTCGATTGCGGTGACAATGTCATCATCATCAACGCCGCCAAAGCCGTTTTGACCGGCAACAAACTCGAGAAGAAGTTTTACCGTTACCACACCGGCTACATCGGCCATCTCAGATCCATCCAATACAAGACCATGATGGAAAACGATCCCGAAAAAGTCATGTATTTAGCGGTCAAGCGCATGCTTCCGTCCAATTCCATCGGAAGAAACAGCTTGTCCCGTCTCAAGATCTATGCCGGCTCCGAGCACAGACACGAGGCGCAAAAACCCAAGATTCTCGCGTATCAGGACTAAGGAGGACATCTAAATGTACGATACAGTTCCCTATTTTTACGGCACCGGCAGAAGAAAGACCTCGGTCGCCAGAGTCCGCCTCTATCCGGGCAGCGGCAACATCACGATCAACGACCGCACCATCGACGACTATTTCGGCCTCGACACCCTCAAGCTGCTGGTCCGCCAGCCGCTGGTGCTGACCGAGACCTCCGCCAAGTTCGACATCGTTTGCAATGTCGGCGGCGGCGGCATTTCCGGTCAAGCGGGCGCCATCCGCCACGGCATTTCGCGCGCGCTGCTGAAGTTCGACGAAAACCTCCGCCTGCCGCTGAAAAAAGCCGGTTTGCTGACGCGCGACCCGCGCATGGTCGAGCGCAAGAAGTTCGGTCTCAAAAAGGCCCGCCGCGCACCCCAGTTCTCAAAGAGATAACAACAAACCGAATCAAACGGAATCAATCAAAAGAGGGGATCTTCGGGTCTCCTCTTCTTTTTGAGAGGGCAGAGGGCAGAGGGCAGAAGGCAGAGGGCAGATACGAGAGATAAAAACCCGACCGTAGGGGCGGCCCCATGTGGCCGCCCGCGCGAACGGTGGTTAGAAATTGGGAATTGGATAACCTGTAGGGAACGGTCTTGACCATTCCGTGCGGGCGATGTTCGCCCGCGAAAAACATTCGTGCTAATGGAAAATGGAAATTATAAAATTGGAAATTCGTAGACGGGAGAACGGAAAATCCTCGTCGTAGGGGCGGCCCTATGTGGCCGCCCGATGGTTGGAAATTGGATAACCTGTAGGGAATGGTCTTGACCATTCCGTGCGGGCGTTGTTCGCCCGCGAAAAACATTCGTGCTAATGGAAAATGGAAATTATAAAATTGGAAATTCGTAGACAGGGGAACGAAAATCCTCGTCGTAGGGGCGGCCCTATGTGGCCGCCCGCGCAAATGGTGGTTGGAAAATGGAAATTGGATAACCTATAGGGAACGGTCTTGACCATTCCGTGCGGGCGTTGTTCGCCCGCGAAAACATTCGTGCTAATGGAAAATGGAAATTATAAAATTGGAAATTCGTAGACAGGGGAACGAAAATCCTCGTCGTAGGGGCGGCCCTATGTGGCCGCCCGAGCGAATAGTGGTTGGAAATCGGTATGCAAAAAAGCAGAAGGCCATCATTCCCCTCCGGGGAGGGGTGGCACGGCGAAGCCGTGACGGGGTGGTCAATCCCTCTCGCAGCATAACCACAAACGCCCGCGGCTTTCGCCGCGGGTGTTGTGGTTAAAGTGATAAAATTCATTTATGCGCGTGCATATGATTTGCCCTGTTACAATTACCGGGGGTACTTAATCTCCGCCTGGGCCGCCGCGAGGCGCGCGATCGGCACGCGGAACGGCGAGCAGGAGACATAGTTCAAACCGACCTTGTGGAAAAACTCCACCGAACCGGGGTCGCCGCCGTGTTCGCCGCAGATGCCCAGTTTGATCGTCGGGCGGGTCTGCTTGCCGAGCTTGACGGACATCTCGACCAATTTGCCGACGCCGGTTTGATCCAACCGCGCAAACGGGTCGGACTCGTAAATCTTCTTGGCATAATAGGCGTCGAGGAATTTTCCGGCGTCGTCGCGCGAGAACCCGAAGGCCATCTGCGTCAGATCGTTGGTGCCGAACGAGAAGAACTCGGCCTCCTTGGCGATCTCGTCGGCGGTGACGGCGGCTCTCGGGATTTCGATCATCGTACCGACCGAATATTTCATATCGAGCCCGGAGTCCTTGATCAGCTTGTCCGCGATTTCGACGACGATCTTTTTAACGTAAGCCAGCTCTTTGACCTCTCCGATCAGCGGAATCATGATCTCGGGCACCAGCTTCCACTCGGGGTGGCGCTTCTGGACGTTGATGGCGGCCTCGATGACGGCTCTGGTCTGCATCTCGGCGATCTCGGGATAGGAGACGGCAAGGCGGCAGCCGCGGTGGCCCATCATCGGGTTGAACTCATGCAGATCGCAAATAATCTGGACAAGGTCACAGACCTCTATGTCAAGATCCTTTGCGAGCGCTTTGATGTCTTTTTCTTCTGTGGGCAAAAACTCGTGCAGCGGCGGGTCGAGGTAGCGGATGGTCACCGGATAACTCTGCATGGCCTCGTAGATGCCCTCAAAGTCGCCGCGCTGCATCGGGAGCAGTTTTTCAAGCGCTTTCCTGCGCTGTTCCTCGGATTTCGAAACGATCATCTCACGCATGGCCATGATGCGGTCGCCCTCAAAGAACATATGCTCGGTGCGGCACAGGCCGATGCCCTCCGCACCGAATTCAATGGCCTGCGCGGCGTCGCGCGGGGTATCGGCGTTGGTACGGACCTTGAGTTTTCGAATCGCGTCGGCCCAGGCCATAAAAGTCGAAAAGTCGCCTGTAATCGTGGCTTCGACGGTCGGAATGGCCTCGCCGTAAACGTTGCCGGTCGTGCCGTCGAGCGAGATATAGTCGCCTTCGTGATAAATCTTTTTGCCGTCGACCGTAAAGGTCCTGGCGCGTTCGTCGATCTTGATATCGCCGCAGCCGGCGACGCAGCAGATGCCCATGCCTCTGGCGACAACCGCGGCGTGGGAGGTTCTGCCGCCGCGCGCCGTCAAAATGCCCTGAGAGGACGCCATGCCCTCGATATCCTCCGGAGAGGTCTCCAGACGCACCAAAACGACTTTGTTTCCGGCGGCGTGGGTCTTAACCGCATCCTCGGCGGTGAAGCAGACCATTCCGCAGGCGGCGCCCGGGGAGGCGTTGAGTCCCGAGGCGATCGGCGTGGCCTTTTTGAGCGCGGCGGCGTCAAACTGCGGGTGCAGCAGCGCATCGAGTTGTTTCGGGTCGACCTTCATCACGGCCTCTTCCTTGGTCAGCATCCCTTCGGCGACCAGGTCGACGGCGATCTTGAGAGCGGCCGTGGCGGTGCGCTTGCCGTTGCGGGTCTGGAGCATATAGAGCTTTCCGTTTTCGATGGTAAACTCCATATCCTGCATATCGCGGTAGTGCTTTTCGAGGTTGTCCGCAAACTCGGCGAACTGGCTGTAGACCTCGGGCATAACCTCGTACAGGTGGTCTATGGTCTGCGGGGTGCGGATGCCCGCGACGACGTCCTCACCCTGCGCGTTCATCAAAAATTCGCCGTAGAGCTTCTTCTCTCCGGTGGCGGGATTGCGCGTGAACGCGACGCCGGTGCCGGAAGTGGCGCCCATATTGCCGAACACCATCGACTGGACGTTGACGGCGGTCCCCCAGGAATAGGGGATGTCGTTTTCCTTGCGGTAATAGATCGCGCGGGGGTTGTCCCACGAGCGGAAGACCGCCTTGACGGCCTCCATCAGCTGGACTTTGGGGTCGGACGGGAAGTCCGCGCCGCGTTTTTCCCTGTAATACGCCTTGAACAGCGTGACGAGCGTTTTCATATCGTCTTCGTTCAGATCGAGGTCGGCCGTGATGCCGCGCTTTTCCTTGAGTTGATCGATGATCTTTTCAAAGTCCTTCTTGGACAGCTCCATGACGACGTCGGAAAACATCTGGATGAACCGGCGGTAGCTGTCATAGGCAAAGCGAGGGTTGCCGGTCAGCGCGGCGAGCCCCTCGACAACGGTATCATTCAAGCCGAGGTTCAAAACCGTATCCATCATACCGGGCATTGAGGCGCGGGAGCCGGAACGGACGGAGACCAGCAGCGGGTTTTGAGCATCGCCGAACCTCTTGCCGCAGACCTTTTCCATCGTCGCCAGATATTCATAAATCTCTTTTTCGATTTCGGGGGCGATTTTTTTGCCGTCCTCATAATACCTCGTGCAGGCCTCGGTGGTGATGGTGAAGCCCTGCGGGACGGGCAGGCCGAGGTTTGTCATCTCCGCGAGGTTGGCGCCTTTTCCGCCCAGCAGCTCGCGCATTTTCCCGTTTCCCTCGGAAAACAAATAGACATATTTTTGACTCATTTTTTACCTCCATGGTTGCTGACGCTTAGCGGTCAAGTATACAACCGTATTATTATACCAGTATATTTGCCTTTTGAAAAGGGTTTTAGAAAATTTTATGCAAAAACGTCGTATTTGCGTGCCAAATCAGTATAAACAACGGAAAATGTGCGATTTTTATTTAAAAAATATCAGACGTACTGCCAATTTTTGTGCCCATTTTTTGTGCCGGCGGATTTGTGGCAACGGGATCCTTCGCGCGCAAGCGTTACAAAAAAATTTTACGCTCAGGACGACAGGCGTACTCCTCCAATTCCCAATTTCCAATTTCTGATTTCTGATTTCCAAGAGGGGCGGCGCCGATCGGCGCCGCCCCTCTTTGCTTGATCTCAGTTTTTCCGCGCCCAGACGGTGGCTTTGCAATATCCTCCGACGGGATCGGGGACGGGTTCGTCGGTGTACCCTTTATAGGTGCGCTCGACGGTGAGCCCCGCGTCCTCGATCCAACCCCAGATTTGCCGCTGCGTCGGAATGTGCTTGTGACAGCCGCCGCTTGGGTAGATGAAGGTCTCGCCGTTGTTGGCCGTCAGCTCCCAGTGTCTCGGACCGTCGCAGATGCGGGTGACGGGGTCGAAGACGCTGCCGTAACCGACCGTTTTTCCGGTCGTGCCGAACTCGTCGGTGCCTTGGAAATAGCTGCTCTGCTTTAAGCGGTTGAAGACGGCTTCGGGATTGCCGTGCAGGTCGAAGTCCATCAGCAGGTGTCCGCCCTGTCTCAAAGCGGCCGCGGCCTTTTTGATAAAGGTCGCCTGTGCCGTTGCATAGTCCATTTCGGATTCGATGTTAATGAGAACATTGCCGGCCATGAGCACGACGTCGTAATCCCGGCCCCAGTCGGCGGCGACCGCGTCGGCGCGGAAGCAGCGGATGTTCGGAATCCCGCGCATACGCGCATAGCACCGCATCAGCATGTATTCGTCGGCGTCGAAGCCGGTCACGTCGTGCCCCGCCTGCGCGAGCGGAACGCTGATGCGCCCGCCGCCGCAGGCCGCCTCGAGGATCTTCTGAGGCGCTCCGCCGGTCTGTTCTTTCAAGACCTTGAGAAAGAATTCAACGTCGTCGGTCTGGTTCTCGAACTGTTCATAGACGCTGGCATACCAGTGTCTTGCGATAAAGTCGCGATTCAAAATAATTTCCTCCTGTCAATGTCGGGAGGAAAGGACTATAAAGCCCTATCGCACTGCCTTCCCCCCGGAAATTTCGGCAGCATTCACATCGTACGTCATAAATAACACCCTTTCATGAAACTGTCCGCATGGCAGACCCGCAAACATGCGACGATGCCATTATAAAGACAATAAATGGACATGTCAAGTATTGGCGTCCATCGTAAACGGCCTCGTCTTTCATTCCCCTCAATGGAGGGGTGACATGAACAATACGATTGTCATCCTGAGCGAAGCGCAAAAGCGCGCAGCCGAAGGATCTCGTGACCCGCATGCCGACGGAAACCGGTTCACTTTACACAGCAAAACACATAAACGCCTTTTTTTATAAATCGTCTCGCAGTTGCCGAAGAATTGTCATCCTGAGCGAAGCGCAAAAGCGCGCAGCCGAAGGATCTCGTGACCCGCATGCCGGATGAAAACCAACTCACTTCTCACACTCGAAAACATAAGTCCCCTTTTTCTTATAAATCGTCTCACAGTTGCCGTAAACGCTTTTCAGCTTGGGCTCCGTGCTCTCCGCCCCGTGCTTTTTCAGCGTGACGACATAAAACCTCCCGCCGGGGTTCAGGTGGCCGATCGACTCCTCGTACATGCGGTAGGTGACGGCTTTACCGGCGTGGATCGGCGGGTTGAGCGTGATCGTATCAAACGTATCGGGAACATTTTTAAAGCAATCCGATTGAACGGTTTGAGAAGCGACGCCGTTCGCCCTGGCGTTCCTGGCGGCGAGCGCGACCGCCGCGCCGTTCACGTCGGCCTGCGTCAGCTCCAACCCGTACGTTTTGGCCAGCACGACCCCGATGACCCCGTACCCGCAGCCCAGATCGAGCAGTGATCCCGAGAGCGGCGGGATCGCATTCAGCAAAACCTCGGTCGCCGGGTCGATATGCCCTTTGGAAAACAGCCCCGCGTCGGTCGTGAACGCGAATTTGTTTTCTTTAAAATCATAATCAAAAACGGCAACCGCGTGCTTCAGGTTCTTGTCCTCGATAAAATAATGGCCCATTCCGTCATCCTTTTTTCGCGGCGATGTCGAACGCGCCGGAGATGTCCGACCCGATCTCGGTCGGGTCGAGCGAGAGGCGATCTTCGAGCGGCATAAAGTAGGCGAGCAGCGTCCAGCCCCAAAACGGGCCGAGGCCGTTTCCGGTCTTGCTCTCGGTATTGTAATATTCCCGGTCGCCGATGTCTTTGACCATGCGATAGGTCTTTTCGGCGACCTCCGACGCCGGCGTTTGATACCCGTACCGCCGCAGCGCGTGGAAGATATAATAATTCGTCGGAACCCAGGTCTGCGCCCGCCAGCCGCAGCCGAGGTCGCCCGGCAACTTTTCCTCTGTATAGCCCGGTTCGGTCGCGGCCAGCGCGGAAAACGGCAGCGGGCGGTAAAATTCGGCGGGGTTAAAAAGATGTTCTTTTATCATGCGTCTTGCCTGTTCCGGTGTCGCGATCCCCGCCCAGAGCGCGGCGAACGAGGCGACGGATTTGACCTTGATCCGCTCTCCGGTGCGCCTGTCCACGTCATAAAAAAATCCGTCCTCCTCGTCCCAGCAATTCTTTTGAATTGCCAAAGCGACTTGATCGGCTTTGGCTTTGAATTCGGCGGCTTCCTCGGGATGCCCCTTGATTTCGGCCACACGGGCAAAGGCGCGGCATTCGCGTACCAAATACGAATTCAGATCGACGCCCTCGCAAAAACAATCATACCACCAACCGGCCCGATCGTGCTGGTTGTCCATGCCGGTGTGCGGCGCGCTGTCCCAATAGGATAGGCCGCTGTCACAACTGCGCTCACAAAGCCAGTAGTTTAAGTATTTTTTCATTCGGCAGTAATATTCCGGCGTTACAAAATCAAGATGGCCGTCTTTACGATAGATAAGCAGACAGATTTGCGCCAAAAACGGCTTGACATGCTCGGTCTGCTCGGCCTCGCAGCCGCCGGTGCTGCGACGGATAAACCCGTCCGGCTTTTGCAAGCCGAGAAAAATCTCAACCCCGTTTATGAGGTACCGGGTGTCCCAGCCCAGATACATCTGTACGATGCCCTCGAAATATTGATCCCAGTCGTAGAGCGTCTCATAGGAATACCCCGTGAAATATTGTTTTCCGGTGACCGGCTCGGTGAAGATCCCCCGCTCGCGCATCATCCGGTCGATGCGTGCAAAATCCGCTTTCATCAAATTGATATCCGCCATCATGATCCTCCGCGTTCGATTTCGTTTTTATTATAACAGAGCCGCCGTTCCGTTTCAACACCGTTATTTTCCGTTATTTTTTATTTAAAATCAGCCCGTAACCCTTTTCATTTCTTGCGTAATATGGTATAATACCGTATTCACGCGTGTTTTTTATCAAACGCCGTTCGGATTTTGATTACAATCAATACACGCATGAGCTTATGAACCGATGAGAGGAGGACGAGCGCTTGCCTGACACCCGCCAACCCACCCACGCGGGACACCGGAAACGCCTGCGCCGCCGTTTCATCCGGGGCGGAGCCGACGGCTTTTATAATCACGAACTGCTCGAACTCCTTCTTTTTTATGCCTATAAACGAACCGACGTCAACCCGACGGCGCACAAACTGATCAAGCAGGCCGGTGGGTTTGATTCGCTGATTCTCAATGCCGCGGTGTCGCAAGGCAAAACCGGCGAGCTCTTGGCCATCTGCACGGCATTTTCGCAGATGTATTATGAGGACAAATGCGACGCGATTCGGGGCATGCGCAACTTCAACAGCCCGTCTCTGGCGCTGCAATACGCCCCCTCTGTCTGCACCGACCCGAAGTTATTGCGCGTCATGTGCCTCGACGCAAAAATGTCGCTCAAAAATCTTGCCACCGTCGACAACCGATTTGAGGACCCCTCGCTCGGTTTTCGCGACATCCTTTTGGCGGCAAGCACCTGCGCGGCGGCGCATGTGATCGTCCTGTTGTGCCACGGCGACGGAAATCCATCTTTTACGCGCTCCGAAATCACCGCCGTCGCCGATTTGCGCACGCGGTTTTCCTACACCTCCATCCGGCTTGCCGATGTGATTGTGTGCTGCGACGGAAAGGCCATTGCCGCCTCGCAATATCCTTTCCCCGGGGAGGTTCGGACATGAACTTGCTGACTGAGGAGCGGACCGACTTTTTACGCCGTCTGATCTCCTATACCTCCGCAAACGCGGCTTTAGCAGATCGCCTGTGTGACGCATTCGGCTCATTTTCCTCAATTTTCGAGGCGCCGCCCGAGAAACTGCTGCGCGTCGAGGGCATGACCGAGGACTGCGCGGTGTTGCTCACCTTGCTGCCCGTTCTCGTCCGCAGAGCGCTGACCGAGCGAAATCCCCGGCCGAAAAACATTTCCGATCCCAAACTCGCAAGTCATCTTTCCGCCCGTTATTTCGCACTCTCGCAGGAAATTTTAACGGTTATATACGCCGGCGAAAACGGAACCATCCTCGACCTGCGCGAATACGGCGATTTTCGCATCGACAATGTCAGCGCACGCATCTCCTCCATCGCCGAGACGGCGGTTTCCATCGGCGCAAAACAGCTGATTTGGGTGCATAACCACCCCGGCGGATTTGCGATCCCGTCCGCAGACGACAACGCCTCCCTGTCAATGATTCTCAAGGTCTGCCGCGAATTCGGCATCACGGTCTACGACCACATCGTCATCGCCGACGACGATTATGTCTCCCTCAAAGACAGCCGTGCGGACGGCGCCGAAAATAACGCCTCCTGCCGCGACCGCATCAAGATAAACCCCCGCGCCGTTCGAAAGGATTCACCCGCAGATGAAAGATAAATTCGTTCTCAAATCCGACTATAGACCCACCGGCGACCAGCCGCAAGCCGTCGACAAGCTCGTCAACGGGGTGTTGACGGGCAAACGGGAGCAGTGCCTGCTCGGCGTGACCGGCAGCGGCAAGACCTTTACGATGGCGAACGTCATCGCGGCGACGAACCGCCCGACGTTGGTGCTGGCGCACAATAAAATCTTAGCCGCGCAGCTGTGTTCGGAATTCCGGGAATTCTTCCCCGACAACGCGGTCGAGTTCTTTGTCTCCTACTACGATTATTATCAACCCGAGTCCTATATCCCGTCCACCGACACCTACATCGAAAAGGATCTCCAAATCAACGCCGAGATCGAAAAACTGCGCCACAGCGCAACGACCTCGCTGTTCGAGCGGCGCGACGTCATCGTGGTCTCAAGCGTCTCGTGCATCTACGGTCTCGGCGACCCGCGCTTTTACGGCGAAATGGTCATCTCCCTGCGCCCCGATATGCAGCTGAAACGCGACGACCTTATCAAACGACTGGTCGCAAACCACTATGAGCGCAACGACATCGCCTTCGAGCGCAACAAATTCCGCGTGCGCGGCGATGTGGTCGATATTTTCCCGTCGGCCTCGGGCGAAAACGGCATCCGCGTCGAATTTTTCGGCGACACGGTCGAGCGGCTGACCGAATTTCAGGCCGTGACCGGCCAGCGCGTCGCCACCCTGTCGCACGCCGCCGTCTACCCCGCGAGCCACTACCTCATCTCCCCGGACGACCTCGAACACTCCCTCGCCGAAATCGAAGCCGAGATGCTCGAGCGCAAGAAGTGGTTCACCGACAACGGCAAGCTGATCGAGGCGCAGCGCATCGAGCA
>CAZPLU010000021.1:42785-44022 GCA_964587625.1 uncultured Eubacteriales bacterium
GCTTTTGACCACCGCCCGCTGATGTTCGACGAATTTTACGGCAAGCTGAACCAATTGATCTATGTCAGCGCCACGCCGGGGCCGTTCGAGCGCGAAAAGTGTCCCGAGTTTGTCGAACAGATCATCCGCCCGACCGGCCTGCTCGACCCGACCATCGAAGTCCGGCCGACCGAGGGGCAGATCGACGACCTGATCGCCCAAATCCGCAAAACCGCCGAAAAAGGCGAGCGCACGCTGGTGCTGACCATGACCAAGAAGATGGCCGAGGATCTGACGGCGTATCTGACCCGCATGGACATCCGCGTCAAGTATTTGCACTTCGAGATCGACACCATTGAGCGCATGGAGCTGATCCGCGATTTCCGTTTGGGCGAGTTCGACGTGCTGGTCGGCATCAACCTGATGCGCGAAGGGTTGGACATCCCCGAGCTTTCGCTGGTGGTCATCCTCGACGCCGACAAGGAGGGCTTTTTGCGCGCCGAGACGTCGCTGATCCAGATCATCGGCCGCGCCGCCCGCAACACCGAGGGCAGGGTCATTATGTACGCCGACAACGTCACCCGCTCGATGGAGGCCGCGATCAACGAGACCTACCGCCGCCGGGGCATCCAACACCAATTCAACGAGGCAAACGGCGTCACGCCGCAGACCATTAAAAAGGGCGTGCGCGATGTGCTCGAAATCAGCCGCACCGAGCAGGCCTATAAACAGGCCGCGGACAAGCTGACCGCGAGGGAGCGCCAAAAGGCTGTCGACGACCTGACCTCCAGGATGAAACAAGCCGCCAAACTGCTCGATTTCGAATACGCCGCGCTGCTGCGCGACAAGATCATCGAGTTGCAAAAACAGGGGGAACGGGCAGAACCCGCGGCCAAACGCGGGGAAAAACCAACGAAATCGTGACCGGATAGCGCGCGCTTCGAACCTTGATAGGGTATTAATCGATCAATAATTTCAAATGACTTAAATTTTTGATATATGACATTCTGTTGTCATGTTTTATATAGATAATTAAAAAGGACAATCAGCGCCCGCGCCTTTGTCTGTCATCCTGAGCGAAGTCGAAGGATCTCGTTACCATAAGATTATAATACCGGGGAATCAACATGAGAAAAATATTATTTTCATTAACAGGCGCACGCGTTTTATCCTGTAGGGGCGGCCCTATGTGGCCGCCCGAAAACAAAAACGATTTAAAATGTTGTTAGGAGACCGGCATGAAAAAAGACATCATCTC
>CAZPLU010000022.1:0-40446 GCA_964587625.1 uncultured Eubacteriales bacterium
CCTTTTGATGTGCCGTTTGTTTTATATGGGTTGGGATATGATGCTTTATTTTTGGAGCGCCAACAAGACGAAGTTCAAAATGAACAGCACGGTTGAGACAGCGAGCACCGGGTGGATTTCTTTGATTTTTCCTTTGCAAATCTTGACGATGCAGTAGAAGATAAAGCCGAAGGCGATGCCGTAGGAGATGCTGTAGCAAAGCGCCATGAACACGCCGGCGAAGAAAGCCGGAATGGCTTCGGTGAGTTCGTGCCAATCGATCTCTTTGAATGAGGACATCATCATGATGCCGACCACGATCAATGCGGCTGAAGTTGCCGCGGCGGGAACAACCCCCGCGACCGAAGCAAGCGGAATGCAAGCCAAGAACAACACCGCCGTGACAACGCTGGTAAGACCGGTGCGTCCGCCGACGCCGATACCGGCGGCGCTTTCGACATAAGTCGTGGTATTGGAGGTGCCGAAAACCGCGCCGAGGGAAGTTGCAACCGAATCGGCAAAAAGCGCTTTGTCCAATTTGGATTTGAAGCCCGAGCTTGCATTCATCATCTTCATGTCCTCATCGGTAAATATCCCGGTTTTGCGGCCGGTTCCGATAAAGGTGCCGATGGTGTCAAACGTATCGGTCAAGCTGAACGCAAAGATGGTGGCGAACACCAGCGGCAGTTTTGCCGGATCGCTGAACAGCGAAGGGATGCCTTGGCTTTTAAAAATGACACCGAATGTGGTTCCGAGTTCTTGGAACGATTCCGCCATGCCGTCGGCAATACCCACACCGGCAAAATTGACCACATTCATCGGGATGCCGATGATGGTGGTGGCGACAATCCCGATTAAAATCGCGCCTTTTACTTTGAGAACCAATAAAACGACAGTGATAACCAATCCGATTAATGCGAGCAAAACAGCCGCCGAGTTCAGATTGACAAGCGCCGGAACCGCACTGGCGTCGGCGATGACTGTGCCGTCACCCAATACGACGTTTTTCCCCGGGTCGGAAGTGAAATTGATCAGACCGGCATTTTTGATTCCTATGTATGCAATAAAAATACCGATACCGCCGCCGATGGCGTTTTGGAGTCCGGTGGGGATGGACTTGATGATTGTCTTCCTGATCTTGGTCACGGTGATAATGACGTTGATGAGACCGCAGATAAAGACCATGGACAGCGCCTGTTCCCATGTAAATCCGAGAGCGAAAACGACCGTGAAGGTGAAAAAGGCGTTCAGTCCCATACCCGGTGCCTGTGCGTACGGCACATTTGCGAAAAGTCCCATAATCAGCGTGCCGATGACGGTCGCGAAAATGGTTGCGAGGAAGATTGCTTTTTGCGGCATTCCGGTCAGGCCGAGAATCTGCGGGTTGACGAAGATGATGTAAGCCATCGTGAAGAAGGTCGTCAAACCGGCGATGATCTCAGTTCCGACGGAAGAGCCGCTTTCCTTGATTTTGAACAAGAAAACTCCTCCTAAAAAAATATTTGCCTAAACCTTGTCATACAAGGGGAGAAAAGTTTTGTATCACAAGGTTTGTGCTGGTGGAGATAAGCGGGATCGAACCGCTGACCTCTTGAATGCCATTCAAGCGCTCTCCCAGCTGAGCTATACCCCCGCGTGAAACCATGTGATAGGAAATAAACTAATCCCGGTCGGTTGGTTAGGCGCCTCCGACCTATAAAATCCGCCGATCCGTGCCGACGCAACCGTATTCAACGGTTATGTGTGAATAATACCATATCCGCGCCCCCTTTTCAAGCCATCCCGCCAAAAAAATCGCCCTCACTTTATCTTTGTCGAATATTACAAAAATAACACCGAATGTTTGGCTAATTTTTAGCTTTTTTATTGACCTTGTTTACTATATATGGTATACTGAATCCATTCAAATGCCGATATGCGGTGTTTTTATTTTCGGAGGTGGCGGCTTGAGGAACATTGCGAGAGACCTTGCGGGCGATTATTCGGGCTGCATCCCTTCCGAGACCCAAGAGGGAATTTATGAGGCCGAGGGTGTGGTCGACCGCGTCGTATACGCCAACGAGGACAACGGTTACCATGTCGTCGAGCTGTTGTGCGGCGGCGATATTCTCACGGTCGTCGGCGATATGCCGCAAATTTTTCCGGGTGAACGCCTCAAAGTCACCGGTAAATTCGTGACCCATTCGTCCTACGGAAAACAACTCGAAGTGCAGTCCTCCCAGCGCCGTCTCCCCGACAATCGCGAGGACATTCTGCGCTATCTGATGTCAGGCGCGGTCAAAGGCGTCGGCCCCATCAGCGCCGAGCGGATTTTCAACCGGTTCGGCGACGAGACCTTGTTGATTTTGGAAAACGATCCGATGCAGATTGCCGAAGTGCGCGGATTTTCTCATAAAAAAGCCGTCGCCATCGCGGAGGAGCTGACCAAGCTCTTCGATCTGCGGCGGATGATGTTATACCTCTCGGGCTATGGTCTCCGCCCGTCGGAATCGGTCAAGACGATTCGGGCGCTCGGCGAGCATACGATGCAGCTGGTCGAAGACAACCCCTATATCCTATGCTGTAACGCCATCGGCCTCGATTTTACGCGGGTTGACTCGCTGGCTTTCGAGCGCGGATTCGAATATAACAACGACAACCGTCTCTGCGCGGGCGTGTTGCATGTGCTGCGCCACAATTTGCAAAACGGACACACCTGCCTGCCGACCGAAAAACTGCTCGGCGCGGCGCAGACGCTGCTGCGCTGCGAACCCGAACTGACCGAAAATGCGCTCAATTGTCAAATGGCGATGGGCGAGGTGTTGCCGGTGACATTCGGCGAACGGCAATTTTGTTACCTCTCCAAGGTGCTTGCCGCCGAAAAATACATCGCCGACCGTATGCACATGCTCTCTCATGCGGACTCATCCGCGGAGCCGGTGAGCGACGAGGAACTCGCCGAACTCGAAAAGGCCGTCGGAATCACCTATGAAAACGTTCAAAAGGAGGCCGTCAAAACGGCGATCGCGCACGGGACAAGCATCATCACGGGCGGTCCGGGCACCGGTAAGACGACGATTTTATATGCGGTGCTGCGGCTGCTGCAAAACCGGGGTCTGAAAGTGACGCTGGCAGCCCCCACCGGGCGCGCCGCGAAGCGTATGAGCGAACTCGTCGGATGGGAGGCCACAACGATCCACCGGCTGCTTGACAGCAGGGTCGGCGGCGCCGAAAACCGTTATCTCACGTTCGGCAGAAACGAGGAGTCCCCGCTCGACAGCGACGCGGTGATCATCGACGAGGCCTCGATGTGCGACGTCTTTGTGATGGAGGGATTGCTGCGGGCGATGCATCCCGGCACAAAACTCATTTTGGTCGGGGACGCAGACCAGCTGCCCGCCGTGGGCGCGGGAAACATCATGCGCGACCTGACTTCCAGCGGAAAAATACCGTTGATTCGACTGACCGAAATTTATCGGCAGGCGGCCTCTTCGCTGATTGTCGTCAACGCCCACCGCATCAACAGCGGCGAACCGCCGATTTTAAACCGCAAGGACAAAGACAACGATTTTTTCTTTATGCCGATCCGCACGGAACACGAATGCGTCAAAACCCTCGTATCCCTGTGTTCCGCCCGATTGCCCGCGCGTTACGGCTGGTCGCCGTTTACCGACATTCAAGTTTTGACGCCGGGAAGAAAAGGGGCGCTGGGCACCATTGAATTGAATAAAAAGCTGCAGGCCGTGCTCAATCCGCCGAGCGGCAGCCCCCAATTTGAGTTCGAGGGATTTTCTTATCGAATCGGCGATAAGATTATGCAAACCCACAACGATTATGATATAATGTGGACGAGGAACGGCGAGGCAGGTGTCGGACTTTATAACGGAGACACGGGCATTGTCACCGGGATCGACAAAGCGGCTCGTCTTTTGTATGCCGATTTCGACGGGCGGCAGGTCTGTTTCACCTCACAACAGCTCATCGAATTGGAACCCGCCTATGCCTGCACGGTACACAAATCTCAGGGCAGCGAATTCGAAGCCGTCGTCATCCCGCTTTTTCCCGCTTATTCCGAACAGCTGATGTACCGCAACCTGCTCTACACCGCCGTGACCCGCGCGAAAAAAATGTTGGTGATCGTCGGCAACGAGGCGACCGTGATGAAGATGGTGAGCAACGAAAAAAAGGCGCTGCGTTATACCGGTCTGAAAAAATTTTTGCTCGGGCTTGACAAAGGAGTTGAACCCTGATGGACGGCGCACCGCTGTTGGATCGTCTGATCTCGGCCTTTTTCCCGCACAAATGCATCTTTTGCGGCAAGGTCTGCGCCGACCTCGACTACTGCGGAAAATGTCACCCGCCGTTTATGAAACGGCGTGATATGGAATTCGCCGGCAGGCGAGTTCCGAACGCGGACGGGTATTTCTCTCCGTTTTTTTATGTCAGAGGGGTAAAAAAGGCGATCAAGGATCTGAAGTTTAACCGAAAACGGCAAAACGCCGTTGTTTTGGGCGAGATGATGGCGCATTGCTGTCTGGGTTTTGACTTCGGACCGGTGGATTTCGTGACCTGTGTGCCGCAGAGCGATCACAGCCGCCGGAAGCGCGAATACAACCAATCGGCGCTCCTCGCCAAACGCATTGCCGCCGTCCTCGGATTTCCCTTTTCCGAGACGATGCTCTGTCTGCGCCACGCCACCGATCAAAAACAGCTCACCGCCGCCGAACGTTCCGCCAATATTTTAGGGAGTTTTCAACTTAAATCGGAATTGTCTTTGAAGAAGCATTCGATTTTATTGGTTGACGATGTGATGACCACCGGCTCGACACTTTGCGAGGCGATTCGGGTGCTGAAAGGCGCCGGCGCAAAAGAGGTCTACGCCGTCTGCGCCGCCTCGACGATTTTCAAGCGGGAGTCGGAAAATATGGCTTGACTTTTTACATATTCGAGTTCCCGTTCAACCCAAACAGAAAGGATGATCCCCCATGGCATACGGCTTTCTCGGGTTAAACCAACATATCGCAATCGATCTCGGAACCGCCAACACCAAGGTTTTTCTGCGCGGAAAAGGCATTTTGATCGATGAACCCACGGTCGCCGCATTCGATCGGGAAACCGGTGAGGTGATCGCCATCGGCGAGCAGGCCAACAAGATGCTCGGGCGCAATCCGGTCGGCATCGAAGTCATCAAGCCGCTGGCTGACGGCGTGATCTCCGAGTTCGAAGTCACCGAAAAACTGCTGCGCCACTATATAAAAACCGTCTGCGGCGATTTGCGCATTTTCAAACCCGTCGTCATGGTCTCTGTACCCGCGCATATGACCGACGTCGAGGCCCGCGCGGTCGTCGACGCATGCGAATCGGCGGGCGCGAGAGAGGTCTATTTGATCAGCGAACCGGTGGCCTCTGCCATCGGCAGCGGTCTGGACATCTCCAAACCGCACGGCATCATGGTGGTCGACGTCGGCGGCGGAACCACCGACATCGCGGTCATCACCTTGAACGGCATCAGCGCCACCAATTCAGTCAGCTCGGCGGGGAATCGATTCGACAACGACATCATCAAATATGTCCAGCGCCGTTTCAAACTCATCATCGGCGCACCGACCGCCGAACGGGTCAAAATAGAGGCCGGCTGCGCGTTTCACAGCGGCAACCGCAAGACCACGATCGTCAAAGGCAGAAACTTCATCACCGGTATCCCTCAGGCCGTAGAAATTGGGAGCGACATGCTGGCCGAAGCCCTCGCCGGCGCGGTCTCTATGATTATAGACGCGACAAAATCCGTTTTGGAACGCACGCCGCCCGAATTGATCCACGACATCAAAACCGACGGAATATTGCTGTCGGGCGGCGGGAGCATGCTCGGCGGTTTGGACGAATATATGTCTCTTCGTCTCAACACGCCGGTGGTCCGGACACTCAGTCCCAAAGACGCGGTCATCCTCGGCGCCGCCAAAGCGCTCGACAACATCGACAAATTCACCCCGGGCGCAAAGGGCTATATCGAAAACGTGTTTTAACCCCTGATCGAAAATATTCTGTAGCGAAAGGACAGCAAAAGTCATGAGAGTCATTGAACGCAATGAGGCGTTTATCCGCTGCGAAGGCGATGAATTTATCAACGGGCCGTCGGTCGCCGCGTGCCCGCGCAAGGACATCCCCGGCGGCAAAGACATGATTTTGACCTTTGACCGGATGGACCGCCGCAAAAGCAATTTGGCGACTTCCATCTACCGATCATCCGACGGCGGGAACACCTGGACGTTTCAAAGCGTTTTCGAACACAAATTTGTCTTTGATTTGCACGGCAGCAGCCGGCGTGACGGCTACGGCTCGGTCTTTTCGGACGACATCCGGGGGACGATGCTCTATTTCGGCACCGAGCTGTATTTCGACCACAACGATCCCGAAAGCCCTTCAAAGAAGCGCAAAATCTATTACCGCATTTCGTTTGACAACGGTTTTACCTGGTCGGACAAGCGCCAGATCATCCAAAAAGGCATTTCCGGCGCCGGGCAGATGTACGACAAAACCCACTATATGCACAGCGTCAAGTTCGGGGCAAACATGGCAAATCTGGTGATTCCGAATGTGGTGCGTACCAAGGATCTCACGCTGACATTCGGCGTCAGTTCTCAAACGGTCGACCAAAACTGGAACCGCATCGATTATTTCGGCAGCGATTTTATGCGCAGCGGCGCGCTCAAAGCCAAATGGAATACCGCGGAACTCGGCTATCATTTCGAATTCGGAAGTTGGGCCGCCATCGAGGCGGAGCGGTCAACGCGCGGTCTGTTCGAACCGGTCTTGTCCGTTGTCAACGGCGAGCGCATCATGATGGTCACACGCGGCAGCAACGCGCCCCATTCCACTGTGGAGGGCTGTAAATTCATGCTGGTGTCGGTCGACGAGGGCCAAACCTGGAGCCGCCCCGAACCCCTGCTCTACGACGACGGTGAAATCATGTACTCGTCTTCGAGCTGCGCACGCACGATTGCGCACTCCGACGGCAGGTTGTTTTTTATCGGCGTGATCAACAGCCATAATCCGGTCGGCAATTTCCCGCGTTATCCGTTGTGCATTGCCGAGATCGACAAGTATTCCTGCCGCATTAAAAAAAAGTCCGTGACCCGGATTGTGACAAAACCCGAGGATGTCGACGATTCAAAGACGTTGTTTCCGGTCGATTATACCGGCCATTGGGCATACGAGCAGTCGGACGGGAAGCTGGTCGTGCTCGCGCCCTGTCGCCCCGATTTGTCCAAGTTCGGCGGCTGGTTGAATAAATATGTCATCGAAGTGTAGTATAAAATATCACAAGTCGGAATGCCGTATTTCGGCAAGATGGAGATTTTAAATGGCAAACGAACAGACAAACTTCGCAAAAATCGCCGCGGAAAACAAAGCGACCCGCCCCGGGCTGGCCCAATGTCCGCCGATTGAATACGACCCCGTTGATTTAACCCCCTCGAAAGCAATCGCGCCGGAGGTCATTCAAAAGCCCTATGAAGAGCTGAAGAAGGATTATTGGGACGAGATCAAAGCGCTTAGAGCCGCTTACGCGCCGTTTTTACGCGACCTCGCTCCGAAAGCGCGAAAAATACGCAAGCGTCAATATCTTTCCGAATTTGATTTCCGCTTCGAAACCCCGAAGGATAACCGTAATTTCGAGAACGCCCAAAAGGGGCGCGGGGATTGGGAACGGGTAAAACTGCCGCATTACCGCGGGCCGGTGGGGCGCTGGACGGCCTTTTACCGCTCCGAATTCAAATATTTCGCGTCGGCGGGCAAACGGGTCTGGCTCCACTTTTTGGGCGCGGACTATATTGCCAACGTCTATCTGAACGGGCGGTACATTGGCAGCCATGAGGGCATGTTCGCGCCGTTCAGGTTTGAAGTCACGAAGTTTTTAAGGCGCGATAAAAACGTGCTTTTGATCGAGTTGAAAAACGATTTGCCGACTGTGGGCATTGACGGCGACCGCATCGACGGCGACAAGATTTATGCCGCGACCGGTTTGGGTTGGGACGACCCGCAGGACGGCTGGCACCACTGCCCGCCCGGCGGCGGCATCTACAATAAGGTTTTTTTGGAAGAAACGCCCGATTATTTCATCGGCGACGTTTACATGCGCCCGAATATCGACGCCGGTACGGCTCAGGCGTGGGTACAGGTTTTTAACGCGACCGGCGAAAATTATTCCGAACGTGGCAAGCCCGATGGCTTTACACTCGGTGTAAAGATCTTCGCGCGCAATTTCGAAGGCAAACCGAAAAAGGAAGTGTTGTTCGAAAACATCCCCTACACCGGCCCCGGCGCGAACGATTATCGCTATGAAATCCCGATGGGCAAATTCCAGTTGTGGGAACTCGACAAGCCGTATCTCTACACGGCGCGCATCTCACTGTATTCACGCGACGGAGAGCTGCTCGACCAATGCGATAAACCGTTCGGTATGCGCAAATTTACGATGGATACGGCGTCGGCTGGCGACAAGGGCGAGCTGTTTTTTAACAACAAAAAGATCCGTTTGCGCGGCGCGAACGACATGGGGCATATGCAGCTCGCGGTCTGCGACGAGGACTGGGAACTGCTGATCACCGACATTTTGATTGCCAAGACCGCCAATATGAATTACTACCGTTTCACGCAGCGGCTTGTGCAGGACGAGATTTACCTTTACTGCGACATGCTGGGCATGCTCAACCAGACCGACCTGCCGGTGTTCGGCACGTTCCGGCGCGGCCAGTTTTACGAGGGCGTCCGCCAGACCGGCGAGATGGAGCGCTTGGTGCGCTCGCATCCCTCCTGCGTCATGGTGAGCTATATCAACGAGGCGATGCCGGTCGAGCGTGACGGCAAAGACCACCGCCATCTCGGCCGCCCCGAGCTCGAGCGCTGGTTTGAGTGCTGTGACCGCGCGGTGAAACAGGAAAATCCCGACCGGGTGATCAAGCGCGTCGAGGGCGACTACGACCCGCCGACGAACGAGGGGCTGTCCGATTTCCACTGCTACAACATGTGGTACACCAACCATGCGCTGCCCGTCGGGCGGCTCTATCAAAACCGGCTGCCCGCGATCCGCACCGGCTGGAAGACCGGCTGCGGCGAATACGGTACCGAGGGGCTGGACAACTACGACGTGATGATTTCGCGTTATCCCGAAGATTGGCTGCCGAAACCGGGCGGGCAATGGCTGCCCGACAAGATCGTCTTTGCCCAGAGCAACACGATGCACGGCGACTGGTACGAGGAGCAGGAGGGCATTCTGAACTGGATCGCCGAGAGCCAGCGGCATCAGGCGTTCGCCACCAAACTCATGACCGACGCCCTCCGCCGCCGCAGCGATAAAATCGTCTCCACCGCCCTGCACCTGCTGATCGACGCGTGGCCCGCCGGATGGATGAAGACGCTGGTCGGCGTCGACCGCCAGCCCAAGCCCGCCTTTTTCGAATTCAAAAATTCGCTCGTTCCGCTGCGGCTGAATCTGCGTTGCGACCGGTGGACGGCTTATGAGGGCGAAAATATCCCGCTGGAGTGCTGGCTGCTGAACGACACGCGGGATGACCATAAGAATCTGCGCATGGTAGTGACGATGCGAGACGATGAAAGAGTCCTCGGAAGTTGGGAACTGCTTTCCGAAATCGAAGCCGTCAACCCCAAATGCGCCGGGCTCGTCAGGGCGGCGCTGCCGAAGGTCGAAAAAAAGACCGACATCCGCTTCGACGCGGCGCTCTATGACGGCGAAAAAATGATTTACGGCGAGCGGTTCACGATCAAAACATACCCGAAACCGAAAATTCGGGACAAAGCGGTCTGCGTCGGTCAAAACGCGTTGATCGTCGCAAAAGCGTTCGGATTTGAAACCGAAGTTTCCGCTGCCCTGCCCCCAAACGCCGAAATCGTATTGATCTCGGATAACGCCGGCGACCTCTCGAACGCCGAAGCGTTGGCGGAAACCGGCTGCAGGGTTGTGATATTACCGCCCGACAGCGGAACTTTGGGCTATCGGCTCGGCGAAAAGTCGATCGGCTACGACTATATCCACGGCGTATACGACGCCGTAGACAGCGCGATGCCGTTTGATCATGAAGACGGCGTGGCGTTCGTCGCCCGCGACCCCGAACATCCGATAACTGCCGAATTCGGCCCGCAGGACTTCGCCTACCTCTACAACGCCGATAAAAACTTCATCGACGCGGCCGCGGTCAATTTTATCAAGACGGAGGGCTTTGACCCGAAGCCGTTGCTGTTCACCTACGCCAAAGCCGGATTCTTCGACAAGACCGCCGGGCACAAACAAAAATTGCCCGTGGTTTCCGAACTTGCGCACAACTTGTTCGCCGTCTCGATGGATTTGCGGGGGCGTGCCGGGCATCATCCGGCGCTCGATAAACTCATCCTCAATCTTTGCAAATGAAAAGGAAATTTTAAAATGAAAGTATTGGTCACTTACTTTGACGCGTTCGGCGGCGAGACGATCAACGCCGCACAAAAAGCGGTCGATCTGTTGCCCTCCAGGGTGCATTTTACCCGAATCATCGCCGCACAGATCCCCACCAAATACGACGCTTCGGTTGAAGCGATTAAAAACCTGTCGGAAATCCACAACCCCGACGCGTTATTGATGGTCGGCCAGGCCGCAGGGCGCACGCAGCCCGAACTCGAGCGCATCGGCATCAACTGGGACAGCGCCTCCACCGCCGACAACGACGGCGAAATCCGTTTGAACCAAAAAATCCGCCCGGACGGCCCGGACGGGTTGTTCACAACACTTCCGATTGAGAAGATGGCCGCCGCCTGCCGCGAAAACGGCCTGCCCTGCAACATCTCCTACAACGCCGGAACTTTTGTGTGCAACCATGTCTTATACAGCATGTTGTATCATGCGGTGGAAAACAATCTTCCGCTCATGGTCGGCTTCTTGCATCTGCCCGCGACGATGGAACAGGCATTGACAAAAAAATACCCTTTCATGGAGCCGCGCACCGCGGCTGCCGTGATCAAACTCTTGATTTCGACATTGAAAAATTAAACCCGGGAATTGCATCATCGAAAATTGCCGGATAAGATATAATGACATCGGAGGGATGACCATGACTTGTGATCTCGTGACATTTGAAATGATTCAAAATGCCGCAAAACGGATGTCGGGTTTGATACACCGCACCGACATCATCAATGCACCCGCCGCGTTTTTCGGCGGGCAGTCGGATTTTTATCTCAAAATCGAAAATTTGCAAAAAACCGGATCTTTTAAAGTGCGCGGCGCGCTGAATAAAATGAAGACCCTCACAAAAGAAGAGCTCGCGCGCGGGGTTGTCTGCGCCTCCGCCGGAAACCATGCGCAGGGGGTCGCGCTGTCGGCAAAACTGCTCGGTGCAAAATGCACTGTCGTAATGCCCGAAGGCGCGCCGATTTATAAGATTCAGGCCACGCGTTCCTACGGCGCGGAGGTCGTGCTGTACGGCCCGACCTTTGACGATTGCAACGCCTATGCCGTCCAATTGGCCGAGGACAAAGGGGCCGTGTTCATCGCGCCGTTCGATGATCCCGAGGTCATCGCGGGTCAGGGCACCATCGGTCTTGAGATTATGAACGACATGCCCGACTGCGACGCCATATTGGTACCGATCGGCGGCGGCGGCCTGATCTCGGGCGTCGCGGCGGCGGCAAAAGCTATGAACCCGAAAGTTAAGATCATCGGCGTCGAACCGGAAAACGCCGCCTGCATGCGCCGGGCGATCCATGCGGGGACGATTTGCCCGTTGGCTTCCGCCACCACGGTCGCCGACGGCGTTGCGGTTAAAATCCCCGGAAAACTTACATACGCCATTTGCTCACAGCTGCTCGACGACGTGATCACCGTCAGCGAGGCCGAGATCTACAACACCATTTTGATCATGGCGGAACGCATGAAGATGATTGCGGAGGGTGCGGGCGCCGTCGCCCCCGCCGCGGTCGCGTTCAATAAATACCGCACTTCCGGCAAGACGGTCGCCATCGTCTCGGGCGGCAACATCGACATGAACATGCTCGACCGGATCATGGAAAAAGGTCTGATCAGCTCGGGCAGACGCTTCCTGTTCAAAACCATCGTCGCCGACAAGCCGGGACAACTCGGTACATTGCTCAATTTGATCTCGGATACGCGCGCCAATGTCATGAGCATCGGCCACGACCGGCTTTCCAACCGCACGCGGCTCGGAGAGGTCGTCGTCACGCTCGAACTCGAGACCCGCGACCACGAGCATATCATCTCCATACAAAACCAACTGCTCGCCAGCGGGTACCATATCCTGTTGGACTAAAACGCCATGGAACAGATTGCACAACAGCTTGTCTTTTTGCTGCGAGAAAAGAAGTTAAAAATCTCCGCCGCCGAGTCCTGTACGGGCGGGTTATTTTGCAAACTCCTGACCGATGTGCCGGGCAGTTCAATTGTGCTGGAACTGTCGGTTGTAACCTACGCCAACGCGGCTAAAACCGCGCTGCTCGGCGTTTCGGAGCATCTTCTTAAAACCGACGGGGCGGTCAGCAGGCGATGCGCGGCTTCGATGGCGCGTGGGATTTTACGGCTCTCGGGCGCGGATATCGGCGTCGCGATCACCGGAATCGCGGGGCCGGACGGCGGCAGCGCCGAAAAACCGGTCGGCACGGTTTTTATCGCGGTCGGGATGCCGGGTAGGTATTGGGTGAAAAGATTTTCATTCGGGGATAAAAATTCGCGGGAGCAAATTCGGATCGCTTCCGTATTAGCCGCATTTGATATGGCGGTTAAATTCGTCGGCACAATTTGACGAACACTCTTTTTCATGTTATAATGCTCTCGTTCCGGCATGAAGTCGGAAGCGGCGTATCAAAAAGGATATGCTTGCTCGGGCGCTGCGCCGGAGCGTGGTCCAAGTTCCGTTGAATACCATACCATGAATATTGATACCATGAAGGTGTCGCTTTTCCCGAACGGAAGAATTTCCGAAAGAAAAACGGCGCTTTTTCTTTTGCCTGTTTACCCTACTCTACTTACAGAAAGGACTTGAAACAATTTATGCGTAAAACAAATCTCAGAAAACTGGTCTATTCGGCGATGTTCCTCGCGATTGCGTTTGTCCTGCCGTTTTTGACCGCCAACAACCCGCAACTCGGAAACATGCTGTCTTTGATGCACCTGCCGGTGTTGTTCTGCGGTTTTATCTGCGGCTGGCCTTGGGGGCTGCTCGTGGGCTTTATTGCCCCGCTGCTGCGCTACTTCACGCTCGGCGCGCCGCCGCTGATGACCGCGATCCCGATGGCATTTGAACTGGCTGTCTATGGCTGCGCCACCGGGCTGCTTTACAAGCTGCTGCCTAAAAAAATCGGATTTTTCTATGTTGACTTAATCACCGCGATGGTTTTGGGCCGCTTGGTCTGGGGCGCCGCGAAATACATCCTCGGCGGTATCCAAAATACCGAATTCGGGTTTGCCGCGTTCTGGGCGGGCGCTGTTGTGAACGCCATTCCCGCGATTGCCATTCAAATCATATTGATCCCGCCGCTGATCTCCGTGTTCCAAAAAAACAAACTGATGCTGAACGGGTAAAAATTGTCATCCTGAGCGGAGCGCCGTTTACGGCGTGCAGTCGAAGGATCTCGGCACGTTGAAACCCAAGGGAAAACCATACCGAACACTTCATGTTTCCGAGATTCTTCGACTTCGAAAACCGATGCGAAAGCATCGGTTTTCTCCGCTCACAATGACACTGCGCCAATGTCGTCGAAGATCACCGGAACGGCTTCCCGAAACGCTTTTAACATCGGACCCGTGAGCTCGCGCATCTGCGGATGCGCTTTCGGCGAGGTGCGCAGCGCAAAGAAGTGCCGCCATTCGCGCAGGTTCATCGTCATGACCAGCTCGGTTTTCAGACAGTTCGGCAGCACGGCTCTGACCTCGTCCGGGGTTGCGCCCATGCCGATTAATTGAATATACGCGTTTTCGATCCGCGCCATCGTCTGTTCCCAAAGGGCGTACTTCTGCGGGTCGCCGTCCCAAAAAAACGGGCGTATAAACGTCAGCTCGCCGCCGAATTTTTCTTTGTTATAATTGCAATACCGCGTGCTCTCCTGGCTGTAGCTGGCCAGACGGTGCCGTACGATCTCATGACTGACGCCGCGGTCGCAGACGACTTTGACCGTCATTTTTTCGTGCTCGATCACCGATTCGTGTCCGTTTTTGATCAAAATGCCAATAAAATTCGCGGCGGAATCGGCCGTGATCCTATCCTCGCTCTTATAACAGACCCTGCCGATCAGTTCGAGGTTGCGCAGCATCCGCTCCCCGTCGGGTTTTTGGATAAATTCAAATCCGGGTGCGATGACTTTCAATGCTAACCGCCCTTTCTTTTTGGGATTTAAACCCCGTATTTCAATTTGACCCTTTCGAGTTTTTCCCCGAACGGTTTTGTAAATAACAGCAAAAAGATCACATTTGAAATCGAATACATAATCGTATAAGGCAGCGCCGTACCGAGCGCCGCCAAATAAAGCGTCCAATCGAGCGATTGGTTGTACCACAGCACCGTCCAAGCGTCCAAAATGACCGAGTATGCAATTCCGGTCAGAAAACCGTAAACAAGCAATAAAACTCGGCTCCTTTTGAGCGGCGAAGCCATAAAACCCGCCAACAGCCCGATCAACCCCCAGGCGAACATCTGAAACGGCGTCCAAGGTCCCTGTCCGAAATAAAAGTTCGAGATCACCGCCGACAGCGAGCCGACCAAAAAACCGGCTTCGCCGCCCAAATACATCGCCGTGATAATGGTGAGAGCCGTTATGGGCTTGAATAGCGGGATAAACCGCCCGACAACCGACAACGCCACCATGACCGCGACGATGATCAGCCGCCGTGTTCCGATCTGCTTTTTTTCAAATCCGGCAATGAACAACGCCATTGACAAAACCGCGACCGCAATCGATATAAACGCATATTGCTTTTCGTCAAAGATAAAAATCCCCGCCGCGATGACAGCGGGAATCAGGATAAACGGCACCGAAATTTTAACCGCTTTGCGCACACCGCCGTTTTTAATCACAATCATATTTCCCCTCCTTTTTCTTATTTGCGCGGCAGAGGAAAACCGCGTCGTCCACGGTCACGACATTGTCAAAATAACCGCGTGTCATGCGGTTGGCGGCGGTGGTGTAAAAGGTATTTTCGGCAAAGAATTTAGCAGGCGTGTCGATCGAGGTGATCTCGCCCCGAAAAAACAACGCGCATCGGTCGGCGCACCGCGCGGCGAATTCGACGTCGTGGGTCACCGCGACAATCGTCACGCCCGATTCCCGCAGCTTTTTTAATACGTCGATCATGCCGTTTTTGGCGTATGCGTCAAGTCCCTTGGTCGGTTCGTCGAGCAAAAGCAACTTCGGTTTGGTCGCAAGTACTTTGGCCAACGCAACGAGCTGCTGCTCTCCGCCGCTGAGGTCATAGGGATGCTTTTCCGTCAACGATGTGAGGTCATACGGCAGCTCGACCCCGTTCCCGCCGGCTTCGGAAAGCTCTTCGCGCACGGTATTGCGTAAAAACATCGTCTGCACATCCTGCGGCAGCATGGACAAACAACCCCGATACAGGGATTGATTTTTATACTCTTTCAGCTTTTTTCCGAACACCTCGATATTTCCCGCGTAAATTCTGTTCAGCCCGGCGGCGCAGCCGAGCGCCGTGGTTTTTCCGGAACCGTTTCCCCCGAGGATGCAAAACAATTCCCCGCTGTAAACGGTCAAATCCAATCCCCGCAGCACATCCGGTAATTCGCGGGCATAGCGGAACCACACATCCGTGAATTCAAGCGCGGGGGTTTCGTCGCGCCGATATTTTTCCTGTTCTTTCGCCCTGATTGAATTTCCATAATGCATCTCGATCAAACGCCGCCCCTCGCGCACCGTCAGCGGACAGGGCGACTGCACATCCAACTGATGATAAAGCCGAACAGCGGCGGGCATCGCCTGTAAAATTGCCGGGAATGCGCGCATGTTTTCAGCAATTTTGCGGGAAGCCCCGTATTCCAAAATCCTACCTTTTTCCATGACAAGCAGTTTATCGCAGACAGGGATTACATCTTCAAGCCGGTGTTCGACTAAAATAACCGTCAGTGCGAGTTCGCGGTTGAGTTTTTGCACCGTTGCGATAAAATCGGAAGCCGCGATCGGGTCGAGCTGGGCGGTCGGCTCGTCCAAAATTAAAATATCGGGCTGCATCACCATGACCGCCGCTAAATTTAATAATTGCTTTTGTCCGCCCGACAACTCGGAAACGCTCCTGTCAAACCACGACTCAATGCCGAAATAGCTCGACATCTCCGACACCCTGCGGCGGATCACCTGTTGCGGCAATCCCATGTTCTCGAGCCCGAACGCCAGTTCGTGCCAGACCTTGTCGGTCACCAGCTGCTGCTCGGGCCGCTGCATCACAAAACCGATTTTGCAAGCGGAGGTCTTGTCGTCCAGCGCCTCAATCGGCGTGCCCTTGTAAATAATTTCCCCGGTCTTTTCGCCGAGGGGCGTCAATTCCCGTTTGAGCATGCGCAGCAAGGTCGTCTTGCCGCTGCCGGTTGCGCCGCAGACCACCGTAAAATCGCCCTTTTCAATCGAAAAAGACACCTTATCCAGCGCTTTTCCGATGCATAACGGATAGGAAAAACTCAGGTTTTTAACAGTAAATATCTCCATTTGAGACGTTCCTCCGCTTCGATGATGGTGGGGAGCAATGCCAGCAGCCCGTATGCGGCATAGGTCAAAATCGAAACCGCCGTCACGGGCGCCGCTTTTACAGCCGGGTAATATTCGAACGAAATGGCGCCGAAACCCATTCCGATAGCCGTCGCGGCCGATAAAACGAGCGAAATCAGGGTCAGCGCAAGATCGTTTTTCCGGAATTTATACAGCGCGAAAAACGTGCGCCGCCCGATGCCGTAACCCCGCGCGGTCATACTGTCGGCGGTGATGATGCCGTTTTCGAGCGCCCAGGTCACCATGACCGAAAAAATCCGTGTGCCGCCGCGCACCCGGTCAACCACATTGTCTTCTTTGTAAAGTCCGAGGGCTTTTTGCGCCGCGTCGGTCTTGTTCGCCTGCATACCGAACAACGGGATATAACGCAGAGCCATTGAAAAAATCAATGAGAGTTTGGGCGCGGCCGACCCGAAAAGATACAGCAGTTTGTCGCC
This sequence comes from uncultured Eubacteriales bacterium, assembly GCA_964587625.1. GTDB lineage: Bacteria > Bacillota > Clostridia > Oscillospirales > JAKOTC01 > DAOPZJ01. The sequence goes on from CAZPLU010000022.1 coordinate 17,166, forward strand.
CGTCATAATCTGCGTGAACGAGCGAAACCAATACAGCACCGATACGATCATCGCCGAGGAAGCGATCCCGTACAGCAGCGCCTCCAGCGTCACCGGGTTATGGTTCATCACGAACAGCACCGTCACGCCGTTGTGGTTAAACAGCGGATTGACCAACGACATCGCGAGGAATAAAACGAAAAAGAACAGGTGTGAGCGAAGTTCTTTACGGCCGTTCCGAGCGATAAAAAACAAAACCGAACCCGCGAACGAAAAGGAGAGTATCACCGGGTCAACGGTAAACATCGCCAAACCCGCGGCAGCGAGGAAATAGACGAATATCGCAATGGGATTATAATCCGCGAAATCCTTCAAACAACCGTCTCCTTTCAAATGAGATCATTGCCGAGCGAAAGTGTGTAAAACCATTCGATCGCGTCGCCGTCGGAGAGCATAAAATCTCCGCAGCCGACTGAGGCCGCGGCGCCGTTGACATGGAAGATCCAACCCGACAAGTCGCCGAATTGATATTCATATAAGTAATTGATGCCGGCGATATACACGATATCGTTTGTTCCGTTATTTTCGATTTGAATGTTAAATTTGCGCGCCGCTTCGATCAGTATGTCATACACCGTATCGCCGTCCGCGATATCAAATGAAGATGTATCCAAAATCACACCGTCGGCGGGAATAAATTCCGAACCGGATTTGCCGGCGACGGTATCACAGCGGATGGTCAGCGTGACTTGACCGATGACATTGTTTTTTTCTTGATCCCTGCCGTGGTAGTAGTCGCCCGCCGCGCTGAAATTTGTCAGCTGAACGAATGCGATGACGGCTGCCGCGACCAAAAGGACCGCCGAAAAATTTTTGATATGGGTCTTTTTTGTGAATATCAAAACCAGACAGGCGACGAACCCGAGCCCCGCGACCGATACGGTGACCCAAAATTTATAATCCTTTTCCCCGGCCGGAACGGGGGTTTCGTCCGTCTGAGCCGTTGCCGGCGAATCGAAGACCCAAAGCGGACCTAGCCCCTTTTGCTGTCGTTGAATCGAGACGAGCGCATAAAAAACCTGCACCGTGGCGCTGTGGTTTGAATTGCCGCCCAAAACATGCGAAAAACTGCCGTCGGCAAGACGGTATTTGAGCATGCCGTCGATCAGGGTATTGCCGTCTTTGATAAAACGGGCGTCTGCGGTGCAGTCGATACCGAGTGCGGACAAAGCGATGATCACCTGCGCGGCGCTCTCGGGATTGCCAGTCCCGAAACTCTGATACCCGCCGTCGTCAAGCTGTTTTGTTCCGAGATAAACAAGAGATTCATTCACAGCGGCCTTGACGGATTCATCTTCGGCGTAATAAGGCGCGAGCGCTTGTATTGCCGAAGCGGTGACGTCGATGTCGGAATTTTCACCGTAAAGCGCCCAACCGCCGTCTGAAAGACGCAGCGTTAAAATTTGCTCAACGACCGCTTGTTTTGTATAAACCGCGCTCTTGCAGCCGTTGTTGAGCAGGTGCAGTCCGTAAATCCAGCTCATAATGCCCTGTTTTCCGATGGTCTCATCGATTGCTTTGGTGACAAACCCGTCGTCCGCTCTGCCGGAGGCGATGAAGGCAAGCGCGTATTTTTGAAGATTTGTGGCGTTCGTGAAAGCGTTTTCGGCTGTATACGCATGTAAAGCGCCGATATAAGCCGTATAATCATATCGTTTTCCGGTTTGACTGAGCGCCATGATGTACCACTCCGAGGTCGCCCCCGCATTTCGCGTCAGCCCTGTGTCGATCCATTCCTGAATCGACTCAACGCCGGATTCGGCCTTTTTATAGGCGACAATGCCGTCGATGAGGGCTTGCGCCTCATCGACGGTATTGGCAAAATTCTGTGCCGAAACGGCCGCCGCGCTTGAAAAACACGTTAAAATCAACAGACAGCAGCCGAAAACGGCAAAGAATTTATTTCTCATTGGCTTTGGCGTTTTTGGGAAACGCAAAGACAGCGATTCCGGCTGCGGCAACCAGCGTGATCATCGCGATGAATATCATATCGGCAGAAGCGCCTGTGTTGGGCACGATGACTTCGGAGGGCTCGGAAACCGCAGAGGCGTCGGCGGCGGCAACGGTGGCGATGCAGACGGGCGCGACCATCGTCATGGACGTCGATTTCGCGCTGATGAGCGCTTTACCTTCGGTTTCGATCTTGATGGTGACCTTGCCGTTTTGATCGGTTTTATAGGTTGTCGCTGTGCCGTCAACGGTGATGGCAGCATCCTGAACCGGCTTGACGATCGGATTGAAATCGGCGTCGAACGCGGCGGCATTCAAAGTCAGGGCGATCTCCTCCCCCGCTTTTGTCACGACGGTATTGACGTTGAAATAGGTGTAGGTATCGGTAAAATTCGTCGTATCCGTATACAGGTAAGCGGTTAAAAAGTCACCGGTCTTGACGGGTTCGGTCAACCCCATGGCGGACTTGTTGTTCAGATAATAACCGAATCCGCTGCCGTTTTCAGTTCCCCAGAGTTTGGTGATGGCGAGGCCGTATTCACCGGATTTGGTGGCATACCCCTTGGACGCCCCGCCTGTGAACTTGTCCTCGTGCGCCGCATACAGCGCGTCGTCGATGGTCAGCTTGCCGTCTTTGTCGGTGTCGGTGACGGTGACGGGTTCCTGCGCCAATACGACAGCGCCGGTTTTGTCGACGATGGTGACATAGATCTTGGCAGATTCATCCGCCGCAAGCGCCGTGAGGCCGAATACGGACAGCAGCATGGTCAGCGTCAGGATCAGGATGATCGCTTTTTTGAATTTCATGGTTGTCTCTCCTTTTAAATGATTGATTTATGATATCGCGTCAACTCCCGCTGAACGCATATATCCGAACCAAACAGCGAGGGTAATAAAAAACGCCCCTATCGCCATAAACGATAAAAGCGCAACTGCTCTAATAAATTCACACGGTTTATCTGCACAGCCAAAAACCCACGGTATCCGTGTGGAACTCTTAAAACGGCTGCACTTTTCATGCCCAAAAATGTTCCGGCAATCTATCTTTCAACGGCTTTGTCTTTTAAAACGAAAAATAGCATATAACCGGTGACCGCGCATGCACGGCAAGTGATCCGACTGATGAGATGATAAATAATCCCTCAATTACGGCAATGGCGGTTGCGACGGATTTTCACCGAACTTCCCTCTGATCCGAAACGGTTTTTGCCGTTCGGAACCGTGCTGCGTATGAATATTCAATTTTATGTGCCGGGTTTTCCGAACACAAGCGTATGATAGCACGGGCAAAACCGAAAGTCAACCGAAGATGGAAAGTCCGAAAAATTTTTATAAATCATTGAAAACATTTGTAACATTGCGCCTGTTAAAACTGAATCGCGGGTTTTTATATGCGTAATAGTTGTGCAGGCCCAATATTATGCGTAATATTGGGCCTGGGCGCTCCAGAGCTCGTAATACTTGCCGTTTAAGTTTTGAATCAATTCGTCGTGGCTGCCGCGCTGGACCAGGCGGCCTTTGTCGAAGACCGCGATGTCGTCGCAGAAACGGCAGCTCGAGAGGCGGTGGCTGATGTAGATGGCCGTCTTGTCGCCGACAATCTCGTTGAACTTGGAATAGATCTCATATTCGGCGACCGGGTCGAGCGCCGCGGTCGGCTCGTCGAGTACGATGAACGGGGCGTCTTTATAAAGGGCGCGGGCAAGCGCGAGCTTCTGGGCCTCGCCGCCCGAGATCTCGACGCCGGACTCGTCGAAATTTTTATAGAGATAGACCTCGGGGGTCAGGTGATTCAACGCAAGTCCGGATTTTTTACAGCAATCGGCCACTTTATCCCCGTCGTAATCGACGTCGGCGGCGACGTTCTGGCCGAGGGAAAAGGCGAACAGGTTGAAGTCCTGGAAGACTACGCCAAAGATGCGCATATATTCCTCGTAATCGTATTTTCGGATGTCGATTCCGTTCAGCGTGATCTCGCCCTCGGTGGGGTCGTAGAGGCGGCACAGCAGCTTGATCATCGTCGTCTTGCCGCTGCCGTTCATACCGACCACCGCCAATTTTTCACCGACGCGCAGTTTCAGATTCAAATCCCGAACCGCGTAAAAATCGGTGTTGGGATATCGGAAGCTGACATTGTGAAACTCGATCTCGTATTGGTTGTCGTCGCGCTTTTCGATGGTCAGCGTGCCGTGATACATTTTATCCTTGATTTCAAAGAACCCGAAATAACGTTTTAAATATTCCGTGTTGTTGAGCAGCATGTAGATATCCGTCACAATCGAACTCAATCCGGAGATCAGCAGCACCACGCAGGAGACGTATTTCGCAATAGAGCCGACGGAGATGCCGCCCGCGACGCACGCGTAAATCGTGAACAGATAGGTTCCGTACCGCAGGAGATGATCCGCGAAGACCACCAGCGCGTCATAAACCGACTTTTTGTTCAATACACACACAAACTGCCGCGAGAGCTCATCTGTCACCTTGCGGTTATAACCGATGAAAAAAGAGCCCATATCAAAAATCCTGATGTCTTTTCCATTCTTGTAATCGGTGAAAAAATCGGAAATAAAATTACCCATCGCATTGTGTTTGGATGCTTCGCCGAAAAATTTATGAAAGGTGTTCTGCGCTTTTGCGGATGAGAACAAGCCTGCGCCGACTACCGTCAACGCCAAGAATACGAATAAACCCTTCATCCACCAACGCACCGAGGGAGTTGCGAACAGGCCGATTGTCAGGATGACAGAAGAAACGATTTTGGTCAGATTTCCGATCAAACCCCGAATTCCGGTCCGCAAATAATAGATGTTGTAGCCGGTCTGGGATTCGACCTTCAACCGCTCACGCAGCAGGTGGACTTCCCGATCCTCGAGGTGCTCATAATCCATATGCATGGTCTTATCCGAAAACGCCCGCTGCTCACCGCGCCACATATAATTAAAACGCAGGTCGTTATAGCGGCTCAACAGATTCCGGGCCATCCAAAACAAAAATGACAATCCGACCGTGAGCACGACAAGTACAGTCAAGCGGTCTATATTTTTCGCGCCCACCAGCTCGTCGATGATCAGCGCTGAAAAATAGATCGGGATAAACGGGATCGCGGCGGCGAGAAAAGAACCGAGAAACAGCGATACCGAATAACCCTTATCCAATTTATAAAGCCACTTCAAGCCCCGCCCGAGGGTTTTTAAGTGTTCATTTTTCGTTGTTTTTTTCATAACGCCTCACCTCCGATTTTTTCTTTGTAGTAATGGCTTTGAATCTCGAATAATTCAGCGTATTTACCGTCCTTCGCAAGCAGCTCCCCGTGGGTGCCCACTTCGGCGATTTCCCCGTTTTCAAGATAAAAAATCCGGTCGCAGAAGCGCGTCGAAGCCAGCCGATGGCTGATGTAGATCGCGGTTCTGCCCTTGGTCAATTCGCTGTATCTTGAATACAGTTCGCTCTCCGCAATCGGGTCGAGCGCGGAGGTCGGTTCGTCCAAAATCAACACCGGCGCTTGCCGGTATACGGCGCGGGCCAGCGCGAGCTTTTGAAATTTGCCGCCCGATAACTCGACCGCGTCTTCGTTGACCTGCTTGTTTAGCAGGGTTTTTTCTCTATTCGGCAGCGAGGCAATTTTATCCCATAGGCCCGCCGTTTTCAGGCAGTCCCCGACTTTCGCGTAATCGATATCCTCCGCCCCGCGGCAGGCGACGGCCTCGGCGATTGAAAAAGCGAAAAATTTGATATCCTGAAACGAAGCGGTAAAGAACCGGAAATAGTCCTCGATGTGGTATTCATAGCTTTTTTTGCCGTTCAGCAGGATTTCGCCGCTTGTCGGCGTATACAGGCCGCACAGGTTCTTGATCAATGTGGTCTTGCCCGCGCCGTTCAGGCCGACGACCGCGATTTTTTCCCCCGGGGCGATTTTGAAGTTGATCGATTTCAACGTATCGGCGTCCGCGCCTTCATAGCGATAACAGAGGTCCTTCACCTCGATTTCGCAGGGCACGGCCGGATCGAAAGCGGCAAGACGGGGGGCTGTGTGGTTGGATTTATTCGGATAATTAAAAAAGTCGCGCAGGTCGCAAATTTTCAAGCTGGTGGAATTGATTTGATTCCAGTTGTCCGCTATGCCGCCGATCCAAGTCGCGAAGGTGCCGACCGCCGCGAAATACAAAACAAAATTATCGACCGTGATTTCGTTGGCAAGAACCATTTTAATCAATATAAAATAGGCAAACCCATCGCGCAGCAGGATGATGAGAAGATCGGAAAAAATGACCGCAAGCCCTTTGCGGAAGAGTTTTTTATCCCATTTCAGACGCTCGTCGATCAAAAGCTTATAAGCGCGCTTGAACCAATGATTGATGCCGTAAATGCGGATGTCCTTTGCGACGCTGAAATCGCCGGGCCGTTTGGCGATGTATGTGAGCTTGCGGTCGACGTCGGCCCATTGGTTTTTATTGCCGTATTCGAATTTGCGGTATCTGCCGTTAAAATAGTAATTGACGAACGGCGCCGCCGTCAAAAACACCACGAGCCACGGATTGACGAACGAGACAATCGCGCCGAACAAAAAATAACCGAGCAAATTGCGGATGATTTCTGTGCAGGCCCGCGCCATACGGGTCAGATTTGAATTCATACCGTTCTGCCATAACGCGCTTTGTGCCCGTTCACCCAAGGTATTAAATTTTTTGGATTCGAAGTTTTCATAATCCGCCGTGATCATTTTTTCAAGCTTCATTGAGTTCATTAACATCGAAAACACCCAGACCCTACCTTCGTTCACCGTGTTCATCATCGTATCGGCGGAGTTCAATAATAAAAGCGCGCCGACTACCAGACCGATATGGAGCGCAATCCGTGCGATGGGCGTGCTCGCCAACACCTCGGCGACCGCGAGTTTCGGCAGGTAGATGCCGAGATATTGGACGCCGACCGCGATTGGAATTTGGATGATTAAAATGATCAGCGAAGCCCTGGCGACTTTCCATTGGGTGCCGAGCAGATAGGCGCAGTTGGAAAAAACCGAATGGGTCGGTTTCACTTTGGGTTCTTTTTTTCGTTTTGCCAAGTTGTTTTCCTCCCTTCAAGGCCGTTGACCTTGTTTCCGGGTATATTTTATAAAGAAAAATCGCTCTCGTGTAAAATCGAACACGAAAAGCGAATTTTTGGCCACCAATTGTCACTGCGGGAGCAAAATCTCCGCCGTAAAAGCCCCCGGTTCGGCATTGCGCTTGAAATAGCCGCCGTACCGTTCGCAGATTTTACCCACGCGCGAAAGGCCGAAGCCGTGCCCCGCGCCTTTGCCGGTGATAAAATTTTCGCCGTTCTTTTTGGCGGCTTTCAGCGAAGAGTTGGTCACGGAGAGATAGAGCTGCGTGTTTTTCATGCCGATATAGATGCGGATAAAGGAGGTAAAATCTTTTGGGATTTCCGCGTTCTCCGGCGGCATGCAGGCCTCCATGGCGTTGTCGAGCAGGTTGCCGAGGATCACGCACAGGTCCACGTCGGAAATCGTCAGGTTCTGCGGCACCGACGCCTTGACGTTGACCGCGATCCCGCGCTTTTGCGCCAGCGAAAGCTTGCTGTTCAAGATCGCGTCGAGCATGACATTGCCGGTCTTGACGACCGTGTCCACTGTGGTCAGATCGGTCTCGAGCCGGTCGAGATAGGCGGCGAGTTCCCCCGTCTTCCCCATTTCGGCGCAGGCCTTCATCGCCTGGATGTGGTTGTGGTAATCGTGCCGCCAGCCGCGCATCGCCGCATACATATTTTGGACTTCCTCAAAGTGTTTTTGCATCAGGTCGGCCTGAAACGCGGCGGTTTTGTTGTCGATGATTTTTTGTATCCAGCCCATGTTTTCACCTCAGGGGAAATATTTGATGATGGCATCGTTAAGCGCGGCGTACTGCCCCCGCGCAAGCGGGATCTCGACGCCGTTTTCGAGCTGGACCGAGTTTTTTGAGACGCGGCGGATGTATTTCAATCCCGCGACATAGGAGCGGTGGCATTTGAAAAATCCGCTTCCGAGCGTTTTTTCGACCACGGAGATGCCCGCTTTCACACGCCGCTTTTCGCCGGTTTTTAAGGTGAGCTCGACCTCGTGCGCAAAAGCCTCGGCCAACATGACGTCGTCGGTAAAAATCCGGATCCTGCCGTTTTCGGACTCGAACATCGCCGATCGCTTCGGCTGCGATAAAACCGCAGCCGCCCGGTCGAGCACATCGCGCAATTTTTCGGCGCCGACCGGCTTCATCAGATAATGCAGCGCCGCGACCTCGTAGCCCTCCGAGATGAACTCGGCGTAGCCGGTGACGAAGACGATTTGAATATGACGGTTTTGAAGCCGCAGGGATTTTGCCATCGTGACGCCGTCCATCCGCTTCATCTGGATGTCGAGCAGCAGGATATCGGCGCTTGAATCGACCTCGTAATCGAACAAAAACGCCTCGGCGCTGTCGAACTCCTTGAGTTCAAGCGCATACGAACGCAGCCGTCCCCAGTCAGCGACAAGCTTTTTTAAATATTCCCTTTGGCTGCGCTCGTCGTCGCAAATAACGATTTTGATTTCCACCCGATCACCGACCTTATCTCTATTTTAACATTTCCGGCGTTTGTTTTCAATCGGGCGAAATTCCGTTTGCATATTTTCGGGGAATATGATAAAATATACACGTCGGTGTGATTTTTTTGCACCTCAATTCATTTTCGGAGGTGGTCGTTTGCGCAAGGTTGCGATTGTGATGGGCAGCGACTCCGATCTACCCGTCGTCCAAAAAGCCGCCGACTGCCTCGCGCGGTTCGGCGTACCCTGCGAGATGCGGGTGCTCTCGGCCCACAGGACCCCCGCCGAGATCGCTCAATATGTCTCCTCGGCGGCCGAAAACGGCATCGGCGTCTTTATCGCCGCCGCCGGAAAAGCCGCGCACCTCGCGGGCGCGATCGCCGCGCAGACCGTTCTGCCGGTCATCGGCATCCCGATCAAATCGTCCGCGCTCGACGGGCTCGACGCCCTGCTCTCCACGGTGCAGATGCCCTCCGGTGTCCCGGTCGCCACCGTCGCCGTCGATGGAGCCGAAAACGCCGCGCTGCTGGCGGTTCAAATTTTAGCCGTATCGGACGCCGAACTGTCTCAAAAACTGACCGATTATAAAATCGAAATGCGCAAATCCGTCCTTTCAAAGGACGCTTCTATAAACCAAAGATAGCTCTGCCTTCAGAGCTATTTACTTTTTCAGACAGAGAGGAGCTTTCATGTTCGGTGATGTTCACGAGGAGTGCGGTGTGTTCGGCGTCTGTTCGACCGAGACCTTCGATGCCGCCGCGGCCGCCTATTACGCGCTTTATGCCCTGCAGCACCGCGGTCAGGAGGCCTGCGGCATCGCCGTCAACGACGACGGCATTGTCACCTCGCACGCGGATATGGGGCTGGTCAACGAGGTGTTTACAAAAGAGGCGCTCAGACAGCTTGACAGCGGACAGATGGCGGTCGGCCACGTCCGTTATTCGATGAACGGCACCGCCAACCGCTCCAATTTGCAACCGCTTGTCGTGCGCCATGTCAAAGGACCGATGGTCATCGCCCACAACGGCAACATCACGAACGCGGCCGCATTGCGCGAAAAGTTTGAGCGCGAGGGCGCGATTTTCCGCTCTTCCTCCGACACCGAGGTCATCGCCTACGTGATCACCAAGAACCGTCTCTGTTCCCCCAGCATTGAAACGGCCATAGAAAAATCGATGGACGAGCTTGAAGGCGCCTACTCGATGGTCATTATGTCGGCCAGAAAATTGATTGCAGTCCGCGATCCCCACGGATTCCGACCGCTTTCGCTCGGCGTCACGCGAGACGGCAGCTACATTTTCGCCTCTGAGACCTGCGCGTTCGACACCCTCGGCGCAAAATTCGTCCGCGACATCGCCCCGGGCGAAATCGCGGTCGTCGGCGGCGGCAATCTCCGTTCCATCACCACGCATTGCGGTAAAAAACCCTCGCTTTGCGTGTTTGAATACATCTATTTTGCACGCCCTGATTCGATTGTGGAGGGCGCCAGCGTGCATATGGCGCGTCAGCGTGCCGGACAATTTTTGGCACTCGAACATCCGATTGAGGCAGACGTCGTCATCGGCGTGCCCGACTCGGGGCTTGATGCCGCCCTCGGATATGCCGCGCAATCCGGTATCCCGTACGGCATCGGCTTTGTCAAAAACCGCTATATCGGCCGCACTTTTATCCAACCGATCCAGGTGCTGCGCGAGACCTCGGTGCATATCAAATTGAATCCGGTCGAGTCGACCGTTGCCGGCAAACGCGTAATCATGGTCGATGATTCGATCGTGCGCGGCACCACCAGCGCCCAGATTGTGAAAATGCTACGCGAATCCGGCGCAAAAGAAGTCCATATGCGCGTCTCAAGCCCGCCGTTCATCAGCCCCTGTTTTTTCGGCACCGACATCGACAGCAAGGATAAGCTGATCGCCTGCCGTATGACAACCCAAGAAATCGCCGACTCCATCGGCGTGGACTCATTGGGATATCTGTCTGTCGCGCATGTCAATCAACTCGCCGAGGAGTGCTGCGGCGGTTGTTGCAACGGGTGTTTCACCGGGAATTATCCGGTCAGGGTTCCCCCGGAGAAAAAACCCGATAAGTTTCAAACCAGATACAGCGAAAGCGAAAAAGCCAAATATGCAAAAATTAAAAACGAGGACTGAGGGACACTTTGTATGAACGAGAGTTATAAAGCGTCCGGCGTGGACGTAGAGGCCGGTTACAAAGCCGTAAAGCTGATGCGGCAACACATCGCAAAGACCCTGACTTCCGGCGTCGTAGGCGACATCGGCGGATTCGGCGGGCTGTTCGCACCCGATCTCTCTGGCATGAAAGAGCCGATTCTGGTCAGCGGCACCGACGGCGTCGGCACGAAGTTAAAAATCGCATTCACGATCGGCAAACACGACACGGTCGGCGTCGACTGCGTGGCCATGTGCGTCAACGACGTGATTTGCTCGGGCGCGAAGCCGTTGTTTTTCCTCGACTACATCGCGCTCGGCAAAAACGAGCCCGAAAAAGTCGCAACCATCGTCAAGGGTGTGTGCGACGGCTGCGTCGAGGCCGGATGCGCTTTGATCGGCGGCGAGACCGCCGAAATGCCCGGTTTTTATCAGCCGGATGAATATGATCTGGCCGGTTTTACGGTGGGCCTCGTCGACAGATCGAAGGTGATCGAGGGACAAAAGCTGATTCAAAAAGGCGACGCGCTGGTTGCGTTCGCCTCATCCGGCGTGCATTCCAACGGCTTTTCGCTGGTGCGTAAAATCTTCAAAATTACCCCCGAGGTGCTGTCAGAACAGATTGACGAACTCGGCTGTTCGCTCGGCGAAGGCCTGCTGACCCCGACGAAAATCTATGTCAAGCCGCTGCTTGCGCTCGCCGAAAAAGCACCTTTGCACGGCGTTTCACATATCACCGGCGGCGGCTTTTACGAAAATATCCCGCGCATGCTGCCCAAACACCTTGACGCGGTGATCGAAAAAAACAACCTCCGTGTTCTTCCGATTTTCAACCTGATCCGGCAGACCGGAAACATCCCCGAATATGACATGTTCAACACGTTTAACATGGGCGTCGGGATGCTCGTCGCCCTGCCGCCCGAACACGCCGACGGGGCAATATCGCTCGCCAAATCGATGGGACAGGACGCCTATATCATCGGCGAAGTCACAAACGGCACGGGCGAGGTCAAACCGGTATGAAGAGGATTGCGGTTTTCGCCTCGCACAACGGCTCCGATCTGCAAGCGGTCATCGACGGTTGCAAAAGCGGGAAAATTGACGCGGAGGTCTGCTGCGTGCTCGGCAACAACCCCGGCGCGTTCGCGTTGCAACGGGCGAAAGACGCGGGGATCGCCGCGTATTGCGTCAACGCCTCGCTGTATCCCGACGCGGACGAGCTCGACCGGGTCACGCTGGAAATTTTGCAAAAGCACGGGACCGATCTGATTTTATTGGCCGGTTATCTGAAAAAGATCGGGGAACCGATTTTAAAGACCTATCGCAACCGCATTTTCAACATCCACCCGGCGCTGCTGCCCAAATACGGCGGCAAGGGCATGTACGGCATCCATGTGCATCAAGCGGTGATCGAGGCAAAAGAACTTTTCAGCGGCGTGACGATTCATCGGGTGAACGCCGAATACGACAGCGGCGACATCGTGGCGCAGGTAAAAATTCCGGTGCTCCCCGGCGACACACCCGAGACACTTGCCGCGCGGGTATTGAAACGAGAACATACTTTTTTGGTGGAAATCCTCACAAAGCTTGTATCGGAATAGCGTTCACCCTGAAAACCGAATATTTTATTATCTGCAAAAGGATGGCTGTCATTATGAAGACGATTGAACAGGCGCTTTCGAAAAACGCCTACCCGGGCCGCGGCATTTTATTCGGCATTGCCAAAAGCGGCGAAAAAGTCATGGCCTATTTCATCATGGGCCGCAGCGAGAACAGCCGCAACCGCGTTTTTGTCGAGACCGAGGGCGGCGGGCTCAAGACCGAGGCGTTCGACCCGTCCAAGGTCACCGACCCGTCTCTGATCATCTACCACCCGGTTCGCCGTTTTGACGGCGCGACGATTGTGACCAACGGCGACCAGACCGACACGATCTTCGCGGCGCTTCGGCTCGGCGGAACTTTTGAGAACGCGCTGCGCACCCGCGGCTTCGAGCCGGACGGCCCCAACTATACGCCGCGCATCTCGGGCATCTATGCCGACGGCGGCTACAAGCTCTCGATTTTAAAGAGTGCGCCGCAGGACAAAACCGTCACCTACCGCCAGTTTTTCGAATATGCGCCCGTCCCCGGCGTCGGGCATCTGATCCACACCTACGACGGCGACGGAACCCCCCTGCCCTCTTTTTCCGGCGAACCGACCGAGGTTTCGATCGAGGGCGATATCGACGCTTTTACAACAACACTTTGGGGCGCGCTCGAAGTGAACAATAAAATTTCGCTGTTCGCGCGTTTCGAAGACCCGCTGAGCGGCGACACGGAGACCCGCATCATCAATAAAAACATCAAATAGTTTACGCTTTGAGAAGAGAGGATGATTTTTGAAATGGCAAAGGAACTGTTTTTGAAATACGGCTGCAACCCCAACCAAATACCCGCGAAAATTTTCATGGAAGACGGCGAGCTGCCGCTCGAGGTGTTGAACGGCAGACCCGGCTACATCAACTTTCTCGACGCGTTGAACGGCTGGCAGCTGGTCGGCGAGCTCAAAGCCGCCACGGGACTGCCCGCCGCAACCTCGTTCAAGCATGTCAGCCCGGCGGGCGCGGCCGTCGCGGGCGCGATGAATGAAAAGGTCAAGCGCGCCTGTTTTGTCGACGGGATGGAACTCTCGCCGTTGGCGACGGCTTACGCGCGGGCGCGCGGCGCGGATCGCATGTCATCTTACGGTGATTTTATCGCGCTGTCCGATGTCTGTGACGAAAAGACCGCAGATTTTATCGCAAAAGAGTTTTCGGACGGTATCATCGCTCCAGGTTATGCCCCCAAAGCGTTGGAACTCTTAAAAACGAGGCGCAAAGGTGCCTATAACATCATTCAAATTGATTCTGATTATATCCCCGCCCCGGTCGAACACAAACAGGTTTTCGGCATCACGTTCGAACAGGGTCGTAACAATGTCAAATTAGACGAAAGCGTCCTTTCCAACATCGTCACCAAAAATAAAAATTTACCCGATGGTGCCAAACGAGATCTGCTGGTGGCGTTAATCACGCTCAAATACACTCAATCCAATTCGGTCTGCTACGCCCACGACGGTATGGCGATCGGCATCGGCGCAGGTCAGCAGTCCCGCGTCCACTGCACCCGTTTAGCCGGAACCAAGGCCGACAACTGGTGGCTGCGCCAGAGCGACCACGTGCTCGAACTGCCGTTTTTAGACACGGTGCGCCGCATCGACCGCAACAATATCATCGACCTCTACATCGGGGATGATTACATGGATGTGCTGGAGGATGGCATCTGGCAGACGATTTTTAAAGAAAAGCCGCCTGTGTATACCCGAGAGGAAAAACGGGCGTATCTCGATACCGTCGCCGGCGTTTCGCTCGGCTCCGACGCGTTTTTCCCGTTCGCCGACAACATCGAGCGGGCGCATAAGAGCGGCGTCTCGTTTATCGCGCAGCCCGGCGGCTCGCTCCGCGACGACCTCGTGGTCGAGGCCTGCGATAAATACGGCATCGTGATGGCTTGCAACGGCATCCGGCTGTTCCATCATTAAGGATCAATAAATACCCTTTTTTGCGAAAGGACGGCTGTGCATGAACATACTCGTCGTCGGCTCGGGCGGCCGCGAACACGCCATTGTCAAAAAACTGGCCGAATCCAAACACAAACCGGCTCTGTTCTGCGCGCCCGGCAACGCCGGTATCGCGCGGGACGCGGCCTGCTTCGACATCGGCGTCATGGATTTCGACGGCATTATCAAAGCGGCGAAAGAATATCAAATCGACCTCGTTGTCGTCGGGCCGGACGACCCCTTGTGCGGGGGGCTGGTCGACCGGCTTGAAAGCGAAAACATTCCCGCGTTCGGGCCGAATCAAAATGCCGCCCGCATCGAGGGCAGCAAGGTCTTTTCGAAATACCTGATGAAAAAATACGGCATCCCGACCGCCGCATACGAATCGTTCGACCGTTACGAAGCCGCGCTGGCATATATCAAAGCGCAAAACAAATACCCGGCCGTGATCAAAGCCGACGGGCTGGCGTTGGGCAAAGGCGTGATCATCGCGCAAAACGAGCGGGAAGCCGCCGACGCGTTGAAGACCATGTTTTTGGACAAGGCGTTCGGCGCCTCGGGCGAAAAAGTCGTGGTCGAGGAATTTTTGACCGGCGTCGAGCTCAGCGCGCTGACGTTCTGCGACGGCAGGGTGATCCGCCCGATGGTGACCGCCAAGGACCACAAAAAGATCTTCGACCGCGACCAAGGCCCGAACACCGGCGGCATGGGCGCGGTCGCGCCGCATCCGCTTTATACCCCCGAAGTTGCGGAAATGGTTGAAAAACAAGTATTCCAACCCACTTTAAAAGCGCTTGTTTCTGAGGGGATCGACTTTCGGGGCGTGATCTTCTTCGGCTTGATTCTGACCGACGACGGCCCGAAGATGCTTGAATACAACGCGCGCTTCGGCGATCCCGAAACCCAGGTCGTTTTGCCGCTGCTCAACGGAGATTTGGTCGACATCATGCTCGCGGTGCGGGAACAACGTCTGTCTGAAGCGGAGTTTTCGGTAAAGCCCGGCTACGCGGCCTGCGTGGTGCTGGCCGGCGGCGGTTATCCCGGACATTATGAAAAGGGTTATGAAATCACGGGGCTTGAAAACTGCGGCGAAACCGTCTTCCACGCGGGCACGAAATTGAAAGACGGCAAAACCGTCACGAACGGCGGGCGGGTGCTCGGCGTGACCGCGATCGGCGACGATTTACAAACCGCTTTGAGCCGCGCTTACGAGGCCGCCGCGAAAATCGAATTCAAAGACAAGTATTGCAGGAGCGATATCGGCGTATTATACTGATAAAACGGTCGAAACGGGGGGATGGGCTTGGACTGGGCGTTGACCGCGATTCTCGGCGCGGCGCTGTTTTTTGTTTTTGAGCCCGCCTATCTGAAAACATCCCATTTAAAACCCCAAAAGAAGGCGCTTTCGCTGACATTCAAAGCCCTTGCGACCGGGATGGCGCTGCTTTTGGCGATCATCGGCTTTGTCCGCGCGCCCGGCGCGTTCGGGCTTTTCATGGTGATCGGAATGTCGGTCTGCCTTGCGGCCGACGTGCTGATCGGCGTGAAGTTCGCGCTCGGCGTGTTCGCCTTTTTGCTCGGCCACCTGTTTTATATGCCCGCGTTTTTGCAAACCTATGAATTGAAATGGCAGGTCAGCTTGCCGGTCTTTGTATTCGGGCTGCTGCTGGTTTGGCTGCTGTTTCACAACCACTTCGCGAAAGCGGGAAAAAACCTTGCGCCGCTGCTTCTTTATTCGGTGATTTTGAACGCGATGCTGGCGCTCGGCGCGCCCGCGTTTTTGCCGTTCGACGGGCGCGGGGTTTTGCTGGCGTTCGGCGCGGTCTTTTTCGTGGTTTCCGACCTGCTGCTCGCGCATAACGCCTTTGTCAAAAAATCGCGCGCGACCGACGTGATTTCTTTAACTTTTTATTACGCGGCGCAGTTTTTATTCGGGTTGTCCGTGTTTGCGCCGACGATGAATATTTATTTATGATTTTATACGATCAACGCTCCACGAATTGTAAAAACCCCGTCGGCGCAATTCCGAGCGGTACAGGGGTCGAATTTTGCCTGCCCTTGCCGTTTCTGTCCGGCGCGGTCGAGGCGCGATTTTGCCTGTTCGACGAAAATTTATGCGAGCTTGGGCGATTTGAGATGCTGTGGCAAGACTGCGAAAACGGCACGGAATACTGGTGTTATTCGCACGTTTTTAAAAAACCTGGATTGTTTTTTTATCGGTTTTTGGTCGGCGAGACAACCCTCAAACCGGAGGGGCGCGACTTTTGGCAGCAGACGGTCTATGACCGCAATTCCAAAGCGCCCGGGGGGTTTGCGGGCGGCGTGATCTATCAAATTTTCCCTGACCGCTTCTATCAAGCCAAAAACATCGGAAGTCCCTACCCTGAGCGGGAAATTGTCAGCGATAAAAAGAAACTGCCCGAATATGTCAACCTCGATCGTAATTTCGCCGTCCAAAATAACGATTATTATTGCGGCGACCTCGCGGGTATCACCGCAAAACTGGACTATCTGGCGTCGCTCGGCGTGACGATTATATACTTGAATCCGATTTTTGAGGCGCACTCCAACCACCGTTACAACACCGCCGACTATTTGAAGATCGACCCGATGCTCGGCGATGAAAAGGATTTTACCGAATTGGCGCGCCAGGCGAAACGGCGCGGCATTCAAATCATTCTGGACGGCGTGTTCTCGCACACCGGCTCGGACAGCCGCTATTTCGACGCGTCGCGGTACGGCGGAAAAGGCGCGGCGAACGACCGGAGCTCGCCCTATTTCTCATGGTATTGTTTTCGCCATTGGCCCGACGACTACGACTGCTGGTGGAACGTGCGCACGCTGCCGAACACCGTCGAGACCGACCCCGGGTTTTCCGAATTCATCACCGGCGAAAACGGCGTGATCCGCAAATGGCTCCGCCTCGGCGCGGCGGGCTGGCGGCTCGACGTGGCCGACGAACTGCCCGAGGACTTCATTCAAAAAATCCACGCGGCGGCCAAGGCCGAAAACCCCGACGCGCTGATTCTCGGCGAGGTCTGGGAAAACGCCTCGAACAAAATCAGTTACGGAAAACGGCGGCATTATTTGCTCGGGGGCGAGCTCGACGGCGTGATGAATTATCCGGTCTCCGACGCGGTGATCGCCTTTGTCCGCGACGGCGATTTTATACGCCTTTCAACGGTTTTGGAGGACTTGCAAAACGATTACCCCCCGCAGACGCTCTCGCTGTTGATGAACCACCTCGGCACCCACGACACCGCGCGGCTGATCACCCGGCTGGCGGGAGAGCCGCAGGACGGGCACGGCCGGGACTGGCAAGCGGCGAAAAACTTGTCCTCCGAGGAATACGCGCTCGGAATCAAGCGGATTAAACTCGCGTCCGCGTTGAATTATCTGCTGTTCGGCATCCCGTCGCTTTATTACGGCGACGAGATCGGCATGCAGGGGTATGGCGACCCGTTCAACCGCTGCTATTTCGACTGGGAACACCCGAATCCCGGCTTGACCGAGCATTTCGCGGCGCTCGGAAAGCTGCGCAAGGAGTATCCGATGCTGGCCGACGCCGGATTGAAAATCGTAAAAGCCGACAGGAACTGTTTTGCCGTTGTCCGGGAAAAACAGGGCGAATTATTGCTTTGCATGATCAACCGCTCGGACGGGCCGGCTCAACTCAAAATCGAACGGGCGGAGCGGCTGCTCGGGGACGGCGGGGTTGAAAAAGGAATTTTGACCGTACCCGGACAGGCGTTTTATATCGGCGGCATTCACGAGCCGGTGGATTTATAGTGCTTCACGCCGAACTTCCAAAACAACAGGCACGGGAAGATATACAGCACCGCTATTAACGGCAGGAACATATAGAGTTTATTGTCTGACTGGCCGATCAAATACAGAAACGGGTAATACTGGAATAACGCAATTGGGATGACATAGGTCAAAAACTTTAACACCCCTTCACCGTAGATCGACAGCGGGTATTTACCGAATTCGCGGGTGCCGTCGGTGAAAATGTTCATAAACTCCAGCCCCTCTATCGTGAAAAAACAGATGCCCGCGTAGACGACGAACAAGCCCGCGTAGACAAAAAATCCTCCGATGATCATAAAACATAAAGTCAGAATCCGGTCGGGTGTCCAAATGACGCCGCTGTTTGCGATTGCGTAGGCAAGCAGACCGACCGAGACCAAAAAGCGGCCGATGCGGGAAAAATCGATGCGTGCGGAGAGCACCTGCAAAATCTCGTTGCGCGGGCGCACCATAATCCGGTCGAACTCGCCGTTCGAGATGATGCCCCGAAAGGTGTCGAAACCGCGCACAAAACATTCGGCCAGCGAAAACGACGCGAGCAATACGCCGAAACACAACAATATTTGCGAAAACGTGAAGCCGTTGACGGAATGAAACCGGTTGAACATATAATACACGCCCAAAAATCCCGTGAACGAGACCAAAAACTGCCCGACAGCGGTCAGGACGAACGACGCCTTGTACTGCATCTGGCCGCGCAGGATGATCGAGGCGTATTTTAAATACAATCTCATATGCTCTCCTCCGGTTTGTTTTTGGCGTATGCCATCCGGCAGATCGACCAATTGAAGGTGGTTTTTTTAATTTCCTCGGAAATTGCCCAAAGGTTATCGATTGTCATTAACGCGGCGTTCCGTTTTTTCAGTTCGCCCTCCAAATCGGCTACGGCGGTTATCCCCGTCGGAACCTGCGCTTTTTCCGAGACGTAATATCCTGCGGCTTCATCTTGCAGATAAAATTCCGAGCTGTCGAGATGATACAGATACAACGTGGTATTACGCAACCGCTCCAGCCAGCCGGTCTCGATGATCACGGCGTGCGAATACCCCTTCGGCAGGCAGCGCTCGATGTCGGCGGCGGAAGTGTTGTTGTTGACATGATAGGTCACCCGGGGGCAGTCGCGCGGCGTCAGGAAGTTCGGAAGCGTCCGCTCGCACAGCGCCCAGACCAACCCGACGTCCGGATTTAAGTCCCTGCGGGACGGCAATCTGGGCTCGAAAAGTTCGATATTCGGGTTTTCGCTCACATGATATAAGATCATTATTCAAAGCTGCCTTTCAAGAATTTTGGGATGTTTGGTCTGTACACGACCGATTTTTTATGATTTATATGTTAGACCAAACTCCCTGAGGTTCGAAAATTAATTTTCGAACCTCATCCCCCCTGCACCACGACTTTTTTCAGCGCCCGCGACATCGCGAACCGTCCGGCTAGCCACAGCGCGGCCAGCCATAAAATTTGAATCAGGATGGTTTTTAAGGCCTGCGCCCCGGACAAAAATCCGTTGTAGATCTGGAACGGCGCGTTTTGCATATAAGCGAACGGGAGGATATACAAAATCCTCTGCACGCCCTCCGGGAAGAACGCGATCGGGATGATCGCGCCCGAGAGGAATTCGAGCGCGCCCGCCACGATCACCCGCAGGCCCAGCGGCGACAGCATGTAAAAGGTCGCGATGTAGATCAGCATCACAAAGGAGATCGGCAGCAGGGCCCCGAACACCAGCGAGACGGCAAACAGCAGCCCCGCTTCGGACGAAGCCGGACCGGTCAGGTTGAACGGGGCGGGCAGAAAGGCCGCCACGGTAAAGATCGGCAGGCAGCGCAGCAGCATCCGCGAAAGCCGCGCGGCGAGGTTTTTGACGAACCACATGGCATAGAGGTCGGCGGGGCGGCAGAGCTCATAGGCGATATTCCCGCCCGTGATCGCGTCGAAGATGTCGTTTTCGAAAGACCACGCCGCGTAGAGCGCCAAAAACGCCTGCTGCATCCAGATATAGTTGGACAGCTGCGGAAAGGTCATCGGGAATTCATTCGCGCCGCTTTTATAAAACGCCCAGAACATCATCAGCGTCATGCCGCCCCAAAAGAACTGCGTGGCCATCCCGGCGAGCGCGGCGGCGCGGTATTGCAGGCCGTTGATAAGGCGGATTCGAAAAAACGATAAATACTTTTTCATACCATCACCGCCTTTGACTGATTTTAAAGAAGGACAAATATTTTTTCATATCCCAAGCTCCTTGTATCATGCCGTGTCGTCTCCCCGGCGTTCGCCCGAAGAAAAGTTGATTGATTTTAAGAGTAAAGCGGGAATCGGAAAACAGAACGCCCCGTCCGGTTTACGATCCCGTCGACTTATATTTTCGCAGCCCGATGCGAAAGAAAGCATAACATGGTATTAAAAACAGCAGACCGAGCAATGGCGTAAACATATAAAACGCATTTTGCGTCCTGCCCAGCAGGTACAATAACGGATAATACTGAAATGACGCAAGGGGGATGACAAAGGTAAGAAACCGCAGGACCTCCCTGCCGTATATGGAATACGGATAACGCCCGTGGTCCCGCCCCCCGTATGTGAGGATGTTCATGAATTCCAGACCTTCGGTCGTGAAAAACGCGAACGTCGCCTGTATCAGAAACAGCGCGGAAAATATCAGGGTTCCGCAGACGACCATCAGGCAGAGCGTCAGTATTTTGTCCCATGTCCAATCGACCCCGCTGTTCGGGACGGCCCAGAAAAACACGACGGCGGCCTGCGCGGTCGCGCCGATGCGGAAAAAACTCATCCTCGACACGAGGATTTGAAACGCGATGTTTCTCGGCCTGACCAAAGCGCGGTCGAATTCGCCGTTCCCAAGCATGCGCGAGAGCCGCTCAAAACCGCTTCCGAACATCTCCGCGAACGAAAACGCCATGATGACGACGGCGAAACAAAGCAAAACCTGCGCGTATGTGAACCCGTCCACCTCGTGAAACAAAAAGAACATGAAGTATACGCCCAAAAAAGTCGAGAACTGCATCAGGAAATTGCCGATTGTGAGAAAGAGAAAGGACGCTTTGTACTGCATTTCGCTTTTTAAGTGAATCGAAAAGTATTTTAAATACAGCATCGTCACCCTCCCTGAACGACGACTTTTTTTAAGGCGCGGCCCATGGCGAATCTGCCGGCCGCGACCAGCGCCGCCAGCCAAAACACCTGAAACGCAATGCCTTTCAAAGCGTCTGCTCCCGCGATATTCCCGCTGTAGATACGGAGGGGCATATTTTGCATCGCCGCGAACGGGAGCAGTTCCAAAACGGAGCGGACCGGCGCGGGGAAAAACGGAAGCGGTATCACGGCCCCGGTAAAAAAAGCCGTCGCCGCGATGAGCAATACCCTGACGCCCCTGTAGGAAGTCGTGTAAAACATCGTGACATACATGATCATCGTGAACGATACCGTGACGCCCAGCGCCAGCGCCACAGACGGTATAAACATCGCCAATTGAAAGAGATCCGCCGGAAACGAAACATTGAAAGGAGCGGGCAGGAAAAACGCGGCAATCAATAAGGGCAGCCGGAATGCGGTAACTGCGGCACGGCCCGCGCAGGCGCGGGAAAACCACCGCCCGTACAAATCGGCTGGGCGCACAAGGTCGTAAGCCACGGAACCGCTTTCGATGGACGATTCGATTTCCTCGTCCGCAAATACGACCGAAAACAAGAGCAGGAACGCCTGCTGCAGCCACATATATGAGACTGTCTGCGACAGCGTCATCGGGAAAACGCCGGGATCGGCGCGATAAAAAGCCGAATAAGCGAGCACCAGCATCAAGCCCCACAGGAACCCCGTGAATAGATGCGAAAATACGACGATGCGGTACTGCACCCCGCAGATAAACCGTATGCGGAATATCGCCAAGTATTTTTTCATATCCGGAACTCCTTGTAAAGCGCCACGACCATCTCCTCTGCGGTCGCGCCCGCCACCGACAGGTCGGCGATTTCTGCCTGTTTGGAGATTTCGGCGATGGCGGCCGAGACCGGGATTTTCGTCGTGTCGATCACGATCACGGCGTGCCCGCCGAGGTTTTTCGAGACGCTCATGCCGTCCGCGAGCCCGTCCAGCCGCCCCGCGTAGTCGACCGTCAGGGTCTTGTGGGCCGAGTTGCGCTTTTTCAGCTCCTCAAGGGAGCCGTCGAGCAGGATGCGCCCCTTCCCGATCAGCAAAATCCGCTCGGTCAGCGCTTCGATGTCCTGCATGTCGTGGGTGGTCAGAATCACGGTCGTGCCGCGTTCGCGGTTGACGGTCTTGATGAACTCGCGTACGGCGATCTTTGAGACCGCGTCGAGGCCGATGGTCGGCTCGTCCAAAAACAGGATCTTCGGATTATGTAACAGCGAGGCCGCGATCTCGCAGCGCATCCGCTGGCCGAGCGAGAGCTGGCGCGCGGGGGTTCGGATGATCTCGCCGATGTCCAACAGCTCCGTCAGCTCGCCGAGGTTCTTTTTGAAAGCGGCGTCGCCGACTTTATAGATCTCTTTGATCAGCTCGAAGCTGTCGGCGACCGGCACGTCCCACCACAATTGGCTGCGCTGGCCGAAGACGACGCCGATCTCGCGCACATGTGCGATCCGGTTTTTCCACGGCGTCCGGCCGTTGATCACGCACGAGCCGCTGTCGGGCGTCAGGATGCCGCTCATGATCTTGATGGTGCTGCTCTTCCCCGCGCCGTTCGGGCCGATGTAGCCGACCATCTCGCCGTCGCCGATGGAAAACGAGACGTCGTTCAACGCGTGGATCATCGTATATTCTTTCTTGAACAAGGCCTTGACCGCCTCGCCGAGGCCCGCGTTGCGCTTGGCGATCTTAAAGGTCTTGTTGATGTTTTTCAGTTCGATCATCTGTTTGGACATCCTTTCAACAAGCGGGTTGTTTGATCCAAAAATTTTTCCGGTCATATTCGGATGACGCCGAAAAATCCGGCGTCATAAATCCAACCCCGGACAACAAATTCCCCGTCCGGAAATTCGGGCGGAAATCGATTGTCGGTGAAATATCATCAAGCGTCCAGCCGCAGACGCGGATTTTTGATTATACTCGCGTCCGCCCTGGTTGTCAAGCGCAAAATTGCAATTGTGTTATTAATTCATGATAATTTCATAGCGAATAATTAACGCATGAAAATTGCAG
>CAZPLU010000023.1:0-36758 GCA_964587625.1 uncultured Eubacteriales bacterium
ACGGGGGATGGATTGCCGCACAATTTGATCGCCTCTCAATGACGATTCAATACAAAACCCCGTTTTTCCTGTGCGCCGGGCGGCAATTGGAAAACTTGTCATACCGCCATTGCGAGGAGCCGATGCCCCTCGCAATGGCGGTATGAGATTCTTTGCAAAAATAACGATCTGTTTTGCGGCGACAAAACATCTTAAATGCGCACCGCCAACTGCCGTCTGCGCACCGCCAAATGTTGTCTGCGCACCGGCAATGTGCCGATGCTCGGGTTTATCGGCTATGCGTTAAACGGGGAATTTGGTCTTGACCGTCGCCACTTCGGCGGGGTCGGCTCCTTTGACTTGGTACCAGCCGCGCGCGTGCATCTGGTCGAAGATATCCGATTGAATATCATGCTCCTCGTCGAGCAGCGTCAGCATGCTCGCGCGCAACTCGGTGTTGACGCACTCCCCCGCGTAGTAGTTGTAATTCGCGGCAAGCTGCTTCTGGGCATGCAGGAACTCCGAGAGATAGTCCTTGTCGGTCATTCCCTGGGTTTGGGTACTCGGCATATCTGCCTTCCTTTCCGGTTTGGTTATCCTAAGAATTTTTTCAGTGTGTCGTAGTGCTTTTGATGCCTGTCGGCCATGGTTGTAAAGTGCTGCTTGATGGACGGGTCGGTACAGGCGGTCGCCGCCGCTCGGCAGCGTTTGACCAAGAGCTGTTCGCTGCCCAGCTGTTCGTCGAGCGCCGAGAGCTCCTTGGTCGTCAGAGACGTCGTCATTTCATATCTCCTTGGTATTTGATTATTTGCCCCGAAAAAGGTCTTTTAGGCCATATTCGGGCCGCATACCAAAAGTGTGTGCATTTCCTCATAAAAAATCCGTGTTCCGCTTGCAAAAATGTTAAAAAGTATTTATAATGGATACGGCAGTTTGTAGCTGTATAACGATTTTTTGGAGGTATGCAAATGATCACCGGCTTCGGCGCTCAACTGTATACTGTCCGGGACTATACCAAAACCCCGGCGGACATCGAAAGGACATTTGAAAAAGTCGCCGGCATCGGCTATAAAAGCGTTCAGATCTCGGCGCTCGGCGAAATCGGGGCCGTCCGGCTGGCCGAGATCTCGAAAAAGACGGGGCTTGTGATCGCATTGTCCCACACGCCGCCCCAAGACCTGCGCCGAGACCTTGCGCGGGTCATGGCCGACCACGAGACCTTCGGTTGTGAGATCGTCGGCCTCGGCGCCATACCGGAGGAATATAAAACCGGAAGAGACGGGTTCGAGCGGTTTGTGCGCGATTTTGCGCCGATCGCGAAAGAACTCGCGAAAAACGGTTTTGCGTTTGCCTATCACAACCATGCGTTTGACTTTGTCAAATTTGACGGATCGGACGGCGGGATCACGGGTATGGACATCATGCTCCGAAACACCGACGACGCGTTCAAATTGACGGCAGACGTCTATTGGCTGCAGGCGGCGGGCATCGATCCGGCGGGGTTTATCCGTAAAAACGGGAGCCGTATCGCGGCTTTGCATCTCAAAGACATGGCGGCGACATTCGAAAACAAAAGCGAGATGGCCGAGCTCGGAAACGGTAACCTCGACCTTGCCGCCATCATCGGCGCGGCGAAACAGGCCGATATCCCGTGGTACATGGTTGAACAGGACATCTGTAAGGGCGATCCGTTTGACGCGCTCAAGACCTCCTATGCGTATATAGAAAAATCAGGGTTGCTCGATTAACCCGGAAAGAGCTTTTATGTGGGATTCGATTGCGGAATTTTTCAACACAATCGGCGGGCGTTTTGCGTCCCCCCACTTGATCATTGACCTCATCGACATCGCCATTGTCGCATACCTCATCTACAAGGTGCTCCAACTCGCGGTGCAGACCCGCGCAGAGCAGCTTTTAAAAGGCATTACGATCGTCTTGATTCTCTATGCCGTCGCAAGCTGGCTGAAGATGGTGGCGCTCAGTTTTATCATGAACACGCTGCTGCAGGTCGGAATCTTGGCCGTCGTGGTGCTGTTCCAGCCCGAGATCCGGCGCGCGCTTGAACAGATCGGGCGGAGTAAGGTCGGCAGCGGTCTGCATCTGTTCGATCGGGCCAATTTGATTGAGATTGAAAACGCCAAGATCGGCCATGCCGCCGATCAGGTCTGCCGCGCGGTGACGGAACTGTCGCTGGCCAAGACGGGCGCGCTGATTGTGTTTGAGCGCAAGACCAAACTCGGCGAGGTCATCGCCACCGGCACGGTGATCGATGCGACGGTGACGGTTGAGATGATCGGCACGATCTTTTTTCCGAAGACCCCGCTGCACGACGGTGCCATGATTATCAAAAAGAACCGCATCTGCGCCGCCGGTTGCTTTTTGCCGCTGTCTCAGAATTTTGAGATCAGCCGCGAGCTCGGAACCCGCCACCGCGCCGCGCTCGGACTCAGCGAGGTCTCGGACGCCGTTGTCATCGTGGTCTCCGAGGAGACGGGTAAAATCTCGATGGTCGAAG
Source organism: uncultured Eubacteriales bacterium (assembly GCA_964587625.1). GTDB lineage: Bacteria > Bacillota > Clostridia > Oscillospirales > JAKOTC01 > DAOPZJ01. The sequence goes on from CAZPLU010000023.1 coordinate 2,495, forward strand.
ACGGACAGATGCTGCGCGGCCTGTCCGCAGAGGAACTCAAGACCCGCTTGATTTCCGCGCTTGAGACGCCGGTGTCAAAGGCAAAGGAGAGAGAAAGTGTGTTCAGACAGCGCTTCGGAGGTAAAAAATGAGGAACCCCGCCGAAAAAAAACCGCCTGTTAAGAAAACAAAAAAACCCCTTTTCCCGCTGACCCGCAAAAACGGCGAACCGGTGACTTGGTCTTCCATTCTCTCGAACAGGCGCATTTTGCAGATTTTGTCGGTGGCGGCCGCCGTGTTTGTCTGGGCGATGGTCTCGACCGGCGCCGCGGTGCAGGAGACCAAGACGATTAAAAACGTCCCGATCGAGTTTGACGCCTCGGGCAGCTTATATCAGACATTCGGACTTAAACTCGTCTACAGCGATGTGGACGCCGTGGATGTCACTGTCACCGGCCCGCGTTATGTCGTCAGCTCGCTCAGCGCCAGCGATATCAAGGTCACGGCCGTCACCGCGAACGTGACGACGGCGGGTGAACATACGGTCGATCTGCGCGTCGGATTTCAAGAGAGCGGCATCGACGCGGAGGTATTGCTCAAATCAAATGAACCGGTGAATGCCTCCTTTGACACATTTACCTCCCTGACGTTCACGCTTGAGGCCGAAAAGGAGGGTGATATCAGCGTGGCGACCGGCTATGTGCTGGGTTCGGTCACGGTCAGCCCGGCGACGGTCACCGTCGAGGCGCCCAACGCCATCGCCGCCCGCATCTCAAAAGCCGTTGTCACTTACAACAACAAAAAATCCAAATTGACCGCCGGTTTTATCGGCGAGAGTGAGATCACCCTTTTCGACGCGGAGGGCGGGGAGATCCCCGCCGCCAGCGTCAAGCTCTCCGAAAACACCGCTGAGGTCTCGGTGCCGGTGCTGAAGCGCAAAAAACTCAACGTCGCCGTCACGCTCCAAAACGCGCCCGAGGGCTGGTCAAAATATTTGAAAATCACCCCGTCGACCATCGACATCGCCGGCCCCGCAGACGTCATAGACCTGATGACCGAGCTCGTCGTGGGCAGCATCGACACCTCATCCGTCACGGGCAGCGGCCGCACCACCTTCACGCTCTCGCTGGGGCAGAACATGCTCGACGTAAACCAGGTCGGGTATGTCGCCGTCGATATCGACTATTCCAAGGTCAAAAGCAAAAATGTCACGATCAACCACATTGACCCCGGCATCGGAAACATCGACCTGAGCGGTTATTCGGTGACGGTGGTCACGACGATACTCGAAAACGTCACGGTCTATGCCCCCTCGGGCGACATCGGGGCGATTTCGACCGATCATCTCAAGGCGGTCGCGACGCTGACCCCCGACAAGCTCACCGCCGGTCAGATCTCTCTGCCGGTCAAGATCGTCTCCACGAACGGCAAGATGGTCTGGACCGTCGGAACCTACAACATCGTGGTCAACATCACGCCGAAGAGTTAAAATTTCAAAGGAACGGTTTTATTTTGAAGAATCAATTTCAGGAATATAAGCGGGAGGCGCTGCATAAACGGTTTGCCTCGCTCAACCCGCAGCAACGGGAAGCGGTCTTTTGCGTCAAAGGGCCGCTGCTCATTCTCGCCGGCGCGGGCAGCGGGAAGACGACGGTTTTGATCAACCGCATCGCCTATCTGCTCAAATTCGGCAACGCCTTTCACAGCGACTTTGTCCCCGACCGCCTTTCGGAAGACGATCTCGATTTTTTGCGGCACTGCGCCAAAAACGGGGTCGCCTCGACCGACGACGCGCGGTTTTCGCGGTTGATCGCAGCCGACGTCCCCTCGGCGTGGTCGATTTTGGCCATCACCTTCACCAACAAAGCCGCCCAGGAATTGCGCGACCGGCTCGCCCGTTCGGTCGGCGCGCAGGCCGAGTCCATATTGGCCTCGACTTTTCACGCGGCCTGTGTCCGGTTTTTGCGCCGCGACATCGAGCGCATCGGCATGTCCGGCAACTTTACCATCTATGATTCCGACGACAGCGCCCGCCTGATCAAACAGGTCATCGCCGACCTCGCCGTCGACGACCGGAATTTTTCTTCCAAAACGGTGAAAAACACCATCAGCGCGGCGAAAAACGATTTCATCCTGCCCGCCGATTACGCCCTGTCCGCCGGAACCGATTATTACAGGCAGGTTGTCTGTAAAATCTATGTCGAATACCAAAGGCGGCTGCAAGAAAACAACGCGCTCGATTTTGACGATATTTTGCTGCACACGGTCAAGCTCTTTCGGGAAAACCCCGATATCCTCGAACATTACCAAAATAAGTTCCAATACATCTTCGTCGATGAGTATCAGGACACCAATATGGTGCAGTACGAACTCGTCTCGATGCTCGCCCGAAAACACGGCAACCTCTGCGTGGTCGGAGACGACGACCAGAGCATCTATAAATTCCGGGGCGCGACCATCGAAAACATCCTCTCGTTCGAGCAGCACTTTCCCAACGCCGCCGTCATCCGCCTCGAACAAAACTATCGCTCGACCTCAAACATCCTGGACAGCGCCAACGCCGTGATCGCCAAAAACGCGGGTCGCAAGGGCAAGACGCTTTGGACGGCGGGCGGCAGGGGCGATAAGGTGCTGCAGCGCTGCTGCGCCGATGAGCGCGACGAGGCGAATTATATCGCGACCGAGATTCAAAGCGCCGTCAAAAGCGGCTCCGCATACAGCGACTTCGCGATTTTATACCGCGTCAACGCCATCTCCAGTTCTCTTGAACGGGCTCTTGTCGGCCGCGGCATCCCCTATCGGGTGTTCGGCGGTCTGCGTTTTTACGACCGCAAAGAGATCAAAGACATGCTGGCGTATTTGGCGCTCGTCAACAACAGCGCCGACGAACTGCGCCTGCGCCGCATCGTCAACGAGCCCAAACGCGGCATCGGCGACGGCACATTGGACACGGTTAAAAAGGTCGCCGATGAACAGAATTTGACGATGATGGACGTGATTTTTACGGCCGGTGAATACGCCGCTTTATCGGCGAAAGCAAAACCGCTGACGGCGTTCGGCAATATGATCGCCGATCTGCGCGGAATGCTCGAGAGCGGCAAGCCGCTGTCCGAGGTCTATTTTGAATTACTGCAGCAGAGCGGTTATCTGACCATGCTCGAAGCCGGCGGTTTTACCGAACAGGGGCGGGTCGAAAACGTCACCGAGCTGCTCTCCGAAATCAAGAAATACGAACAGTCCGCCGCCGAGCCGTCGCTTGACGGGTTCTTGGAGGACTGCGCCCTGATGACCGATTTTGATAATTACGACGAGACCGCCGAGGCGGTTATTTTGATGACGGTACACGGCGCGAAGGGTCTGGAATTTGACACGGTTTTTGTCGCCGCCTGCGAGGAAAACGTCTTTCCGAGTTATTTGAGCTTGTTCGAGCAGTCCGAGGTCGAGGAGGAACGCCGCCTCGCCTACGTCGCGTTCACCCGCGCCAAAAAACGCCTGATTTTAACCCATTGCACCGCCCGCCTGCTCTACGGCAGCACCTCGCGCAACAAGCTCTCCCGCTTTGCCGAGGATATCCCCGGGGAGTATAAAACCGTCTATCAGCCGCAGATTGATATCCAATCCGGCGGTTATGTGAATTTTTCGAAACGGCCGCAGCGCTCCGGCACCTATCAAGCGACCGCCTCCGGAAAACCCGGCTCCGCCCGCCCCGCGCCCTATACCCCGCCGACCCCGCGACCCGCCACCGGTTCCGCATTAAAATTCACAGTCGGCCAGCGCGTGGTTCACCCGTCGTTCGGCGCGGGCATGATCACAAAAATCACGCCGATGGGCGGCGACACCCTGCTTGAAATCGCCTTCGACACCTCCGGCACCAAGCGCATCATGGCCAATTTTGCAAGGTTGAAGTCCTGAATGATGCGCCGCTGAGGCGGGGGAACATATCGAGCGTAAAAGACAAAGCAAAAGAAAAGGTGCCGCTGCGGCGGGAGAGTATATTGAACCACCCCGCCGACTGCGATCGGCACCCCTCCAAGGGAGGGGAATTTTGCTGTCGCTCCCTGTCTACGAATTCCCAATTCCTAATTTCCAGCTCTATCAGCGCGGGCGACCGCCCGCACGGAACGGTCACATCGGATGCGATCCGAGACCGTTCCCTACAGGTTATCCAATTTCCATTTTCCAACTACCATTTGCGCGGGCGGCCACATAGGGCCGCCCCTACCGTCTTTGAGAGGAAAACGCGGGGTTCGCCCCGCGTATGACGAAGCAATCCGGAAACGAAGCGTCCGGTTTATCGCGAAGTCACGATGCCGCAGGTTTGGATTGCCGCGCTTCTGTCTTTGCGAGGAGGCACGACGAAGCAATCCAGAAACGAAGCGTCCGGTTTATCGCGAAGTCAGGACGCCGCAGGTTTGGATTGCCGCGCTTCGCTCGCAAAGACGGGGGATGGATTGCCGCGTAATTTGATCGCCGCAGGCCGAAGCCCTCGCGATGACGATTCAATACAATCAATTCAACAAGCAAGGCAACGAGAACGCGGGCTGTCGCCCGCACGGAACGGTCACATCGGATGCGATCCGAGACCGTTCCCTACAAGTTATCCAATTTCCATTTTCCAACCGTCGTTCGCGCGGGCGGCCACATGGGGCCGCCCCTACAACGGATATTTCCCGTCCACCGTCTACGAATTTCCAATTTCTAATTTCCAGCTACTATCATCGCGGGCGAACAACGCCCGCACGGAACGGTCACATCGGATGCGATCCGAGACCGTTCCCTACTAATTTCTATTTTCTATTTTCCAACTACTATCAGCGCGGGCGGCCACATAGGGCCGCCCCTACGACGAGGATTTTCGTTCTCCCGTCTACGAATTTCCAATTTCTAATTTCCGATTTCCATCTTACGCAAAGGAGCGGCGTGAAGCCGCTCCTTTTTAGTCGATATAAACTTGGATTACAGTTCGTTATTATAGAGCTTTTGCAGGCGCAGCAGGTAGTCGTAGCGGTTCTTGGCGCCGACGACCGCCTCGTCGAAGAGGACTTCGGCGCGGTCCGGGAAGGCGCGTACCAGCGAGCTGTAACGCACTTCGGACAGCAAAAATTCCTTGAGGTCGGCGGCGGGCTCTTTGCTGTCGACGATAAATTTTCCGGTCTCGAGCGCCGGATTATAGCGGAACAGGTGCCAGTATCCGGCCGCGACCGCGCGTTTTTCCTCGGCCTGCGAATTGGTCATGCCGCCTTTGATGCCGTGGTTGATGCACGGGGAATAGGCGATGATGATCGACGGGCCTTTGTAACTCTCGGCTTCGACGAACGCCTTGATGCACTGGTTATAGTCGGCGCCCATCGCGACCTGCGCGGTGTAGATGTAGCCGTAGCTCATCGCGATTCCGGCGAGATCCTTTTTCTTGATGGATTTGCCCGCCGCGGCGAACTCCGCGACCTGGCCGATCTGGGAGGCCTTGGAGGCCTGTCCGCCGGTGTTGGAATAGACCTCGGTGTCGAACACGAGGACGTTGACGTCTTCGCCGGAGGCCAGCACATGGTCGAGACCGCCGAAGCCGATGTCATAGGCCCAGCCGTCGCCGCCGAAGATCCAGGTCGACTTTTTGACCAGCATATCGGCGTTTTCGAGGACCTTTTCCGCCAGCTTGCAGGCGTCGCAGGAGCAGACCTTGCCGTTTTTGAGCCACTCGGCCTCCCACTCAGTGCCGGTCATGTCGATGCCGTCTTTGCAGGCGGCGAGCAATTTGGCGGACGCGCCCTTGGAGGCCGTGCGGTCGTCCATGGCGTCGAGCCATTCCTGTCCGGCGGCTTTGAGTTCGTCGGTACAATATTCGGCGGCGATGAGATCGCGCACCGTGTCGGCCAGCGCCGCGCGGCGCTGTTTGGCCGCGAGGTGGATGCCGAAGCCGTATTCGGCGTTGTCCTCGAACAGGGAGTTGCCCCACGCCGGACCGTAGCCCTCTTTGTTGACGGTGTACGGGACCGACGGCGAGGAGGACGCCCAGATCATCGAGCAGCCCGTGGCGTTGGCGATATACATCTGGTCGCCGTAGAGCTGGGTGGCGAGCTTGGCGTACGGGGTTTCGCCGCAGCCCGCGCAGGCGCCGGAGAATTCCAGCAGCGGCTGTTTGAACTGACTGCCCTTGACCGTGGTCGGCTTGAATTTTTCGCTGACCTCGGGTTTGGCGGGCAATTCGAACATATAGTCGAAATATTTTTGATCCTGCATATGGGACTCAAGCGGTTCCATTACGAGGGCTTTTTCGCCTTTGCGACCCGGGCAGACCTGCGCGCAGGAGCCGCAGCCGGTGCAGTCGTGCACCGACATTGTGACCGAGAATTGATAGCCGGGCATTCCGACCATATCGACGGTCTTTGCGCCCTTGGGCGCTTTGGCGGCCTCGTCGGGGGTCAGCGCGAAGGTGCGGATGACCGCGTGCGGGCAGACATAGGAGCAAAAGCCGCACTGGATGCAGTTTTCGGGCACCCAGGTCGGCACGTCGACCGCGATGCAGCGTTTTTCATACGCGGAGGAGCCCACGGGGAAGGTACCGTCCTCGATGCCTTTGTACACCGAGACCGGAATGCAGTCGCCGGCTTGCGCGTTGACGGGCAGCTGGAACTCCTTGATCCATTTGACGAGCGCCGGGTTTTTGCCGGTGATTTCGGGATGCGGGAACTTGCCGCTGCACTTGGCCCAGTCGGCGGGGACATTGACTTTGATGATGCTCTGAAGACCGCGGTCGATGGCGTCGTAGTTCATTTTGACGACCGCCTCGCCCTTATTGCCGTAGGACTTGAGGGCGGCGTCTTTCATATATTTGACCGCGTCGTCGATCGGGATGATGTCGGCGAGTTTGAAGAAAGCCGCCTGCAAAATCGTGTTGATCCTGCCGCCAAGGCCGATCTCTTTGCCGATCGAGATACCGTCGACGGTGTAAAAATTGATGTTGTTCTTTGCGATATAGGCCTTCATATCGCCCGGTAATTTTTCAGACAGCTCGTCCGTGTTCCAGCCGCAGTTGAGCAGGAAGGTGCCGCCCGGCTTGACATCCTGAACCATATTGTATTTATCGACGAAGCTGGGGTTATGGCAGGCGACGAAAGAGGCCTTGTTGATCAGATAGGAACTCTTGATCTTTGTATGGCCGAAGCGCAGATGCGAGATCGAGACGCCGCCGCTCTTTTTGGAGTCGTAATAAAAATACGCCTGCGCGTACATGTCGGTGTGGTCGCCGATGATCTTGACCGAGTTCTTGTTCGCGCCGACCGTGCCGTCGGAACCCAAACCCCAAAATTTGCAAGCGGTCGTGCCCTCGGGCGCCGTGTCTTCGATGTCGGGAACTTCGAGCGAGGTGTGGGTCACGTCGTCAATGATGCCGACGGTGAAATGGTTCTTGCCGCCGTCTTTCATGTTGTCGTAGACCGCTTTGATCATGGCGGGGGTGGTGTCCTTGGAGCCCATGCCGTAACGGCCGCCGGTGATTCGGACTCCTTCAAATTCGGTGTCGTGCAGCGACGCGATCACGTCGAGATAGAGCGGTTCGCCGACCGCGCCCGGTTCCTTGGTGCGGTCGAGGACGCTGATGCGTTTGACCGTCTTGGGGATGACCGAAAGAAAATGCTTGACCGAAAACGGATTATACAGATGAACCTTGATAAGACCCAGTTTTTCGCCTTTGGAATTGAGATAATCGATGGTCTCCTCGATGGCGTCGCAGACAGAGCCCATGGCGACGATGACCTTGTCGGCGTCTTTTGCGCCGTAATAGTTGAACAGGCCGTAATCGGTGCCGATCGCCTTGTTCACCTGATTCATATAGTCCTCGGTGATGCCGACGATATCGTCGTAAAACGGGTTGCAGGCCTCGCGGGACTGAAAGAAGGTGTCGGGGGTTTGCGCCGTGCCGCGCAGCACCGGATGCTCCGGATTCAGCGCATTGGCGCGGAACGCCTTGACGGCGTCGAAATCGACCATATCGGACAGGGTGTTATAATCCCAGACCTCGATCTTCTGCTGCTCGTGAGAGGTGCGGAAGCCGTCGAAAAAGTGCATAAAGGGGATGCGGCCCTTGATCGCCGCCAGGTGCGCCACCGCGCCCAAATCCATGCATTCCTGGACGCTGTTGGAACACAGCAACGCGAAGCCCGTCTGGCGGCAGGCGTTTACGTCGGAGTGGTCGCCGTTGATGGAGAGCGCCGCAGCCGCTATCGCACGGGCGGTGACGTGCATGACGCCGGGCAGCAGTTCGCCCGCCATCTTGTACATATTCGGGATCATGAGCAGTAGACCCTGGGAAGCCGTATAGGTCGCGGTGAGCGCGCCGCCCTGCAGCGAGCCGTGCATCGTGCCCGCGGCGCCGCCCTCCGACTGCATCTCGACGACATTGACCTGCTGTCCGAAGATGTTCTTGACGCCGTTCGCCGACATTTTGTCGACTTCGTCGGCCATCGGGGAGGACGGCGTGATCGGGTAGATCGCCGCGACCTCGGTGAACGCGTAGGATACATACGCGGCCGCGGTATTGCCGTCCATGGTCTTGAGTTTTCTTGCCATTTATTGAACCTCCTTGAAGATAGAAATGACGTAAATCATGATAAAAGCGGCATCACGGGGAACGCCACCCCTTATGATACCACTTTTTTGCGTTTGTGTAAACATTTTTTGACGAATTACCGTTGGCCGTAATAAGAATTTTTGCCGTGCTTGCGGTAATAATGCCGTTGGCGCAGGGTCGCCGAGAGCTGCGGGAGCTCGGGGTCGAGGCCGTCGGAGTGGTAGGCCAGCGCGGCGATCTCCTCGAGCACTTCGGCGCAAAAAACCGCCTCATGGCAGTCCTTGCCCCAGCAGAACGGCCCGTGGCCAGCCACGAGACAGGCCGGAATTTCATACGGGGAGAGGTCTTCAAAGGTCTCGGCGATCACGAGGCCGGTGTTTTTTTCGTAGCCGATGGCGATCTCGTCGTCCTCGAGGTCGCGGGTGCAGGGGATCTCGCCGTTGAAATAGTCGGCGTGGGTCGTGCCCAATACCGGGATGTTCAAAACGGCCTGCGCCCAGGCGGTCGCCCAGTGCGAATGGGTGTGCACCACGCCGCCGATGCCGGGAAAGGCGCGGTACAGCACCGCGTGGGTCGGCGTGTCGGACGAGGGGTTTTTGTCGCCCTCCACCACATTGCCGTCGAGGTCGACGACGACCATGTCCTTTGCGGTCAGTTGATTGTAGGATACGCCCGACGGCTTGATGACGAACAGCTTGCTTTCGAAATCGAAGCCGCTGGCGTTGCCGAATGTGAACTTGACAAGGCCGCTTTTGACCAGTTCCAGATTGGCGATTAAAACTTGTTCTTTCAACTCTTCGAGCATTTCTTGATCTCCTTCAGGCGTTTCATGACGTCGTTGCCGCCTCTGCCGAAATAGTCGTGCAGCATGCGGTATTCATAAAATAATTTTTGATAAACCCGGGCGTTTTCGGCGTTCGGCATATAGGTCTTGCTCTCGGCGGCGCCCATTTTGGCGATGGCGGCCTCGACGGTCGGATACGCCTTTCCGGCGACCGCGCCGAAGATGGCGCTTCCCAATGCGGGCCCTTGGCTTGCCGCCGCGACGACGACCGGGATATTCAGCACGTCGGCGTAGATCTGCATCATCAGCGGGTCTTTTTGGCTGATGCCGCCGCTTGCGTACATCACATCGACCGCCAGCCCGTTTTCGCGGAAGTTGTCGACGATCATGCGGGTGCCGTAGGCGGTCGCCTCGATCAGGGCGCGGTAGATCTCCTCGGGCTTGGTCTGCAGCGTCATGCCGGCGATCATACCGGTCAGGTCGACGTCGACGAGCACCGAGCGGTTGCCGTTCCACCAGTCGAGCGCGACGAGGCCGCTCTCGCCGACCGCGAGCGCCTGCGCCTTTTCGCGCAGGAATTGATGCGCGTTGCCGTGCTTTTTATAGTCCTCGGGCAGGCAGTTTTGGATGAACCATGAGAAATGGTCGCCGACGCAGCTCTGTCCCGCCTCGTAGGCGAACAAGCCCGGCAGCACGCCGTCCTCGACGACGCCGCAGATGCCCGGCACCTTGATGTCGCGGTCGCTCATGATGATGTGGCAGGTCGAGGTGCCCATGATGGCGAGCAGTTTTCCGACTCCGCTTATGCCGACGGCGGGCAGGCAGACATGCGCGTCGACGTTGCCGACGCTGACCGACGTACCCTTGCGCAGCCCCGTGAGCTTTGCGGCGGCCTCGCTGATGCCGCCCGCGCAGGAGCCGAGCGGCGAGACCGTCGGGCAGACCTTTTCGGCGATAAAGTTTTCAAGTTTCGGGTCGAGCGAGGCATAAAAGCTGCGCTGGGGATAGCCGACTTTTTTATTATATAACCATTTATAGCCCGCGGCGCAGGCGTTTTTGGTCTCGTTTCCGGTCAGCACGCGCACGATCCAGTCGCCCGCTTCTTCAAAACGCGCCATCGCGTCGTAGACCTCGGGGGCCTGTTGGACGAGCTCCATGACCTTGGGAACCGCCCACTCGGACGAGATTTTCCCGCCGTAATTGCGCAGCCATGCCTGATTCGAGGCCAGCTTGTTGAGGGTGTTGGCCTGCGGCTGGGCGGCGTGGTGCTTCCAGAGCTTGACATAGGCGTGGGGGTTTTGTTCGAACTCGGGGTAAAAGCAGAGCGGGACGCCGTCTCCGTCGACCGGCAGCACGGTGCAGGCGGTGAAGTCCGTTCCGACCCCGACGACGCTTTTAGGGTCGATATCCTTGAGAATCTCGGGGATGGTGTGCGTGAGCACATCGATGTAGTCGCGGGGGTGCTGGAGCGCGTAATCGGGCGGGAGGGGCGTGCCGCAGGGCAGGCGGGTGTCCATAACCCCGTGCGGGTAGTCGTAAACCGCAGAGGCGGCTTCGCTTCCGTCGGCAATGTCGACCAAAACCGCCCTGCCCGAGAGCGTTCCGTAATCGATTCCGATCGCATATTTTTTCATTGAGCAGACCATCCTTTCGCGTCCCTGCATGTTTTCCATAATTTTATCATATTGACATCAAATTGGCAACAGGGCTATAATGAATACAAACCCTGAGGAGGATAATTTCATGAAAATGACCATCGACTGCACCAACCGCAAAAGCGTGATCGCGCCCGAACTTTACGGCAGCTTCGCCGAGCACCTCGGCAGATGTATCTACGAGGGGCTTTTCGTCGGCGAGGACTCGACGATCCCCAATAAAAACGGCATGCGCACCGACGTGGTGAACGCGCTCCGCGAGTTGAAGCTGCCTGTTCTGCGCTGGCCGGGCGGCTGCTTTGCCGACGAATACCACTGGCGCGACGGAATCGGCCCGAAGGAAAAGCGCCCGCCGATGATCAACACCCACTGGGGCGGCGTCAGCGAAGACAACAGCTTCGGCACGCACGAGTTTTTGGAACTGTGCGAGCAACTGGGCTGCGAGCCGTATATCGCGGGAAACGTCGGCAGCGGCACGGTCGAGGAGATGTCGAAATGGATTGAATACATGACCGCCGAGGGCGATTCCGAGATGACCCGCCTGCGCAGGCAAAACGGGCGCGAGAAGCCGTGGAAGGTCAAGTATTTCGGCGTCGGCAACGAGAACTGGGGCTGCGGCGGCAACATGACCGCCGAGTTTTACGCGCACCAATACCGCCGGTACGCGACCTACTGCCGCAATTATCCGGGCAACAAGCTCTATAAGGTGGCCTGCGGATCCTATGACGCCAATTATGCCTGGACCGAGACGATCATGCCGCTGGTCAAGGACAACTGCGACGCGATTTCGCTGCATTTTTACACCTGGTGCAAAGCGAGGGCGCGCGAACTGACGCTTGAACAATACGGCGAATTGATAAAGCGCGCGCGCCTGATCGGGAAATTCATCGACGGGCATTTGGGCGTCATGAACCGGTACGACCCCGAACACAAAATCAAGCTGATCGTGGACGAGTGGGGGACGTGGTATCACAAAGAGCTAGGCAGCGTGGACGGGTTTTTATACCAGCAGAGCACGATGTCCGACGCGCTGGTCGCGGCGATCACGTTCGACATTTTTAACGCGCGCTGCGACCGCATCAGCATGGGCAACATCGCCCAAACGGCGAACGTGCTGCAGGCGGTGGTGCTGACCGAGGGCGAGCGGATGGTCAGGACGCCGACGTTTTACGCGTTTAAGCTCTATACCGGACACATGGGGAACACGCTGCTCGGGTCGTTCGCCGAAAACGAAGACGACAACATCTCCCACACCGCCTCGGTCAACAAAAACGGCGAGGTGTTTTTGACGATCTCCAACGCGTCGTTGGACAAGCCTTACGAATTTGACGCAACGGCGGTCGGGCATGAGGTCAAAGCGGTCAAAGCCGAGATCATCTCCGCCGACCGTTTGGCTTATAACGATTTCGGAGAACCCGAGCGGGTCAACATCAAGCCGTTTGACGGCGTAAAAATCGCACACGGCGGGTTGAAGATCACATTGCCGCCGTGCAGCGTCGCCTCAGTGAAGTTTTAACCAATTTATATGCCTTGCAAATGTCTGTTAAAAGACGGAGAGCCGTTGTATGACGCGGTTTCCGCTTATCTTAACGCGCTGCCGGAAGATTTGAAAGCCGACGAAAAAACGGTGAGGCAGCGGCTGGCGGTCTGCGAAAAATGCGATTTTCTCTGGGACGGCATCTGCCGCAAATGCGGGTGTTATGTGCAGGCGCGCGCCGCGAAAAAAGAGCAGCGTTGTGCGCATGAAAGCCGATTTTGGTAAATTAAGCAGTCAGTTGAATTAGTGCCTTCCGTCGTAGGGGTGGCCCCATGTGGCCGCCAGCCGATACCGGTTTCTTGAATGCGTCCAACTCCGTATTTATCACAAATATGAGCAACCTCGTGTGGGCACATGAAATTTGATATCAAAAATGACAGCGGGCGGCCACATGGGGCCGCCCCTACGGTTTATATATTCAAATTTCGGTTAATTGATCATTTCAGCGCCTTCGGGGACGGTGCAGGAGAGGTCGAGCCGCCGCACATGAACGGCGATTTTACCTTTGGGGTGATTTTGCAAACAGAAGGGCAAGGGTGAAAACGAATCGACAAATAACGACTTTTTACCCGAAGAACCGCGCGGATTTTCAAAAGCTTTAGGAAAAACCGTTGAAATATTTTAAGATTAACACGGGAATTAAACGGGGCAATCTTCCAAAACACCAAAAACGGCATATCCGTGCTTTTCATAAAAATCCCTCGCCCGGAAGTCAAACGTGTCTGAATGAGCAATACTACGGTGTTTCCCTTTTGCAATCGTTTCGACATCCGCCCATCATGCGAACAAACCGCCTTTCATCATTCAAACGGCACATTTTGTCATGGATTTTGTTAAAAATTTCGACGGTTGACCGAAAACGGAACCGTAATACTATATTCGTATCACTTTGACGCCGTTGTTTGTTTTTCAGTCGAGACGGCGGCGTTTTATTACGGGAGATCAATCAATCATATGCATATGCAAAAATCGCTTTTTCAATATATCGTCATCTATACGCTGATCCTGTCCACGATGGTTTCGTTTTCGGCGTTTCCGACGAGCGCGGCTTTTTCGGCGGGCTTGACCGCGGCCGATCGGGGCGAACCGATCACGGTCGGGCAGAGCGCGCCCCCCAAGACACTGATCAAATGGGTGGACTTTAAAGTGCCGGCTTCGGCGATGAAAAAGGCCATCGCATTAGACATCGCGTCGCGGGACAGGGAATTTCAACTCGATTATATTGAAATGCTGGCGTATTTAGCGGCGAAAAACGGCAACAATTTCGGCGGGTATCAAAACAAGCAGCTCGACGATCTTGCCGCGAAACTGAATGCGGGAAAGACCATGGGAGAACTGACCGAGAAGATGAAATATTACGATTATTATCTCGAGGCGTTCACCGCGGTGCTCGGCGGATTTGTGGGATATTATGAAATTGAAGTCCCCGATGAGAGCGGAGAGGGCAAGCGCCGGGAACAAAAATACGGCATCAAAGTGTTTTCGCCGATCGCCAAGGGGTTTTATTACAGCCATTATGACGATTTCGGCACCGGGCGCGGCTACGGATTTTCACGCAAACACCTCGGCAATGACCTTGTCGGGTCGGTCGGCACGCCGATCATCGCGGTCGAGGGCGGCTATATCGAGGAGATGGGCTGGAACCAGTACGGCGGCTGGCGCATCGGCATTCGGTCGCTTGACGCCCACCGGTATTATTATTACGCGCATATGCGCAAGGATTTTCCGTATAAAACCGGACTCGCGGTCGGCTCAAAGGTCGAAGCGGGCGATGTGATCGGCTATATGGGCCGCACCGGATACAGCATCAAAGAGAACGTCAACGGCATGAAGACGACGCATTTGCATTTCGGGATGCAATTGATTTTTGACGAGTCGCAAAAGGACTGCATGGCCGAGATTTGGATCGACGTGTATGAGATCGTCAACCTGCTCAGCACCTATCGCTCGGCGGTCGTCAAAGACCCCGAGAGCAAGAATTATAACCGGGTTTATGAGTTTAACGATCTGTCGTTTGTGCCGAGGGATTAGTCATGGGGCTTAATTATTGATGAAAAAATTCCGCGGGAGGGAATTAAAAGCCGGATCCTGTGATGAATCTACCAACGCTGCGGCGATCCCCCCGTATTCATGAACGGTTTTGCCGTTTTATGAATACGGGGGAGGCAAGGATTCTATTTTACTTCGTTTTCGACAATGCCGAATACGGCGACAATGTGCTTGGAAAATTGTTTTTCCATATGGGGTTGTGCTATAATAATGGAAACCGAAACACGAAAGGCGGCGGACATTATGGCGCTGGGACGGGTTCAAAAGATCGATATCCATGTGCACGCGGTGCTTGAAAAGGGCGTGCCCCGATCGGCGGGAGACACGTTCGCCATCCCGGAGGAGCTGTTTGTCTTTTATCATCTGCTCGGCGTTGAAAAAGGCGTCATTTTGCCGAGCGCGTCGCCCGAGGGGGCGTTCGACTCCCACGACGGCAAGGAGGCCTATCGGATTGTGCAAAAATACCCGGAGCGGTTTTACTGGTTTTGCAACCTCGACCCGCGCATGGGAAACAACAACCCCGACACGGACTTTTCGCATTTTATCAATTATTATAAAGACCACGGGGCAAAGGGCGTCGGCGAGATCACCGCAAATTTATATTTCGACGACCCGCTGGTGCTGAACCTGTTCAAACACTGCGAGGCCTGCGATATGCCGGTGATATTCCATATCGGCTTCAAGGGCAAGGACTACGGGCTGATTGACGAGTTGGGCCTGCCGCGGTTGGAAAACGCGCTGCGGATGTTCCCGAAATTAAAGTTTTTGGGGCATTCGCAAAAGTTTTGGTCGGAGATCAGCGGCGATGTCACCGAGGCAAACCGCGGCGAAAACAAGCCCGGAAAAGTCACACCAGGGGGCAGGATCGCGGAACTGATGCGCAACTATCCGAACCTGTGCGGCGATCTCTCGGCGGGCAGCGGATACAACGCGATCACGCGCGACCCCGAATTCGGATACGGATTTTTAGAGGAGTTCCAAGATCGGCTGTATTACGGCACAGACATCTGCAGTCCGTTGAACATCACCTGGGATATGATCAGGTTGTCGGCGTTTTTAGACGGGGCGATGGAGACGGGAAAAATCAGTTACGGGGCGTATCAAAAGATCAGCCGGACGAATGCGTTGCGGTTGCTGGAGCGGTGATTTTGAATTTGCAAGACGGGATGGCCGCATCCCGCCGCCGAACGAAATAAATGGTAGTGTGTGTATGATGCCGCGGGATTTTTCCGCTTCCGATTTCAGGGATGAGTCCATTTCAACGGATATTTTATTGGCAAGCGGCGAAAAAATTGAAAAAATATTGTATAATAAAATCATTACGGCGGCGGGGGGACATATATGAGGTTGACGTCACGCGAGCGCATTATGCGCATCTTTCAAAACAAGGAGATCGACCGACCGGCCTTGAAGCTCTGGGGGTATGAGCCGAATCTGACCGCGGCAAACCCCGCATACCGTCCGGTCTGCGAGACGGCGGCAGAAAAAAGCGATATCTTCGTCGGCGTCGCAAGCAATATGAATGTCTATTGCGGAAAACACGCGGGGGCACTCATCGAGCGGGAATACAAAGACACCGATTCGCCGCTCTGGCGGGATCGGCACACCGTGTTTCACACGCCGAAAGGAGATCTGCACGGCGTCGAACGTTTTTCGACCGTCGGCGAGCCGTCCTATACGACGGAATATATGATCAAAGAGCCGGAGGACTTGGATAAACTCCTCTCGATGCCGTATGTACAGGACGACTATGACAGCAGCCGGTTCTTCCGTCAAAAAGCGCTTTTGGGGGACCGCGGCGTCGTGATGAGCTCGTTGGACCACGCGGGTTACGCGCTGCAGCGAATCACCGGGTCGGAGAATTTGGCGCTGTTCAGCGTCGATTGCCGCGAAAAGGTCGACGAGGTGATCGGCGTGTATGCAAAACGGTTGGCGGGCTGTGCGAAAGCCATCCTTGCGTCCGGCGTGGTCGCGCCGTTTATGTGGGTCGGACCGGAGCTGTTTGTTCCGCCGCTGCTCTCGCCGCAGGATTTTAACGATTTTATTTTTAAATATGACAAGCCGATTTGTGATTTGATACATAACGCGGGCGGGTATGTCTGGGTGCACTGCCACGGCAAAGTCGCGCATTTGGTCGGGCGGTATATCGAGATGGGCGTGGATATTCTCAATCCGCTCGAACCGCCGAAAAACGGCGATATCAACCTCAGGGAAATCGTCGCGAAATACGGAAACCGCATCGGCTGGGAGGGCAATATCGAGATTCAGGAGATCCTCCAGGCCGGGCCGGAGCGGTTGAAAGCGCTGATCTACGCGTGCGTCGAGGCGGGAAATGAGAGCGGGCGGTTTATCCTTTGCCCGTCGGCGGGGTTTATGGAATACCCGAGGCCTTCGAAAGAGTATATCGAAAATCTGCTGATCTATTTGAATTACGGGTTTGAGCGCGTCGAGGCGTGCGGGAAGCATTAAAAAACGCGCAGCAAACGGATTCGCGTCAATGGGTTATGCAAACGGAAACGCACATACATAAAACCGCCTTTGCGAGAGAACCCAACACAGCACCCGGAGGATAAGCGCCTGGATTGCACGGGGCTGAAGCCCCTCGCAAAGACGGGAAAATCACGTTCTTGTAATTTTTAATTCCCTGTTTTCAGATCGGTGATTCGGAACGACCGGCCCTGCTTTTGTTCGATTCAGCAAATGGCTCTGCCCTCCGCCCTCCCACTACCGCCTTCTCGCATACCGATTACCAATTCCCATTTTCTAATTCCTACGAGCTGTATAAGCCGTTCTGCGCCATATACTGGTAGATTTGCTCGCCGTGCTGCTGCTCCTCTTTTTGGATATGGTTCAGGGTATCGCGGATGGCGGTGTCGCGGAATTCGAAGATGCCGGTGTCATAGACCGACGAGACGTGCTTCTCGGTCGAGAGCGCGTCGGAGCAGACATAGCTGTCGCATTGTTTGTTTTGGTCGGTGTTGGGCGTGTTTTGATAGGTCGGGGTGAAGGCCGTGGTCTTGGTCTGCCCGTTTCCGCCGCCGCCCGTCTGCATCTGCGGCACGGCGCCGCCCATGATCTGCGTGACCGTGTTCAAGTGCTGCTGCTCGTTTTGACCCAAACGGCTGAACAAATCTTTCAACTGCTGATCCTTGGCGCCGGCCGCATACTTTTTGTATTTATCCACACACAGCTGCTCTTGTTCTTTGAGGTCTTTGAGGATGTTTGTCTCTTTGGTTGTGAATTGCATGGTTCTTTCCGCCTTTCTTGCGAATGGGTCTTACACCCGTTTTTCGGTAGTATGGCGGTTTCAAAGGGTTTTATTCGGTTTTGCGGTTGATTTTACGACAAAACAAACCGTTGGAATCAAGGGGGATCACAGGGGGTGCGCGGCGGACAGCGTGAAGTGATTTTTGGAATAATCGAGGACGCCCTCGTCGCGCAGCTTCGACAATTCCGCCGACATGGCGCTGCGGTCGACCGAGAGAAAGTCGGCCAGTTCCTGCCGGTTCATCGGGATGTCAAATATGCCGCCCCCGGCCTTTTTGGCCTCGGCGGAGAGGTAGGCCAGCAGCTTTTCGCGGGTGGTGCGCTTGGCGGTGATCTCCATCTTTTGATTGAGCAGGATGTTCTTATCGGCCAAAATGCGCAGCATATTCAAAATCAACCGGTGATGAAAGCCGCAGGAATTGCCGCAGGTTGTGATCAGTTTTTTAAAATCGACGAACATGATCTCGCTGTCGGCGGCGCAAACCACGCTGACCGGCAAGGTTTTTGCGTCGGAACAGACAAAGGTCTCGGCGAACAACTCTCCGGTTTCGAATACCGAGACGATATTCTTGTTGCCGTAAAAATCCTCCTTGACCACCTGCACCTGCCCCGAGAGCACGATGCCCACGGTTTTGATTTTTTCGCCCTCCGAAAAGATGAACTGCTTTTTTTCAAACGTCTGCGTTTTGGCGGAGAGACAGGAGAGCAGCGACGTCAATTCCGCATCGTCGATGTTTTCGAAAAGAGCGCTTGAACGTAAAGTTGTCAAGAATTTCTTCATAAAAAATCCGTTTCCGTTGGAAATCCAACCGATTTATACTTCCCACTATAGTAGAATCAATTCATAAAGTCAAGCGAAGGCGGAAGGAGCGACTGGTTTGAAAAGACAAATGATCAAAATAGACGAGGATAAATGCAACGGCTGCGGGCTGTGCGCAGAGGCCTGTCACGAGGGCGCGATCGGCATGGTGAACGGTAAAGCCAAACTGCTGCGCGAGGACTACTGCGACGGATTGGGCAACTGCCTGCCGGTCTGTCCCACGGGCGCCATCAGTTTTGAAATGCGGGAAGCCCCCGCTTTTAACAAAGCGGAGGCCGAAGCGGCGGTAAGAGCCGCGCTCAAGGAAAGCGAACCCTACGGCTGTCCGGGAATCAAGGCCAAGACCATCAAACACAGCGCGGGCGAGTCCTGTGCCTGCGGGGGCCATTCGGAAAAGGAAGCGCCGGAGGAACTGCCCTGCGGCTGCCCGGGGACACATTCGAAAACCCTCAGACAGCGTGAAGATGAGTCCTGCGATTGCGGCGGAGCCGCCTGCCATGAGGGCGACAGCGCCTGCGGGGGCGGAGCGAAAAACGTGAGCAGGTTGTCCCAGTGGCCGGTGCAGATCAAGCTGGTGCCGGTGAACGCGCCGTATTTCAACAACGCGCATCTGCTGGTTGCCGCCGACTGCACGGCTTTTGCCTACGGCGATTTCCACAATCAGTTTATCAAAAACAAAATCACGCTGATCGGCTGCCCAAAACTCGACATGGGGGATTACAGCGAAAAACTGACCGAGATCCTCAAACACAACAATATCAAGAGCGTCACGGTCGCGCGTATGGAGGTCCCGTGTTGCGGCGGGCTCGAATACGCGGTCAAGACGGCGCTGCAGAGAAGCGGGAAGTTTATCCCGTGGCGGATTGTCACGATCACAACGGACGGCGAGATATCGGACGATTAAAACCGAAACGGGAAAGCAATCAGGCAATCATTTTCAAGATCAATATTTACGAATCGGGAGAGATATGATATGATGAATAAGGTTTACGATTTTTACACCGGAAACGAAAAAACCATCGAAAAGGTGATTATGGATGACAACATACACCTGATGCATATGGTTTTGAACAACGGTGAAGCCCTGCCCGAGCACAACACCAACGCCAATATCTATATGATCGTGGCAAAAGGCACGCTCTCCATCTCGCTCGACGGCGGAGAGAAACGCATCTATCCGGCCGGGAAGGTACTCAATATCCCGGAGGGCATCAAAATGGATGCGAAAAATCTGCATGGCGGCGTTTTAGAATTATTTGTCGTCAAAGCGCCCGCACCCAAAAAATAATAAAACCCAACGGAGGACGAAAAGATGTCAATGTTTTGCTTTCAATGCCAAGAGACAGCCGGCGGAAAGGGCTGCACGGTCCGCGGGGTCTGCGGAAAGACCGAGGAGGTCGCGAAGCTGCAAGATCTGCTGATCTACACGCTCAAAGGAATCGCTTTCATCGTCGAAAAGAGCAAGATCGACGCCGAGTCAATCGGCGAAGTCAACGGCGAAGTGCTCAACAGTTTGTTTATGACCATCACAAATGCCAACTTCGATGACGGCGCAATCGAAAAGAAGATTCTTCAAATGCTCGGGGTCCGGGATGAATTGGCAAAAAAGCATCCTGTCTCCGCGCTTCATGACGCGGCCGTGTTCAAAGTCACAACAAGAGAGGACATGCTGAACAAAGCCGCCGGAGTCGGTGTGCTTGCGACCGAGAATGAGGACATGCGCTCGCTGCGCCAGATGATCACCTACGGGCTCAAAGGCATGGCGGCCTATGCCGAACACGCGGGCAACCTCGGAAAGACGAACCCCGAGATTCCGGCTTTTATCTATGAGGCGCTGGCGGAGACGTTAAATGACGATCTGACCGCCGACGAGCTGGTGGCGCTGACGCTGAAAACCGGCGAGCACGGCGTCAAGGCGATGGCGCTGCTCGACGAGGCCAACACGGCGCGGTTCGGGCACCCCGAGATCACCGAGGTCGACATCGGCGTGCGTAAAAATCCGGGCATTTTGATCTCCGGACACGACCTGATCGATTTAGAGCAGTTATTGGAACAGACCGCCGGGACCGGCGTGGACGTCTATACCCACAGCGAGATGCTGCCCGCGCACTACTACCCCGCGTTCAAAAAATACCCGCACTTCGCGGGCAACTACGGCAACGCGTGGTGGAAGCAGCTGACCGAATTCGAGACCTTTAACGGTCCGATTTTGTTCACGACCAACTGCATCGTGCCGCCGCGCAGCGAGGAGATCAGAAGCCGGATCTTTACGACCGGCTCGACGGGCTACCCGGGGTGCAGGCACATTGTCGCCGGTAAAGACGGCAAAAAGGATTTTTCAGAGATTATCGCGCTGGCGAAGACCCTGCCGCCGCCCGTCGGGATCGAACACGGCAGCATCGTGGGCGGGTTCGCGCACAATCAGGTGCTGGCGCTGGCCGACAAGGTCGTCGCGGCGGTCAAATCGGGCGCAATTAAAAAATTCTTCGTGATGGCGGGCTGCGACGGCAGAATGAAGTCGCGCGAATATTATACCGAATTCGCCGAAAAATTGCCCAAGGACACGATTATTTTGACCGCCGGGTGCGCAAAATATCGTTATAACAAGCTCGGGCTCGGGGACATCGGCGGGATCCCGCGCGTGCTCGACGCCGGGCAGTGCAACGACTCGTACTCATTGGCGCTGATCGCGCTGAAGCTGAAAGAGGTCTTCGGGCTCGACGATGTCAACAAGCTGCCGATCGCGTTCAACATCGCCTGGTATGAGCAAAAAGCCGTGATCGTGCTGCTCGCGCTGCTGTACCTCGGGGTCAAAAACATCCACCTCGGGCCGACGCTCCCCGGATTCTTGTCTCCGAACGTCGCAAAAGTGCTTGTCGAAAAATTCGGGATCGCGGGCATCGGCTCCGCCGACGAGGACATCGCGCTGTTTTTGAACGCGTAAACCATTCAAAGGAGGAGTTTCGATGAGAGCGACCATTGACAGGGAGGGCTGCATTTCGTGCGGACTGTGCGCCGAGATCTGCCCGAAGGTATTCCGGATGGCGGAGGACGGATTGGCGGAGGTCTATGCCGACCCGGTGCCGGAATCCGAGGAAAATGCGGCAATCGAGGCGCAGGAGAGCTGCCCGGTCTCGGTGATCAAGGTGGAATAGTCCGATGTACAATCGGAAAACGGTAGAATGACAATTCAAAACTTTTGTTAGGCGAGATATTCTTTGTCAATCGGAAAACCGAATGTATAAACCTAACATAACATAACGAATCGCATATAAAAGCGGCATGTGTAAAAACACGCCGCTTTTTGTTTTGTAGGGAAAACAGAACGGGCGGCCCGCATAAGCGGCTTCGGGGCGTTCGACGTCACGCCGCCGGACGTCGCCTTTGCGGTGGTGGAGAAAGTGCTGCTTTCCGGCGTTCAGGCGTTTTGAGAGGAAAGAAAACTTTTCGATACCGTTGATATGGGCGAAAATAAAGGGCTCAATACGATGTTGCGTTAATACCTTTTGTATATATTTTACCTCAGAATCCGAAAAGTAATTGGACGGCAACATCTATCCGGTCGTATGATTGACGACGAACGCGCCGTTGTTGGTGATGACAGGGGAAATGAGCTTAAGGGCGGCCGTAATTTTTTGCGATGAATAAAAGGAACGGGCGGTCGCGTAAGAAAAGATCATTCCTGTGTTGATCAGGTCGTTGAGGATTTTTGCCGTAAAATCGGACAGTTGCGCTTCGCTGTTGAGCAAGGTGCCGTCCAAATCCGAGAGATAAAGCGTTTTCATTTATTAGGCCACCCCTTCTCTTGATTCGGGGTTGAAAAATCTATTTCTCAATCTTTGACCGCCAGAGTCGCCCAGAAGGTCGGGACGCCGCGCTCGTGCAGGAAACCGGAGCCGTTGACGTCTTCATACAGGTCGCGCAGGGTGAAACCCGCTTTGAGCTGCCCGCGGATCTGTTCCTCGAGCGTGTGCGAAAACTGGACGCCGCTGTCGGATTTTTCAAGCGATTCCATCAGCGCCGGGTCTTTGAGCGGGTTGAACGGCAGATAATATTTGACCTCTTTTTCGTCTTCGTCAAAGAGGTAATTGAAGCCGTTGTCCAGCCCCGCCATCAAAATGCCGCCCTTTTTGAGAATACGGTAACATTCGTTCCAGACCGGCCGGACATGCTCGATATAGCAATTCGAGACCGGGTGGAAAATGAGGTCAAAGCTCTCGTCGGTAAACGGCAGGGGCTTGGTCATGTCGGCTCGGACGGCGTTGATGGCATACCCCTCGCGCGCGGCCACCGTCAGTTCGTTGTCGATCTGCTTTTCGGAATAGTCGAGCACGGTGCAGTCGGCGCCGAGCGCGGCAAAAATCGGCATTTGCTGTCCGCCGCCCGAGGCCAGACCGAGCACCTTTTTGCCGGAGAGGTCGGGGTACCAGTCCTTGGGGACGGGTTTGGTGGGAGTCAAAACCATTTGCCAATCGCCGTTTTTGGCGGCGGCAAACTGTTCGCGGGTGATCGGGATGCCCCACTCCCAGCCGTTTTCGACCCACCGGTCGATGGTTTTGGAATTTTGTTCGGTGTAATTCATCGGTATTTTCCTGCCTTTTTTATTCGATGCCGTCCAAGATTTGCGCCGAAGGTGATACCGGCGGAGAAGTCCCAGACCTTTTCGCTCGATTGGTATTTTTCGATCCGACGGCTGTATTTGCGCTTGATCAGAGAACAAGTGTTTCGAATTCGGCGTCGGTCAGTGGAACTTCGTATCGGGTGAATGTCGGCAGCGTCCGGCCGCAGACGCGGAGATTATGTATAAATGTCAATCTTGTGACAAGCGGGCTTTTGGTTTTATCTACCGTTTTGATCATACCATCGATCCGGGCGGGGCATTGACCGCGGGGTGCCGGTTTCCGAGGCGCGGATTAAGAATTTCGCGGCTTGTCAGCAGCGACTCGCTGCCCGCTGTACATGAAAATCAGGGAAAAAGCCGCGCCCATGACGGCGGTGTAGCCGGTTTTATAAAGCACATAGCCCCAGAGGGTGAAACGCGTGACACCGAAAATCCAAATGCCGAGGCAGGTGAGGCCGTAGAGCAGCGGGATCATGCCGACGCACAGCAGCCAGCCGTAACGGGCGGGCTTTTTAAACCCACGCCCCATCCACGCTTGCAGTTTGGTCTTGGGTTCGAGCACGCCGTATAAATTCGCCTTTTTCAAATTGGCGTTGACCGACCAGGCGATCAGCCACGCGAAGATCAGCGCCGTGATTGCGATATCAATGATCAGATTGATGTAATTCTGCGGCATGGCGATGGTCTCGATCTGGTTGTTTTTGTTCAGGAAATAGGCGATGATCCCGTTCAGGATGCCGTTTACAAAAAACGAGATGATCGCCTGCACGGCCATATAGCGCTTTATTTGCTGCGTCATTGCGTTTGCCCTCCCAGTTCCGTTAAAATTTTTTCCTGATACGCGGGGATGACACCGTTGGAGTCGGGGCCGACGTTGAGCAGTAGCCGGCCTTTTTTCGGGACGACCTCGGCGAGGATATTCCGCACTTCGGCGGCGGTGATATAGTCCTGCGGGCGGCTGAATCGGTTGTAGCCGAACGATTTGTCCATGCCGCGGCAGACCTCGAAATAGAGTTCGCTTTCCTGCCAGTCGGCGGTATATTCGAGGGTCCGGAAGTCGTAATATTTGGCGTCGAGCAATTTTCCGGGGTTTTCGCGCAGCAACTTTTTGGCCGCGCTGTTGACAAGCGCGCGCCCGACGGGATTGCGCAGATAATTCGGCCACTGCCCCCAGCGGTCGTTGACCACGCCCTCGGGAACGGCTTTGTAATAATAATCAAAAAGCTCCTCAAGGCGCGGATCGGTCGGGTAGCCGATGTCGCCCCAGAGCACGTCGGGTCGGTAGCGGTCGATAATTTCTTTCCAGTGGTTGAAACAATAATCGCAATAGGTCTTGGAATTGTCGCTATGTAAAAACAGGTCGCCCGCGCTGTCGATGGGCTGTTTGGTGAACGTCCAGTCGAGCAGCGAGGAATAGTAGACGCCAAAGCGCATCCCGCGCTTGCGGCAGGCGGCGGCCAGGTTTCCGACATGGTCGAAGTCGAGGTGATAACCGGGCATCTTCGGGTTTTCGATCTTGGTGTCGAACAGCACAAATCCGTCGTGGTGCTTGCTGACGACGACGACGTATTTCGCGCCCGCCAGCTTGAACAGCTCGGCCCAGTGTTCGGCATCGACGTTTTTGGCGGATTGCTTGAATTCTTCGGCAAAAGCGGCATAGGGCTTGTCGCCGAAGTTTTTTTTATGATAGAGGCCGGCGGGACTGCCTTTGATCCGCACGCTGTTTTGGTACCAGTCGGCATAGGGGATGTTTTGAAACAGATACTCGGGCGGCTTTTCGCGCATCAGCTTGGCGTAGTCGTCGACGTCCACCGGCGCGAAGGCGGGGACGCTCGACGGGCCCCAGTGGATGAAGATGCCGAAATCGGCCTCCTTGAACCACTGCGGGGGATTATGGCGATGGATGTTGACGGTCTCCATGGATAAGCCCTCCTATAAAATTTATTTGCCGAAATCGCGCACCGCCCTGTACATCGCCATGATATTTTCGGGCGGGACCTCGGGCATGATGTTGTGCTCGGTGTTGAACACATAGCCGCCGTCGGGCATAAAGATGTCGAGCATCCGGCTGACATAGTCGTAGACCTCGTCCGGCGTCGCGCGGTTCAAAACCCAGCGGGTGTTGCAACCGCCGCCCCAGAACGTGATGTCGCGCCCGAATTCACGCTTGAGCTCGGCCGGATCCATGCCGCGCGCGGTGGTCTGGATGGGGTTCAAAATCTCGAAGCCCGCCTCGATCAGGTCGGACAGCAGCTCGCGCAAAGAGCCGCAGGAGTGCAGGTAGGTCTTCATCCCGCTGTGCTTTTTGACATAGTCGCAGAGCATAGCATGGCGCGGCTTGAATAATTTGCGGTAAATCTCCGGAGGCATGAACGGGCCGTCGTTGGTGCCCAGATCGTCGCCGAACCGCACGATGTCGACCACGTCGCCGACCGCCGCGCAAATTTTTTCAAGCCCCGCCAGATGGCGCTCCATCAGCGCGTCGAGCAGGCGCTCGACCTCGTTTTGCTCCAGCATGAGGTCGGCCAAAAAATTGTCCATCCGGCGCAAGAACGTGCCCCACTCGAACAGGTTGCAGCCCGCGCCGAGCAAAATCGCCCGGTCTGAGGTCCGCCGCAGTTCGAGCGTTTTTTCGCGCAGCCGCTTGTAAAAATCGGGCTTGCCGGCGTTGTCCCAGGGGCTTGAGGCGAGTTTTTGCCAAAGCACCTTGTCCATGGCTTTGCAGAGGTCTTTGTAATCGGCGGGGTAGCCGTCGAGATAGGGGAAACAGGTCTGGTCGAAAAAAGTGCCGCTTGGCGGCATGCGGGCGATTTTGTCGCCGTCCTCGTCGAGCGCGACAAAGCCCTCGGCGGTTTTGATCGGATGAAACCACGCCGGGTATTGCGCCGTTGAACCGTCGGCAAGCGAGACATCGTACCAGTCGCCGTCCCCGGTGTTGAAGGCGCGTCCGGGGTCGACGACGTCGACGCCGATGCGGTCGAGCAGCCAGTCCTCGGGCTGGGCGAGCTGCTGCACGACGTCATAGACCCGCGTGTGTCCGCCCGTTACGCCGAGGTGGGCCTTGAGTTTGTTATAGGCGATTGCGGAAATGTTCGAGCTCGGGGTCGCGCCGAGGTCGAGCGGGACGCGGTCGGGCTCTTTGTGGCCGATCGAAGTTAAAATGCGTTCTCTTGATGTCATGGGTCGCCTTTCTCTAATGATCTAGTCGAGGTGAAAGACCTCTTCGGCGGGGGCCCACCACTCGCCGGGTTGTGCCGTGTCAAGCGGCTTCTGGCAGGGGTCGGTGTGCTTCCACCACTCCCGCGTGACCGGGTCGGCGGCCATTTTTGCCATGTCGGCGGCGTAGTCGGTTCCGGTATATTCGTAATAGCTGAACAGCAGCCCGTCGCGGTAATAGATCGAATAGTTTTGGATATTGCACTTTTTTAGCATGGCCAGCACCTCCGGCCAAGCGTTTGCGTGCAGCCGCTTGTAATCCCCGAGCTTCTCCGGGCGGACGGCGATGACCGAGCCGTAACGTTTCATAATATGCGCCTCCCTTTATCGCAATGTTTTGAATTGAACCGAATCAATTGATCTGTCATCAGTTTAACATAAAACCGGTTGAAAGACAACGGGTTTACAAATGAAAAGAACCGCTGTTATGCGGTTCTCGAATGTTTTATTTATCATACCAATAGGTGCGGTATTTGCGGAACGCCTCGCAGACATAGGAGACCTGTTCGGGGCCGGTCGGCGGATAGACGCCGTAGATAAATTCGAGGCCGCCCTTTTCGGAGCCGAGCACCTTGACCTCCTCCTCGATCAATTCGAAGATCTCGGCGCGGGTGCCGCGCGGCGTGATCTTGACGCGGTCGAGATCGAGCCGGATGCAGACCTTGTCTTTGAGCGTCCTTTTCAAATTGTCGATGCCGTTGCACAAATCCTGCGGGTTGATGATATCCATGCCGACCTCGATCAGATCGTCCAAAATCGGGAGGATATAGCCGTCGCTGTGGATCGAGACGCGGACGTTATTTTGGCGGCAGGGCGCGATCAGCTTCCGGTAGGAGGGGAGGATGTATTTTCGGAACATGTCTTTGCTGACGACCATCGAGGTCTCCGCGCCCAGATCCTCGGGCATCTCCATCAAATCCACGCCGGCGTCGCAGTAGTGCCGGGTGATTTTCAGGTTTTCGCGGTCGATGATGTCGATCAGCTCAAACAGTTTCGGCTCCTCCTCCGCCATATTGACCATCAGGTTTTCAAAGCCCATCAAATATTGCAGGCGCAGAAACAAAAAGCCGTGGACGAGCCCGCCCCGGGTGAGCAGCCCGTTTTGCTTCCGCTCGGCGATTTCTTTCAGTTCCGCGTGCCAGTCGCGTTTTCCGCCGCGGTCGAGCCAGACGTCGGAGTCGGGGGCTTTCCAAGCGGCAAATTTGCCCCAGTCGCCGAGCGGCGGGTCGATCACGCAGCCCTCGATGCCGTGCATTTTATAATGCCATTTGTAACCCCAGGCATCCCGCTCGGTGATGTCGCAGGCGCCGTCGCCGTATTCCGAATAGTCGGTCTCCCCGGGTTTGATATAGGGGAAATATTCGGGGAAGCGGGCGACCACGGCATCCATATCGCCCTTGTGCTCGATGCGCGATGCCATGTTGAGATAGACGGTCGCGGGCATATATTCGGGATAACCGAAATCGACCGTGCGCAGATAATTTTCTCTGTCTGTCATAAAAACTCCCGGGGCGTTGATTTTGATAAAAAAGCCGGAATTGATTGTAGTATAAAAAGCCGGGGAAGTCAATGCGCTTTACACCGATATTTATTCCGATTTCGAATCACAAAGAATAATACAATATCAAAACCAAGTCGGCTCACGGTTTGGGTTTCGGCTTTTTCAAGTAACGGCTGTTCGGGGCGCTGCAGCGTGAACAAACGGGTCGGTGGACGTTGATCAACTCCCCGCAGCCGGGACAGCTCCATGTTTTTTGCGCTTCGGCGATAAATCCTTTTAACCCGAGCCGCTCGATCCTTTGGAAGTTTTCAAATAAACTCTCGCCGTAATTGGACGAATAGCGTTTTTCGAGGGCTTTCAGGCGCTTGCAAGGGTATTTGAAACAAGCGTTGCAAAGTTTTGCCGCGTCGCCGTTCTTTTCCGGGCAGTTGACGATGACGCACCGGGTGCAGGACAAGGGTTTATCGCCCTCAGCGGTGCAGCCCGGGCAGCGGTTCTTTTCCCGTTGAAACGCCGAGCAGAGATCGCAGATCAAGCCGCAGGGCGCGATGATGACGGACATTTTTAACCCCTCCTTCGATTTTCCCGTATCATACCATAAATTTATAAAACAAATTTCATCCGTCGTCTTTGAATGGGCATAATAACGCATATCGACGCATTGATTGATAAAAAAAGGCGGGTGCGGGTGTTTTAAATGGAATCATTCAGCAGAATCCCAAACCATATCGGGATTATCCCGGACGGCAACCGGAGATGGGCGCGGGGGCGGGAATCATCCCTCGGCGCGCAGCTCGTTATACTGTTTTACCAAACTTTCGTAATAACCGACTTTCCAATCGTATTGCTCTCCATATTTTTGGTATTCGGACAGCAGCCGGAAATAGGCCAGCAGATTGTCGAACGTGCTGTAAGCATTGAATTTATCCCGCAGCTTGACCAGACGGGCGTCGTAGTCCCTGAGTTTCCAATCCATATCGGTGATTTCCGCTTTCAATCGTTTGATCGTTTCGTCAAGCACGCCCAGCCGACGGGTTCTCTCGTCGACCGCGCTGCTTACGGCGGAGGATGCTTCTTCAGCCGAGGAGGCCTTCGGGGAGGTCGTTTTGGAGGCGGAAACGGTTTTGGAGGACGCCTTTGAAGACGCCGACGAGGGTCGGTTGGACGGAGCCGCTGAAGCCGGCGTTGACGGGGCAGGGACGGAACTCGGCGGAACCGGGGCGATCGCTTCGGAAGAGGCGGTGAGATGAACGGGGGCGGACGGCGGGACAAACAGGGAACCCGACAGCGCGGAAAGGCGGTTGCCGGACACAAGCCAAAGAGCGGCGGTCAAGACCAGCGACAACGCGCCGAACCCGACGGGATGCGCGGCGTTTTTAAAAAATGAGCGGTTCTTTGTCCGGTTGCGGTGGGGCTCTTCGATGATCGGCAGCGCCTCTTGCTCCGAGCCGGATGTCGGTTGGGCGTTTGCCTTGGCGAACAGGACGGCATAACGCCAATTGGTGAAGGTGCAGTGGACGCTGTCATTCCCGAAGTTGACGCTGCTGATCCATGCGCTTTGAAACAGGGAGGAGTGCTCGATGCCGAGCTGAGGCATCCGAAACAACAGCCCGAGCAGGGCATAAACCGCCGCCGCGAACAAAATCGGAAGAATCCAAAAGAGGGCGTCGGAGGTGGAGAACAACCTTGAAAACAGCGCCGCGCCCGCCAACACCGACAACGACGAAAGGCCGGGCAAGAGCCAGTGCAGCCGCGTCGCCTTCTTTCGGTGCGCCAGACAATCGGGGCAGAGCGGCAGGTTGAGCGAAACGGTTCGGTTGGCGCCGGGCGGGATCCCCGATTTCGGGGAAGCGGAATAACGGACGGTCTCGGCAGTGGCGGTCTGCCGCATGCAGCAGGTGCAAAAAGGCGGTGCCGTGACTTTGCTCGCGCGGACGCAGACGGAATATTTTTGATCCATCCGGTTATGGCGGATGGATTCGCGCTTGAGCCGTTCGCTCTCCGCGCCGTCTTGAAACCTGTGATCGGTCATGCGGCACACCCTTTCGGTTGTTTTGGACAAACGCGGATCAGCCCTTGGGGTTTAAGCTGTTGTATTCATTTTGCAGGGCTCTGTATTCTTGCAGCACCGGCAAATACACCTGCTCGTAAAACGCCAGATATTCGTCGTAGAGGGCCATATATTGATTGTAGTCGTCTGGATTCCCGGTCTTTTGATATGTTGCGTAGAGCGCATCTAATTCGGCCTCATAATAGTATAAATACCGGCCTAAATCGTTCAGCTCCTTTTCCAAATCGGCCATCAGCAGCAGGATTTCCTCCCGTCTTTGCTCGTTTTGCTCGTCGAATGAGGCGGACGAGGTTTTGGAGGAGGCGGCGGAACTCGGATTCACGGATGAGGTCTTTGAGGATGTCGCAACGCTGGAGCGCACCGAGGAAGCCGGTTTGGAAGAAGTCACGGTTGAACTTGCGACCGAAGAGGCGGGTTTGGAAGAAGTCGCGGCGGAGGAGGCCGCGGCGGAGGACGCCTTGGACGAGGACGCTTTGGAGGAGGCGGTCTTTGAGGAGCGCGCCTCGGACGGAACGGCGGAACTCTCGGGGACGGAGGAGGTCGCCGCCGAACTCTCGGGGACGGACGTCACGGTTTGTGAGGAGAGCGGCGCGGAGGGGGCGGAGGCGGACGGAACCGTCAGCGCGGCCGGGATCGCGGTCAAATTGTTTCCCAACAGGAGCAGCAGCGCCGCGGTGAAGACCAGCGTCAGCGCGCCGATGCCGACGGGATAAGAACCGGCCCGCAGATAGGTGCGACTTTGCGTGCGGTTGGGATGGGGCTCTTCGATGAGTCGGGTCTCAGCCGCCGAATCGGAATCGCAGGGGATATTGGCTTTTGAAAACGATTCGGCGTAACGCCGGTTTGTGAAGGTGTACAGGATGCTGTGATCAAGTGTGTTGACGCCGCTGATCCACGCGCTTCGCTGAACGGCCGTATGTTCGTCGCCGGACTTCGGGAGTTTCAACAACAGACCGAGCAGGATATAAACCCCCGCGGCGACCAGGAGCGGGAGCAGCCAAAAGATGAGTTGGGCGGAGGGGAGGAGCCACGCAAACAGCAGCACGCTTGCCAGCGCCGCCAGCGTTGAAAGCCCGAACGGCAGCCAATTTGCCCATTTCGCTTTTTTTCGGTGCGCAAGGCAATCGCCGCAGACCGGCAGGTTGAGCGAGACGGTTCGGGCGGCGGTCGACATGTCCGGTTGGCGGACCGAAAAGCTGACCGTCTCGGTCGATGCGGTCGGGCTCATGCAGCAGGTGCAAAACGGCGGCACCGTGACCTTGTCCGCCCGGAGGCAGACGGAATATTTTTGATCCATCCGGTTTGGACGCAAGGGCTCCGATTCCGCCTGTTCGTCCGTCCGCCGATTGTCCGCCGCGCCCGCGGGGTCTTGCCGCGCAATCGGCCGGGGTGGGGGAGGCGGCGGGGTTGTGAAGAGCAGAGACGCCGGAAAGCTGTTTCGGAGATCCTTGAAATCCTCCGTCAAATCCCGCACGGCGGCCGCGATCACTTCAAAGTCGGCATAGCGCTGCCCCCGTTTTCCCGCCGCGAGCTGCAGCGGCAGGGTCAGCGTGTTGTATTGCTCGAAAGAATCCGCCAGCGCCCGGACGGCTTCATCGCTTTGTGTTTTGTCCGATCCGACTCTGATTGTCGACGTCAAAGTCCAGATGCGCTGTTTTTGTTCTTTGATCTCAGGCGTCATTTGCGCTTCATAATCCGCTAAAACGTCCTCGATGACGACGGCGCCGCTGTACCGCTCGTCGTCGGACGCGTATTTTTCCGCGAGCAATCCCGCCAGTTCGATGAGATCGCGCCGCGGGAAGACGGCCGTCATATCGCGCACGGCCAGACGGATTCGGATCCGATAACCGCGCAGCGCTTCTTCGGTCTCCCCGGCGGCCACAGGGGGAAATTCGGCGACATATCGGTCGCGGTTGATCTCGGCTCTGACCGTCTCGGGATTCAACTGCCCAAACAGGCGGCTGATCTCCAAAACGGAGTATGCGGCGCGCATGGCATTTTCAAACGGCCGCAGTGGCAACGCATACAGACGGAGATTCAACGCGCTGAGACCGCTCGGGCTCGGAATGCCCGGGGGTTCGGGAAGACGGCCGTTTTTCATCTCGTTGAAATAGCCGAAAACTTTCGCGAGGTCGTCTTTGCCCAACCCCGGAAACCAGCTCAATTCGGCTGTGAGACGTGTTTGGGGATTGGTCAGGGCGCCGTGCGCCTGCGTGACGGCATCGGCGTCAAGCGTCATCAGCTTTTCATTGGCCAGTGCGGAAATTTTCAATCGATTGTGCTGCGTGGACGCATCCAATAAATAAAAAGGGTTCGCAAACAGGTTCATAGCGGCCGCCTCCATTGATATTTTTCATTTTCAAGTGTATGTACACAACGATACTGTCATTTTACACCATGTTGAAAAATATGTCAATATAAATACGAATTTATTTCGGATTGCAATTTCGGATCGGCAAAAACCCCATACGCGCAGAATTTTTGTGAATCAATTCCGTCAAAAAAGAGCTCGTCCGCTTTGATGGGGCATACTAACGACGGGCTGCCCCGATCGATCTGCTAAAAGGGCAAGCAAGGTGATCAATGGAAGCATTCAGAAGAATCCCGAAGCATATCGGAATTATCCCCGACGGCAACCGGAGATGGGCGCTGGAACGGGGTTATCAAAAACGGGACGGCTATCGATACGGCGTCGCCCCGGGCTTTGAGTTATATCGGATGATGATTGATTACGGGATCAAAGAGGCGACGTTTTACGGGTTTACCAAGGACAACAACAAGCGCGCGCCGGACCAGCGCGAGGCCTTTACCGCCGCCTGCGTGGACGCGGTCGAAAACCTGAGCGGAAAAGACGCGAATCTGCTGGTCGTCGGAAACACCGAGTCGCCCGCGTTTCCGCAGGCGTTAAAACCATATGCCAACCGCAGGGTCCCTTTCGGGCGGGGGCTGATCAACCTGAACTTTTTGGTCAACTACGACTGGGAATGGGATCTGGGGCAGTTGGCCG
The DNA here is from genome assembly GCA_964587625.1 of uncultured Eubacteriales bacterium. Taxonomy (GTDB): domain Bacteria; phylum Bacillota; class Clostridia; order Oscillospirales; family JAKOTC01; genus DAOPZJ01. The sequence continues at coordinate 35,568 of CAZPLU010000023.1, forward strand.
TCCGTCAGCGTCTGGCCTCCCACGACATCCCGCGCATCGACCTGATCATCCGCTGGGGCGGACGCCGCCGGCTGAGCGGGTTTTTGCCCGCGCAATCGGTCTATGCCGATTTTTACACGATCGACGACTACTGGCCCGATTATAAACCCGACGATTTTATCAGCGCCCTGCGATGGTATCAGGACTGCGACGCGACGCTGGGGGGATAGGGCTATATATTGAAATTTTGCAACGTTGCCGCAAAGTGAAATTTTCGTCTTTCGCCGAAAGATCGTTCGCTGTGCTTGCGCAGAGCGCATTACAGCCAGACATAATTTTCGTTGCCGTCGAGGTATTTGTCGGTGATATAGGCGTCGATCGACTCCGCCACGCGGCGCGAGACCTTGACCGCCTCGACGACCGTCTTTGCGCCGGTGACCACGTCGCCCGAGGCGAAAACGCCCTCGCGGGTGGTGCGGCCGTCCTCGTTGACGGCGACGAGACCGCTGTCTTTGATTTGAATGCCCGTGGTTGAGGAGACGATGACCGCGCGCGGCCCCTGGCTGATGGCGATTATGACCGAGTCGGCCTCGAACAGCGCCTCGGTGCCGGGCTTGGGACGCGCCTGTTTTTCACCGTTTCCGTCGGTATCAATCTCGGAATCGGCGAGGATGACGCCGCCGTCGACAAATTCGACCGCGGTCTTGTTCATGATGAATTTCGCGCCGTCGATCTTGGCGTACTGCACCTCGACGTCGCGCGCGGTGATGACGGATTCGTCCATATTGCAGATGATATAGACCTCGCGGCAGCCGTGACGGAACGCCGTGCGCGCCACATCCATCGCGACGTTGCCCGCGCCGATGACGGCGAGGCGTTTGCCGAGCCGGTAGACGTCGGGGTTTCGCAAATATTCGATGGCGAAGTGGACGTGACCGAGCGATTCGCCTTTGATGTTCAATTTGCGCGGCCGCCAGACGCCCGTGCCCATGAAAATCGCCCGGAAACCGTCGCGAAACAGGTCGTCGATGCTCAGGTTCGCGCCGATGGTGGTGTTGGGGCGGATTTTGATGCCGCTCGCAATCAGCGTATCCATCAGGCGATCCAAAATGCTCTTGGGCAGCCGAAATTCCGGGATGCCGTAGCGCAGGATGCCGCCGATTTGGTCGTTGCCCTCGTAGATGGTGATGTCATAGCCCTTTTGCGACAGGA
>CAZPLU010000024.1:0-11886 GCA_964587625.1 uncultured Eubacteriales bacterium
CTGCAATTTTCATGCGTTAATTATTCGCTATGAAATTATCATGAATTAATAACACGGCGGGTTTTTCGGTTGCAAAGGGGCGTTCACTGTGATAAAATAAGAATTGTCTAAAAATTGTTTCGGAGGTAATCATGTCCAAAAAGGTACTCGCCTTTGATTTCGGCGCTTCAAGCGGAAGAGCCGTGATCGGTTCTTTGACCGACGGCAAAATCACGCTTGATGAAATCCACCGATTTTCAAATGACCCTGTCGCCGTAAACGGCACGCTCTATTGGGATTTTTTGCGGCTTACCCACGAGATTTTACAGGGTATTTCGAAAGCGGTCATCGGCGGACACGATTTTGTCTCGCTGGGCATCGACACCTGGGGCGTCGACTTCGGGCTGCTCGACAAGGACGGCAAGTTGCTTGAAAATGTGATTCACTACCGCGACACCCGCACCGACGGCATCCCCGAAGAGGTATTTAAGCGCGTCGGGAAAAGAGCCCTGTATGACCGCACCGGCGTCCAGTTCATGTGGTTTAACACGATTTTCCAACTCTTTTCTCTGGTCAAGCACCGCCCAGATCTGCTCAAAAACGCAGAGACCCTGTTGTTGATTCCCGATCTGCTGTGTTATTTTTTGACCGGTCAGATGAGCAACGAATTCACCATGGCGTCGACGACGCAGCTGTTGAACTCCGAAACCGGCGACTGGGATAAAAAACTCTTAAAAAAGCTCGGGATCCCCACCGATATCTTTGCGCCGATCGTCGAACCCGGCGCTTCGAAAGGCGTGTTGAACCGTGACGTCTGCGAGCGGACCGGCTGCAAGCCCGTCGAGGTCCGCGCGGTCGCCGAACACGACACCGGTTCGGCGGTACTTGCCGTTCCGGCTGAAAAGGGCGAAAAATTCGCCTTTATCTCCTGCGGGACCTGGTCGCTGCTCGGCGCGGAACTGCCGAAGCCGTTGATTTCGGACGCCACCTATGAACTCAACTATTCCAATGAGGGCGGCGTCGGCCGCACCGCGCGCTTTTTGAAAAACATCATGGGGCTGTGGCTGATGCAGGAATGCCGCAACCAGTGGAACCGCGAGGGGCGCAACCTCTCGTTCAAGGACATCGACAACTATACGGCGCAGGCAAAACCGCTGGCTCGTTTTGTCAACCCCGACGACGAGATGTTTAAGACCCCCGGCGATATGCCCGCCCGCATCCGGCAATACTGCGAGCGCACCGGCCAGCCGCTGCCCGAGGGCATCGGGGATTACTCCCGCTGCATCACCGAGTCGCTGGCGATGACCTACCGATATGCAATCACAAATCTCGAAAAGCTGCTCGGCTATCCGCTCGAGGTCATCCGTCTGGTCGGCGGCGGCGTCAAGGACACGCAGCTTTGCCAATTTTCCGCAAACGCCATCGGCAGACCGGTCGTCGCGGGTCCGGTCGAAGCCACTGGCATCGGAAATGTCTGTATGCAGCTGATCGCCGCGGGCGAATTCAAGGACGTCCACGAGGCGCGGACATGCATCGCCCGGTCGTTCGACGTCGTCACCTATCAACCCATCGATACGGATTACTGGGATAAGGCCTATCGACGCTACTTGAGCGTTTGCGGGTTGAAAGAATGAATCGGCGGGTGAAACCCGCCGAAGTGAAAAGATGAGAGTGAAAAGAGAAAAAAGGTACGCGGCGGAAAATCATATTTGACCACCCCGGCGCGCTGCGCCACCCCTCCATGGGAGGGGAATTCGCTCCTTTTGCCCTGTGTGAAGGCAGAGATTGAAGATAGAAGCAAAAAACGGTTTTTACTATTTATCAAATCCTTAAATTCTGCCTTCTGCCCTCTAACTTCTGCCCTCTTGCCCGCCAGTTCTAACACTCCATGGGGGTATTATCATGCAAAAATTCACCGTCAGCCGCGACGACCGCTTTTATCAGGCGTTCCCCGATGTGACGCTGTTTCACGGCGTGCTTTTCTGCGTGTTCACCCGCACGACCCATCACGGCGACCGCACCGATTCGCGCATCATGCTGACCAAGAGCGCCGACCGGGGCCGCAGTTGGTGCGAGCCGAAAACGCTGCTCGGCGCGGGCGATCATGATGTGAAAGACGGCTTTTTCAACTGCGCGCGCATCTCGGTTGTGAACGGCGAACTGGCGGTCGTCGCCGACCGGATTTACGGATTCGAGGATGACGACAGGGCTGAAAATTTTATTTTGTATTCCAAAGACGGGGAGCGCTGGAGCGAGCCGAAGGGCACCGGCTGCGGCGGCATTGTACCGGATAAGCTTTTGGAATATCGGGGAAAACTGTATCTGTCTGCGCATCGCAAGGAGGGCGGCTGGCTGAGACAGTTTTTGTGGATCAGCGAGGACGGCGGGAGATCTTGGGGCGACCGGATTACGCTTGCGGCGGTCGACGGGTTGAATCTATGCGAGGCGTCGATTTTGCCGCTCGGGGACGATTTGGTCGCTTTTATGCGCGAAAACTCGGGGCTGGGGTATGACTGTAAGAAGACCGTCTCCCGCGACGGGGGCAGAACTTGGGACAAAGTCACGGACTTTCCGCTGCCCGGCTGCCATCGGCCTGTCTCGGGTTTATTGAAAAGCGGGACTATTTTAATCACGCACCGTTTCATGCAGGGCGGCAACGGCTGGCTGGGACATTGGACGCAGAATTTTTTTGCCGCGCTGACCGACAGGGATTCCGCGCTTGCCGAGGAACGCGGAAAATGCGCGACCCGCATTATGCCGATCGACTATGACCGAAGCCCCGTATCCGACATCGGGTATTCCGGTTGGGCACAGTTTGACGACGGCGAGATTTACATCGTCTATTACCTCGTGGACGACGCGCCTAAGGGTCAAATCCGGGGTTGCTCGTTGTATGAGAGCGATTTCATAATCCATTAAATTCAAAGGAGAAAACATCATGAACACAGACGAACTCGAAAAGAAACTGCGCGAGGCGGCAAACGAGATCGCCGCTTTCGTCAAGGACGGCACCTACGAGGCCAAAATTTACGGCGCGTACAAGCTCGCCAAAGATGCCTACGCCGGGATCGGCGTCGATGCCGACGCCGCCATCGCCAAGACCGATTCGGTCGATCTCTCGCTGCACTGTTGGCAGGGCGACGACGTGTCCGGTTTTGAGCACGAGGATGCCGCGCTCACCGGCGGCATTGTCGCGACCGGAAATTATCCCGGCAAAGCCCGCAATGCCCAACAGCTGTTCGCAGACCTCGACAAGGCGCTTTCTCTGATCCCCGGCCCGAAAAAGGTCAATGTCCACGCCAGTTATATCACCTCCGAGGAAAAGCCCGACCGCGACAAGATCGAACCGGAAAACTACGCCGGCTGGGCCGACTGGGCGGTCGCCAACAAGGTCGGACTGGATTTCAATTCGACGTTCTTTTCGCACCCGAAAGCCGACAGCGGCTATACGCTGGCGTCTGCCGATGAGGGCATCCGAAATTTTTGGGTCGAGCACGCGATCCGCAGCCGCCGCGTGGGCGAATATTTCGGCCGCAGAACCGGGAAACTCTGCATCGTCAACCACTGGATCCCCGATGGCAGCAAGGACAACCCCATCGATAAACTGGGCCCGCGGCAACGCCTGATCGACTCGTATGACCGCGTCTTCCGCGAACACCTGAATCCCGCCTACACCAAGGACTCGGTCGAATCGAAGCTTTTCGGCATCGGCAGCGAGGCCTATGTCCCCGGGTCGCATGAGTTTTACATGGGTTACGCGCTGACCCGCAAAAACACCATGGTTACGCTGGACACCGGCCATTTCCACCCGACCGAATCGGTCGCGCAAAAGCTCTCGGCGCTGCTGTGCTTTATGCCCGAGGTATTGCTGCACGTCTCGCGCCCCATCCGCTGGGACTCCGACCACGTGGTGATTTGGGACGACGAGCTGCGCGCGCTGATGGGTGAAATTGTGCGCTGCGACGCGCTTTCCCGCACCTATCTCTCGACCGACTATTTCGACGCCTCGATCAACCGGCTCGCAGCGTGGATCATCGGCGCGCGCAATACCAAAAAGGCGCTGCTCTCCGCCCTGCTCGAACCGGTCGCCGACCTCAAGGCCGCCGAACGCGCGGGCGACAACACCGCGCGACTGGCGCTGACCGAGGAATATAAATCCTATCCGCTGGGAGCGGTCTGGGATTATTACTGCCTGACCAAAAACGTGCCGGTGCGCGGCGCGTGGCTGGCAGAGGTCAAAAAATACGAAGCCGAGGTGTTGGCCAAAAGGTAGGTATAAAAACGGCCGATTTATACGTTTTGTATAATTTTCGGCCTTTATTCCCCTCCTTGGAGGGGTACCCGAGGGCGGGGTTGTTTTTAACGTCCCCGTTTGGAAAATTTTCGTTTTCGCGGCATCCCGCCGCGCGGGTCGGCATGGAAACCGCCTCCTACAACGCGGCGGGCGATTACGAATCGCCCCTACGGCGGATTACGGGAGCGGGCGGCCACATAGGGCCGCCCCTACGGTCGGGTTTTTATCTCTCGTATCTACCCTCTGCCCTCTCACCTCTGACTTCTCGCACACGAATTTCCCGGTTCTCGTTTACGAGGACTGTGCCAACTTTCCAACCACCATTTACGCGGGCGGCCACATAGGGCCGCCCCTACGGTAAAAACCGTTCCCCCGTTCTGCCCTCTGCCCTCTCACCTCTGCCCTCTCGAATACCAATTCCAAATTTCCATTTTCCAACAACCATCTGGGAAGGTCGTATCTGAAATGTCACTTGAAATCATTGCGAAAATCTCCAACAAATACGGGGCGAATCCCGAATATGTGCTGGCGGGCGGCGGCAACACGTCTTGTAAAGACGCCGATTTCCTGTTTATCAAGGGCTCGGGCACGTCGCTGGCCACCATCAAGCCCGAGGAGTTCGTCCAGCTCGACCGCAGGGCGCTGGCGGCGATCTTTTGCAAAAAATATCCCGACGACGCCGACGCGCGGGAGGCCGCAGTGCTTTCCGACATGATGGCGGCCCGCGTGCCCGGCGAATCCAAACGCCCCAGCGTCGAGACGCTGCTGCACGATGCGATCCCGTCCAAATTTGTGCTGCATTTGCACCCCGCCGAGATCAACGGCATGTCTTGCGGCAAAAACGGCAGGGCGGTCTTTGAGAAATTGTTCGGCGACAGGGGCATCTGGGTGCGCCCGATTATGCCCGGCTATGTGCTGGCGACCGAAATCGCCGGGGAGATCAAGGCGTTCACCGAAAAAAATGGCAAAAACCCCGATTACATCCTGCTCGAAAACCACGGGATTTTCCTCGGCGGCGAGAATGAGGATGAAATTGACGTCAAATTTGATGCGTTTCTTTCCGCATTGCGCGGCGTGATTGCCGAAAAGCCGGATTTTTCGGAAATTTCGTTTGACCTCGAAGCGGCGGCGATGCTCGGCGCGGCGATCCGCGGCATTTGCGGCGGAGACGGGTTCGCGGTGTTCTGCACCGACACGGAGATTGCGAAATTTACTCAGAGCAAAGAAGAATTTTCGAAAATTTACACCACCTTCTCGCCCGACCATATGGTCTATTGCAAGGATGAGGCGGTCTTTTGCGCGCCCGACGCGGAGGCGATTTTAAAAGCCGTCCGGGATTATCAAAAGCGCAAAAATGGGCTGCCGAAGATCGTCGGCGTCGAGGGATTGGGGTATTACGCAATCGGCCCGTCCAAAAAAGAGGCCGACATCGCGGCAGCGGTTTTTAAAGACGCGATCAAAGTCGCGGTTTACGCAGAGAATTTCGGCGGCGGAAAACCCCTGCCCGGCGCGTTGATTTTTGCCATCAACAACTGGGAGGTCGAGCGCTACCGCAAGGGCGTGGCGTTCTCCGGCGCGCAGGCAAAACGCGCGCAAAATAAAATCGTGCTCGTGACCGGCAGCGCGCAGGGGTTTGGAAAAGGGATTGCCGAGGAGTTGGCCAAAGAGGGCGCGGCGGTCGCGGTGGCGGATCTCAATTACGAGGGCGCGCGTGAAGTCGCGGAGGAACTTTGCAAAACCTACGGAGCGGGAACCGCCGTCGGTATCGCGGCTGACGTCGGCGACGAAAACAGCGTAAAAGAGATGGTCTATAAGACCGTGTGCGAATACGGCGGGCTCGACGCGCTGGTCTCGAACGCGGGCATCGTTCGGGCGGGGTCGCTCGACGAGATGACACTCGCCAATTTCGAACTCTGCACCAAGATCAACTACACGGCGTTTTTCCTCTGTTCCAAGTACGCTTCGAAGGTCATGAAGGCCACGAGTAAATACGCGCCGTATAATGTGGCGGATATTATACAGATTAACTCCAAATCCGGGTTGTCCGGCTCGAACAAGAACTTCGCCTACGCGGGTTCCAAATTCGGCGGCCTCGGGCTGGTGCAGAGCTTTGCGCTCGAACTCGCCCCCGACCGCATCAAGGTCAACGCGATCTGCCCCGGCAATTTCCTCGACGGCCCGCTGTGGACCGATCCCGTCAAAGGGCTGTTCGTACAGTATCTGGCGGCGGGGAAAGTGCCCGGCGCGAAGACCGTGGAGGACGTAAAAAAAGCGTATGAGTCCAAAGTCCCGCTCGGACGCGGCTGTTTGGTCAAAGACGTCGTGCGCGCGATTTTGTACATCATGGAACAGGAATACGAGACCGGGCAGGCCGTCCCCGTCACCGGCGGACAAGAAATGCTCAAATAGCCGCCATGATGGCGGTTTCAAACGCGTCATAAAATCTGCTGTAAATAAGCTTGATAGCGCGCGCTTTTGTCCTCGGTGCGGGGCCGGGATTTCAATCGCCATCCCTTTCGACAAATGTTCATCCATAATTGAAAACCGGAAATAATTCAAAATTGTTCGTGCCGACGCGAATCTCGCCTTGAATAAAAGGCAGGCCTTGCGTCGGCGCGGACAGTTGTGTTATAATGGGAATATCAGACAGAGGGTAACCGGAATCAGTGATTGAGAGGGAACAATTGCTATGACAAAAGGGAAAAGGGTTGTTGCGTGGGTTTTGGCGCTGGCGGTTTTGGCGGGGCTTGGCGGGTGCGCAAAACCGGCCGAAAAAGAAGACGGCAACTGGTTCGAGGACAGCGTCATCGTCAATACAGCGCTTACGCGGAAAACTCTTTCGGAAAATCCCGTGGTTTCGACCGATGAATATTATTCAACCATTTTGGATTGGGTTGATTTATATATCCGAGGGAATTATAATGCCTCCGCTTGGGGTACTACTTTTTCAGAAAAACATTATACGCTGAAAATGGTGTCCGGTGAAAAATCGTTTTTTACAATAATATTTTGTGAGACCAACTTCCAATCCGATGTTACGCCGGAAGGGTTTGAAAGTGCTAATGGCAGTTATCAGCTCAGAATTCAAATGGTGATTAAAACGGGCAAAAATTATTACGAAGGTCCTTTTACGCTGATCGGTTTCGTGACCAATCAAGAGCGGCAAATTATTGAACCGCGTGAATTGTACGATTTTATCAAAGGTGTGCCCGATTATAAGGATACCGATTTTATTACTCCAGAGCCGATGAAACTTATCCAACTGGCTGCCCTCGGATATGACTTTACCGATACAAAGATGGATGACGAATCCGGGCTTTCGGTTGTCAATCTGCGTTCGCTCACCGGAGGTTTGGAAGTCGATGATTTTACATTCTTGCCCGGCGACTTATTGGCGATTTTAACGGTGAATCCCGAAGTTCAAAATGAAAAATTGCTGATGGTATTTAAAGCAGAAGAACTGCGGCTGCTTTACCAAAAGACCTTTTCCTACCCGGCCGGCGACTACCCGGCTGGCGGTCATGTGGAGTTTTATAATATCAACGGAACGCTCGTTTTAGAACAAAAGCTGGGCGATGAGATTTATAAATATTTCATCCCGACAATGAGCGGTGTTTTGGAAACCCCTGAGCCGAAGCGTACATACCGTTTATCCGATACTGCTTTTATCGTGGATGAAAAGAATTGTCTTTATCTTGAACAAAACGGTGTGCGGAAACTGCTTCTCGAAGGCATTTACGAAGAAGACAGCACCGATTGGGAAAATTATAATTTTTTCTGCCGGATTAGTGATACGCGGTTTATCTACGAAGTGTACGGTTATGAGTGGTATGTAGAATGTGGAATCTTTGACATCTCGACCGATGAAAAGACGGTTTTAACACATAAAAACGCTCCTTTGTTAAATATGGTCACTTATAAAGATGGTAAAGCGATTTTAGTTGCCGATACCTGGTGCGGGCCCGAATACGAATCATACGGCCCTTATCTTTACGATGAATCAACCAGGGCATTGATCGATTTGGATTTGCTGAACATCATACCCGACGAGACAATGGTAGAACCCCGGCTTTGTCTTTTCGGAAATACCCTCGTGCTTTTTATGGAGGATCGACCTTTTTCAACGTTCAACTTGTATGATCTTCCTTCAAAAGCATATATCCTGCAGTTCAATATCTTGAATGCTCAAAAAAACGCAATGAATCGTTCCCATTATTATAGTGGGTTATATTCCACCGAGAACTACATTTGGTTTAATTCGGCCTCTGATTTCCCAGAGGATTATCTGCTGAGAATTCCGAAAAAGAGGTGACATGTTTTATATCGAAATGTAAAAAATTCGTTGCGATGGTTTTGGCGATAGTGGTTTTGGCCGGGCTCGGCGGGTGCGGGAAAATACCGCAAAGCGCGCCGGAAAATTCTATTGTGACGGAAATTTCGGGCGACCCGGTTTCGTCCGCTGCAACGGATTATTTGGTTGAATATGTGCCGCAGGATCGGTTTGAGGAAGATTTTATCCCTCTCCTGACCGAATTTACCCGGCAGTATTTCGCGCAAAATCCTCTGACCGGCTCGCTTGGCGCGGCCACAAACTGGGCGATTTTATTTGTCACTCAAAATTATAAAGCGTACTCTCCGAAATATATTTATGCCGATTCCCTGTCAAGTAGTTCCCCCGATCCCTCGATTTTCATCAATAACGAGACCGCTTTCGTCTTGAGTACTTTTTGCGTGAACTTTGAGACAAACGGGATGCCGGACGGATTGACGCCGGAAGAAGACGGTTCTTACAATATCAATTTGCAAGTTGTGGCGAAAGAAGATAAAGACCGTTTGTTGACGCTGCTCGGGTTTGTCACCAACCAAACACGGGATATCAACCGTCCCTCCGATCTCGCCGAATTTTTAAAAGTGCTGCCGGAATATGCAAATCTTGAGGTTGCTGTGCCGAAACCGGACGCGCCGTTGGAGGCCGTCAATTTGACCGATAAAACCGGTGGGCTGCGCATTCTCGACATTTGGCCCGTAGGCGGTGCGCTTTATGTCTTCGGGTACGATCCCGATGAGCGGCTCATTGACGGAAAACATGCAACCCTGTATTTAAAAGCGTATTCCGCCGGAAATTTATCTTTGCTGTATGAAAGATCCTTCCCTTCTTCCCGTGTAACGACGCCCGCTTGTTTTGCCGAAGCGGAGGGTTTGATTTTCACCTCCGAAAGAGAGGGTGGGCAACCTTATTACCTTGCGACGGAAAGCGGCATAAAAGAAGTTGACTACACCCCCGCAGACGAAAAGGCGGACAAGATTTTTCGGCTCTCCGACACGGCGGTTATTATACAATCGGGGATTGATCTGCTGCTTGAAAAAGACGGGGCAGCCGTTCCGATTCTCAAAGGTGTGCCGAATGATGGGTATGACGGGAATATTGATAAAATCTCGAGGTATCTTTTTCGTTATCGGATTGACGACTCTTCTTTCGTCTACGCGAAAATAGGATGGGAATGGGTGAGCGAAAGCGGAATTCATAACATCGAAACGGGGAAAACCACGATTTTTACGCATAAAAACGCACATACGCTTGTGCCGATTTCCGTTCAAAGCGGAAACATCTTGCTCGTCCCTTACAGAGACAGTATCTATACTTCTTTCGGGCCGTATTTATATGATCTCGCAAGCGGACAAATGACCGATCTCGGTTGGTTCGATGAAACTTTTTATCAAAGCTCTTCGTCGTTTTTATATTTTAACGACACCATCACCTCTTTTTCCAAAACCCCATTCGGAATAAGCGTCTTGCTTTGCGATTTGACTCGCGAAACGCCCCCCCGGTGTTTTGAAGTTTTTGACGAAAACTCGGCGGAGCCGACAAAAGTCATAAATGCCGGAGGGTATTTATGGTATTGTTTTGAAACCGCGTGGTTCTCCGATGCCTATTTGCTCCGATTTCCGATCGAAAAAACAAATAGCGCGGCTCGCTGATATTCATTTTTGCCGAATCAGATGAAATAGAGTAGCTGAACGAAAAAACAAAACAAGGGATACTTGTCCTAAACCGCCGGCCGTGGTATAATTTTTGCGGATCGTACTTGTACGATTCGCTTGGATCGCGTTGAAACGGTCCTGTTATTGTCTTGTTTTCCGGAGATCGTTTTTTAAAATTCAGATTTCCTCAGACGTTATTCATCCTTTTGATTTCCGTATGTTTCGAATAAAACCAGAAAGGCAAAAAAATGCTCCAACTCAGACAACTCTCCGACGACAGACGGGTCGTGCGCCTGACCGCGCTTGCCACGCTGCTCGAACTGGAACGGACCGGCACATTGAAAGCGCCGGAGACGGGACATTTTGTCAATAACCACATCCATACCAAATTCAGCTTTTCCCCCTATTACCCGGCCGGCGCGATCTGGCACGCGCGTGCGGCCGGTCTTCAGACCGCCGGGATTATGGACCACGACTCGGTCAGCGGCATCGATGAGTTTTATGTCGCCGGGGATCTGTGCGGGATGCCGGTCACCAGCGGCTTCGAGGTACGCGTCGATCTGTCCGATTCCCCGTTTTGCGCCCGCCGCGTCAACAACCCCGACCAGGACGGCGTCGCCTATGTCGCCTGCCACGGCATTCCGAAAAACCGCGTGGCGCAAGCCGAAGCGTTTTTGGGGCCGATCCGCGCCGCCCGCAACCTCCGCAATCAGGCCATGGTCGGACGGCTGAACGACCTGCTCGCCCCCGCCGACATCACGATCGACTTTGAAAAAGACGTCGTTCCGCTTTCGCGACTGAAAGAGGGCGGCGGCATCACCGAGCGGCATTTGCTGTTCGCGGTCTCTCCGGCGCTGGTCGAGCGGTTCGGAAAGCGCGGCGACGTGATTCCGTTTTTGGCGGACAAGCTGGGCGTCAACTGCGGCGATAAAATCAAAGCGCAGCTCTCCGACGCCGACAATCCGTTTTATGAATATGACCTGTTGGGCCTATTGAAGGCGTATCTGGTCAAGGACTTTTACATCCCCGCCAAAGCCGAGCTGCCCGCCGCGCGCAAGTTCGTCGAGTTTGTCCGCTCGATCGGCGCGATTTCGGCCTACGCTTATCTGGGCGACGTCGGAAGTTCGGTCACGGGCGACAAGCAGACCGCCAAATACGAGGACGACTACCTCGATGAGCTGTTCGATTATTTGAAATACACGGGCTTCGACGCGGTGACCTATATGCCCTCGCGCAACAGTTCCGAGCAGCTCGCCCGCGTGATGGCGCTGTGTGAGCGGCACAACCTCTTTCAAATCAGCGGCGAGGACATCAACTCACCGCGCCAGAGTTTTATCTGTCCGGCGCTCTCCAAACCCGAATACGCGCACCTCTACGACGCGACTTGGGCGCTGATCGGGCACGAGCGCGCGGCGGCGCAAAATCCCGCCGATTCGTTCACCTCCCCGCAGACCGCGGAAAAATACCCGAAGATCAAGGAGCGGGTCGCGGCGTTCGCGGCCATGAATAGGGAACGGTCTTGACCGTTCCGGGCGACCACATAGGGTCGCCCCCGAGAGGGCAGAGGTTAGAGGGCAGAGGGCAGAATAAAGACGAAATGCCGAAACCGTATTTGCGAGAAGTGCAGCGCG
>CAZPLU010000024.1:11986-35682 GCA_964587625.1 uncultured Eubacteriales bacterium
AATTTCGATTTTCCATTTTCCAACCACCATTTTCGCCGAGCGAACACGTCAGGCCCGGTGCCCGTATCGCTCCTACGGCGGATTACGGGAGCGGGCGACCACATAGGGTCGCCCCTACGGCGAAAATTTTTCGTTCCCCCATTCTGCCTTCTGCCCTCTAACCTCTGCCTTCTCGCAACCCAATTTCTATACAAGGAGTGTCAAAAACCACATGAAAACCAAAGCCATGCGCCTTTACGGCAAAAACGACCTGCGGGTCGAGGAATTTGAGCTTCCGCCGCTTCGCGATGACGAGATTTTGGCCAAAATCGTCTCGGACAGCGTGTGCATGTCCTCCCACAAGGCGGCGCTGCAGGGCGCGGACCACAAGCGCGTGCCCAAGGACGTCGACAAAAATCCGGTCATCATCGGCCACGAGTTTTGCGGCGAATTGGTCGAGGTCGGCAAAAAATGGGCGGACAAATTCAAGCCCGGTCAGAAATTCGTGCTTCAACCCGCGTTGAATCTGCCGGAAAACCCCTATCTTGCCCCCGGTTATTCGTTTCACTACATCGGCGGCACCGCAACCTATGTGATCATCCCCGCCAGCGTGATGGAGCAGGATTGTTTGTTGCCGTATAACGGCGAGGCGTTCTTCTTCGGGTCGCTCGCCGAGCCGGTCAGCTGCATCGTCGGCGGCTTCCACGTCAACTACCACACCCAAAACGGCGTGTACGAGCATAAAATGGGCATCGTCGAGGGCGGCAAGATGGCGCTGCTCGCGGGCGTCGGCCCGATGGGGCTCGGCGCGATCGACTACGCCCTGCACTGCGATCGGAAACCCGGTCTTTTGGTCGTCACCGACATCGACGACGCGCGCCTCGCTCGCGCAAAATCGCTGTACGGCGAAGAAGACGCGGCGAAATGCGGCGTAAAACTGGTCTATCTGAACACCGGTTCGCTGGAAGACCCGGTCGCGGTGATGCGCGGACTCTCGGGCGGCACGGGTTTTGACGATGTGTTTGTTTATGCCCCGGTCGCCTCGGTTGTCGAACAGGCCGATCAAATTCTCGGACACGACGGCTGCCTGAACTTTTTCGCGGGTCCGACCAATCCGGAATTTAGGGCGCAGTTTAACTTTTATAACGTCCATTACCTGTATACCCACGTCGCGGGCAACAGCGGCGGCAACACCGACGACATGCGCGAGGCACTGGCGATGATGGAAAAGGGCTTGCTGAACCCGTCGGTGATGATCACCCATTTCGGCGGCCTGAACGCCGCGCCCGAGACCACGCTCCGCCTGCCCGAAATCAAGGGCGGCAAGAAATTGATCTACACCCACATCAATTATCCGCTGACCGCGATCGCCGATCTGCCCGAACTCGGCAAGACCGACCCGCTATGCAAAAAGTTGGCCGGCATCGTGGCGAAAAACAACGGTTTATGGTGCGCCGAGGCCGAAAAGGCGTTGCTGGCCGAGGCACCTTCTATTTAAACAGAGTGGGAACCGCAACGCGGTTCTTTGTAGGGGCGGATATGATCCGCCCGTCAAGTTGACAGATGGTGTTTATTTATTCGGGCGGATGATATCCGCCCCTACGATGGTTAATATTGAAAAGAGGTAATTTCATGGCAGTCGGAATTTTGATGCCCAAGCAGGGGATCACGGTCGAGTCGTGCGTGCTGACCGAATGGAAAAAGCAGGTCGGCGACGAAATCAAGGTCGGCGACGTGCTGTTTACGTACGAGACCGACAAGGCGTCATTTGAGTGCGAATCCAACGAGGCGGGGACGCTGCTGGCGCTGTTTTTTGAGGACGGGGACGAGGTCGCCGTCTTGACCAATGTCTGCGTGATCGGCAAACCCGGCGAGGACTTTTCGGCGCTGATTCCCGCAAAGGAGGGGGCCGCAGCCGTGACCGTTGTGGCGAATTCGACCTCCGGGGCGGCGACGATTGGGGAATCGGAAGTGAAGCCCGAACCCGCTGAAACCGTTGCGACGGCGAACGGAGAACTCAAGGTCTCCCCGCGTGCGAAAGCGGCCGCGCAGCGGCTGGGCATCGATCTTTCAACCGTGACCCCGTCGGGTCCGGAGGGCAGGATCATCGAACGCGATTTGGCCGCTGCCAATACCCTGGCGAAAGACATCGCGGCCGTGGCCGAGCCGACTGCTCAGACGGCAGCTGTTGCGGCGGCGGAATACGAAGATATTAAGCTCTCGGGCGTGCGCCGTTCGATTGCAAAGGCCATGGTCAACTCGCTTTCCTCCATGGCGCAGCTGACCCATCATTTCAGCTTCGACGCGACCGAGATTCTCGCGCTGCGCGCCTTGTTAAAGACCTCCGGCAAAGCGCTCGGACTTCCCAACGTCACGCTCAACGATATGATTTTATTCGCGGTCTCGCGCACTCTGAAAAACCACCCGCACTGCAACGCGCATTTGACGGGTGATTCGATTCGCCTGTTTAAATACGTCCATTTGGGCGTGGCGGTCGACACCGAGCGCGGCCTGCTGGTGCCGACGATTTTCAACGCCGACACCCTGTCGCTCGCCGAGCTCGCAAAGCAGTCCAAGACGCTGGCAAAAGAGGCGCAGAGCGGCCGTATCAGCCCCGATAAGCTCGCGGGCGGCACGTTCACGGTCTCGAACCTCGGGGCGCTCGGCGTCGAGATGTTCACGCCGATCATCAATCCGCCGCAGACCTGCATCCTCGGCGTGTGCAATCTCCAAACCAAGGCGAAGTTGGTCGACGGGCAGCCGGTCTATTATCAAGCGATGGGGCTTTCGCTGACCTATGACCACCGCGCGGTCGACGGCGCGCCCGCGTCGCGGTTTATGCAGGAGTTGTGCGGGAATTTGGAAAATTTCAACGCGCTGCTGGCGATTTAGGAAAATTCAAAGTTCGGTTTTTGGATGGTTTGGTCCGTTTGAGAGAACCACCCCGGCGCGCCGCGCCAACCCCTAAGGCGTCGCAAGCGACGCCATGCAGAGGGGAATTTTATAAAAGAGGTTTTGAAAGTGGAATCGTTTGATCTGATTGTCATCGGCGGGGGGCCGGGCGGATATCTTGCCGCCGAACGGGCCGGGCATGCCGGACTGAAAGTCGCGCTGTTTGAAAAAAAGGCGCTCGGCGGCGTGTGCCTGAACGAGGGCTGCATCCCGTCGAAAGCGCTGCTTTATTCGGCGAAGGTCTTTGATTACGCCAACCACGCGGCGGCCTGCGGCGTGACCGTGAAAGGCGCTTCGATCGACCAGAACGCCGTGATCGATCGCAAGGACGGCGTGGTGAAAACGCTTGTCTCCGGTGTGGGTGCGGCGATGAAGAAGAACCGTGTCACCGTGATCAACGCGGTTGCCGTAATTAAGGGCAAAACCGCCGACGGCTTTGAGGTTGAGGCAACCGGCATCGCAGGTGATGCCGCGGGCAAGGTCTATACCGGGAAAAAGCTGATCGTTGCGGCGGGGTCGGAGGCCGTCGTTCCGTCGATTCCGGGCGCGAAAGAGGGGCTTGCCGCCGGGTATGTGCTGACCAACCGCGAGATTTTGAATTTGCGCGAAATTCCGAAGGCGCTGGCGATTGTCGGCGGCGGCGTGATCGGGCTGGAGATGGCGAGCTATTTTTGCTCGGTCGGCTCAAAAGTGACCGTGATCGAGATGCTCAACAAAATCGCAGGCCCGACCGACGACGAGATCTCGGCGATTTTGCAAAAAAATTACGCCGAAAAGGGCGTTGATTTTAAACTCGGCTGCACGGTCACGGGGTTTGAAAAGGGCTTTGTCTCTTACGCCGACGCCGACGGCAAGGAACAAAAATCGGCCTGCGACTATGCGCTGCTGTCGATCGGCAGAAGGCCGTCATGCGCGGAGCTGGGGCTGGAATCCGTCGGCGTTTATGTCGAGCGCGGCGCGATCAAGACCGACGACCACCTGCTGACCAATGTCCCGGGCGTGTACGCGGTCGGCGACATCAACGGCAAGCTGATGCTGGCGCACACCGCTTATCGGGAAGCCGAGGTCGCCGTCAACCACATTCTCGGTAAAAAAGATATTATGCGCTACGGCGCGATCGCGTCCGTGATCTATACCAATCCCGAGGTCGGCTGCGTCGGCGAGACCGAGGAGAGCGCCAAACAAAAGGGTTTTGCGGTCAAAACCGCCAAGTTGCCGATAAGTTACAGCGGCCGGTATTTGGCCGAGGGCGGCGGGGACGGCCTTTGCAAGATGGTTGCCGACGCCAAGACCGACAAACTGCTCGGCGTGCATATGATCGGCAGTTATTGTTCCGAGATCATCTTCGGCGCCGCCCAGATGCTCGAGTCGGGCATGAAAATCGAAACCCTGAAAGAGCTGGTCTTCCCGCACCCCACGGTCGGCGAGATCGTGCGCGAGACCTTGTTTGCGCTGTGAGAGGGCAGAGGTTAGAGGACAGGGGGCAGAACGGGGGGTCGGAAAAACGAATCGTGTAGGGGCGATTTTCGATTTCATCAGTCCGAGATCCTTCGACTTCGCGCGAAATGCGTGATATTCGCGCTCCGCTCAGGATGACAACTTTTAAGACCGTTCCCTCCCGTGTCTACCTGTCTCCAACCTCCAATTTCTATTTTCGCGGGCGAACGAAATTCGCCGCAAGATGATACAAGATATACGGGCGATTCTCAATCGTCCGTACGGCGGATTACTTGGGCGGGCGAACGCGTCGGGCCGGTGCCCGTATCGCCCTACTACCATTCGGGCGGGCGGCAATGGAAGGCCGCCCCTACGGTAAAAATCGTTCCCCGTCTACTATTTTCTATTTTCTATTTTCCAACTACCATCAGCGCGGGCGGCAATGGAAGGCCGCCCCTACGGTAAAAATCGTTCCCCGTCTACTATTTTCTATTTTCTATTTTCCAACTGCCATCAGCGCGGGCGGCCACGGAGTGCCGCCCCTACGGTAAAAATCGTTCCCCGTCTACTATTTTCTATTTTCCAACTACCATCAGCGCGGGCGGCCACATAGGGCCGCCCCTACAGTGCGTTTTTCCGTCTCCCGTTCTGCCCTCTGTCCTCTAACCTCTGCCCTCTCGTAGCCCTGCCCTCTAACCTCTGCCCTCTCTTTGACGAATTGAAAAGAAACTGATATAATAACAAGGTACGCTTGCAACCCGAAGAAAGAAGGAAATCCAGCAATGCCGAAAAGCCAGTGCATCGACCCGAAGTTCATCCGCAAATCCGGAAAAATCACGTTCACCGACATCCCGGTGAACGCCTACCAAAAAACCGTCGCCGAGGAGCGCAAAAACTTCTCGGACAAGAAGCTGCTGCAGATTTATACCGATATCTGCACCCTGCGCGAGTTTGAGAGCATGCTGTTCCAAATCAAGACGCAGGGCGAATACAACGGCTTTAAACAGTCCTATCCCGGCCCGGCGCACCTGTCGCTCGGGCAGGAGGCCGCCGCGGTCGGGCAGGCCTACCTGCTGACCACGGACGACTACGCGTTCGGCTCCCACCGCTCCCACTCCGAGATTTTGGCCAAAGGTCTTTCGTCGATACACCAACTCTCCGACGACGCGCTGACCGAGATCATGGAGCAGTTTTTGGGCGGCAAAACGCTGAAAGCCATACGGGGACACCAAAAGACCAAGTCCGTCAAGGAGTTGGCGACCGATTTTTTGCTGTACGGCGCGCTGGCCGAGATTTTCGCCCGCGAAAACGGTTTCCACCACGGGCTCGGCGGCTCGATGCACGCGTTCTTTTTGCCGTTCGGCATCTACCCCAACAACGCCATCGTCGGCGGTTCGGGCCCGATCGCGCTGGGCTCGGCGCTTTATAAAAAATGCAACGACAAAAAAGGGATCGTCATCGCCAACATCGGCGACGGGGCGCTCGGCTGCGGTCCGGTGCTGGAATCGCTGAATTTTGCGGCGATGGATCAGTTTACGCAACTGTGGGAGAAAAAGGGCGGCCTGCCGATTTTATTCAACATCTTCGACAACGGCTACGGCATGGGCGGTCAGACGCGCGGCGAGACGATGGCGTATGACTTCGTCGCCCGGGTCGGCGCGGGCGTCTGCCCGTCGCAGATGCACGCCGAACGCGTGGACGGATATAATCCGCTCGCCGTGATCGACGCGATGAAACGCAAATTGAAACTTCTGCGCGAGGGCAAGGGTCCGATTTTGCTCGACGTTGTCACCTACCGCACGAGCGGCCACTCGCCGTCCGACAGCGGTTCTTATCGCTCCAAGGAGGAACTCGACGCCTGGATCGCCGAGGATCCGTGCATCAAATGGCGCAAAGAGCTGGTCGAGGCCGGCGTCGCGCCCGAAAGCGCGTTCGACGAGATCTGGGCCGACGTCAAAGAGCGCACGATGAAAATTTGTAAATTGGCCGCCGATCCCGCCGTCAGCCCGTATATCGACATGGCGAAAAACCCCGGCCCGGTCGAAAAGCTGATGTTATCCAATCTCCGTGTCCCGTCGATGGATACAACCCGCAAGCCCGACGCGCTGCTGCCCAAAGAGGAAAACCCGCGCGTCAAATCACTGGCGTCGAAATTCCGCTTTTATCTCGACGAAAACGGACAGCCCGTGCCGAAAACCAAGCAGTATGTGCTGCGTGACGGTCTGTTTGAGGCGATTTTGGACAAGTATTACGAAGATCCGACACTGGTCTCCTACGGCGAGGACGTGCGCGACTGGGGCGGCGCGTTTGCCGTCTACCGCGGACTGACAGAGGCCCTGCCCTATCACCGGCTGTTCAACGCCCCGATCTCCGAGGCCGCGATCGTCGGCTCGGCGGTGGGTTACGCGCTTTCCGGCGGCCGCGTGATCGCCGAGTTGATGTACGCCGACTTTATGGGCCGCGCGGGCGACGAAATTTTTAACCAATTGGCCAAGTGGCAGGCGATGAGCGCGGGCATACTAAAGATGCCGGTCGTGCTGCGCGTTTCCGTCGGCAGCAAATACGGCGCGCAGCACTCCCAGGACTGGGTGGCGCTCGCCGCGCACATCCCCGGCTTGAAAGTCGTGTTCCCGGCGACGCCGTACGACGCGAAGGGTTTGATGGCCGCCGCGCTGAACGGAACCGACCCGGTGGTGTTTTTCGAGAGCCAGCGCATTTACGACATGCCCGAACAGTTTTGCAAGGGCGGCGTTCCCAAAGAGAGTTATGAGATTGAGTTGGGCATGCCGGATATCAAAAAAGCCGGTTCCGACGTGACCATCCTCTCGATCGGCGCGACGCTTTACCGTGTGATGGAGGCCGCAAAGACACTGGAAGACAAATACAACATCTCGGCGGAGGTCATCGACGCGCGTTCCATCGTGCCTTTTGATTATGAGCCGGTGTTGGAATCGGTCAAAAAGACCGGAAAGATCGTGCTCTCGTCCGACGCCTGCGCGCGCGGCAGCATCCTCAGCGACATGGCGCGCAACATCACCGAGATGGCGTTCGACTGGCTCGACGCGCCGCCGGTCGTCGTGGGCGCGCGCAACTGGATCACCCCGCCCTATGAGTTCGACGCCGATTTCTTCCCGCAGGCCGACTGGATCATCGACGCGATCCACGAAAAGATTTTACCGATCGCGGGATATACCCCCAAGACCAATTTGACCGTTGTCGAGGCCTTGAGAAGGTCGAAAATGGGCGTATAGAAGGCAGCGGACAAAAGGACGGGGCGTAAAAGCACCGGCGGGCCGGTGTTGCCGCGGCCATACGTCCCCGCCCAGGATGACAACGATCAAAAGCATTGAAAAAAAGAATATCGAAAAAGCGCGAGTAAATTGAATTTTATTCGCGCTTTATGCTGAAATCGGGAATGCTATATTCTGTGTGTGAAATTAGGGCAAATTCCATTATTTACGAAAGGAAGATACCGTTTTGAACCTGATCGTCAACCGAAACACCGATCCCGCCTACAATCTGGCTTACGAGGAATATTTTCTCACCGAGACGCAGGGCGAGTATGTCGTGCTCTGGCAAAATCGCCCGACTGTGGTCGTCGGCTGTAACCAAAATGTCTATAAGGAGATCAATTTTACGGCGTTGGAGCAAAGAGGCATCGGTCTGGTGCGCCGACAATCCGGCGGCGGCGCGGTCTATCATGACCTCGGCAATGTCAACTTCTCTTTCATCGCCCCGTATCGGGAGGGCGATCTGTCGGGGATTCAAAAATTTTGCGAACCGATCATCGCGTATCTGGGCTCGCTCGGCATCCGGGCGGAGATCTGCGGCAGGAACGACATTTTGGTCGACGGGATGAAGTTCTCTGGCAACGCGCAGGCCGTGCGCAAAAACCGGATTTTACACCACGGCACGTTGCTTTTCGACTCCGATTTGTCGGCGCTGTCGTCTGTTTTGACGCCAGAACCGAAAAAGCTGACGGGCAAAGGCATCGATTCGGTGCGCAGCCGGGTGACGAATTTGCGCCCTCTGTTGAAAACCGATATGAACACAGACGAGTTTTTCGAGGGGCTGGCGCGTTTTTTCCTCGCGTCGGGCTGCAAGCCCGCCGCGCTTGCAAAAACCGCGCCGGGGAAAATCTCGGCGCTGTGCCGGTTAAAATACAACAGCCGGTCTTGGACCTACGGTGAAAATCCCGCTTATGAGTTCTTTAACGAGGCCCGCTTCGCCTGCGGCGAAGTCACGGTCGGTTTCGATTGCAAAAACGGAACCGTCGAAAACCTGAAAATCGGCGGGGACTTTTTGCTCAAACGCCCGACGAGCGAGCTGTGCAGCGCCGTCAACGGGACGCTGCACGAAAAAAAAGCGCTGCTTGAGCGGGTTTCGTCGCTGCGGCTGAACGATTATATCATCGGGATATCGCCCGAGGAATTTTGTTCGCTGTTTTTTTAGGGGAAGCGGCTTCTAAACTGAAATAAAAGAGACAAACGTTTTAAAAAAGCCGATACACAAATGCGGAAAACCCCCGTAAACACTTGATTTTTACGGGGGTTTGAGCGCGCAGACATTCGTCTTCGCGCTTCATAGGAGGTATCCGATACCCCTATGTGACCCCCGGTTTCGCGCCCGTTGGCGCGGGTTAAGGTGTTTTTCCGCCGCGCCTGTCGCCGGAAAAGCAATTGACATCCCGCGGGGGTTTTTCTTTGGGCCGAAAACCCCGTAAAAACTTGATTTTTACGGGGTTTTATGATACACTTTAACTACGAAAGGTTGTGATTTTGTGGAGAGCTTGCAGCAGGTCTGGGATTCCGTCTGCAGTATCATCAAACAAAAAATTTCCACTGTCGCTTTCAACTCCTGGATCGGAATCATCAAACCGCTTTTTTTGGAGGAGGACCGCATTTTTCTGTCGGTTCCCTCCTCTTTCCAA
Organism: uncultured Eubacteriales bacterium; assembly: GCA_964587625.1. Classification (GTDB taxonomy): domain Bacteria; phylum Bacillota; class Clostridia; order Oscillospirales; family JAKOTC01; genus DAOPZJ01. The sequence continues at coordinate 21,285 of CAZPLU010000024.1, forward strand.
AAAAATATCATCGAGACCAACTATTTAAAACTCATCGAATCCACCTGTGAGCAGGTCATGGGATTCAAGTTGTTTGCCGTGCTGCGCTCCGATCAGGGCGAACCCGAGACCGCTACGGTCAAAAACGCCTTGGACAGCTTATATACATTTGAAAATTTCGTTGTCGCCGCGTCTAATAAATTTGCCTTCGCCGCCGCGCAGGCCGTCGCCAAAGCGCCGGGCAGAACCTATAATCCGCTGTTGATTTACGGGGAATCGGGCTTGGGAAAAACCCACCTGTTGACCGCGGTCAAAAACACCGTCGCCGAGAATTACCCGTCTTTTAATATCGTGGCGGTGCAGGGAGAGGATTTCATCAATGATTTTATCGAATCCATCACCCACAACTCCCAGCCGGATTTTCGCAAAAAATACCGCTCCTGCGATGTGCTGCTGGTGGACGATATCCAATTCATCGCCAACAAGACCGCCGTTCAGGACGAATTTTATTCCACTTTCGACAACCTCCACCGCGCGGGAAAACAGATCGTTTTGTCGTCCGACCGTCCGCCGAAAGATATTTTATCCCTGGATTCCCGGCTGCGCTCGCGGCTCGAACTCGGTCTCGCCGACATCGGCGCGCCCGATTATGAGACCCGGGTGGCGATCATCCGCAAAAAGGCGGAACTGGCCTCTTTGGAGCTCTCGGACGATGTGGTGGAGTATATCGCGGACAAGATCAAGGTCAATATCCGCCAGATTCAAGCCGTGATCACAAAACTCTCGGCAAAATACATCATGAACGGACAGATTCCGACGCTGTCGCTGACCATCGAGACCTGCCACGACATCATCACCGACATCAGCCGTCCGGCGATTACGGTCGATATCATCAAGGAGGAGGTCAGCCGGGTCTATCAGATGCCGCCCGAGGACATCACCTCCGATAAACAGAGCGCCCAGATTTCGCTCGTGCGACAGATCGCGATGTATGTCACCCGCGAATTGACCGGACTCTCGCTCAAGGAGATCGGCTCGGAGTTCGGAGACCGCCACTATTCCACGGTCAACTACGCCATCGCCCGCACGGCAAAAGAAATCCGAAAAAATCAAAAATTGAGCGAGACCATCGAGGATATTATCAAAAATATCAAAAGCAAAGAATGAGGAAAATCCGGATTTCAAAACGACTGTTTCAAAAATTTCAAAATAGTTTGGAAAATTATTTTTCGTTTCATAAAGGACTAAAAAATCTCCGCTTTGGTGTTTTGAGGGAAAAAGGCGATCGCAATCCGATGAAAAAGGGATTTGATAAGTTTCAAAGCGCCTACTTCTACTACTAAAATTATAAACTTTCTTTGATTGAAAACAATCGTTTTTCGAAAGGGCTGAAAAGTTTGAAAAATAAGTTTTTAAACCAAGTGTTTTATTCTTTTTTGTAAAGTGAAACGAACGAAACAACTCAAAAAGTGCGGAAAGGTGGTCTACTCAGGTGAAAGTAATCTGCAATAAAGAGGTTCTTTTGGAGGCGCTATCAAAGGTCTCCCGTGCCGTTCCCGCGCAGTCGCCGATCAAAGAGACGACGGGTGTTTTGGTCTGCGGGAAAAAAGACGCCGTCACGCTGACCGGTTATGATCTCTCGATCGGAATTGTCTGCGACATACAGAGCGACGTCGTCGAAGAGGGCAGCGTCATCATCCCCCCGCCGTTTTTGGAAATCGTGCGGCGTTCGGGCGGTCCCGATATCACGATTTCGGTCGGCGAGGACAATATGATTTTGATCGAGAGCGGGTATACGAAATTTGACCTGTTCGGTCTCACGGCGGAAGGATATCCCGAACTCCCGATCTTTTCCGATGAATTTTCATTTGAACTGCCCCAGGCCGTGCTGCGCCGTTTGATCCGACAGACCGTGTTCGCCGTCTCCCAGACCGAGGCCAGACCCGTGCAGCAGGGCGTCTTGTTCGAGCTGGACAAGGGTGTGCTGACCATGGTGGCGCTCGACGGTTTCAGAATGGCCGTGAGCAAAGAAAACATCGGTTACGACAAGAGCGGGAAATTCGTCATCCCGGGCAAGACGCTCAACGAGATTTTGAGGATGCTCGGCGACAACGACGTGGTCTCCCTTGCGGTCGGAAAAACCCACGCCTCTTTTGTCATCAACGGTTGCAAAATTTACACCCGCCTGATCACGCAGGGGGAGTTCATCAACTATAAGTCGATCATTCCCACGACGTATAACACCGCCGTCAAAATCAACACAAGAGCCCTGATCGAGAGCGTCGAAAAGGTCTCTCTGCTCGTGGAGACACAGGCGTCCAGAAGATCCAAAAACTCGATTGTGGTGCGGTTCGCCGACAACGTCACGTCACTCGGGTGTGTGACCATGGCCGGAAAAGCGCAGGATAAAATCAACTGCGAAATCACGGGCAACGACATTGAGGTCGGCGTCAACAACAGCTATATCCTCGACGCGCTGCGCGCCGCCGAATGCGACGAGGTCGTGCTGCGGCTGACCACGACGTTTGCCGCAATCAAGATCGTGCCGCCCGCGGATGAAAGTTTTTCCTTCCTCGTCATGCCTGTGAGATCCAAAAATGAGGACTGAACGGATTGAAATCCGCGGCGGGTCGATTCGGCTGTGCGATTTATTGAAGTTCGCCGGCACCGGCGTCACGGGCGGAGAGGCCAAGAACGCCGTCGCGCGCGGCATGGTGGCGGTGAACGGCGCGGTCTGCCTTGTCAAGGGCAAGCAGATTCGCCCCGGTGACAAAGTCGTTTTCGGTGACGTTTCCATCGAGGTGACCGGCGGTGCGGGTTGAACGGATTGCGTTTACCGATTTCAGAAACCTTGAAAATGCCGAGGTGGTCCCCTGCGAGGGGATGAATTTGATCGTCGGCGCAAACGGCCAGGGCAAAACCAATCTGCTCGAGGGCATCTGGCTGTTGTGCGGACAGCGCAGTTTTCGGCAAGCCAAAGAGGCGGAGACGGTCGCTTTCGGCAAAAAACGCGCGGTCGTCGAAGCCGATCTCTTTTCCGGAGAACGGGTGAATCGCTTTTTACTCACGCTGACCGCAAGGCGCAGCGCGTCCGTGAACGGCATCCACGCCGACAAGATTTCAAATTTAGGCGAAAAATTCGCGGCGGTGGTCTTCTCGCCGATTCATATCGATTTGATCCGAGAGGCGCCCGAGGCAAGGCGGGCGTTTTTAGACAGCGCGGTTATTTCGACCAAACCGGCGTTCGCGGCGGTTTTGCGCGAATATGAAAAGGTGCTGTATCAACGCAATTTTTTGCTCAAACGCCTGCAGACCGGATACAACGGCGAACTCGCCGACACGCTTGAGGCCTATACAAAACGGGTCTCCCAGATCGGCGCGAGGGTGAACGCGGCGCGCAGCCGTTATACCGCCCGGCTGGACGAAGAGGCGCCCCGGATCTATCAGGGTCTCTCGGGCGGAGAAGAACTGGAGATTGTCTATAAAAATTCGGTGGAGGCGGGAGAAAAAGAGAACTACGGCGCGGTTTTATATCACGCGCTCTGCAAGAACGTGGACGACGACATCAGGAGCGGCTTCACCGGCGCGGGACCGCACCGGGAGGACATGGAGCTGATCCTGAACGGTCAAAAAGCCAGGCAGTTCGCCTCGCAGGGGCAGAGCAAGAGCGCGGCATTGTGCCTGAAGCTGGCGGAGGGGCGGATTTTGGAGCGCGCCATCGGGCAAAAACCGGTCTTTTTGCTCGACGATGTGATGTCGGAGCTGGATAAAAACCGTCAAAACTATATTTTGAACCACCTCGGTGAAAACCAGCTCTTTATCACCGGCTGCGACAGCGCCTCCCTCCCGAGGCGGCTTCCGCAGGGGGAGGTTTTTACGGTGAGGGAAGGGGCTTTCCGCAAACGTGCGAAGAGAAGAAAGGGCTGAATATGTTCACACACCTCGGAAACGACGTCAATGTCCGGACAAACCGCATCATCGGCGTCTTTGATATCGACACCGCCTCATACGGCAGGGGGACAATAAACTTTTTGGAAAAAATGCAAAAGAGCGGTCGGGTGCTGACCATCAGCGCCGAACTGCCGCGGTCGGTGATTTTGGCCTATGACGAGAGCGGGAGCGACGTTCAACTGTATGTCTCGCCGATCTCGGCGGCGACGATTCAAAAACGCGGCGAGACCGTTTTCGGATAAAGTGAAAGCAGAGTAGGAGACGTTAGAAAGTTATGGACGAAATTTACAACGAAAAACATGATGAAAAATACGGCGCGGAACAGATCGAGGTCTTGGAGGGGCTTGAGGCCGTCCGCAAACGCCCCGGTATGTACATCGGCTCGACGGGTCCGCGCGGTCTGCACCATCTGGTCTATGAGATCGTCGACAACTCGATCGACGAGGTCTTGGGCGGCTACTGCACGCAAATCGACGTGGACATCCTGCCCGGAAACATCATCAGCGTGACCGACAACGGGCGCGGCATTCCGGTCGGCATCCAGCCCAAACTCGGCATCTCGGCGGCGACCGTCGTATTTACGGTGCTGCACGCGGGCGGCAAATTCGGCGGCGGCGGATACGGTTTTTCGGGCGGTCTGCACGGCGTGGGCGCCTCGGTGGTCAACGCGCTCTCGGAGTGGTTTGAACTCGAGGTCTGCACCGACGGCAAAAAATATTTTCAGCGGTTTGAACGCGGGAAACCGGTCGATGCGCTCAAGGAGACCGGGGAGAGCGACCGCACCGGAACCAGACAGACGTTTCGGGCCGACACCGGTGTGTTCGAGACGATTGAATATGATTATGAGATTTTGCTCAACCGCTTTCGGGAACAGGCATTTTTAAACGCGGGCGTCTGTATCGTGTTCACCGACGCAAGAGATCCCGACAATGTCCGCGCCGAGACGCTGCACTATGAGGGCGGGATCAAGAGCTTTGTCGAACACCTGAACAGCTTGAAAAACGCCGAATTGACCCATCCCGAGGTGGTCTATTTTTGCTGCGAGGAAAACGGCAACCAGGTCGAGATCGCGCTGCAGTATACGGACAGTTACAACGAGACGATTTTGTCGTTTGCCAACAACATCCACACCCCCGAGGGCGGCACGCACGAAAACGGGCTGAAACTGGCCCTGACCCGCACGTTCAACGACTACGGACGCAAATACGGGCTTTTAAAGGAGGCCGACAAAAATCTCTCGGGCGAGGACGTGCGCGAGGGCATTACGGCGGTGGTCAGCGTCAAGCTCAAGGACGCGCAATTCGAGGGGCAGACCAAGCAAAAACTCGGCAACACCGAGATTTCGCCGCTGGTGAGCAACCTGACGTATCATAAATTGACGACCTATTTCGAGGAAAATCCCGCGGTTGCAAAAGCGGTCTTTTCAAAGTCGCTGATGGCTGCCCGCGCCAGAGAAGCGGCGCGCAAGGCGCGCGAGGCCGAGCGGCGCAAGACCGCGCTCGACGGCGCCGCGCTGCCCGGAAAATTGACCGACTGCATCGACCGTGACAACGAGAACACCGAGATCTTCATCGTCGAGGGCGACTCGGCCGGCGGCTCCGCCAAACAGGGGCGCGACGCCTACACGCAGGCGATTTTGCCGCTGTGGGGCAAGATGCTGAACGTCGAAAAGGCGCGTGTCGACAAGGTCTACGGAAACGAAAAACTGATGCCGGTGGTCACGGCGCTCGGGACCGGGGTCGGCTCCGATTTCGATCTGCAAAAACTGCGTTACGGCAAAGTGATTTTGATGGCCGACGCGGACGTCGACGGCAGCCATATCCGAACCCTGCTGCTGACATTTTTCTTCCGCTATATGCGGCCGCTGATTGACGCGGGGCATATCTATATCGCGCAGCCGCCGCTGTTTCGGGTGCAAAAAGGCAAACGGATCAAATATGTCTTTTCCGACGAGGAACGCGACAGGGCCATCAAGGAGATGGAGGCGGAAATCAAGAGCGGAAAGATCGATGTGCAGCGCTATAAGGGCCTCGGCGAGATGGACGCGCACCAGCTCTGGGAGACGACAATGGATCCCGCCACCCGCACGATTTTGAAGGTCGAGCTGGTCGACGCGGTCTCCGCCGATCAGGTGTTTTCGATGCTGATGGGCGAAAAGGTCGAGCCGAGGCGTAATTTTATCGAGAGAAACGCCCGGTATGTCAAAAACCTGGACATTTAGAGAAAGGAGCGTAAAAGGCAATGAACGAAAACAACGAAAACAATAAAAACAACGAAAACGAGAACTTGCAGGAAACGGACGAGATCGTCACAACCGACGGCAAGATCATGCCGGCGGCAAAGACGATCACGGTCGAACTCCAGTCCGAGATGAAACAATCCTTTTTGGACTATTCGATGTCGGTCATCGTGTCAAGAGCGCTCCCCGATGTGCGCGACGGTCTCAAACCCGTGCACAGGCGCGTGCTGTATGCGATGTATGACACCAATCTGACTTCCGACCGCCCCTATTCCAAAGCGGTCGCCACGGTCGGCGAGGTCATGAAATATTACCACCCGCACGGCGACGCGGCGATTTATGACACCTTGGTGCGCATGGCGCAGGACTTTTCGCTGCGATACCCGCTGATCGACGGGCACGGCAACTTCGGCTCGGTCGACGGCGACCCGCCCGCCGCGATGCGTTATACCGAGGCCAGAATGGCGAAACTCTCGAACCAGATGCTCGAAAACATCGAAAAAGAGACCGTGGACTTTACCCCGAACTTTGACGGTTCCAAAACAGAGCCCTCCTGCCTGCCCTCCCGGTTCCCGAATTTGCTCGTGAACGGGTCGGTCGGCATCGCGGTCGGCATGGCAACCAATATCCCGCCCCACAACCTCGGCGAGGTCATCGACGCGATTTTTTGCCTGATCGACAACCCCGCCGCCGACATGAACGAATTGATGCAGTTTATCAAGGGCCCCGACTTCCCGACCGGCGGCACCATCATGGGGCGTTCGGGCATCCGCGAGGCCTACGCCACGGGGCGCGGCAAGATCACGCTGCGCGGCAAAGCGGAGATCGTCGAAAAGGGCAACAAAAACCAGATCATCATCACCGAAATTCCCTATATGGTCAACAAGGGCCGCCTGGTCGAGAGCATCGCCGAACTCTATAAGAAAAAGCGCATCGAAGGGCTTTCAGGACTGGTCGACGCCTCCGACAAAAAGGGTATGAAGATCATCATCGACGTCAAGCGCGACGCCTCCGCTGAGATCGTGCTAAACCGGCTGTATTCGTACAGCCAGCTGCAGGACACGGTCGGCGTGATTATGTTGGCGCTTGTCAACGGCGTTCCGCATATTTTGACGCTGAAAGAGATGTTGCAAAATTATCTCGATTTCCAGATCGAGATCATCACGCGGCGCACGCAGTTTGATCTGCGCAAGGCCGAGGAGCGCGTCCATATCCTCCGGGCGCTGCTCAAAGCGCTGGATTTTATCGACGAGGTCATTGCGATTTTGCGCTCGTCCAAAAACGTGCCCGAGGGCAAACAGCGGCTGGCGGAGCGGTTCGAATTCGACGACGTCCAGGCCGATGCGATTGTGGCGATGCGGTTGGGTCAGCTGACCGGGCTGGAACGCAATAAAATTCTCGATGAGACGGGTGAGCTTGAGATTAAAATCGCCGATTACAAGGATATACTCGGCAACCGCGACCGCGTCACCGCGATCATCCGGGAGGAGCTCGGCGCGATCAAGACCAAATTCGGCGACGCGCGCCGCACCGATATTGTCAATGTCTCGGGAGAGGTCGATGTGGAGTCGCTGATTCCGGTCGAGGACTGCGTCGTCACGCGGACGGTGTACGGGTATATCAAGCGGCTTCCCGCCGATACTTACCGCAGCCAGAACCGCGGCGGGCGCGGGATTTCGGGCATGACAAGGCGCGAGGAGGACTACGCGAACGAGCTGTTTGTGGCGTCGAGCCACGACACGCTGGCCTTTGTCACCGACCAGGGGCGTATTTTTAAATTGAAGTGTTATGAGATCCCCGAGACCTCGCGCAACGCCAAGGGTATGAACGCGATCAACCTGTTGCAACTGCAGCCCGAGGAGAAAGTGGCCGCGATGCTGATGATGCCCGCGCTTGAAGAGGGGCTGCACTTTGTCTTTGTCACGCGCAAGGGGATCATCAAGCGCACCGCGCTGACAGAGTTCGGCAATGTGCGCCGCAGCGGCATCATCGCGCTGTCCATCGACGAGGGCGACGAGCTGGCCTGGGCCTCGGTGAGCGGCGGAAACGATGAATTTATCGTCGCCACCCGCAAGGGTATGGCCATTCGCTTCAAAGAGACCGACGTGCGGCCGATGGGCAGAGCCGCGCGCGGCGTCAAGGCGATGACCCTCGATGCCGACGACGAGATTGTCGGACTTGAAAAAATCCGCGAGGGCGCGACCCTTTTGACGATCACCGAAAAGGGCTACGGACGCAGAAGCGAGCCCGGGGAATACCGCCTGATCCGCCGGGGCGGCAAGGGCGTGACCAATTATAAACAGATCGAAACTAGAGGCCTTGTCGCCGGCATCAAGATGGTGAGCGAACAAGACGACGTGATCATGATCACCGACAGCGGCGTCATTTTACGCACTTCGGCGGATCAGATCAGCAGCCAGAGCCGTTACGGCGGCGGCGTCACGGTCATGCGCGTCGACGACGGGTGCAGGGTCGTGACCATCACTTCCGCGCCCAAGGAGGAAGCGGAGGAGACGGAGACGGAGGAGACGGCCGGAGAGGGGGGAAGCGGTGCATATGAAGAAAACAGCACGCGGGAATAGGGCGGCTGCGTTTTTGATTGCCGCGCTGGCGCTGATCGGCGGCTGCGGGGTGAAAATACCGCGGGAAATCGAGGCGTTCTCCCTGCCTTATGTCGACGGAAACATCGTGACGACCTTTGACGTCGTGCTACCGCAGCGCAGATACGAGGCGCTTCCAAACGAAAGCCAACGGCTGATGTACAAGGCGATGCTGCTTGCAATCGAGAAGCACGAGGCCGAGACGCTCGCCATCCCCGGCGACCTGACCGAGGAAGAGATCTCGGCCGCTTACGCCGCGGTCACCGCCGATTATCCGCAGTTCTTTGAGCCGTCGCTGACTTACAACATCGTGCGCAATCAAACCGAGGGAGGAAAAGTCAAGAGCATTGCCTGCAAACTCAATTATATCGAAAACGATCCCGAGAAAGCCGCGATCAGGCGGCAGGCGCTCTATGATAAGGTCAATGCGATTTTGGCTGAGGCCGCATCCATCTCCGACGTTTTGCAAAGAGAACGGTTTTTTTATGAGACCGTGATCTATTCGGCGAAGTACGACTACAAGCAAGCCGACTTCATCAATATCGATCTGAACACCCATACCGCTTTCGGGTGTCTGGTCAACGGCATGACCGTGTGCGACGGATATGCCAAGGCGTTCGCGCTGTTGTGCAATTACGGCGGCATCGAGTGCTGGCAGGAGAGCGGGTATTTGGAAGGCACCACCTCCCACGCCTGGAACGGGGTCAAGATCGACGGGAAAGTTTATTACTGCGATGCAACCGTCGATGACGCCGAGAGCCGTTATTACGATGAGGAGAAGACCTTGGTTCTTAACCCGGCGAATCCGGAGGACTACACCGCGCTGCCGGAGACCGCAACGATGCTGTATTTTAACGTGACCCGCGCCGAGATGAGCGCAGATCACAGTTTTAAGTCGGCGGTCGATCCGGACGATGCAACCGACAGCGCGGGGGCCACACAAAATGTCTTGATTCGGTTTTCAAACCGAAGCGAACTGGCTGCCTGGATGGCGAGCACACTTTCGACAGCACAGAGCGGCTCCGGTTTTGCCGTCGCGGTAGATTTTTCGATCACAAAGAGTGCGTTTGCCGAATCAATTTCCGGCGCGGGTATCACAAGAACCTGTATGTTTGCGCAAAACGGCGCGGGAACCCGGTTTTATATCTATGTTATTTGAAAAGGATGGTTTACCAGGGCATATAAGAGCTGAAGATTTATATTAGCGGAGGTTCATTCAAGATGAATAACTATAAATTTGATTTGGCAAATGATAATGATATTTCCGAAATAGTGGATATTTATCATAGCTTGATTGGTACTCCGGGGTGTACTTGGGATTATGAATATCCAAGCAGGGATTCAACAAAATCAGATATTGACAATAAATCATTATATGTTTTAAAGCGGGATACGCAGATAATTGCTATCGCGTCAGCAGGTGAGTTTAATGAACTGGAGGATTTAAACTGGTCGTTGAAAAAACCTTGTGAATTGATGAGAATAGGGGTTTTATCAACTCTGCAAAACCACGGAATAGGAACGATAATCCTTCAAAATGTTATTAAAAAAATGAGGGAAAAGGGATATGACGGAATCAGATTGCTGGTCAGCAAAACGAACCCGGCGGCTTTGGCATTATATGACAAGAACGGCTTCGAAAGATGTGGAGAAGTTTTCAGATTCGACATTGATTTTTATTGCTATCAATTAATATTTGACTTCCACTGACAAGTAAAATCTTCAATCACAAACATGGCAAGCGGTGCGTGCCTGTACACAATCGACCCGCTGCTCGTTGGCGGCAGTCGCCCCCAGTCCCCCAGATCACCGCCATCGGCGTCGGCTATACCAACGGAGAAAGATGATGCCCTTGTATACGGTGTCAAGGGGAAAAAGGCAAAAATGAATGAACTATGGCCTGTTGTCCTTTTGCATTATAAAAAAATTTTATTGAATAAAACGATCCTCTTATATGAAAGGAATGGTTATCAACATGAACAACACGGAAAAGACCATGGATAAAATCGTCGCGCTGTGCAAAGGGCGCGGATTTGTCTATGCGGGCTCGGAAATTTACGGCGGGCTTTCGAACACCTGGGACTACGGCCCCTTGGGCGTCGAGCTGAAAAACAACATCAAAAACGCCTGGTGGAAAAAATTCGTCAGCCAAAGCCAATACAATGTGGGCTTGGACAGCGCGATTTTGATGAATCCGCAGGTCTGGGTCGCCACCGGCCACGTCGGCGGCTTCTCCGATCCGCTGACCGACTGCAAGGCCTGCAAGACCCGCCACCGCGCCGATAAGCTGATCGAGGACACGGGCATCAACCCCGTGGGATGGGACGACGGGCAATTGATGGTTTATATCCGCGAACAAAAGATCCCCTGCCCCGAATGCGGCGCGTGCGATTTCACCGATATCCGCAAGTTCAACCTGATGTTCAAAACCTTTCAGGGCGTCACAGAGGACGGCAAGAGCGAAATTTACCTGCGCCCCGAAACCGCGCAGGGGATTTTCGTCAACTTCGCCAACATCGCCCGCACCTGCCGCAAAAAGCTGCCGTTCGGCGTCGGGCAGATCGGAAAGTCGTTCCGCAACGAGATCACGCCGGGCAATTTTATTTTCCGCGTGCGCGAATTCGAGCAAATGGAGCTGGAGTTTTTTTGCAAGCCGGGGACCGATCTGGAATGGTTTGACTACTGGCGATCCTTCTGCCGCGACTGGCTGCTCGCCATCGGGCTGAAAGCCGAGAGTTTGAAACTGCGCGACCACGACCCCAAGGAGCTGAGCTTTTATTCCAAGGCGACGACCGACATCGAATTTTTATACCCGTTCGGCTGGGGCGAGCTCTGGGGCATCGCCGACCGAACCGACTACGATCTGTCGCGCCATTCCGAACACAGCGGAAAGACGCTCGATTATTTCGACCCCGAGACCAACGAAAAAATTGTGCCCTATGTCGTCGAGCCGTCGCTCGGCGTCGAGCGCACCTTTTTGGCGGTCGTGTGCGACGCGTATGACGAGGAAGTGGACGAAAAGGGCGAGACCCGCGTCGTGCTGCGGCTTGCGCCCGCGCTCGCGCCTTATAAGGCCGCCGTGTTGCCGCTCTCGAAAAAGCTGGCCGAGCCCGCGGGGAAGATTTTCGACGCGCTGCGCGACGAATTCAACTGCGACTACGACGACGCCGGCAGCATCGGCAAGCGCTACCGCCGTCAGGACGAGATCGGCACGCCGGTGTGCGTGACCTACGATTTCGAGAGCGAGGCGGACGGCTGCGCGACCGTGCGCGACCGCGACACGATGGCGCAGGAACGGATTCCGATTGCGGAACTGGCGGGGTATGTGCGGGAGCGGGTTAAATTTTAAGTGTAAAACGTAAAGTTTAAAGCGACAGCCGAGTTAAAAAATTCGCAGTTGACAGTGAAAAGTGACATTTCAGGCGGCGGGATGAATGCCGATGAAATGTCACTTTTTAATCCGCGAAAAAGCGGCGTCCCAAGAATTACCTCCCCTCTCCGCCGTATTATATGCTATATTCTCAAATTATGAATAGAATTACATGTTATAAATTTTTACATTTGAAAATATAACAATTTTCGAATGTTGAGAGTGTTATATTTTTACCAGTCGGCTTTGATTTTAGAGCCGTGGATTGAAATATAATTTGAGATTATAGTTTAGGAGAAAGGAGCACAGAGCGAAAAATAAAAGGGGAACTCGGTGAAAAGCCGGATTCCCTTTTGTTTTAATATTTTTTACTTTAAATTTTGATAATCCGGACGTCACGTTTATAAAGGAAGGCACAGACGACGGTGTAAAAAGTCCCGCCCTTCTCCCGACCGTCGAAAACCGCGATCACGCGCTGCGACTGCGAGACCATGAACCGGTTTCGTTTCAGATAGCAGTGCGGATGGCGCTTTTCGCCGTGGACGCCGATGACGCCGCATTTTTCGATCAGGCGGCGAAAGAGTTCGTCCGACGCGTTCAGCCGGTCGCGGTAGGGGATCGCCGCTTCGAGCACGAGCGAGGGGTTTTTGGGGAGCAGTTCCGCCACGGCGGACGCGAAGATCAGATCGACGCCGTCCGCGAAACCCGAGATAAAGTGGGTGTATCCGTCCTCGACCGCCTGCCGGATCTCGCGCCGCAACTCCGCTTTGACGTATTCCAGCCGATCGGCGGGGATTTTTCTATGACCGGTGACACAGCAGGTTTTTGTTAGCATTTGAATCCCCTTTTACATCATTGGTGTATGTATATAATAAAACAATACATCAAACATTTCCCCTTGTCAAGCATAAAGAGGGATGTTATTCCCCACTTTTTAAATTATACACCTTATAATGATACACGAAGGTGGGTGGAGTATGATATATGAAGATTTTTTCAGCGCACGTCTTGCAGCTCTGAGAGAGGAAAAAAGAGTTTCCGGGCGGGAAATGAGTTTGGATATCGGCTTGAGCGCAAATTACATCAATAAAATTGAAAACAAAAAAGCGTATCCGTCGATGGAGGCGTTCTTTTACATATGCGAATACCTCGGCGTCACACCGCAGGAGTTTTTCGACACGGGCAACAAAAACCCGGCGTTTTTAAAAGAGGTGATCGGGGATTTGAAAAAACTCGACGCGAGGGAGCTGGACTCCGTCTCGGGGATTATCAAAGTGATGATCGGGAAAAAATGAGGATAAAAAAGCGCCGGTAATCGGCGCTTTTGATATCTTTGACCACCCCGGCGCTGCGTGCCACCCCAAGATGGAAAATGGAAAATAGGAATTAGAAATTGGTAGAACGGGGTCTGGATTGCTCCGCGCTCTCTCGCAAAGACGGTCTTTTCGTCGTTGCATCATGTAAAAACGGTTTACCGTTGACAAGAATTTAAAAAAGATTTTGGCCCGCTCGGCGGGCCGTGGTCGTCCCGCCCTGCCGGGTTGAGAGGGGTGACAAAGAAAAGCCCCCGACAGAGACGCTGGCGAGGGTTTTTTGAGTTTATTTTCAGTTGTCGGAGTCGGGGGAGGACAAATCCTCGTTCAGGTCGATGTCGAACGAATCCTCGTCGCTCCAGTCGGGGATATAGGAATCGCCTTCGGTGGTGTTGAGCTTTGCGGAGAAATCCCGGATCACTTTCGCCATCAGCGCGATGATCCCGATGGCGGCCAAAAGCGCCGCGACAAGACCGAAAACAAGGCCGGAACGATTTTTTTCTTTCATGAACAACCCCTCCTTCTAAAAAGTATCTTAACACAGTATGACCAAAAACTCAAGCGTTTTTACAAAATTACAAATTCTTTCGGAAATTTCGGACAAGCGGGGGGAGGACAGAGGGCAGAGCGCGGAAAGTGAAGACAAAAGAGGAAAATGTACCGCGCGGTGGAAATTTTGATCAGATAACCCCGCCCTGCGGGCAACCCCCCAAGGGAGAGGAATTTTGCTGCCGTTCCCTACAGGTTACCCGATTTCCAATTTCCATCGGCGCGAATGTTTTTCGCGGGCGAACGACGCCCGCACGGAATGGTCACATCGGATGCGATCCGAGCCGTTCCCTACAAGTTATCCAATTTCCAACCACCATCATGCGCGGGCGGCCACATGGAGCCGCCCCTACCGTCTTTGCGAGGAAAACGCGGGGTTCGCCCCGCGTGTGACGAA
>CAZPLU010000025.1:0-35534 GCA_964587625.1 uncultured Eubacteriales bacterium
AATTTTCATGCGTTAATTAACCTTTTGGGTATGAAATTTTTATGAACTATTGACAGCCCCCGAGAAAAATAATTTAAGGAGACGGAAATATGAAAGCATACGACATCAAAATCAGAGACACCTACACGGGGCAAATTGAGCACTACAAAATCAGCATAGGCGAAGATTACGGCAAAGAGGTGTCGCGGATACAATATCACTTTTACGCCATCGGGAAACAAGTGCTGTCTGTCAAGCCATTGGAAAAAATAGAACAGCAGGGGGCATAAAACAAAACAGACAAATAAAATAATGTCGGGAAATGATGGGGAATGTACTATTACTTGATAAGAGGACAGAATGCCATCACTCCCGAACAGGAAGTGATGATGAATGTCCAACAGAGAATCAAGACCCGACTACATGAACGCCCGAATTACAATCTATCCGGACGGTGATATGGAAGCGTTGATATGCGACCGCGCCATATGGACGGAGGGTGAACGAAAGAGGGCATTAAACGACGCTAAAAGGGAGCGGCGATTGATGGCCGCCATTGAATCAGGAGAGGTTCGGGAAAGGATAGAAAGCCCTCGAAAGAAAAACCCCGCACAAGGGACGGAAGCGCCCTCAGCGGCCGACCATGACCGCGCCGTGCGCCGTGCGAAGAAGCGCGTTCGAGACCTCGTTCGGTGCAATCCGCAACTGACTATGTTCTATACGTTCACGCTTGACAAAGAAAAAATTGACCGATACGACACCGCGCCGATATTAAAAGCCCTCGGAACATGGCTCGATAATGCCGCGCAACGGCAGGGATTTGAATACATACTGACACCCGAATATCACAAAGACGGTGCAATTCACTTCCACGCGCTCGGAACGCGATTGTCCGATTTATCGGACAGCGGACACAAGGAGGAGACGGAGACAGGACAGAAAGTCATCTACAATGTGAACCGATGGAAGTACGGATTTACGACCGCCATAGAGATTGGCGCGGAAGATGACCGCCAAAAGGTGGCCGGATATGTGGCAAAATATATCACGAAAAACGCGGAGAAAATCGGGGGTCGGTACTTCCGGCACTCGCAGAAACTGGTGGAGCCGCAACACCTGATTACATACATGAACTATGACGAAACAGAGGGGGAATATGAGTTTCGAGTGAGCGAAGCGAATGCTTCATTTAAGATCCTTAAAATCTCCGGGACGGCAACGGAAATAATGAAGTTATCAGGGGATGAAATGGGGTGAGAAAAGCGGGGAAAACCGCGCGGGACGCGCTGAAAAAAACGAGTTGACAAAAGCAGGAAAGTAAAATCGAAAGGAATGTGAATCACATGGCGGGAAATCGCGTATACAAAGAGCCCGAAGAAGGGTTGACACACTGTTATCTATGCCGGAGCTGTGAGTGGTGGAACGGGGTTAAATGCACATTGAAATATGTGACCGGCGTATTCGAGGACGATTGTCTTTGTTACGATGAAAAAGAGGGGGGTATTTACGATGAGTAAAGCGGCATATTTGCAAGTGCCGGAAATGGAGCACGTTCTTAGACTGCTCACGCCGAAGAATAGATTGGCTATTGAAACGGAACTTGCGACAGGGCTTAGAATTTCAGATGTGCTTGATATTAAGACAGCCACTCTTAAAAATGAGATGTACATCAAAGAGAAAAAGACAGGAAAAATTGCTCGGATATGGATAAATAACGAACTGCTCGAAAGGCTGAAACAGAACGGAGCGAATAGCGAATGGGCATTCCCGAGCCGGTGCAATCCGGAGAAACATTGGACGCGGCAAGCAGTTTGGAATGATATGAAAAGAGCGGGGAAAGCCCTTAGAATCAAAGAAAATTTGTCAACTCACAGCGCGCGGAAAATATTCGCGGTCGAGTTTATGGAACGTCACGGAAATATAAAGCGATTGCAAAAAAGGTTCAACCATACGAGCCGCGAAATAACAATGATATATGCATACGCGGACATTCTTGACAAACGCAGAAAAAAAGGACTTGACAACAGTTAACTCGCGCGGTATTATATGGCAAAGCAGGGGTTGAACCAAACCATACAACAACCGCTTGTTTTGTATAGTTTTTACCAAAGCAAAAAAATAAGCATTAATACTATACAAAATAAAGATTTTGTATTGACAAGGGGAGTGAGATCGGTTATAATGCGGTTATAAAGCGGATCAGAACCTCTGAGCGTCAAATTCACGGGTGGAATCGAAAACGCAGATAAAAACTGAAAGCATATCAGATCGAAAACACAGATAAGATGAGGTGTAAACCATGAAATTGACAGATGAAAACATTCCGTTGGAAATTCGCCGTTATCTCGCCTACATACAGACCATTCGCGGAAAATCCAAAAATACCGTTGAGGAATATTATTTGGATCTGCGTACGTTTTTCCGTTATATTTGCAAACGACGTTTTCAACTCGAATGCGCCTATGAGGATGTTGATATTTCCCGAGTCGATCTTGATTTGATCAAATCGATCACCCTGCAGGACTGCTACGATTATTTGATGTATGTCTCATCCGAACGCGATAATATGGCGGCGGCACGGGCGCGGAAGGTCTCCAGCTTGAAATCGTTTTACAATTACTTACATAAAAAGGCAAATTTGATCTCGGAAAATCCGACAAAGGATTTGGACTTTCCGAAACAACGCCGTTCGCTCCCCAAATACCTCGATTTGGATGAGAGCGTAAAGCTGCTTGAATCCATTGATTCCAAACACCCGATCCGCGATTATTGCATTGTGACACTGTTTTTAAACTGCGGAATGCGTCTTACGGAACTTGTGAATTTGAATTTGAACGATTATAACGCCGACAACCACACGCTCCGGCTGCTCGGCAAAGGCAATAAAGAACGCATCGTCTATACCAACCGCGCCTGTGACGGAGCCATACAAAAATGGCTTGAGGTGCGCCCCAAAGAAGGTCTGAAAGACCCGGAGGCCATGTTTTTAAGTCAACAGAAAAAGCGGATCAGTCCGAAGACCATCCAGTGGATGCTCCCGAAACTGTTTCAAAACGCCGGTTTCGGCGGGCGTGGATTTTCGGCGCATAAGCTCCGCCACACGGCTGCGACCCTGATGTATCGCCATGGAAATGTCGATATCCGGGTCTTACAGGAACTTTTGGGTCACGAGAGTTTGGCGACCACCGAGATTTACACCCATATTGTCAACAAGGACTTAAAACAGGCCGCAGACGCAAATCCCCTCGCAAATGTCAAAGAAAAGACCAAATAGATAAGTTCACAAGCGTTAACGCTCCGGTTCTTCAATGTCTGAGGGCCCATCGGACTCGTATTTCGAGTCCAGTTCGGCCTCTTTTTCCGCGCGTTCTTCCTCGGGTGCGATCAGATGTTGATGAAATACTTTATATACACAAGACACCTGGGCAAATCCGGCGACGGAAAATCCGCAAATCGACCAAAACAGCAACATCCAAGGCGTCCAAGCGACAAGAACGCCCATACCGACAAAAACGGCAAAAATGAGCAGTGACAAGATGTTTGACTTTACACCGAGCAACGCGAAAAAGAGAGCGTTTCTGACAATTTGGTTGACTTTGAGATTGACTGTGACGATCTGTAGATAAAGATAAGGACGCATGCTGTAATATAAAAACAGGACAAAAGCGATTAAACACAACAAAGCCGCCGTTTTTAAATCGGCTCCGACGGTCATGATGGCGCCGAACAACCACAAGAGCGACAATACCGAGGCGACGACGATCGCATCAAAAACGCCGAACATAAAGGACTGTCTGAAGTTCGATGCAAATTGTTTGAAAAAGTCGGGGAAAAAACTGATGTGTTTTCCGGTCTTCAGATTTCGGAAGATATATGTGCTTGCGGCGGTCACCGGACCGAGCAGAACACCCAGCAGCAAAACGATTCCGAGCAAGTAGGGAACGGCTGATAAATCCTGGGCGTTTTCGATGTTTTCTGTAAATTTTAAATTGATCTCAATTCCCAACAGGATGATCGGAACGAAAACGATTCCGTAAAACAGGTTTAACATAAAAAATTGCCAGAGATTTTCAAACACCAACTCGAAGAACACAAAAAAGGCGCGTTTTTTGCGTTCTTTTTGCGGTTCGTCTTCTCTGTAATATTTCTTGTTGAATTTATCCTGCGCCTTTCGTTCTTTTTCTAAAATCTTGACGCGTTTGTTTGGATCCATTTATTTTTACCCCAATCATTTCATAGCGTAAATTTTTACGGAAGCGACACTGCGGTAATCCATCAACCGCATGATGTCCTCCTCCCCTGCCCCTTTGACAGCCAGATGAAACGCATAACTTTGTCGCAGCATCAGCGGCGTTACGTCCTTGACGATCCCGGCGTTTTTGGCATAATCCTTGATAAGTTTCCAAAATCCCTGACGGGTCAGCCGCGTCATCCGCTGATTGATAAACAGCGGTGCCGTCTGCGGGGGAATCGCATGCAGTATCTTGGCGTAGGCGTTGATATAATCGCCCAAAACTCTTGCGGCCGACGGATAAAGTGTGACATTGCGCTTCTTTTTCGCGGTTTTACTGATGATTTGAGTCCCGGATACATTCACGTCTCCGACATTGAGTGAAAGCAGTTCGGAAATTCTGAGCGCAGAGGCATAAGAGAGTTCCAAAAGCGCTCGATCCCGCATGCCTTTAAAAGTTGCCGTATCCGGCTGCATCAAAATTCGGGAGACCTCCGATTCCGTGAGGATGACCGGGAGTTTTTTTTGCTCGTGCACGATGTTATATCCGGACAAAGGGTTGGCGTCGCAAATCCCGTCATAGACCAAAAACCCGTAAAAATTTTTCACCCCGGAGACAAAACGCTCCAAAGAAGCCGAAGAACGCCCCTCGCGCCCCAACAGAGAGACAACCAAATCAAATGTCTCCGTGTCGAGATTTTCAAAACAATCTATTCCGAAATTCCTTATTTTGCGTTCAAGAAGATCGACGTCATTCAAATAACAACAAGCGGTATTGGGTCTTACTTTCTTGACGCATTTCAGGTAATTTTTATACCTTTCACGCATC
This sequence comes from uncultured Eubacteriales bacterium, assembly GCA_964587625.1. Classification (GTDB taxonomy): domain Bacteria; phylum Bacillota; class Clostridia; order Oscillospirales; family JAKOTC01; genus DAOPZJ01. The sequence goes on from CAZPLU010000025.1 coordinate 5,040, forward strand.
TTCCACAGTCCTTTAAAGTAATTTGTAAAACCCTATTCCTAAAACCCCATCTAACAGCGAACCGACCGCAGCGATCAGAACGCACAACGGATACGCATATATCGGAATTCGGTTTCCGGCGCGTTTTTTTCCGTTTTTGAGCAATGAATTAAAATAAATCTTCGAACCCTCGAATCCGAGGGAAGCCGCATATACCAGCGCGCTGCAGGTGACGAGAAAACCGGGCAGCAAGCCGAATATGTAAAATGTAAAGCCGCTCAGTTGTCGGTAACAACAGAGCGTCCCGGCGATCAAGCCGCCGGAAAGTCCTCTGATGAATATCGCGGCGCCCGCGACAGCAACGCCGAACGCGAAAGTCGCAGAGAGTCCGCAGACAAACAGATAGGCCAGTGAGATCAGAAGGGATCGTAAAAACAACGCGCCGAACGTCGGTTCGCCGTATAGAGCGCAAATGCCTTCGTAAATACCGGCGATGCCGGAGGAAATACCGTCTGCGGCGTTTTCTTCGCCGGAATATAATGTTCCCGCTGCGATTGCGCCGATGATTGTCCCACCCACCAAGATGGCGATACAGATTCCGAAATTCCGTAAAAATCTCGGCTCGTCCAATCCCAAAGAATGTGAAAACCTGATGAGCGTATCTCTCATTTTAAAGCTCCTTTCGCATGATACGATTATATATGCGTAAAAAGGAGCCGGTATTCGGTTATTTGGTCAGAAGATCGGCTTTCGCCGTACACGCATCCATGGCCCGGGAAATGACATCGCCAAAATCACTTTCGTGAATGACCTTGACGGCCTCGATGGTCGTGCCGCCCGGAGAACACACCGCTTTGATTAAATCGTCCAAAGACGTTTCGGACTTCAAAATCATCTCCGCGGAGCCCTTGAGGGACTGTGCGACCAGTTTTCGTGCCGTCCGGGCATCGAATCCGTTCAAAACAGCCCAATCGATCATGGCCTTTGCAAACAAATAGACATACGCCGGGCTGCTGCCGCTGACGGCAATCACTCTGTTCATCTGTTCTTCGGGTAAGATTACGCAGACACCGCTCGCCCCGAAGATATCGCAGACAAATTGAATCTGCTTTTCGTCCGTCCCCTGCCCTCCGCAGACGGCGGTGGCGCCGATGCCGTTTGCAATCGGAAGATTCGGCATCGTTCGCACAACCGGAACGCCGCCGAGCCGTGAGGAGATATATTGCGTCGTCACCGCGGCGGCGGTGCTGACAAAGAACTTGCCCGTCAAATCCGAACCGCCATTCGTTTTCAAGGTCGTCTCGAAGTCCCCGGGCTTGATGGCGATAAAGATGCAGTCGGAATTGGCGACGACTTCCGCCTCCGAGGCACAGACGGTCGTGAAATCATTTTCAAAGGCCTTTGCCTTTTCGGGGTAATTGTCAAAGAGAAAGAGCCGGGCCTGTTCGAATTTTTTGCTCTTTCTCATCCCTGAGATCACCGAGGACGCCAGATTCCCGACGCCGATGAAACCCACAATCATATAATTCCCCCTTAAAAATGTTCGGCAAAACCTTTTGGGTTGCGTAAAGTCCATTATAACCCAAAATTTTAACCATTTCAAGTGATTTTTGCCATTTCTGTGAATTTTTGTTTTAATATTTTTGACATATGATACAGTTATTGTTTCTGCTTGAATTTTCATGATATGATGATCCGTAAAATAAAGCATCCCCCGGACTTAACCGGGGGATACCGGAGATTGTGTAAGTTGCTATTTGATCATGTCGGCGACTTCGTCGGCGAAATTATCCTCTTTTTTCGCAAGACCCTCGCCGCGTTCAAAGCGCTCGAACGCGGCAATCCTGATGTCGCCGCCGACTTCTTTGCCCACGCCGTTGAGATATTGGGTGACCGAGATCTCGGCGTCTTTGACAAACGCCTGCTCGACCAGACAGACCTCTTTATAATACTTCTTGATTTTACCCTCGACGATTTTGTCGGCGATATTGGCGGGTTTGCCATCGTTGAGCGCCGTGGTCCTGGCGATTTCACGCTCTTTTGCCAATGTCTCTCCGTCGACGCTGTCGGCATTGAGGAACAACGGATTCATCGCCGCGATGTGCATTGCGACATCCTTTGCCGCCTCGGCGAATTGATCGGTGGAAGCGATGGCGTCGGTGGTGTCAAATTTGACCAGCACGGCGATTCTGCCTCCGCCGTGGACATAGGATACCAGATGCCCGTCCATCACGATGAAACGGCGAATCGTGATATTTTCGCCGATGGTATAAATTTTATCTTTCAAATAGGCCTCAAGGGGTTGACCGTCGCAGTCCTTTGCCAAGAGGTCCTCCATCGTGGTCGGGTTTTGGGTCAAAATGACGTTGGCGATTTTGGAGACAAGCGTTTTGAACGGCTCGCTCTTTGCGGCGAAGTCGGTCTCGCAGTTGATTTCGGCGACAACGCCTTTTTTGCACTCGGCGCAGACCTCGGAAAATGCCATACCTTCGGCGGCGATTCTGCCGGCCTTTTTTGCCGCCGCGGCAAGGCCTTTTTCGCGCAGAATTTCGATCGCTTTTTCGGTATCGCCTTTTGCCTCTGCAAGCGCTTTTTTACAATCCATCATGCCCACGCCGGTTCTGTTGCGCAGGTCGGCTACGTCTTTTGCGGTGAATTCCATCTTAAAAATCCTTTCGTTGATTATTCGGCCGTTGCTTCGGCGTCCGCTTCGGGCGCTTCGGCGCTTTCGGCCGCGGCATCCGACTCCCCTTGCCTGGCTTCAAGAATGGCGTCGGCCATCGCGCCGGTGATCAGTTTTACGGCGCGGATGGCGTCATCGTTTCCGGGGATGATATAATCGATTTCGTCGGGATCGCAGTTGGTGTCGACAATCGCGACAATCGGAATGTTGAGCTTCCTGGCTTCGGAGACGGCATTGCGTTCTTTGCGGGGATCGACGATGAAAAGCGCGCCGGGCAGTTTGGACATCTCTTTGATGCCGCCGCGGAATTTTTCGAGCTTTTCGATCTCAAGGTTGAGTTTGATGACTTCCTTTTTGGGCAGGATGTCGAACGTGCCGTCTTCTTCCATCTTGCGGAGTTGGGCAAGTCGGGCGATTCTCTTGTGGTTGGTTTGGAAGTTGGTCAGCATACCGCCCAGCCATCTCGCATTGACATAATGCGCACCGGAACGGGTCGCTTCTTCTCTGATGGAATCCTGCGCCTGCTTTTTGGTGCCGACGAACAGGATCGGCTTGCCTTCCGCCGCGACGCCGCGCACGAACATATAGGCCTCTTCGAGCTTTTTCACGGTTTGTTGAAGGTCGATGATATAGATGCCGTTGCGTTCCGTAAAGATATACGGGGCCATTTTGGGGTTCCAGCGTCTGGTCTGGTGTCCGAAGTGGACGCCGGCTTCCAGCAGCTGTTTCATGGATACGACTGCCATTGGGTTTTCCTCCTAAAATAAAATGGTTTTAGATCCTCTGCGCCGTTGCGGGGAGACAGCGCCCCGTCAAAGAACCGTAATGAACGGCACCCCTTTGAGAACCCGACGCATGCGAATTCCGAAATATTATACCACAAGGAAAGGTATAATTCAACTGTTTTAAGCAGATTGTTGCATTCCGCTTAAGCAGATTGTTGCATTCCGCTTTTATGCTTTTATGAGTCGACGAGATGATTAAAAAAATTCGATTGACCCTTTTGCGCCGAACGGTTATAATTGGTATCAAACGGGAGGTGCGCGGATGGTTTGTATCGGAAACGAATGGGACGGCCTGCTTGCCGGGGAATTCGAAGCGCCTTACTATCAAAAACTCAGGAGTTTTTTAAAATCAGAATATGCACACCATCGGATTTATCCGGATATGTATGATATCTTCAACGCCCTGAAATATACGTCCTATTCCAAAGTCAAGGCGGTCATTCTCGGTCAGGACCCCTACCACGGCGCGGAACAGGCGCACGGACTGTGTTTTTCGGTCAAACAAGGCGTGGAGCCGCCCCCTTCCCTTAAAAACATCTTTGCCGAGATCAAGTCCGACCTCGGCATCGACCCGCCCGACCACGGGGAATTGACCTCCTGGGCAAGACAGGGCGTGCTGCTGCTCAACACGGTTCTCACGGTGCGGGAAGGTCAGCCGAACAGCCATAAAAATGCCGGATGGGAATTGCTGACCACTAAAATCGTGGAACTGCTCAACGACAACCCGAACCCGATTGTGTTTTTATTGTGGGGCGCGAACGCCCGCGCCAAGACCCCGATTTTAACAAACCCCAATCATTTGGTGCTGGACACGGTTCACCCGAGTCCGCTTTCGGCCTATAACGGCTTTTTCGGATGCAGACACTTTTCAAAGGCGAATGACTTCCTTACCGCTAACGGCGTCGCGCCGATCAATTGGCGGATTGAAAACATACTGTGTGAGGTAACAAAATAAATGGAATTTTTCGATTTAATCCAAAAACGCGAGAGCTGTCGTAATTTCAAAGACACACCGGTTGAAAACAGCAAGCTGCGCCGCTGTGCCGAGGCCGCGCGGTTTGCGCCGTCCGCATGCAATTCCCAGCCGTGGCGCTATATTATCGTAAACGACCCGGAACTCAGCCCGAAAGTCGCAAAATGCGTTCAAGATATGGGCATGAATAAGTTTACAAGCAACTGCCCGGCATTTGCGGTCGTGCTTGAGACCGAGGCGAGCTTGATGTCGCGGCTCGGCGGCAAGATCAAAAATCAACAGTATGCTCCGCTTGACATCGGTCTCTCGGTGGCGCATTTTTGTTTGGAAGCGACCGAGCTCGGCCTCTCCACCTGCATTCTCGGCTGGCACAATGAGGGGAAGTTAAAGGATCTGTTCGATATACCCAAAGGCGAGCGCGTCAGGGTGGTTTTGGCCGTCGGATATGCGACAAATGATGCGCTTCGCGCCAAACAACGTAAACCGCTTGAGACGATCGCTGAATTTCATTTGACGGAGGAGAATCTCCCGGAGGGACAACTATGAATGCACACGAAGTTTTTTTGCTCGCGACCTTGATTGCAGAGGGGATCGGCATCCTCGTTTTGCTGCTGTTCTCCTGCTTGAAACTGCGCGGAAACCTGCGCCTTTTTGTCATCGGCATGTTCATCTTCTTGATTGTGGATGCGGTTGATTACGGTGTCCAATGGATCGCGCAATCCACAGCCGCTTTTGACGCCAATGCCTTTTTTGCGCGCATGATCGTTTACGCCGTTCAAGGCATTGTGTTGGCTTTCTGCGCTTATTCCGGCGTCAAGTTATTTATCAATTCATACGCCTACCGGTTCCGGGATTTCTTCACAATCGGCGCGGGTGCGGGCGCGTTGAACCTGTTTTTGAAAGGCATTCGTTTTCATATCAGCACCTTCATCGGACTGCGAACCCCGCCTGCCGACAGCGCGGATCCCGCAGTGCAACAACTTTTGCAAAGCATCGAGGAGTATTTGCAAATTCCGATCCCGCAATTGGTGATCGGAATGTTTGAAGTGGTCTATGTGACGATTATCATTCTGTTCTGCGCTTATATCGCCTCAAGCGCCCTGGAACGCGAAGAGGGTTCAAACCTTTATATCGCGATCGGCGCGGGCGCATATTTTGTCTTCTTTACCGCGATTTCCGCGCTCAATAAATATGTTTCAGCGTGGGTGGCGCTCGCATTCGGCATCGCTGCGGCCGTCGGCGCGGTATTGGTGATGCGCAGCGAGCGTGAGTGACCGATCTCAATAAAAAATAAACCCTCTGTTTGCTCCGCAACGAATCAAAGAGATAGAAAAACGGAGTTGTGAATTATGTTTATCGATTTTTTAAAGTGGACTTCTTGGGAAATGACACCGCCGCCGGCTTACGGCGTGTTTCATCTCTCCTTCTTTTTTATCGGCATTACGCTCAGCATACTATTCGCCTGGCGGCTGCGAAAACTAAATGATCAACAAAACCGGATGCTGCTCATGGGCCTGGGGCTGGTTTTAATTTTATTCGAAATTTATAAGCTCGCATTTCGTTATTTCGTGGTATATGATTGCGATATGAATCGAATGTGGTGGCTGTTCCCGTTTCAGCTCTGTTCCATCCCGATGTATCTTTGCGTCATTGCACCGCTTTTGAAAAACAAAACCGTCTCCGGGGCCATGTACGATTTTATGCTGGCATTTAATTTATTCGGCGGCTTTATCGCTTTCACCGAGCCGTCGGGGCTTGTGCACGGCTATTGGACGCTGACGGTGCACGCGTTCATCTGGCATATGATATTGGTGTTTATCGGGCTGTATCTGGGCTTTTCGGGTCGTGCGGGCATAAATCTGCCAAACTACAAGCGCGCAGTGGTGCTGTATTTGATCCTGTGCGCCATCGCCCTGGGTATCAACTGCGCTTTCCGAAAGGTCTCCGGCGGCACCATGAACAATTTCTACATCGGCCCCTCCAATTCGCCGATCGTGGTTTTTAAGACCATCAGCGAAAAATACGGCTGGATTGTCAACGACCTGGTTTATATCCCGTTGAATTGTCTGGGTGCGTTTTTGTTTTACGCGCCGTTCTGTCAGGTCAAAAAAAAGCTTTCGATTCGGGAAACAGTGCATTCGATTACATAAAATCCAGATGATAATAAAAGGGGCTGCGGCGATTGCCGCAGCCCCCTGCCCTTTTATATCCTATTTAATGCCTGCCGAACCATTCAAAAACGCAACAGCTACAATGGTTTGGCGTTTTCGAATTGTTCAGGTGCAAGGTTTTTAGCGAATCGCTTAAAAACCTTGCACTTTGCCTTTGCGGCGTGTGTCCGCAAAGGCAAACAGACAGTGAATCAATGTATAACGGCAAAACAAGTTTGTTTTGCCGCCAAAAAGAGCAATATTTGCTCTTTTTGTAAATGCATTTCGCAAAACGCATTGGTTCAGTGGATATTATTTAAACGGATTTTCCGTTTTGTACGGCTGTGACGCCGGTTGATTGTAGCTGATGTCCTCGACGCCGAGTAATTTCAACACTTCAAACAGGGTCTTTCCGACATGCGCGAAGCCGACGCCTGCGTGGTGCGGGAAGCGTTTTTCGATCAGAACATGGCGGTAAAACCGCGCCATCTCCGGAATCGCAAGTACGCCGATGCCGCCGAACGAACAGGGGTCGATGTCCAAAATTTCGCCCTGCGCGATGTAACTTGCGATATGTCCCTCCGCCGCGCCTTGAATGCGGAACATCGTGATATCTCCGGCTTTGAGCTGACCTTCGATCGTCCCGCGGCTCACATCCGGTTCACCGTCGGGTTCGATCAGGCGTTTCATAATTCGCTGATAATTCAACGCGCCGGTCTTGGGCTTGAGGTTGCACACCGAGGTGTTGCCGCAGTGGAAACCCATGAACAGGTCCTCGTTTGTCAAACCGCCGATTGCGCGGTGATTTTTTTTGTACATATCCGCCGGAACCGTATTGTTGACGTCGAGCAGCGTCGGCGTCGTTCCGGTGGCCAAATAGAGCATGTACTCGGACAGCGCGCCGTAGGAATCGGTCTCGCAGGCGACCGGATAACCCTTTTCGGCCAGACGGGAATTGACATAACACGGGACAAAACCGAACATCGTCTGAAACGCCGGCCAACACTTGTTGGCGAATACGCCGTATTCGCAGATGCCGAGGTTCTTTTCAAGCCAGTCGGTCAGCGTGAGTTCATATTGGGCGAGTTTGTCGAGTACCGCCGGGTAGTTGATTCTGCCCTGCAGTTCATTTTCCATCTCGCATTTGATCTGCGCAATCCGCGCATCACCGGCGTGTTTGAGGTAGGCGTCGTAGAGGTCGAGTTCCGAGTTCTCCTGAATCTCAACGCCGAGGTCAAACAGTTGTTTGATCGGCGCGTTGCAAGCAATGAAATTGAAAGGCCTCGGACCGAAAGCAAAGATTTTGAGCTTTTTTAAGCCGATCATCACTCTTGCGATCGGGATGAATTCGCCGATCATACCCGCGACCGCGTCGTGGGTTCCGACGGGGTATTCGGGGATATAGGCCTTGACTTTGCGCAGGCCGAGATTGAACGAGGCATTCAGCATCCCGCAATAGGCGTCACCGCGATTATCCATCAGCGCATCGCCGCTGTTTTCCTCGGCGGCGGCGACAAACATGATCGGGCCGTCAAAACGCTGCGCGAGCAGGGTCTCGGGACCTTCCGGACCGAAATTCCCCAAAAAGACGACCATCGCGTTTACACCGGCATCTTTTAACTGCGAGAGCGCTTTCGGCACATCGGGCTCATCCTCGACGATCTTCGGGCATTCAAATATGGAAATCCCGGACTTTTTGCACTCTGCGGCGACGGCGGAGCATCTTCGTCTTGAGAGCTCCATCGGGAAACAGTCACGGCTGACCGCGACGATTCCGAGTTTTACGGACGGTGCATTTTGCATATGTTAACCCCCTTTAAATGCTGTATCAAGTTTAACATTCCGTGCAGTCGCTGTCAAGTTCATTTTTTTGCTCTCATGCTCATATATTTTGCGTATGCAATGAGTTCATATCCCATGCACCGCCGTGGGATAAAGCGTGTTTAAAGGATGGAGATGGATATGACCACATACAGGCGTTACAACAAACCAAGCAGCAATTCCGGCCGCAACGGTTCCGACAGGGACGCTCCCACACCGCCCAAAAAAGCGCCGCTGTCGGTTTTTGAGCTTCAGTGCATCGTCGTATTTTTATTGATCGCCGCGCTGATGCTGATCAAGGCATTTGCCGCAGGCACATTTGAAAAAATCAACGGGTTTCTCGGCGGCATCATAAGTACGGAGTCGGTTGAGACATCCTCGCAGCAGACGGCCGCGGAAAAGCTCGCCGAATATATCGCCGGACAATTGCAAGAGAGCGCGGCCGAAACTTCCCTGCCGGAAAGCTCTATGCTGTTCGACAACACCGACGCGCTTGAGGACGCCGATGTACCCGAGGACGCCGGGACCTCGAGTTTGCAGGATATCCTGTCGGGATTGGCAGCAGTCAACGGGGAGGCCTTAAATGCACAGGCGGTATACATCAGCGATTATAAGATCGAAGACGAGAAAACGGTATCGTATTGCGGGGATCTGGTACCGGTGTCTCTTCTGACCGAGACCGATACCAAAAAGACCGAGAGTTTTGCCCAAAAAGCCGCGGGCGGTCTGTTGAAAGCACCGGACGGCTGTAGCTTTGAACCGTATTTTTGCGATGTCAAGCTGACAGCGCCTGTCACCGGGAGGATCAGCTGTAAATTCGGGTATCGGTATCACCCGATCACGGGGCTGTTCGGCTTTCATACCGGGATCGACATCGCGGCAAACGCGGGCACCTCCATCTACGCCGCCGCCGCGGGAAAGGTTATTGAGCGCGGCTACAACGAGGTCTGGGGCAATTATATGCTGATTGAACACGGCGACAACACCCAGACCTTTTATGCGCATTGCAAAAAACTGTTGAAAAGCAAAGGTTCGAAAGTGAAAAACGGCGAAAAAATCGCCACCGTCGGCAGCACCGGGTGGTCGACCGGCGCGCATCTGCATTATGAAATCCGCATCGGCGGCGTCTATGTGGATCCCGGATGGCTCCTGTAAGTCAAATCAAAATTTCCATCAGTTTCTGGGCGGTCGCCGTATTCGGCGCGGCAATCTGCGTCGACCGGGCGGCCGTCTTTTTCCTGCTTTGCGCCGTGATCCATGAACTGGGACATCTGTTTGCCTGCTTGCTTGTAAAAGCACAAATACAGGCGTTTCATTTGACACTTTTCGGCTTCGGAATCACCAAATCCCCGGTATCTTCACACCGCGAAATTTTCATAGCCGCGGCGGGGCCGTTGTTGGGGTTGATCCTTGCGGCGGCAGCGTTCATTTTGGGGCATCAACAAGTCGGAGTCCTCTCTCTGATCCTATCGGCGGTCAATCTGACCCCTGTTCCGCCGCTCGACGGAGATCGTATTTTACGGGAAATATTGTCGCCCCGAGCAATTTTCGCGGTGAATATCTCCGCGATTGTGATTTTGTTTGGAATCGGTATATTTTCAGCTATAAAGCACTTCAACTTTACATTGATACTGTTTGCCTGCTTAATGCTGTGTTGGTTTTTTGGGAAATACACGCAAACTATTTCTGTTAAAATGTTCCCGCTTATAGACCAAAATACCTGAATTTTCAACCCCCTTCCGGCAAATACTTTATGTGGTGAAAGAACCGCCGAGAGGAGGGATTTTCTTGCAGAGTAGCAAGGTCGAGATCAGCGGAATCAACACATCAAAGCTGAAAACCCTTACCCAAAGCGAAAAAATAAACCTCATGCAACGATCCAAAAGCGGTGACAAGGCCGCGAGAGAAGAGCTCATCAACGGCAATTTGAAGTTGGTATTAAGCGTCATTCAACGTTTTACAAACCGGGGTGAAAATCCCGACGACCTCTTTCAAGTCGGCTGTGTGGGTCTGATCAAAGCCATCGACAATTTTGACGAGGGACACGGCGTCATGCTGTCCACCTATGCGGTTCCGATGATCATCGGCGAGATCAGACGTTTTTTACGCGACAACAATCCGATTCGCGTCAGCCGATCCACTAAGGATTTGGCCTATAAAGCGATGCAGGCCAAAGAAAAACTGACCAATCAATACTCCCGCGAACCGACCATCGAGGAGATTGCCAAAGAACTTGAAATTCCAAAAGAAGAAGTTGTGATCGCGCTGGAATCCCTGGTCAGCCCCGTGTCCCTGTACGATCCCGTGTTCTCCGATTCCGGTGATACGCTGTTTATCATGGATCAAATCAGCGACAAAAATGACGACAACGCCTGGCTCAACGAGATTTCGCTGCGCGAGGCGATCAATGCGTTGGGGGATCGCGAAAAGCAGATTCTCTCTCTGCGGTTTTTCGAGGGAAAAACGCAGATGGAAGTGGCCTCGGAGATCGGTATCTCCCAGGCCCAAATTTCGCGCCTCGAAAAAGGCGCGTTGAAAAAAATCAAAAAGCAGATTTGAAATGTAGGGAACGGTCTTGACCGTTCCGAGTAAGATTTCCGATAACAACGAACCGATGTCTCGCATCGGTTCGTTGTTATTTAAAATTCAATTTATATTATTTAAAAGACCTTATAATATCCTCGCGCGTCGCGGTTCCCGTTTTAGCTGTCATTCTGAGCGGAGTGAACCGATGGCAACATCGGTTCGCGCAGTCGAAGAATCCCGGCTGATAAAAGCGAATTTTATACAAGCAATTTCAAAATTTCCTCGCGCGTCGCGGTTCCCGTTTTAACTGTCATTCTGAGCGAAGTGAACCGATGGCAACATCGGTTTGCGCAGTCGAAGAATCTCGGCTGATAAAAGCGAATTTTATACAAGCAATTTCAAAATCTCCTCGCGCGTCGCGGTTCCCGTGACGCCGATTTTTTTCACCGTCACCGCCGAGGCCGCCGCGGCGATTTCCGCGCAGATCACCGGATCGCAGCCGGTCGCAAACATACACGAAAACGCCGAATTGAACGTGTCCCCCGCCCCGCAAATGTCAATCGGCCCCTCGACTTTTTTTGCGGGAACACGGGTCGCGGTTTTTCCGTCGCAAAAAAGGCAGCCGTCCGCGCCCAACGTCAGCAGCACCCTGCAGTGTTTGGCGTTTGCGAAATTGAGCGCATAGGTCTCGTATTGTTCCGATTCGAGCGCATTGACGCCGAACGCACGGCAAAATTCGGTCTCATTGGGTTTGACCGTGACAAATTGAAATTTCCCGATATTGTTTCGGCTGTCGACGACAATCTTTTTTTCGCTTTTACCGAGCTCTCCGATCAGAGCGCGTATGTTCTCGGTGATCACGCCGTTTTCAAATTGGTTGCAGACGCAAACCACATCGACCTGTTCGGTCATTTTCTTAAATTCGGATATAATCCGTTCTTCACTCTCCGCCGAAATCGGTCTGTCGGCAAAAAAATCGAGGCGCGGATCCTCATAGACCGTGTCGGAAAGACCGTGCCGGATCGGCTTGCAATAGGCGTTGGTCATGCGGTTTTTTTCGCAGATCATACCGGCGGTGTCCACGCCGATCCGGGCAAATTCGGACTCCATCAACATGCCGCGCCAGTCGTCGCCGCGAATCCCGCAGACGAACACTTTTTCGGGTTTGAGCGCGGCGATGTTCGCGGCCACATTGCCGGCTGCGCCGAGGTAGACCTGTTCTTTGTAAACCGGCAGCGGGAAATGCGGCGTCTCACGCGATAATTCGCTTTTTTTCATATCCGCGTGCCAGTAGACGTCGATACAAAAATCTCCGATTACGCCGATTTTTACCCGGTCGATTCGGGATAACAGTTCTTTGATTTCAGCCACGGCGCATCCCCTCCATGATTTTATCATACAGCGTCGGTATCGTCGCAAGATGGTTTCCGGCAAAATGCCAGCCCTTGCCGCCCATGCTGGTAGGCCGGTTCACGATATTTTTGCGCGGTCTGTAATAATAGTTCGGGTCGTCGTATCCGATCTTTTTGCGGAAATCGCCGAGGTCGGTCAGGTCGAAATTCGCGGTCGTGATTCGAAACGTCGGATAGCCGAGGTTGCGCGCGATCGAGAGCGCCTTTAAAAACACCTCGGGGCCGATGACCGACGAGCCGAAGTTTAAATACACGCCGCCGTCGAGTTGTGACACACTTGCACACATCTTTTTAAAATCAATTCCGCTGCACTTGCCGATGTCCTCCATGCGGCAGGTCGGGTGCTGGTGGATGATGTCGGTTCCGAGCGCGATGTGGTAGGTCGCGGGGATGTCGCGGATATAACACTGATAGAGCACACAGTCGTCCCGAAACGGAAACTTCCGCGGGTTTTGGGCGATGTATCTGCCGAGCGCCTCGCCGTAGCCGATGTTGTCTCTCGCGCCCGCCGAGATCGCCCCGTTCATCCACGCGCCGGTCTCCTCCCACATGCCGAAGGAGCCGTCCTCGATGGCGGTCGGGACGTCCTCGCTGGTGCCGCCCAAGTAGCAGAGCTCAAAATCGTGTATGCTGCCTGCGCCGTTCGACGCGATATGCGTGATAACGCCAATTTTAATCAGTTCAATCATGTATCGCGAGAGGTTGTTTTTGATCACATGCGCGCCAAAACTCCAGATCACAGGCCGCTCGTTTTTACGCGCGATCAAAATGCGCTCGACAAGCTCGTCAAAGCCGTCGGCGGAATAGACCTCGTGGGGCGCGACGCCGGGGGTCATCAAACCCTCGACCGTGACCAGATTGATCCTGTCTTTGGCCGAATACATCTTCAGATTCGAGGTATCAAGCTGCCTGTCTCTGTTGCTCATTTTTAACCGTCCTTTTGCATGTCGGAATGCCAAACTTTACATCCACGCCAGTATTTCGCCGATCTCTCCGAAGTCGCCGACGATCGCGTGCGCTCCCGCGAGTGTAAGGCGATTTTGCTTTACAGGGTTGATCCCCCGCCCTACCTGTTCGTCGGAGGCGACGCCGAGCGTCAGCGCGCCGTTTTCGCGCCCGAGCCGGATTTCGACCTTGCCGTCGCCGACGACCATCATTTCGCTGTTTTCCTTCAAAAGCCGCCGGATGACTTCCTCCTTGGAGCATTGCTCCGAACGCGGCTTAGAGCCGGCGATTTCGTCGAAATATTCCGCGAGTCCGAGCGCCGTTGCCTCTTTGATCACGTCTTCTTCGTCGGTGCCGCTGGCGGCAAACAATTTGATGCCACGGTCTTTCAAAGCAACTAAAAATTCCTCCGAGCCGTAAATCAGATAGGTCTCACGTTCGATTTCGCCTTTGACCAGTTTATCCCGTTCCCCTGCCACGCGTTCCATCAGCCGACGATTGTATTCCGCTTTATAATGCCACGGATCGTCCGACGCCTTGGGATTAAAGCCGTATTCCTTTACGGCATTGACCAGCCATTTCATCTGTCCGATGGTTTGAATGCCGGTGGATTCGTCGACATAGGCGTAAATCTCTGCTTTGAGTTTTTCGTTTTCGGCTGCGGTGAGTTTTGCGTCGCCGACGATGCACTCATACATCAACGGGCGCATGACCTCCTCCCAGCCGCAGCGCAGCGTCGAGAGGGTGCCGTCGAAGTCAAAAATGGCGCATTTGATTTCTTTTTTTTCGTGCGGGTGCAGTATAATCATGATGTCCTCATTTCAACGGCACGAGTTTGAGCGCGTTTTTATAATAGAGTTTGTCCAGCACTTCACGCGGCAGATTGAGCGCGGTCAGGACCTCTTGATGACGGTTGTCGAAATAGTCGCGCCCGTACAGCACCCGATCCTGATAAGCGATCAAAAACTTTCGCGCAAACTCACGGTCGCGGTCGAGCGCGTTCGCGCCCGAGCCCGCCGACATGTCGCAATACAGATTCGGATATTTGTCGAGCATTTGAATCAGCTTGCCGCCCGGAAGCACTTTGCCCTTCGGATAGGGCACTTTGTCATATTGATCGTCGCCCGAGATATGCGCCCAAAAGCCGGGGGCGTGCCCCAAAAAGTTGGTTTCGGGGCATTTGGCGACGGCGCGCTCGAACGCCTCGATGCCGCCGCCGTACCACCAGTTCGGAAACGGGTGCCCGCCGTTGTTGAATTCATAGTCGATATGCACCAGCACCGGCATCCCCTGCTCCCCGCAATAGCGGTACATGCGGACGGCGTCGGGGTTGTCGTACATCATGCGCAGCTTGACTTCCCCGTAAACGCGGACGCCGTGGATGGCCTTCATCGCCTTCAGCCGCTCGATCGCACCGGGTTTCCGGGGGTCGGGCGCGTAACCCAGCACAAAGCGGTCGGGCGCTTTGTGTTTATACGCCAGACAGAGCTCGAACGGCACCGGCCCGACGCCGGGCCTATGGGAAAACGCGTACAGGGTGTTCGGGTCGAATTCGTCGTCCGGGCATTCCCAGGACAAAATCCAGGTCACATCGATCCCGCGTTCGTCCATGTTGGCGATGAACCTGTCAAAGTCATGGCCGTGCCAGTCGGCGTGGTTGTGGTCGTCGATTCTCATTTTATGGCTTCCTTTTACAGCTCAAATTTTATCATGCGTTTGAAAAGTTCACTTTTTATAGGCGTTATAGACCTTTTTGATCGCCTTTGCGGCATTGACGCAATCCGCGTCACTCCAACTCTCGTATATATAAAATAAAATGGTGTCTTTTATCGACATTTCGGCGACGGGCAGGTCTTTGATTGAGGTGATTTTGTCTCCGCTGAGGTTTTGGGGCGCTGACCACGGGTAATGACCGGTGCCGAATGCCCGCCGGTTTTTGAACCAGTCGAAGGTGAACGGCAGACCCGGATAATCGGCGAGTATGCCCATATTGCATTCCGCCTCCACCGCTTTTCCGAATTCCTGTTTGGTGCAATCGACTTGACTGCCGTCAAAATGCAGCCGCCAAAACCAAAACGACGGTTCCGAGCCGCGGATGAATTCCGGCTGTTTCAACGCCTTGACCCCGGTGATTTCCGAAAGAATCTTTTTGACGACCCTGCGCCTGCCCGCGGCGATGGCGGCGGTCTTTTTGATCTGTTCGCGTCCGATGGCGCAGCCCAGTTCGTCTCCGTTGAAGTTCAATGAAGCCACGCAGTTGGTGCTTCCGGCGGGCAGGCCGAACGGTTTGCCGCGGTCGGAATAACGGCGGATTTTCCAATATAAATCCTCATCTTTGGTAAAGACCACGCCGCCCTGACCGCCCATGCAGGTGTGCTTGCCGAACATCATCGAATAGGCGGCGATATCGCCGAAGGTACCGACCGGTTTTCCGTTCAAAGTCGCGCCGTGCGCCTGTGCGCAGTCCTCGACGACTTTGATGCCCTTGGATTTTGCGAATTCGCAAATCTTATCGATCTCGGCGGGTTCCCCCGCGATATGCGGGATGATGATCGCGGAGGTGCGGTCGGTGACGGCTTTTTTTACGGCCTCCAAATTGGTGTTGAAAGAGCCCGGATAGGCGTCCGCGACCACCGGGATGCAGTTTGCCATCACGATCGGCATGATGCCGCCGGGATCGGTGATCGGCCCGACCACGACTTCGGAAAACGGCTCGGGTTCAAGCGCGCGCAGCGCCACGAACACGGCGGTGGTGCCGCCGTTGACGGCGTCTGCAAAACCGCCGCCCATCATCTCTGAAAATTCTTTGCAAAAAATCTCCTCTTCCGGGCCGCCGTACCCCGGAGCGACGCCCTTTGCAATCGCCTCGTCGATGATGCGGATTGCCGCCGCTTTTTCTTTTTCGCCGAAATGGCCCCTGGGCGGCAACGGATCCGGGACGGCTTTGGGTCCTCCGTGGATGGCGAGTTGTTTGACAAGTTGTTCGTTCATACGATTATGTCCTGCCTTTCATTTTATTCAGAGTTTTTAATTCGGCAAAAATAATTCTGTTTGCAAAATTGAAAGTTTTTATAACGATGATTCTTGGCGGATCCGGTTTTTTATTCGTTTTACGCCGGATGTCACTTCGCGCAGTTTTTGTTCAAGGTTTTGGTCGGGGAATTGTTCACGGATCATATCTAAAATCGCGCGGGACGCTTCAAATAAACGCAGAGCTTCTTTGAATAAACGGTTATCATTGTTTTGTCCGGCAAGTTCTTCGGTCAGGCGGCCCATGGTAAAATAGGTGATATACATTTTATTTCGGCACGGATTTTCTTCCAGCTCAAACAGCAGCGAATGCCAAGGCAATGTCGATTCGAGACGCTCCAACCGTTCGGAAAAGTTTTCGGGCGGAGATAAAAACAAAACCTCGGGCGTCTCGATTACGGGTTTGATCTTTGACAAGCGCAAATTGACATCGGCTTTTTCACGATACAGACCTAGCGCATCCACCAAACGCCCCATCGTCTCATACAGCTCCGCTGTGTGGGTGCAGCTCGAGGCGAGATGGTTTAACGACGGCTCATCGCCGTCTCTGATCGCCAGGCGGCGGTTGATCTCAAGCGCTCTCAGGTAGTGTTCGAGCGCGCGGTCATAATCCCTTTCCAGTTCGTGGATTCCTCCGAGAACGACCAGGCAATCTGCGACTTCTCTGCGGGTGTCGGACTTGAATTCTTTTTCCGCTTCAATATAGAGCGACATCGCCTCCCGGTACAATTTATAAGAGGCCGTATGGGTCTCATAGTGACCGTATACATTGCCCAGCGCATAGAGCGTATCCGCCCATCCTGTCAAATCCGATAATGACGGTGCGGATTCATAACCCGACTTTAATAAATCGCGTTTCTTGTTCAACAACGCGACCGCGTCGTCGATTCGGCTTGTTCGAGCCAATGAATCCGCACAGAGTTGATATAGGTTGACAAGTTTTGCCCGGTTCTCGGGCGTGTTTTTCGGCATTGTTTCACGGGTGGCGAGCGCTCGTAAAAAATATGCGGAGGCGTCGGCGTTTTTCCCCGCGCGTAAAAACACTTTTCCGGCGCGCTCACAAAAGTCCGCCGAAACTTCGGGTCGGTTCAACTGCGAAAGTGTGTCGAGGATCTGCAAAAACAGGAATTTTGCGTCTTCGAACGCGTCCATGAAAACATATGCTTCGGCAGCTTCGCCTTGCCGTTGAGCCAATGCGACAAGGTTATCCGCGCTTTTATCACTGTCGGCTCGGGCGCGCGCCGCTGTAATATTTCGCAGATATTCGGCTATAACTTCTTGTGTGATAAAACGAGTGTCCATGGCTTCCTCCCGTACATTTCCAATATATCATTTCTCCGCCTTTCAGTCAATCCGCTATCGGAGATTTATGCGAACTCAAGATATTTATTCGAAAAAAAGAAACCGCCCCGCGAAAAAAGGGATTTCCTTTCGCGGGGCGGTTGTTTGTACAATCTGTTTTATTCGGTTTGGGCCGCTTTTTCTTTCTTTTTATCCCCGATGCTGAGCAGCAGATTTAAAAGAATGCCGAAGATGGCAGCACCTGCGACTGCGGGTACTTGGATTCCGAAGAAGTCCATACTGCCGCCGAATTGATAATGGATGCCAAGGCCGAAAACCATGATACTTGCAATGACAGCGATGTTTTTGACGGAGAACATATCGCTCTTCTTTTCAATCATGATGGCGATACCCTGTGCGGCGATCGCGCCGAACAGATAAATTTCGAGGCCGCCGATGACAGCCAACGGAATGCCGTAGATGATGCCGATGAGCGGGGTGAAGCAGGAGATGACCATGGCGATTCCCGCGGCAACCATCAAAACCGGCACGCTGAACACGCGGGTGATGGCCATTGTGCTGATGTTCTCGCCGTAGTTTGTACCCGCGGGGCCGCCGACAAATCCCGAAATCATATCGCAGATGCCGTCGCCGATCAGATTGCGGTGCAGCAAGCTGACCATATCGTATTTTTTAGTGACACCCTTTTCTTTTGCGGCGCTGTTGACATAGATATCCATTTGATAGACATGCGCGGTGGATTCGGGAATCGTGGCGATTGCAATCGGCATGATCGCCGCAACCGCCGCCCATGAGACCTTGGGCAGCGAGAAAGCCGGAAGAGCGAAGATGCTTCCGTCGCCGAGTTTCCAGGTCGAAGCGGCGAGCGCTTCGGGAGGCAGTCCGCGGAACAGGTTCATACTGTCGCCGCCGATCAAAAAGAGCCCGAGCGCGGTCAGGCAGCCCACTCCGGCGCCGAGCAACAACGGCAGTTGTCCGAGGAAGCCCTTGAGATATTTGGAGAAAAGAACGGTGGATAAAAGCGTGGCAAGCGAAACGATCCAGACGATCTGCGGCTGACCTTCGGCAGGAGCGGCGTCACCCAGTGCGTTTCCGGCAAGCGTCAAACCGATGATCATCGCCACCGAACCGGTTACGCTCGGGGGCAGAATCTTTTCAACTGCGGTGCGGCCGATAAACTTGACGATCAAACCGGCGGCAATCGAGACCAAACCGGACATGATGATGCCGAATTGGGCGATCTGGATGGCTTCGGTGGGTAAAATACCGTTGACGGCGGTAAATCCCTGTGAAGCGACAAGGCCTGAAATGGCGGAAAGATAGGCGAAGCTCGAACCGTAATAAAGAGGCAGTTTTTTACCGGTGATCAAAGTGAAACAGATGGTTGCGAGTCCGCTGGCAAAAATGGTGGTGGAGACCTGGAATCCGGTGATCAATGCCACCGTTACGGTTGCGGGGAACATGACGATTACTTGCTGCAGCGCATACAACAGCAGTTTGCCGATTGGCGGCGTTTCGTCGGGCAGATAGCAGATTTTTCCCTGGCTCATGTTTTTCCTTCTCTCTGATTTTTTAGTTTTCTTCGCTTAGATCCATCAGGCACACGCAGGTTTCGTCATCAAACGGCGGGATGCGCACTTCGATCAATTCCGAATGTGAGGTCGGGATGTTTTTGCCCACATAATCCGCACGGATCGGCAACTCCCGGTGTCCCCGGTCGATGAGCGCTACCAATTGGATATTGGCGGGTCTTCCGTATGAAAATACCGCGTCAATCGCCGCTCTTGCGGTCCGGCCGGTATAAAGCACGTCGTCGACCAAAATGACTTTTTTGCCGTTCAGATCGAACGGGATATCCGTGCTGTTTACCACCGGATCCTGCGCTGTGGGCGTAAGATCGTCGCGGTATAGAGTGATGTCGAGTATCCCGACGGGGATTTCAATGTTTTCAAATTTTCGAATGATATTGGAAAGGGTCTGCGCCAACGGAACCCCTCTGCGCCGTATTCCGATAAAACACAGGGCATCGGTTCCTTTGTTTTTTTCCACAATTTCGTGTGCGATGCGAAAGAGCGCACGGTTTATCGCGTCCGTGTCCATAATCCGGAATTTCAACTTCACTGCTTTCACCTCCCGCCATAAAAAATGATCCTGCCGATATGCGACAAGATCACAGTTATAACGATATGGTTATCCCTTTGAATCTTGCCGGCCTCACAGTGCGCGCTTAAAGATCAACTTGGGCATGCGTGGGGGTTTGCGCCGTATGTGAAATCGATCGGAGCAAACCTCTGTTTGCCGTTATGTTAACACAGCAAAAAAGAACTGTCAAGAAATTTCGACAGAATTTTTAGACAAATTTCACGGCGTGTTTTTGTTAAAAATGATATATTGCCGGTGATTGTGCGCAATAATCGGGGCCGTTGAGGGAAAACAACTCTGATCTCGGCGCCCTACGTAAAATCGAATCAATACGCGTAAAAAATAAAACCGCCTTTAAGGGCGGTGAAACGGAATATCGGATCGGTAATTTCAAATCGGAAGTAAAAGCAAACACAAAAATCGCCGCTGCCGAAAACAAAACCGCTTAGTCGGCGACAGTTTCGGGTTGTTTTCCGCAGTTTTTCAGGCACTCGATGACCGCGGCTTCGTTTTCAAACAGCGTGCAGCCGCCGTCGTGCGCTCCGCCCGAGAGGCCGCGTTCTTGCAAGGCGCGGAAAAACGGGGAGGACAGCGCCTGTTTGAGCGTACTCTTTTTCAGATCGGTATCGGAATAGGGCGAAAACGGGCAGGCCTCGGCCGCGCCGTCGGGGCCGATGTGGAAAAAGCCCCTGCCCGCCGCGAGGCAGCCGCCCATGTACTGCTCGTCGCCCGGGAAGGACAAAAACATCATTTTGGGATATTTTTCGCGCAGTGCGCTCAGCTTTTCGTCCATGCGTTTGCGGTCTTTTTCGGTCGGGGCAAGCCCGGTTTCGCCGTCGGCCGGGACATATTCGATGTAAAAAACCAGTCGATTTCCAAGTTCTTCGAGGTTTTTTAAAAATTCGTCGGAAGTGATCTCGTTGATATTTTGAGCGGTGACGGTCACCGATGCGCCGAAGAGTATTTTCTTCTTGCCGAGGGCTTTGATCGCGGAGATGATTTTGTCGTATGTACCCGCGCCGCGCCGCTCGTCGGTCTGTTCTTTTCCGCCCTCGACGCTGAAAACCGGGATCAGGTTTCTGTGCCGGTCGAACAGTTTGACATAGTCCCCGCCGATCACCGTGCCGTTCGTGAAGATCGGGAAGATGATCCCGGGGATTTTCGCGGCTTTTTCCATCACATCTTTGCGCAGCAGCGGCTCGCCGCCCGCGAGCAGGCAAAACGAAACGCCGAGGCCGGACGCCTGCGCGAAAAGATCGGCCCACTTCTCGGCGGGCAATAAGTTTTTATTGGTCTTTTCGCCGCAGATGCCGTTGGCGCGGGCATAACACCCCTTGCAAAATAAATTGCAAGAGGTTGTGACGCTGGCAATCAAAAACGCGGGCACATGCAGCCCGTTTGCCTCGTGGATTTCCCGCTTTTCGGCGTTTTTATCGGCGCTTTTTATAAACTTCAACAAAAATGCGGATTCCTTGGGATTGCCGAGCGCGGACCTGAGCACGCCTGAAACAAGATTTTTGATACCCTTGTTTAAATAAGCGGTGAGTTGTGCGTTATTCATGGGCGCTCCTTTGCGAAAAGGTTTATATTCCGATTATATTCGATTTGCGCAAAAAAAACCAGCGGACGTATTGCGTTTTTCCGGTTTTACCATCCGGTTCATCAACTCGTGGGCGTGTTCTTCGTAAATACCGGTACTTTGCGCGCAGGGCTCGGTGAAACGGAGGCCCATACCGTTGTCGAGTTCTCGGCGGCTGTCGTAAAGAACGAACGGGACGGGGTCGGCGCTGTGCGTGGTCGTCGAGACCGGCGTCGGGTGGTCGGGCATCAGCAAAACGCCGAACGGCTCGCCGCGGGAGCTGAGATATTCCATGACCGGTCTCACAATCTTTTCGTCGATCTGCTCAATCGAACGGACCTTATCGGCGGCCTGCCTGTGATGGCCGCACTCGTCCGGGGCCTCGACATGGATATAGACAAAGTCGTCGGTTTTCAGGGCCTCGATTGCGGCGCGGCCCTTGGCGGCGAAATCGGTAAAATTGTCGCCGGTCGCGCCCGGCACTTGAAGCACCCGCAGACCCGCGCACCTGCCCATGCCCTGAATCAGATCGACCGCCGAGATGACGCTGCCATTTTTAATACCGAATTTTTCTTTGAAATCGGTCATTTGCGGTCTCCTGCCCTCGCCCCAGAGCCAGAGCGCCGAGACCGGCTTTTTGCCCTCTTTGATCCGGCGGATATTGACCGGATGGCTCGGGAGTTCGCGGAAGGAGTATTCCATAATCTCGCGCAGCAAGCCGCTGTTTGCGCCTGTCGGCAGGTATTTTTCGAGTTTTTGACCGTGGATGTCGTGCGGCGCGACGGTCTTTGCGCCCGTTTCAGCGCCGCGCAGCACAAGGCAGTGGCGGTAACGGACGCCGGCGCAGAGTTCGGCTCTGTCGGAAAAGCGCTCCGCAACGGTTTTTATCATCGTGTGGGAGTCGGCGTTTTCGACCTCCCCCGCGCTGTAATCGAGCATCACGGCGTCCCCGAGGTTTTCGGAATCCGAAAGCGTGACGGTGTTGCAGCGATAAGTGACGTCTTCGGGCGAGAGCTCGATGCCCATGTTGACGGCTTCGAGCGGAGAGCGTCCGGAGTAATAGATTTTCGGATCGTAGCCGAACACCGAGAGGTTGGCGGTGTCGCTGCCCGGCTCCATGCCGTCGGGGATGGTCTTTGCCATGCCGAAGAGGCCTTTTCGGGCCAGTTCATCCATGGCGGGATGTTTTGCCGCTTCAAGCGGCGTGCGGTCGGATAGCTCCGGCACGGCGATATCGGCCATGCCGTCGCCCAAAAATACGACATATTTCATTTTGACAACCAACTTTTATAAATTATTTCAGCCAGTCGGCCACTTCAACGCTGTGTGAAGCACCGCGTTCCTCATCTCGGATCGGCTGATGGTTTGATCGAATCGGATAGGTAATCCGCGGATGGCTTTCAGCCGCTCCGGGGCGGAAAGCCCGGTGAACCGCTCCAGCGCGCCGATGGCTTCGAAGCCGTTCTCGGGCGGATTTTGCCCGAGCGCGCGCAGGATGGCGGGGGCGAACTTGAACGGGGAGGCGGTGGCCAGCACCGCGGTCGTAGTTCGGTCACCCTGCGCCGTCCGATATTGCCGGCAGGCGTCGAGTCCCACGGCGGTATGCGTGTCGCAGAGATAGGCGTGTTTTTTCCAGGTCTCGGCAATACAGGACGCTGTGTCGGTCTCGTCACTATCATAAGCGCAGAAACCCTCGCCGTGTAGTTTGTCAAGCAGTTCTTTTCCGATCTCGTAGCGTCCGGCCTCTTTCAGTTGCCGCATAAAGCCGTTTACCTTTACACCATCTTCGCAGAGCATGAACAGAAGACGCTCGAGGTTGGAAGAGATCAAAATGTCCATCGAGGGGGAGTCGGTCCGGTAAAACGGGCGGTTTTTATCGTAAACGCCGGTGTTGATGAAGTCGGTGAGGACGTTGTTTCGGTTGGAGGCGCAGATCAACCTATTGACCGGAAGTCCGCTCTTTTTTGCATAATAACCGGCTAAAATATTGCCGAAGTTGCCGGTCGGCACACAGAAATTGACCGGCTCGCCCGGTTGAAGGGCTTTATTTTTCAACAGGCGGGAGTAGGCGTAAAAATAATAGACGATCTGCGGGGCAAGACGGCCCCAGTTGATCGAATTGGCGCTGGAAAGCAAAACGCCTTTACGGGAAAGTTCCGCTTGCAGCGTTTTGTCCGCGAAGATCTCCTTGACGCCGTTTTGCGTGTCGTCGAAATTGCCCCGGACGGCGAGCACGCTGACGTTATTTCCATTTTGCGTGGCCATTTGTAAACGTTGAATTTCGCTGATACCGCCGTCGGGATAAAAGACGCAGATACAGGTGCCGGGGACGTCGGCGAAGCCCTCAAGCGCGGCTTTGCCGGTATCGCCCGAGGTGGCGGTCAGGACGGCGATTTTTTGGTCGCTTCCGTACTTTTTCGCGGCGGAGGTCAGCAGATGAGGCATCAGTTGCAAGGCGAAATCCTTAAAGGCGCAGGTGGGGCCGTGGAACAATTCGAACGCGAAAAGTCCGTCGCCGAGGCCGCGCAGAGGCGCGGGGTCGGCGGCGACGTCAAAATTGTTCCCGTAGGCCCTTGGGATATAAAATGAAAGCTCTTCGGGGGAATAACCGGGCAAAAATTTCGGCAGCACTTTGAAAACGCAGGCGTTATAATCCAGATCGCGCATCGCCGCGATTTCGTTAATTGAGAAAGACGGAAGCGCGGTCGGGACGAACAGCCCGCCGTCCGGCGCGAGGCCGGACAAGATCGCGTTCGCCGCGCTCACATTCAGTTTTCGGTCCCTGGTGCTGCAAAAGTCCATGCCGATGACCTCTCCCCGCTTTAATTTTCCATAAAAACGCGTCGTTATTCGATGGGTTTTTCCATAAAACAGACCGTGAACGGGAGATGGCTGAATTTACGCGTTTCGGTTTGGACAAACCCGTATCGGAGATACCAGTTTTTCAAAACGGTATTTTCGTCAATCAGCCCGATTTGCAGCTTTTTGCCGCCGAGCGCTTTGGCTCTGGTGCAGATGAAGTCGACCAGCGTTTTGCCGTAACCCCTATGCCGGTATTCGGGCAGGACAGCGAGGTGTTTCAGCTTGAAAATTTTTTCGGGGGAACTCGCGCCGCCGGGCGGTTCGCCCGAGAGCGATACAAAGCCGATGAGCCGCTCGTTTTCAAACAGACCGTACATCTCGTCGCCGCGTCCGGATTCGCTTTCAAGCCGTTCGGCGTCGATAAAAGCGCCGTTGGTCGGAGCGTTTTCTCTTGTCAGATTGAAATCGTTGGCAACGGTCAGGAAACTCTCGTTAATGACCCTGATGCAGGCGTCGAATTGGTTTTTACCGACGGGCCGGATTTTCGCTGGCAGCGCGATCCAATACCGTTGAAGCGGAACGCCGTCGTGCAAAATTTCGTTTTCGAGCACGCCGCCGTTTCTGAGGATGGTTTTGGCCGAGCCGATATTGCTCTTGTCGCAGGTGATCAGCACGCGCTCGATGCCCAGTTCCCCGCACTTTTGCAACGCCAGCGAGAGCATTTCGGTGGCATATCCCTTTCTGCGCTCGGAGGGACGGATTTCGTAGCCGATGTGTCCGCCGTAATTGAATAAAAAATCATTTAATTGATAGCGGATTTGAATGGTGCCGACCAAACGGTCGCCGTCGAAGGCGAAATATTCGGCGGCGGGCACGAGTTTTCCGCCCGTGGCCGCGGCGTCGATCGCCAGGTCGGATTCGATCTTTTTAACCCAGTCGGCGTAGTTCTCGGCGTGGTCGAGCCCGGCGTCGCCGTTGATCTCGGTTTCGCCGAAATCGAAGCACTCCTGCCGGTAATCGAGCGCTTTTCGCTCCATTTCGAGGGTCGGGAACACCAGTTTTAATCTGCCCTTGACGATGCCGTTCGCGTTTTTGAGTTTAATCCAATACCGCCTGACAACCGCGCCGTCCTCAAGCGCAACTTCGTTTTCCAAAACGCCGCCGTTTTTTTGAATAGTTTTTGCGGAGCCGAAATTGTCGTTGTCGCAGGAGACAAGCACTTTTTCAAGACCCAATTCCCCGCACTTTTCGAGCGCCAGCGCGAGCATTTCGGTGGCGTAGCCCTTTCTGCGCTCGGACGGGCGGATGTGATAGCCGATATTCCCGTTGAATTTTAATAATTCTTCGTTCAACCGGTGACGGATTTGGATGACGCCGACCAATTTTTCGCCGTCGAAAGCAAAATACAGCGTTGCGGGGACATAGGGATTGCCGTCGTTTGTCAAATCGGAATTGATTTTGGTAATCCAACTCGCATAACTCTCGGCGTGGTCGAGGCCGCCGTCGCCCTGAATTTCGGTCTCGCCGTTGTCAAAACACTCCCTGCGAAATGCCAGCGCCTGTTGCTCCATTTCAAGGGTCGGGAATATCAATTTTAATCTACCCATGATTTTTCACCAAAATCTTCATGCCGGGGCGCAGGTATCTTTCGATATAGCGCACGGTCGTCAAAAACTCGACGCTGCCGTGACGGGACAGCAGGCGGCCATCCTCGTCATGGACGTGATAGTAATTCTCTAAAATTTCGTAGGTCTCCATATAAACCTCCAAAAAATAAAAACGGCGTAAGTCCTTTTGATTGGCTTACACCGCTGTCTGTTCGAAAAAGGTTCTTCTATTTTTCCGAATAGGGGTACAGAAGCATAAGCACGACCGTAGTGGAAGCAGTCCAATAGCCATGCGTACCGGTGGTAGTCATTGTCGTATGAAATTTTGTTTTGAACAATGCCATTCCCCGATGCCCTCCCGTGGAAAAATTTTCACGAGTATAACACGGGAAAGGGCGATTGTCAACACCATAAATTGAAAAAATTATTCGTCCGATTGAAAAAGCACGTAAAATATGCTAAACTTCATACTCGAACGGATGATCAGTTGATGACCGGGCGACCGGAAGGACTGCGGAGGAAAAATGGACGAACACATCGCATAGGCATGAGATTGGAGCAAAAACACCGGCAACCGCTGGCTCGTCCCCTGCCCCGAATCGGCTTATTTGGCCGAGCGGCGGCGGGGTCTCGGATTTCAGGATTTTTTCGATCTCGGCTGCGGGCTTGGGCGGAACTCGGTTTATATGGCTCAAAAGAACTTTGATGTGAACGCCACCGATCTCTCGGATTACGGGATCCACCATCTTCGGGAATGGGCGATAAAAGAAAACCTGAACATCAAAACCGCCGTTTGTAACATGTTTTCCCTGCCCTTTGAAGATCGCAGTTTTGTCTGCGTCATGGCCTACAACGTCATTTACCACACCGACACGAAAAGATTTTCCGCCGCGCTCGGCGAAATCAAACGAGTGCTCCTTCCCGGCGGCGAGTTATTTTTGACGTTGATTTCAAAGGGTACCCACAGTTTTCAACATGCCGATCGATATAAAATACTGATGAGAACACGCTGCTGCGCGATGAAGGCAGGACTGAAAAAGACGTGCCGCACTTTTATACCGACATTGACGATGTGAGACGTTTTTTTCGGACTGGAACTTTGAATTGCCGCCGGTTGAACAAGCCGTGTTCAGCATGGACGGTTCGGATTACTGCGGCAAGCACTGGATATTTATGTTAAAAACGTTTAAAACAGCCGAGGGAGCACGGCAGTTTAGGATTTGTTACCGTGATCTGATCGTTGCAATGATGCATAAAAAAACTGAGCGCTAGTGCTGTATCTTGTTTTCGGAAATTCTGCATGATACAATGAATAATGGACAAACGATAAACAGGAATTTGCCTCTTATGCTTTTCGTAAAGCGGGTTTAGATGCACCAGGATGGCATTTGCTGTATATCCAGTAATTTTATGGCATGAATTGGGGAGTTGTTATGTATTTCGCCATGGATGATATAGGTTTTGACAAACTTGAAAAGTTAATGGCATTATCTCATGAATCAGAAAAATGGCAATTTTTATGCAGAACAGCCGATGAGTATGGTTATGAAGGGATACAGGTATCCGACTCATATTATAAAAAGCTTGGTCTTTTTATAGATGTATTACCGGACTGTATCCGCAAATTCAAAGTGACATATCATGTGGGAAGTTTATACGATTTATCGGCAGACGAACAATATTCAGCATATAAATCGGCTATCGCGGCTGCCTATAAAAGCGCTATAAGTAACGGAATCGAGGATGTGTCTATTCATCCTCCGTACCTGCCTCCGGAAAGATATGAATACCGGGGCGCGTCAAAAGAGCGCTTCACCTCCGTTATAGAAACCTTTCTGCCAAAATTCACTGACGAGGGCATTACATTCTCCGTCGAAACCCACGTGGGCGGAAAGGTTTTCCTGTTTCATAAACTGGAGGAAGTCGTATTATTCTCCTCAAGTTATCCGGCGTTGGGAATACTTATAGATATCTCGCACAACTTCAACGACGGGAGAAGCGTTAAAGATACTCTTGAGATATTCAGGGAAACAAAGATTACCGGTCTACATATCAGCGACGCTATTGCCAGAGCTGAGATCAGTAAAGGCACGCATCTACCGCTGGGGAAAGGCGAAATCGACTTCCGTGAGGTATTGGAACCGTTCATTGATTCGAATCATATTTACGGAGCTTTGGAAATCAAATCGTTATCTTCTGGAATAAAGGAAAGCCTTCGTATATTAAAAGAAATCGTCTCTCGGAAGTCAACCTGGATTTGTGAGATAAATCCCAATTTGCCGAGCAGATAATTTTGAAGGAGGCGACCGGAAAATCAATATGAAGAACAGATTCTTTTTAACAAAGACGGATGCCG
The DNA here is from genome assembly GCA_964587625.1 of uncultured Eubacteriales bacterium. GTDB lineage: Bacteria > Bacillota > Clostridia > Oscillospirales > JAKOTC01 > DAOPZJ01. The sequence continues at coordinate 33,132 of CAZPLU010000025.1, forward strand.
ATTGTTAAACATCACCCTCAACGGGTTTTGGCTAAACGCTTTTGCGCTTTGAATGACGATTTAGGAGTAAGAATGGACAAAAAAGCGGTTGTGCAGGCCTATGTGGACGAAATTTTTTCGCACATGGACAAAAACAAGAGGATCACCTCCTATCATCACACCGGCGGCGTTGCGCAATTCTGCGCGCTGCTGGCTGAAAAACGCGGTTTGGATTCCGAGACGGCATCCATATGCGGCTTGCTGCACGATGTTTATCTCCCAAAGAGCGGTAAACGCATTTTACACGCGGTCAACGGCGCGGAGATGGTCCGGGTCGCGTTCAAGCATGAGTTGAACGGACTTTTTTCCGATGAAGAACAGATGCTGATCCGTTCGGCGATCTTCCACCACTCGGACAAAGCGCATATCCACGACGCGTACGAAGAAGTTTTGAAAGACGCCGATTTATTGCAACACTGGCTTTGGGAAACGGTAAAAGAAAGGCAAGCTTCTCCGCGCATTGTAAATTTACAAAAAGAACTGGGACTGCCGGTCAGCGAATTACCGGAATCACATCCGCCGAAGATACTAAAAAGCGATTTTTCAAGGGCCGCGTTCGCGGATATCGCCGAAACCCTTGCCGCAAAAAAAGTCACCGGGGTAAAAACCGACGCCGATTTTATGAATATTATCGGATATTTCCCCGAAAAGACGGCTTTTGACGAGTTGAAAAACGCCTGGTGCGCGGCGTTTGCCTTTCACTGCGCGGTCACGGCGGGCTTGAAGCTGCCGATCCGGTATGCGCCGACTTCGAACACGCGTTTCGCCTGCGTCGAGGCGTGGCTGGAATGGGGGCAAAACAACGGTTTTTGCGGATGGGAAAAAGACGCATTTATACCGGAACGCGGCGACATTGTGATTTATAATAACGTGATACCGCCCGAGAGCAAGCCCGAAAACGGCCCGTGGTACGACCATATCGGAATTGTTTTAACTGTGAATGAACATACGCTGACGGCCGCTGAGGGGAATGTGAACAACCGAAATGTCTCGGGCATCGTCGAGCGCGCAAGAGACGGGCATATCGGCTGTTATGTGCGCATCCCCGAGGACTATATTTATGATGGGTGGAAATACGACTACAAAACCGGAAAACCGCGGCAGGAGGAATACCGATGACCTATCCGAAGATGATTTTGTTCGATTACGGGCACACGCTGTTATCCGAGCCGGGATGGAGCACATTAAACGGCGAAACCGCGTTGTTCCAACACATCAAGTCCAATCCGGTTCACCTGACGGCTCAAGAGATCGACCGGCATGCGCAGGAGCTTTTCAAACAGTTCGGAGAGGCCAGGAAGCTCGGCTTTGAAATCCATGAGCGGCAATTGCAAAAAACGTTTTATGAACATCTGGGAATTACATTCGATATCTCTTTGGAAGAAGCCGAAGAAGTTCTTTGGAACGGATTGTCGGCCGGCGCGAGGATGCCCGGCGCGGATCAAATAATAGAATATATCAATCAAAACGGGATCCGCAGCGGCGTGATCAGCAACCTCGGCTTTTCGGGAGCCGCGCTGGCAAGGCGTTTAAAACGTCTGTTGCCGATGAATCGGTTCGAGTTCGTCATCGCTTCCAGCGAATACGGGCTGCGAAAGCCGAACCGGATTTTGTTTGAAATCGCGCTGCGCAAGGCGGGATTGGACGCAGGCGACGTCTGGTTTTGCGGGGACAACCCGCGGGCCGACGTCGAGGGCGCGGCGGGAGCCGGGATTTTTCCCGTGTGGTATGACAGCGAAATCGAATGCGAATATCGGGACAAATCAAAAGAGGCGCCGCCTCAATGCGAACACCTTTACATACGGGAATGGCGGGAACTGATTGCGGTTTTGGAAGGATTGAAATGATGGATTTAAAAGCGTCGATTGCGGCGATATTTTGGATCAGGCGGAAACGCCTGAGCCGGATATTCAACGATTTGCAGATATGTTGCAAACAGAACTTGAAAGGACAAAGCGGTTTTCGGGAGAAATTATATGAAAAAGCCCTTTGTGATTGCGATTTCGGGTGTCTCGGGAAGCGGAAAAACAGCTGTTACCAACGAACTAAAAGAACGGCTTGAAAACTGCGCGGTGTTATCTTTTGACGATTATGATGATGTTTGTCTGATTGGGAGAGACATCAACGACTTGCCGACCGATAGAAACGGATACGACGATTGGCAGGTTGAGCCGATTGTGGCGGATATCAAGCGGCTGTTGAAAGAGCCGCTTGATTACATCATTATGGATTATCCGTTTGGGCGGCAGAACTCAACCATTGCGCCGTTTATCGATTTATCCGTATTTGTCGATGTGCCGCTCGATGTCGCGCTGGCACGGCGAATAATCCGAGATTATACCGACCGGGGTTGCGAAAGACATA
>CAZPLU010000026.1:0-12549 GCA_964587625.1 uncultured Eubacteriales bacterium
ATTTTCATGCGTTAATTAACCTTTTGGGTATGAAATTTTTATGAACTATTGACAATCACAAAAAATTCGTATTGATTTTTACCGTCGGACACGATATAATTTTTTCGTGCCGTGCAGAGCGGCTTCAATCTGAATAACGAGGTCATTCTTATGCCAGTCAGGGAAATCACGCCCGAAGACCGAGAGACGTTTTTAAAACTCTGCGAGGACTTTTACAACACAGGAGCCACCAAACGCGGCTACGACCGCGACAGCGCCCTGCTCACATTCAATCAAGTGATCTCAAAACACGAGAACCTGTTCGGTTATTTTATTGTCGAACCCGACCTCGCCGCCATCGCGGGCTACGCGCTCATCACCACCTATTGGTGCAATGAGGAGGCGGGCAATGTGATCATCCTCGATGAGATCTACATAGACCCGCTGTTTCGCCACCACGGATTCGGCATCGGCTTTTTAAATTGGCTGGATCGCGAATTCAAGGGCAGAGCGGTCTCTGTGACGCTCGAGGTGCTCTCGACGAATCTAGCCGCCAAAGAGCTCTACGCCAAAGATGGCTTTGAGGAAGACGGCTTCGTCACGATGTCGAAGAAACTGTAATACCTTTGTTTTCATCATAAAGCGGTTAGGCAATCCAACACCGTCGTTGCGGGGGGCTTTAGCCCCGCGGCAATCCAAGTGGCAATCCGGACGCTCGGGGGTCTGGATTGCTTCGTCGTGCGCGGGGCGACTCCCGCGCTTTCCTCGCAAAGACGACAAGTAATTTTAAATCCAACCGGCACTTGTCGCTTATTTTTTACCCAACCGGTCTGCAATCACCTCTCCGTTCACGGTGAATCCGTCGAGTTTGCAATTCGAAATCTCCGTATTGGCCAGATTGCAATCGGATATTTTGCCGTCGGACAGGTTCATATCGCTGAACCTGAATCCGCGCATATTGATGTTGTTAAATTCGCTGCCCGCGAGGTTCAGGTCGTTAAACAGCGCCCCGCCCATATCGGCGTGTTCGATTTTGATCCGCTGCGGTTCACTCTTCGGAACCGATTCGACGTCAAAGCCGATAAACGTTGTGATTTCCTCAACCGGCCTGCGCGGGGTTTTCGGCGGCTCGTTCACGGCATATCCGACCGGAATGATCGCGACCGGGCGGAAATTTTCATCCAGATCCAATGCGTCCGAGACGGATTTTTCATCAAACGCACCGCACCAGCAGGCGGCAAGCCCCTGTTCGGCTGCGCAGAGAAGCAAATTCTCGATTGCGGCGGCGGTGTCCTGAAGACAGTATAAGCCGCGGCCTCTTTCGCCGTAGCGGGCGCTTGTCCGCTCAAGGTCGGCGCACACGACAATATTCACGGGTGCTTGCGAGATGAAACGCTGTCCGCCGGAGGACTCGCAAATCCGCTTTTTCACTGCCGCGTCCTTGATCACATAAAAATGCCACGGCTGACGGTTGCCACCGCTCGGCGCAGACCGTGCGGCGTCGAGCAGCAGCATGATCTTTTCCGTCGGCACTTCGTCCGGCTTAAAATTGCGGATGCTTTTTCTCTTCCATGCGAGCTCGATAAAACTCATTCTCAACCCTCCGTATTTGATTTTGTGATACTTTTTCTGTATCATACTTACAATATTAAGATCATAAAACCAGCGGCGTTATTCCGCCGTTCTCCCCTTTTACTGCCCCTGCATCTGCTTGATCTTCATCAGGTTGACCCGCGTGCTGCGGTCGGCCTCGTCGAGCTTCATCGTGATTGCACGGATGGTCTCTTGAAACCCCGGGATCATGACGTATTCGAGCGCGTTGACGCGCCTGCGGGTGCGCTCGATCTCTTTCGCCATCAGCTGGCAGCTTTTTTCGACCTCCGCCAGTTTGATCAGCCGTTCGAAGACCGCCTGCATCCGCTCGAGCGCAAAATCCAATTCCGCCGAGGTCTGCGCAAGCCCGTAGGGCAATGTCGTTTCGACATTTTCGCGTTTTAATTCAAACACGGGCGTGTTGACGCTCATGATGTTGCGTGTTCTGACCTCGACCGAGACGCTCTGCATCGGAAACAGCAGCGCCGACTCCAGCCCCGCCGCGCTCATGACCGCGCTGGCGACCACAAAGTTGCCGAACGCCGCCGAGAGCTCCTTTTCGACCTCCGGGCGCAGTTCGCGGTTTTGGCGCACCAGCTCTATGAATTTTTTCACCAGCTCGTCCTGCTTGTCTTTGAGCAGCTTGTGACCCCGCTTTGCGGTGGCAAGCCGCTGCTTGAGGCGAAGCAATTCCATTCTGGTCGGGCTTACGTTGGTGACGGGCATCGGATCAGTCCTTCTTCGGGTAGTATTTCTCGATAAACACTTCTTTAATGCGTTTTAGCTCATATTTGGGGAAAACGGTCAGCAGTTCCCAGCCGATGTCGAGGGTCTCTTCAATGGTTCTGTCCTCGGTCTCACCCTGCCCTATATACCGTTTTTCAAACGCATCGGCGAATTTGGCGTAGAGTTTGTCCATCTCGGAAAGCGCGCCATCACCCAAAATGACCGCCAGTTCCTTGGCCTCTTTGCCGCGCGCGTACGACGAAAACAATTGGTTCATCAGGCCGTCATGATCTTCGCGGGTCTTTCCGTCGCCGACGCCCTTTTGTTTCAGTCGCGAAAGCGACGGCAGCACGTCGACCGGCGGTAAAATACCCTTGCGGTAGAGGTCGCGGGACAAAATGATCTGTCCCTCGGTGATATATCCGGTCAAGTCGGGAATCGGATGGGTCTTGTCGTCCTCGGGCATCGACAGAATCGGGATCTGGGTGATCGAGCCGGCGCGACCGCGAATCCTGCCCGCGCGTTCGTAAATTGAGGCGAGGTCGGTGTACATATAACCGGGATAGCCGCGGCGGCCCGGGATCTCTTTGCGGGCGGCGGAAATTTCGCGCAGCGCCTCGCAGTAGTTGGTGATATCGGTCAAAATGACCAGCACATGCATACCCATCTCATAGGCCAAAAATTCGGCGGCGGTCAGCGCCATACGCGGGGTCGCGACGCGCTCGATGGCCGGGTCGTTGGCCAAATTCATAAACAGCACCGTGCGGTCGATGGCGCCTGTGGCGCGGAAGTCGCTGATAAAATAGTCGGCCTCCTCATAGGTGATGCCGATGGCGGCGAACACGACCGCAAACTGCGTGTCGGTACCCAAAACCTTGGCCTGACGGGCGATTTGAGCGGCGATGCGCGAATGCGGCAGACCCGAGCCGGAAAAAATCGGCAGCTTTTGTCCGCGCACCAGCGTGTTCAGCCCGTCGATCGACGAGATGCCGGTCTGGATGAATTCGGACGGAAAGTCGCGGGCGGCGGGATTGATGGGATGGCCGTTGATGTCGAGTCGTTCTTTTGCGATGACCGGCGCGCCGCCGTCACGCGGGTTGCCGAGTCCGTCAAAAACACGCCCGAGCATATCCTGTGAGACGCCGAGCTGCAAGCTCCTGCCCAAAAACCGGACATTGCTGTCGCGCAGGTTGATGCTCTGCGAACCCTCAAACAGCTGGATCAGCGCTTGATCCCTGTTGATCTCAAGCACCCTGCCGCGGCGTTTTTCGCCGTCCTGCGTGGTGATTTCGACCAGTTCGTCGTATTTGACGCCCTCTACCTGCTCGACCAGCATCAGCGGCCCGACGATCTCACGGATGGTTTGATATTGCTTATACATCGGTTTCCCCCCCTATTTGGTCTCGCCGAGCGCCGCCGCGATCTGGCGGCGAATGTCGTCGGCAATGCGATCGAACTCGCGGATATTGTCGTCTCGTATATCTTTTTGATAGGCCAAATCGTGCAGCGCCGGCATCGCCATCAAATCGGAGAGCAGTGCGCCCTCGGCGATGGCATCTTCGCCCAGTTCATAAAATAAAATTTGATTGCGCAGCATCTTATACATCTTTTGCGGCGAACAGTAGCTGTCGGTTTCGGAAAAAGAGTTTTGCTGCAGATAGTCCTCGCGCAGCGATCTTGCCGCCTCAAGACGGAACTGATCCGCGACCGAGAGTGAGTCGATACCGACCAACCGGACGATCTCCTGCAATTCGGCCTCGACCTGCAGCAGACGCATGGCCTCGGTGCGCACGCGCACCCAATCGGAGCTGACATGGATGTTAAACCAGTCCTCCAACCGTTCCAAATATAACGAATAACTGTTCATCCAGTTGATGGCCGGGAAGTGGCGGCGATAGGCAAGCGCGTAATCAAGACCCCAAAAGACCTTGACAATGCGCAGCGTGGCCTGCGTGACCGGTTCGGAGAGGTCCCCGCCCTGCGGACTGACCGCGCCGACCGCCGTCAACGAACCCTCTCGGTTGTCGCCGCCCAAACATCTGACCCTTCCGCTGCGCTCATAAAACTCGGCGGCGCGGCTGCCCAAATAGGCCGGATAACCCTCTTCGCCGGGCATTTCTTCCAGACGACCCGACATCTCGCGCAGCGCCTCGGCCCAGCGGCTGGTCGAGTCGGCCATCAGCGCGACCGAATAGCCCATATCCCTGAAATACTCCCCGATCGTGATACCGGTATAAATCGACGCCTCACGCGCCGCGACCGGCATGTCCGAGGTATTCGCCACCAAAATCGTGCGCTTCATCAACGACTCGCCGGTTTTGGGGTCTTTTAATTCGGGGAACTCTTTTAACACGTCGGTCATCTCGTTGCCGCGCTCACCGCAGCCGATATAAACCACCACTTCGGCGTCTGCCCATTTTGCCAGTTGGTGCTGGACGACGGTTTTGCCGCTGCCGAACGGACCCGGGATGCAGGCGGTGCCGCCCTTTGCGACCGGGAAAAAGGTGTCGATGATGCGTTGTCCGGTCGTCATCGGAACCACCGGCGGCAATTTTTCGACATACGGCCTGCCGATGCGCACCGGCCATTTTTGCAACATTTGCAGAGTTTTGTCGCCCTCGGCGGTTTTGATGACCGCGACCGGCTCGACGACGGTGAAGCTGCCCTCTTTGATCTCTTGAATAATACCCTCATAACCCTTGGGTGCCATAATTTTATGGGTGATAATCTCGGTTTCGCGCACCGTGCCGATGATGTCGCCGCGCGCGACCCTGTCGCCCTTTTTCACGGTCGGGACAAAATCCCACTTCTTTTGGCGGTCGATCTTGTCGACGGTGATGCCGCGCCCGATGAAGTCGCCGCTCTTTTCGCGGATGATTTCCAGCGGACGCTGGATGCCGTCATAAATGCCGCCGACAATGCCGGGGGCGAGCTCGACGGAGAGGGGCTCGCCCGTGGTCTCGACCGGCTCGCCCGGCCCGAGTCCCGAGGTCTCCTCATAGACCTGTATCGACGCGTTTGCGCCGCGCACCTCGATGACTTCGCCGATGAGGTGTTGATCGCTCACGCGCACCACGTCATACATTTTCACGTCGTTCATGCCCTCGGCGACCACGAGCGGTCCCGAGACCTTTGTAATTGTTCCGGCCATAATATAATCCTTCCTATATGAAACTCGGAGCGACGATTATTGTTTAAAAATATCGACGCCGATGGCGCGCTCGACGCTCGCCTTGACGGCCGCAAGGCCTTTTCCGGTGCTGCCCGCATTGTTCGGGATCAAAATCAACGCGGGGGCGGTCTTGTTGCGGTAGGCGGCGAAAACGGGCTCCAGCTTTTCCGCCAACGGTTCGGTGATAAAAATAATCGCATAATGGTCTTTTTCGAGTTCGGCGATCTTGCGGGAGGCCTCGCGCTCGTCGGAAGTGGCGAACACGGTCACGCCCAAAGCATTGAACGCCAAAATCGAATCCCGATCGCCGATGACTGCAATTTTTCCCGTCATGCCCTGTACCTCCTGTTAAAACAACTGGCGCAGACGCTTGCGGATGATTTCCGGGCGCAGGTTGTTGATCTTTCCGATGAAGATGATCCGCAGCTGAGCGATTTCGGTCAATTTCGCCGATACATAGCCCATCAGCGGCTCCGGTCCGAAGGGAATCTTTTTGCCCTCGCGCACATACCGGGTCAAAAAGTCGTCGCATTCACGCTCAAGCGCGGTCATATCGCCCTCGCCCGCGCTCTTGGCGAGCGGCGCATACCGGGTGAGTTCGAGCTTTTTCGAGAGCGCGCCGGCGCCGTCGTAACAGTCGTCGAAAAAGTCCACCGAAAGGGTTCCGCCCTCGATGAACACCGTGTAAAAAACGCCTTTGCCGCCGGTGCGCGTCCTCAAAAAATCGCGGAGGTTGGCCAGATCGACGGTGATGCGCATATAATCCGCCATAAATTCATTGCGGCACTTTTTCGCGTATCCGGCCTGCGCGGCAAACTGCGCCCGATCGAGCGTCAGGTCGATCACGCTGACCGGCGAGCCCGCCGAAAGCGCTTTGCGCACGGTCAAAACCGCTTCTCCGACGACCTTGGGATATTCTGAAAAATCGCCGCTTTCAAAGGCCTCACGGAGTGCCGGGGGTTCGAAAATGCCGAGCGCGGACATCAGCGGCGCGGGGTCACGTCCGAGCTTTTCACACCGCAGCAGCACTTTTAAATTGAAAATATCATAGGCGATCAGATACAGGTCGGCAAGCGCCTTTTCGGGGCTGACCTCGCGGATATAGGAGAACACCGCGTGCGCCTGCGCGGTCAGCATGCGCTCGAACTCCCCGGGCTTTTGCGGCGTGTCGGCGCTCTCGGCATAAACCGTTCCCGACAACGCCCGCAGCGCCGACAGCGCGTCCGCCGCGTCCGTCAGCTGTTCGAGCTTTGCCCGTGAGAGCAGTTTGTTTTCCAGCTCCGCGGTTCTTGCGACCGCGTAATAATACCGTTCGCTCACTGTTTTTTTTGCTCCTGTTCAAACAGGATTTCGGCGACTTCCGTTTCGATTTGATCGCGCTTGAGTTCCAACGCGGCCTCGAACGTACAGATCTGCCGACTGTTTTTGCCCTGCACGATAAATCCGCCGGCGATCTCGGAAGCGACCGCGCCAAGCGTGACCTGTTTCCCCGAAAGCGCGTTCATCTTGCCGATAATGCCCTCTCCGAGCTTCGCTTTCGCATTCCCGGACAGCCGAATCTGTTCGCCGCCCTCGATTTTGCATTGCGCGAACAGGCCCAGTATTGCTTTTTCATACTCGGAGGCATTCAAGTTTTCAATGTGCCTGACGGCTTCGTCGCAGACACGGCCGATCAGCTGCTTTTTGGCGGCAAGCATCTCCTTGCGCACGGCAAGGGAGGCGTTCGACGCCGCGATGCGCTGTTTTTGTGCGCGAACGGCGGCCACCTTAGCCTCGGCCTGCGACTCCAGCTCTGCCATTTTTGCCTCGTTGTCACGCTTGATGCGGGTCGCCTCGGCTCTCGCCGCAGCGAGCAGCCGCTCGATCTCGGCTGTGCCGTCGGCCTCGATTTTGGTTTTAATACTCTCGATTCCGCTCATATCAGACCTGAACACCGAGCCACATCAAAACCGACGAGATCAGCGCGAGCAGCGCGTAGGTCTCGACGATCGCCGCCATCGTGACGGCTTTGGAACTGCTCTCCGGGCGTTTGGCGACAAGTGCGCATCCGCTTGCGCCGACTTTGCCCTGATAGATCGCCGAAAAAAATCCGACAATGCCGACCGGCATGCCCGCCAGCAAGAACATCATGCCCTGCTCGACCGAAAGCGCCGTGAGATTGCCCGAGAAAACGCCCATCTTCACCCAGATCAAAACCGCGACGATAAAGCCGTAAAGCCCCTGGGAACCCGGAAGCAATTGCAAAATTAAAACTTTTGCAAATTTTTTGGGATCCTCGGTGACGACGCCGGCCGCCGCCTGGCCCGCGATTTTGACGCCCAGCGCCGAGCCGATGCCCGCGACCGCCGTTGCGATGAACGAGCCGATGAAAGCCAGAACGATACCGGTGAAAACCGGTTCGGCGGCAGCTGCCGTGACTGTTGCCGCTGCTGTGAAAAAACTCATTGTAAAACCTCCGTGTTTTGATGTTATGTTGAACGGGCGTGAGCCCATTACAGCGTTTATTTGCCGCCGGGAGCGGCGATGTTTCCGGTGATCTCGATATACTGCGTACGCCTCGCCAAGGGGATAAAGTCCTCGCCGTTGCCCTCGTAAAACTTTGAGAAGAACTCGACGTATTGCAGGCGGCTTGTGTGGACATAGGCCGACAGCAGCGAGAGTGAAAAGTTGAGCAGATGTCCGATCAATAAGACGACGATCATGAAGATGATTCCGAAGAAGCTTGTTCCGACCAGCCCGGACATCATATTAAACACCCATGCGATAATGCCCGAAGATAAGCTCAAGGCGAAAAGGCGCGTATACGACAGCGCGTCGCCGACGAACCCGAAGACATTGTATAACGACCCGAGACCGCCGCCGAGTTTTCCGAGCAGACCTTTCGACGAGCGCCCCTGCGTCAGCACCAGCGCGGCCGCGGAGCCCAGCGCCGTCCATTTTCCGATGGTTCCGACCAACGCGCCGGTCTCGCCCGGGATCGCCATCGGCCCGGCCAGCATCAACAGTGAGAGGATCAGCAGCATCCAAAAGCCCTGGTCAAAAATCGCGGCGAAAATCCTGCCCTGCCTGATATTTTTGGCCGCCAGCGCGATATAGCCGCTGAACATATGCACGACGCCGAGGCCGATGGTAAAGATCATGGTCTGAAGCGGAATTTCCAATTGAATCGGCATCCCGGATTCGGAGGTGACGGGGAGCAGCGGGGGGATCGCGGAGGTTCCGAACCAGCTCCCAAAGACGGCGCCCGAGAGAATCGCACCCAATCCTCCGGCCAAAAACACGCCCAAATTTTTGCGCATGCCGGGTTTGGGATGCAAAAACAACAGCGCCGCGCCGCAAGCGAGCGACAAAACGACGCCGTATCCCGCGTCGCCTAAAATCATGCCGAAAAACAACGAGTAAAAGATCGCCACCAACCCGTTGGGATCGACATCGCGGTAGCTCGGGTGCGAAAACGAATCGGTCACGGATTCAAAAGGCCTGACCGCCTTGTTGTTGCGCACAAGCACCGGGGGCTCGTCTTCGTCGGTCACATCGGAAAATTCCACCACGACATGGTTCGTGATTTCAAAAATCGCTTCGGTCAGCGCTCCGGCGCTCTCGGCCGGGATCCAGCCGTCGGCGGCGAAACAGCGCATTGTGTCCACGGACAGCGTTTTGGCGTCTAGCCGTTCGCTCTTGATGGCGTTCAGGTCGCTCATGTTTTCGAAATAATCGAGTAAGTCGCCGCGACCCGCTTCGGTCTCGATGGATTCCCTGGCCCGATCAAATTCGGCGATTTGTTTTTTCAGCCGTTCGGTTTCGCCCCCGGCGGTGTCTTCGAATTCGGACAAATCCGCTCTTGTCCAGTTGAACCGCTTGGCGGTCTCGTCCCATTCCCGCGCGGCGCTTTTATGGGTTGCAATCATATAGTAAGTGTTTTCGGCGTCGGCGTACGCCTCCTCGAAAGCGATCCCGTCGCGCTGATCGATCGCGTCCGCAAACCCCGCGCTGTCGCGTTGCAAGACAAAACCGGCCGAAATCAATGTCGATTCGGTATCGCGGATTTCGGAAAGAGGCGTTTTCAACCCGAGCCAGGGGGACAGCGCGGCGACTCGGGTTTCTGCGCGCTCCCGTTTTTCTTTGATCTCGTTGAGCCGGCTCTCGTATTCCCGCACCGCTGCGACGGCTTTTTCGAGCCGCTTTTCGTCTTTTTCAAGCGTTGATGCGGTGTTTTCGTCAACCGGGCGGGTCACCACGTCGAGCGAGGCGAGCAGGTTTCGGGTCTTGACGCGGTACCTTAAAAGAAAATCGACGCAGAAATCAATTTCGGCCCGGCTTGCCGAGAGGGCCTCCACCTGCTTCACTTTTTCGGCGTCGCGGGTCTCCCCGACAAACTGGATCGTCCCCAGCCGTTGCAATTTTTCCAAAATCCCGTCCTGTTCGTTTAAAAGCCCCAGGATCGAGACCTTTTTCATCTCGACAATCATGTTGCGATCAGCTTTCCGACCACGAGTTTTAAGGCCGCTTCGGTGTTTTTTTGCGCGTGCCCCATTGTCTCGGCAATCTTCTGTCTGCCGTTTTGTATCTCTTGTTGCAACACCGCCGCGCTCTCGCGCTCGGCTTGAAATGTCCCCTCAATCAACTGCTTATGCGTCAGATCGAACGCCTTATCATATTGTTGCATCGCCTCGGCCTTTGCCGCTTCCACAATGTGTTCGGCTTCGTATTTCGCCGCTTCGATGCGATTGCGAACGGCTTCTTCGACCTGTTTGACCCGGACGACAAGTTCGTTGTTCATTCAGAGATTTCCTTTCGAGAGTTCTATTCTTTCTCGGATAGCGAGAGTTTTGCGATCAAAACCTTGGCGATTCTGAGATTATCGACTTCCGCGATCGTAAATTTCAATCCGGCGGTTGTGATTTCGGCGTGTTCCTGAGGCGCGGGGATATGTCCGAGATTCGAGAGCAGCAGTCCGCCGACGGTGTCGTAGTCCCCCTCCGGCAGCTCCGCATCGAGCAGTTCTTCCAGGTCCGAGAGCAGCATGCTCCCGTCGACTACATAAGTGTCCTCGCCGGTCTTTATGAATTCTTCTTCCTCGTTGTCGTATTCATCGCGCATGTTGCCCACGATGCTCTCAAGCAAATCTTCAATCGTCACAAGCCCGGAGGTGCCGCCGTATTCGTCGACGACAATGGCGAGCTGGATGCGGCGTCCGGTCAATTCGCGGAACAATTCGCTCAAGCTGACCGATTCGGGCACGAAAAACGGCGGGCGCATGATCTTTTCGGCGTTGATATCGGCCGGAAGCCGCTTCCCGACATATTTCAACAGGTCTTTGGCATAGACCACGCCGATGATCGTGTCGATGTCTTCCCGGTAAACCGGGAGGCGGGAATATCCCTCCTCGATGGCGAGTTTCAGCACTTCGTCGACGGTGTCGATGTTCTCGACGGCGCAGACCTCGGTGCGATGCGTCATCACCTCTGCGGCAACGCGGTCGTCAAATTCGAAGACATTGTTGATCATCGCCTTTTCGCTGTCCTCGATGACGCCTTTTTCCTTTCCCACATCGACCATCATGCGGATTTCTTCCTCGGTCACCTGTTCGTCGCTCTCCCCGGGGATGACGCCGAACACGCGCGCAAAAACGGTCGCCGCCCATTTGTTGAAGGCGGTCATGGGGTAACTCAGGAGATAGACCAACTTGAGCCAGCCGGAAAACCTCAACGCGAATTTCTCGTAAAAGTGCGCGCCGAGTTTTTTCGGGAACCAATATCCGAGCGTTAGATAGACAGCGGCGCTGATGATGAACAGCAGCAGCACCGCAAGAACGGTCGCAAACCCGCCGGTTATTTCAAACCACGCGGCGACATCGGATAGGAATGCGGCCATGATACAGCTGACAAACGCCAGCGCGAGTGAAACGCGTCCGGTGTCCAAACAATCGTAAAATCGGGACGGCTCCGAAGTCATTTTTAATATGCTCCGCGCCGATCTTTTGCCGTCCTCGGCCAGTTTTCTCAAACGTGAGTCGGCGATTGTAATTGCCGCCGTCTGCGCCGCGCAGGTGAAGAACGCGAAAAGCAAAAACACGATTGCGGTGATACACCACCATATGTCGCTTTCTATGGAAACTCCTCCAATATAACGAAAATCAGGCCTGTATGGATTGACCTGATTGTTATTCTATCGCATTTGGTTTGAATTGTCAACGATATAAACTCCATCTTTTGCATCCGCGGTCATCAAAAACACATCTTCCGCAGCCAACCCCCTTTTATTCAGCAAATCGCGCAGCCAGCCCTCGTCCCGCCCGTAAAATTTCAACCCGTTGGGGTTGATTTTTCCGTCCGCGATCACGACCGCCGGAATGCCGTCCTCACAGGGGTCCGCGCGGGCGCGTTCCTCGCGGAAAAACACCGACATTCGCCCGTTGGTCTCCAACACGATGCAAGAAAGCGCCTCGGGGTTCGGACAGCCGCGCTGGCGCATGGCCTCGCAGATATCCTCGACCGTGATGCGTTGTCTGCGCATTTCGGCGCGGTTGAGCTTGCCCATGTTCATCAAAAAGCTCGGCGAACCGTGGAAAAATTTATTGATTTGCGGGCTTGCCAGCGTCAGCGCGGACATGCCGAGTTCCAGCAGCACCAACAATCCGACCGCCGCCATCGCCTGAAAGAACGGCATCTCAGGATCGAGCAGCGGTTCGGTGGCGATTTGGGAGATGATGATCGTGATGGCGAGTTCGGGCACTTGCAACTGCCCGACCTGCCGTTTGCCCATGATGCGCACCGCCGCGATGATTGCGACAAACGCACCCGCCGTCTTCAATAAAAAAACCCACAAAATAACCGCCTCCCGGGGCTTATATTGACCCCGAAAAGCGGCGATTATTCTTGCGGGGAATGGTCTTAGCCATTCCGTTCTCGGTGTGCCGATAACAAAAACCGATCGGTTTTAAGATTAAAACATAAAAACAAATTTCAGCAATCTCTCGTCCCCAATATCGATCCTCTGCCCTCTAACCTCTGCCCTCTTTGAGGACCGAAGACACAAGAAGAAATATTTTTACATTTCTTTCCCTTTAGGGAAGCGGA
>CAZPLU010000026.1:12649-33517 GCA_964587625.1 uncultured Eubacteriales bacterium
GTGTCATAACTCTCGTCTCCCGTATCTGCCCTCTGCCCTCTAACCTCTGCCCTCTTTGAGGACCGAAGACAGAAGAAGAAATATTTTTACATTTCTTTCCCTTTAGGGAAGCGGAGTGTCATAACTCTCGTCTCCCGTATCTGCCCTCTGCCCTCTAACCTCTGCCCTCTCACTTCACAAACGTGTGCATTTTGTCGTCCTGAGCGCAGCGCGTGAATCACGCGCGGAGTCGAAGGATCTCGCGACCACCTGCGTTCGGCTACTTTACAAAAGTGTGATAGATCGCATTGATCGCCGGTTCGAAACTGGACTCCTCGACGCCGATGATGATGTTCAATTCGCTGCTGCCCTGGTCAATCATGCGCACGTTGATCCCCTCGGCGGCGATGCAGCGGAATATGCGCGCCGCGGTGCCGATGGCGCTCCTCATGGCGCGTCCGACGACCGCGATCAGCGCGAGCCCGCGCTCCAGCCGCACCACGTCGGGCTGCGCGGTGAGCATGATGTCGTCCATGACCTGCTTTTCGTGCCCCGCGATGTCGTGTTCGCTGACAATGACACACAGCGAATCGATACCCGACGGCATATGCTCGAAGCTGACCTTGTTTTTTTCCAGCACCGAGAGCACTTTCCGGCCGAATCCGACCTCCGTGTTCATCATCTCTTTTTCGATGATCAGGATGCAAAACCCCTTTTTACCCGCAATGCCGGTGATGACGTTTTGCAAATCCACCCGGTCGGTGTGCGCCACGATCATCGTGCCGGGCGCCGCGGGGTCGTTGGTGTTGCGGATGTTGATCGGAATTCCGACTTGGCGCACCGGGAAGACCGCGTCTTCATGCATCACGGTCGCGCCCATATAGGCCAGCTCGCGCAGTTCGCGGTAGGTGATGGTGCTGATGGTGCGCGGATGGTCGACGATGTGCGGGTCGGCCATCAAAAAGCCGGAGACATCCTTCCAGTTTTCATATAAATCGGCGCCCGCGGCTCTTGCCGCGATGGAACCCGTGATATCCGAGCCGCCGCGTGAAAAGGTCCTGATCGTCCCGTCGGGCATACTTCCGTAAAATCCCGGAATCACGGCGGTGCGGCATCTCGAGAGCCGCTTTGAAAGCACACTGTCGGTGGTTTTGAAATCGTAATTGCCGTTGTCGTCGAAAAAGACCGCTTCCGCGGCGTCGATGAACTCAAAGCCGAGGTATTCCGCCATCACCAGCCCCGACAGATACTCGCCTCTGCTCGCGACATAACACTCGGGATTCTTGATATCTGAAGCAAGCGCCCGCTCGATATCTTGACGCGCCTGCGAGAGGTCGAGCGAAAGCCCGAGCCCCTTGATAATCCCGTCATAACGCGCGAAGATCAAGTCCAAAACCCCGGCCCGGTCGACGTCTTTTTTCAGCAGCGACAACAAAAGATCGGTCACTTTGATGTCCGATCCGAAGCGTTTGCCCGGAGCGGAGGGGACGATATAACGGCGGTCGGGATTTTGCGCGATAATCTGCGCCGCTTTTTTGAACTGCCCGGCATCGGCCAGCGAGCTGCCGCCGAATTTTGCCACACGGATATGTCTTTCCTGCATTTGCGCCTGCTCCATGATCAATTTACGGCGTATGCCGCATTATCATTATAGTATATTCGGAATATGACGGAGTGCCCGTATTTTATGATGCGGTCGCGCACATGGCTGTGCACTCATGGGGCGGCGGGAGCAAGCCCCCGTCCTACGGATTCTTATTTTCCAATTCCCATCTGCGCGGGCGACCACATAGGGTCGCCCCTGCGGTGATGCCATCATAACAATTCGGCTGAACCCTTGTCGAGATACAAAATCCAATCGGCCTTTTGCTTGAGCAGCGTGGCGGGTACCATCGGGGACAATTCGCCGTAGACGGTGTTGCGCACGGCGTTCGCCTTGACCTTGTGCGGCACGATTGAGATGATCCGCTCGCTCTTCAAAATCTGTTTCGGGGTCATCGTGATGGCCTGATTCGGGACATCGTCCGTCGTGGCAAACCAGCCCTCGCCGACTTGCTGCCGTTTGCAGGCGTCGTCGAGGTCGACCACGATGTAGGCCTCGTCGTTGTCAAAGTCGGCGGGCGGATCGTTGAAGGCGATGTGTCCGTTTTCGCCGATGCCGATCACGCCCAGATCGATCGGCGCTTGGCGCAGTTCCTGGGTCAACGCGTCGATATTGGTCTTGACGTCGCCCTCGCCGCTGACGAAATGCGCGGCCTTCAGCGGCACTTTTCCGACGAGCCGTTCGGTGAGATATTTTCGGAAACTTGCGATATGAGTGATCGGCAGATCGACATATTCATCGAGATGGAACATCTCCACTTTCGTCCAGTCGACCGGTTGTTTGATCAAATTTTCAAACATCTGAAACTGGGACGCGCCCGTCGAGAGCAAAATGCGCGCCGTCCCCTTGGCCGCGATGGCCGCGTTAATGACCCTCGCCGCCTCTTCGGCCGCAATTTTTCCGAGCTGCTCGGGCGTGTCGCTGACTGAGATTTTCATGTAAGATCCCCCAAAAAACGAAATACGAGTGGAATTATAACACATTATCCGCCGCTTGACAATCAAAATCCGCGGTAACCCGAAGTAAATGCAAAATGAAATTCCGACACCCGTTGCAACATCATAAAATAACCGATCATCATCATTCGTCATAACTTGACAAAATGGTGAATCCGCACTAATATGAATTTAAATCGCCGCCGGATGAAGCTGGATTGAAACAATAATTTAAAAAACAAAATTTCACCCATGCAACAAAGGAGCTGAGACCCGGTGACCGCAAATGAAATTTTAAAGCAATATTTCGGTTATGACGTGTTCCGTGAGGGGCAAGCCGAGTTGATCGGCGCGATTACGCGCGGCAAAGACGCCTTCGGCGTCATGCCCACGGGCGCGGGAAAATCGCTGTGTTACCAAGTCCCCGCAATGCTCCTGCCGGGCGTCACTCTGGTGATCTCGCCGCTGATTTCCCTGATGCGCGACCAAGTGCAGGCCCTCTCGGCGAACGGCGTTCCGACCGCGTTTATCAACAGCTCATTAAATGGCGCCCAATTGAATCGGGCGGTGAACAACGCCCTTAACGGACAATATAAAATCATCTACATCGCGCCGGAACGACTGCTCACCCCAGTGATGGCCGAGCTTTCTTCGGCTTTGCAAATATCTCTGGTCGCCGTGGACGAGGCGCACTGCATTTCCCAGTGGGGACAGGATTTCCGCCCCAGTTATTTGGATATTCCGAAATTCGTAGCCGCGTTGCCGAATCGCCCCGTGTTGGCGGCATTCACGGCGACCGCGACGCCGCGGGTGCGGGATGATATTTTGGCCACGATGGAATTGCGAAATCCGCTGACGCTGGTGACCGGGTTCGACCGCCCCAACCTGTATTTTGAGGTCAAACAGCCGGAAAACAAATACGCGGCGCTGGCGCAATATCTGAAAGACCACGACGGCAGCGGCATGATCTATTGCTCCACCCGCAAAGAAGTGGAAAGCGTGACGGAGCGCTTGCAGGCGGGCGGCTTCTCTGCGGCGCGGTATCACGCGGGGCTGCCGGAAAACGAGCGCAGCCGGTCGCAGGACGATTTTCTCTATGACCGTGTGAAGGTCATCGTGGCGACGAACGCCTTCGGCATGGGGATTGACAAATCCGACGTGCGTTTTGTCATTCACTACAACATCCCCCAAAATGTGGAGAGCTATTATCAGGAGGCGGGTCGCGCGGGACGAGACGGTCTACCCGCCGACTGCATTTTGTTTTATGCCCGCAAGGACATTGTCACCGCGCTGTTTTTGATCGGAAAAAGCGAAAATCCCGGCGAGATTGCCCGCAACAAGCAGCTATTGAACCAAATGGAGCGGTATTGCGAAACGGACGGATGCCTGCGGCGGTATATCCTCGGCTACTTTGGGGAGACAGTCGCCGAGGACTGCGGCAATTGTGGCAACTGCATCGGCAATTACGACGAAACCGATGTGACGGTGGACGCGCAAAAAGTGCTCTCCCACATCCTGCGGCTGAACAAAGCGGGAAAGCGCTTTATATTCACCCATACCGCCGATATTCTTCTCGGCAAATCCGAGGACTTTACCGATTTGTCCACCTATGGCATCCTGAAAGGCGCATCCCGCCGCTACATCCGGCAACTCGTCAGCCGTCTTACCGCCTTGGGATATATTTTGGACGACGGTTTTCTCAGCGCAACTCCGAAAGCGAACGAAATTTTATTCGGCGGCATGAGGGTTACGATCCGCGGGAACAGACGTGAGGCAGTGGCAAAGAAAACAAAAGAAAAAAAACAGAGTCAAACTCCGAATTTCGCTCTGTCCGAGGGGCTCCTTGCAAAACTCAAGGAACTCCGCCTGACCATCGCACACGAGGATAAAGTTCCGGCATTTGTCGTCTTTTCCGACGCCACGCTGGTGGATATGTGTCAAAAACACCCCCGGACCGAGGAAGAACTGCTCCATGTCAGCGGCGTGGGGCGCGTCAAACTGGAGCGGTACGGCGCACGGTTTTTGCAGGTGTTATCGGAATATGAGCCGCCTGCCGCGCCGGAAGATTTACCCGGGCTCACACCGGAACAGCTCCTGGAACAAATCGAATTTGACCGAAACTCGTTGCAAATCTCGCGTGTGGCGGATAACATCAACGCGGTTTTGATCCGTTACGGAAAAGCGAAAACAAGCGGCCTGTCATTGAACAAATTATTGATAGAAGCGGGTTATCTCGAATCCGCCGACGGCGTAAAACTGCCCACGGATCGCGGGCGGAAACTCGGCATCGCCACCGTCGAGCGGCATTCCGACCGGGGGAATTATGCGCAGTGCCTATTCGGGGAAGACGCCCAGCGCATTTGTGCGGAACTCGCTTTGAATGAGATGTCCGCCAAATGACGCGTCCGCAGGCATATGCCGCCGGCTCACACGCAGGTTCACCTGAGCGGTTCTCGACGATCACAAACAAACCCCCGCCCCGAACGGAATCGTTCGGGGCGGGGTTAAATATGAGAACAATCCAAGCTCCTTTATTGCCGATGTGAAATGTATAAATGAAGTTTTTAAAAAGTCAATCCTGTTTCATTATTCTTAATATATTTACCGTCTCTTATTTTCCCATTTTCTATTTTCCATCCTGCCCGACCGTCTCTCGGCCCGCCGTCACCAACTTATAATAATATCCGCGCCTTGCCATCAGTTCCTCGTGATTGCCGCTCTCGACGATCCTGCCGCCGTCTATATACATGATCTTATCGCAGCCGCGGATGGTTGAAAGCCGGTGCGCGATCAAAAAGCTCGTGCGGCCTTTGAGCACCGCCGCGATGCCCTTTTGAAGGGCCTGCTCGGTCTTGGTGTCGATCGAGCTTGTCGCCTCGTCCAATATCAAAATCTTGGGGTCGCCGACGATGGTTCTCGCGAAGGCGATCAACTGCTTTTGCCCCTGTGACAGCCCCGACGCGCGCTCGGTGATCTCGGTCTCGTAGCCCTTGGGCTGATGGGCGATAAAGCCGTGCGCCGAGACGGTCTTCGCCGCCGCTTTCACCTCGTCGCCGGTCGCGTCGAGCTTTCCGTAGCGGATGTTGCTGGCGATCGTGCCGGTGAAGGCGAAACTGTCCTGCATCATAATGCCCATCTGACCGCGCAGCGATTCCATCGTGACCTTGCTCACGTCATGCCCGTCGATTAAAATTTGACCGGACTTGATGTCGTAAAACCGCGAGATCAGGTTGACAATCGTGGATTTGCCGCTGCCGGTCGGCCCGACCAGCGCCACGCTCTCGCCCGGCTTGACCTTAAAGCTGACGCCGTGCAAAATCTCGACGCCCTTTTCATATTCAAAGTGCACGTCTTTAAACTCGACTTCCCCCTTGATCGGGGGCAGCGCCTCGGCGCCGGGCGCGTCGGTGATCTCGGCTTTTTCGTCCATCATCTGGAAGATGCGTTCCAAATAGGCCACCGCCGTCATAAAACTGTTCAAAATGACCGCGAGCGAGATGATCGGCCCCCAAAACCGCCCCGCGTACCCCGTCATCACCAAAATCGTGCCGATGGAGGCCGGCGGCGACAGCAGCATCACGCCCGCCGCGTAGATCAGACAGGTCACCGCGTTTGCGACCGTATCGACCGAAAAGTTCATGATCTCACCGGTCATCACCGCTTTGACCCAGGACTTTTTGGTGTTCAGCGAAAGCCGGTTGCAGATGCCGCGGTTGTATTCCTCGCGCGCGAAAATCTGCGTGACCTTCATGCCGTTGATGTTCTCGGCCAAAAAGGCGGTCAGGTTGCTGCTTTTATTCGAAAAGCTTCTCCATACCTTGACCTGCTTGGGCCGCATCAAAAACGCAATCAGCAGGAAAAACGGCACGCCCGCCAGCGAATACAGCGACAGCGTGACATCCTTGGTGAACATGAAGACGAGGATGATGAGGATGTTGAACATCTCGAGAATGAAGTTGACGACGCCGTTGGTCAAAATGTCGGCGATGGAGTTGACATAGTTGATGACCCGCACCAAAATTTTGCCGTGCGGGCGGCTGTCGAAGAAGGAAAACGAGAGCGTTTGCATGTGCCTGTATAAATCATTGCGGATATCGAAGATGATGCTCTGCCCCGCGATTGCGATCAAGCGCATCCGCACGACGGCGAGGAATATCGACAGTATAATACAGCCCATCAAAATACCGCCGTAGGTCAAAACCAAACCGACATCCCGATCCGGAATCGCCTTGTCGATGATATTGCCCGAGAGCGAGATCGTGAACATACCCGCAACGCTGCTGACCAAGCTGACGGCAAACGCCAAAATCAACTTCCATTTATATTTTTTGACGTAGACGCCCGCGCGCAAAAAGTGTTTAAATTGAAACGGGGTGTCCAGCGACTCGTCGATGTCGTATTTATTTCGCGCCATGTTGCCTCCTCTCGCGCTTCGCAAGTTCACTCGGTCTGCTGCGATTGAATCTCATAAATGTCGCGGTAAAATCCGGGATTTCGGATCAATTCCTCATGTGTGCCGGCCGCGGTGATCTCGCCGCCCTGCATCACTAAAATTTCATCGGCCTCGGCGACCGTCGAGACGCGCTGGGCGATGATGATCTTCGTGCAGGAAAACGGCAGCGCCTGGAGCTGCCCCCAGATATAGCGCTCGGTCTTCATGTCGACCGCGCTGGTCGTGTCGTCGAGCACCAAAATCGCGGGTTCGATGGCGACGGCGCGGGCCAAGGCGACGCGTTGCCGCTGGCCGCCCGAAAGCCCCATGCCGCGCTCGCCGACGATGGTGTCATATCCCTCCGCCATTTTGGAGATAAACTCATCGGCGTCGGCTCTGACCGCGCTCGTTTTCACCTGCTGTTCGGGCATGTCGGGGTCGCCGAAGGAGATGTTGCCGTCGAGGGTATCGGAAAACAAAAAAACGTCCTGCGTGGCCATGCCGATGTTCTTGCGCAGCCCCTGCAGGTTGTAATCGCGCACATCGACGCCGTCGATTTTCACGCTGCCCTCGGTGGCGTCGAAAAACCGCGCCAATAAGTTGATCACCGTGGTTTTCCCGCTGCCGGTCTCGCCGACAATCGCCAGCGTTTTCCCGGCTTCGAGATCAAAAGAGATATTTTTCAAGACGTCGGTGTCTCGTATCTTCAAAGAGACGTTTTCAAACCGGATGTCGCCTTTTAACCGTCCGGGCATGACGCAGCCGGCGCGGCTGACGATGCGCGGCTGGGCATAATAGATCTCCATCGCCTTGTCCGCGCTCGGGAAAAAGCGCTGAAAGTCGTTTAACAGGTTGCCGATGTTTCGAATCGAGGCGGAAAGCGCCCAGATCAAGGAGGTAAACGCCGTCAGATCGGCGACTGCCATCTCGCCTTTGATCGTCAAAAATCCGCCCGCCGTCAGTACGATGACGGTCAAGAACTGCGACAAAAATTCGGGGATCGGCCAGATCGAGAGCCAATTTTTATTGGCTTTTAACACCGCTGTCTGGTAATTTTGATTGGCCTCTAAAAATCGGTCGTATTCAAAATCCTCACGGGCAAACGCGCGCACGGTCTTGTTGGCGGCGATGTTTTCCTGCGCGATTTCGGACAGGCGGGTCATCTTTTCGCGGTTGGCGGTGTACAGCGGACGCATCTCTTTGGAAAAACGCCGCGAGGTGACGAAGATAAACGGCAGCACGACCAGCAGGCAGAGCGTCAGCAGCCAGTTGACGGTGAAGAAATAGATCACCGAGGCACAAAACATCAGCGTGGTCGAGACGATCATGAACATGATATAGCGGGCGTTGTAACCCACCATGTCCATGTCGCCCTGAATGCGCGTCAAAATGTCGCCCGCGTTCATCCGGGCGTAAAATTCGCCCTCCTGCTCTGTCAGGTTTTTGAAGATGCGCATTTTGATATTGTGCATCAGCGACTGCGCCGACGATTCCCGCAGCCAGACGCCCGTCGTATTCAAAGTGTTTCGCAATATAACAAGACCCATCCACAGCGCCAGCGCCGGCAACAGCCAACGCGCGGGATCAGGCGTCCCCGCAGTGATGTTGCCGACGATATAGCGTGTGAGAATGGGCCATACGAGTACGAAAAGCGAAACAACGACGTTAAAAACGTGCGCGGTTATGTATCGGGATAAGGTGCCTTTTAGGTTTTTTAACAGCCAGCGGATCTGAAGCATGGTGATCCCTCCCCTGTATAGCCGAAGGTTTTGCACCTGCCAAAGTATACCCCACCCCGCAAGAAAAGTAAACCCTTTTCAGAAATTTTCATCGCGGCACACCTCAGTGAATTTCCATGCGGATTTCCGTTTTCATTTTAGGTTGACAAAGCGGAAACGGTGTGTTAAAATCGGGTATCGGCTTTGACCGGGCAAAATTCCGCGCGACAGGGAGCTGCCGGTTGGTGAGAGGCGCATCAACGGATTTTCGCCGAATACTTCTCGCAGCCGCGCTCCGAAACCGCAGTGGGCGGCGCCGGGTTCGCCCGTTAAAGCGGCAGGGTATTGAAGTACCCGCAGAGGTCTTTTGCGCGCAAGAGACAAACCGAGGCGGTACCGCGGATGATCCGCTTTCAATGAAAACGGTTTCCGCCCTCAGGATGATGAGGGCGGTTTTTTTATTATCAATGACTGTCATCAACACCAGACAAAAAGGATGTAATGGATTGAACGGTACCGGGAAAAAGCTGACGAAATCGCTTGCGATCGCCTCGCTGTTTGTGATCAATGGGGGCGTATATGCACTCTTTGCATTGTTTTATTGCTTTGTTCAGCTTTTTCTCGGCGCCATGCATACCCCGGTCGAAGTCGGCGCGCTGCTTTCCGTCGGTCAGGTTGCGGCCGTGATCTCACCGCTGCTGTTCGGCATTGCGGCGGACAAGGCGAAAAACAAAAACACGATATTGCTGATCACAATTGTCGGCGCCGCGATCTGTTACTGCGCCATGACATTTTACGACGGCTTTTTGTGGCACGCCGTGACCATCGCGACGGCCCTGTGTTTTCTCGCGCCCTCCGCGACGCTGACCGACACGATCACTTTGGAATACGCCTATCGCAATCAACTCAAATACGGCACAATCCGGGTCATGGGCACGATCTCCTACGGCGTGATTGCCTGTGTGCTGACGCTGATCGTCAAAGACGATTATTCGCCGGTTTTTCTCATTTTTTTGTTCATCGCGGCCGCAAGTTGTCTTGCCCTGCTGTTCGCCCCGAAAGTCGAGGGGCAGGCGTCGCAGAAAAAGCTCTCGCTTCTCCCGCTGTTCCGCGATAAAATTTTGATATGGATGTTCGCCTTCATCGCGGTCGCCTCGTTCGGCTGGAGCTATTACCTGAACTTTTTCCCGTCCTACCTGATCGGAGAGCTCGGCGCGCCGAAATGGATCTGGGGCCTGAACGTGCTGCTTACGGTGCTGGGCGAAATCCCGTTCTTTTTACTGTTCACCGGGCTGTTCCGCCGGTTCGGCTCTAAAAAACTGCTCCGGCTCTCGTTGGCGCTGACCGCAGGACGCTATGTCCTGTTGGGAGTCCTGACGTCGCCGGCGTTGTTGATGGGCGCGGGCGCGGTCACCGGCGTCTCGATTTCGATGGTCCAATACTGCGCCTCGGTCTACATCACCGAAAACGTCTCGGAAGAACTGCAGGCATCGGCGCAGACGCTGATGTGCGCGCTGGCCATCGGCGTCCCGAAAATTTTGGCGGGCGTTCTCGGCGGCCTGATGACCCAAGCGCTCGGAACGGCGGTTTCGCTGCTGGTCTGCTCGGCGCTCGCCGCCGCCTCGCTCGCCGTCTATTTTGCGACTCTCGGCCGGAAATCGGTGGTTTTCAAGTCCTCAGAAGGGGTCAAATTTTAAAACCGCTCAGTGAAAAGTGAACAGTGACAGACCCGGACGTCACCGGAGAAAAGAATCATGGACATGGATCGGTAAGATCCCCATATCTGCGCTGCGCCGTCATCACCTTATCAAAATGCGGGGATAAATTCCGTTCCAACTTTTCCAGACGGATCGACGTCAACGGAACGCCCGAATTGATCAATTTCGCCTCCGTCTTCCGTCCCCGCAGGATCATCCGCCATTGCCATTCGATGCTTAATGCCAACCGTTTTGCTTCCCATGTCTTTTTCATATTCGATCCTCCCATATCCTCTTATAGAGCATATAAAACTCTATAAGAGGATATTACTACAACTTTTATGTCGTAATCAAGTTCATTTTGTCGAATAAAAAAAGAACTGCGATATCGAAATACCGCAGAAACGATTATATTCGTTTTATTATTTTTGTGCGTCCGCTATCATGGTCTCCACCACGTTCAATATCCGTTTTTGTTCGCTTCCAGGCAAAATGGCAAGCCGTTTGGAAAGCTCGGATACGACGATTTGGTTTTGAACCGAAAGCACGCCGGCAAGGAGTGAATCGGATGAGACCTGCAGAGTGTTGGCGATTCGGATAAAGGTCCCGAGCTTGGGAAGCTTTTCACCCCGTTCGACGGCGCTTAAATAGCTCACGCTCAAGTCAACCATTTCTGCGAATGTCTCGCGCTTGATCCCCTTGGCTTCACGGCATTTTCTGATATTTCGGCCGACCGAATTTTCGTACAATCAGCATCACCTCCTGTTAGAGTGCAAGTGATACTAAAAGTATACGGGTCAGCCGACTGTTACAACAGAATCCAAATGAGTATAAC
This sequence comes from uncultured Eubacteriales bacterium, assembly GCA_964587625.1. GTDB lineage: Bacteria > Bacillota > Clostridia > Oscillospirales > JAKOTC01 > DAOPZJ01. The sequence continues at coordinate 23,849 of CAZPLU010000026.1, forward strand.
ATACTCTATCGGAACATCCTTCGCGCGCAGTTATGCCAACACTTTGCTCCCGTCCCGCCGAATCTGCATGACCTTGCAGCTGCCTTCGCCGAAGGTCTTTTCGATCTCGCGTTTGTAATCCGCGAGCAATCGGTTCGGCAAAAACACCTGGATCGTGCCGCCGAATCCGCCGCCCTGCAGACGGCAGACCCCGGTCCCTTTTAAAAACCGCTCGGTCAACGCGAGGCCGACGCCGATGCCCTGAAAGGTCGGGTCGGAGATCGCGTAGGCGTTTTGATTATACATAAACGACGAGCGCCCGGAGTCGTTGACCAGCCGTAAAAACTCTTTAAAATCACCCTTTTGGAGCGCTTCCTTTTCCTGCTCGGCGCGTTTGGTGTCGGCAAAAAAATGCAGAGTGCGCAGCACCGCCCTGTCACCGTATTTTTCACGCACCGCCGGAATATCGGCGATAAAAACCGCTTCGTCCAATTCGCGCAAGACCGTTTTCCCGAAGTGCTCGGCGACGGCGCACATCTCCCCTTTGATGGCGGCGTATTCGTGGGTCAGGTCGGCATGGCTACCGCCGGTATCCACGACGCACAGCGCGTATCCGGTTTTTTCAAAATCGAACTCGACCGGTGTGATGACCGGATGATCCGGATTTCGAAAATCGATGCCGACAAAGCCGCCGGTCGCGCTGGCCAGTTGATCCATCAAGCCGCTGGGCTTTCCGAAGTAGACGTTTTCGGCGAATTGCCCGATTTTTGCCTCGTCGGTGTGAGAAATGGCCCCGCCGTTATACAGATGGTTGAAAATCGCCGCGATCAGCACCTCAAAAGCCGCCGAGGACGAGATTCCCGACCCTTTCAACACATCCGAAGCGGTGCAGGCGTCAAAGCCGCCGATATTCCCTCCCAAATTTTTGATCCCGGCTGCCACGCCGCGGATCAGCGCGGCCGAAGTGTTTTTTTCCTGTTCCCCGGGCGTCAGATCCTCCAGCGACAGGTTGTCCTCGGGAAAACCCTTTGATTTCAAACGCACCGTAAGATCCGCGTTCGGCGAGACGACGGCGATGATGTCCAGTTGGATCGCAGCCGCAAGCACGCACCCGTGCTGGTGGTCGGTGTGGTTGCCCCCGATTTCGACTCTGCCCGGCGCGCTGACCAGCATCACCTCCCGATCGCCGTACCGTGCGATAAAATCCAGCAGCAAATCCGAAAACCGCTCTTTTTGTGGGACGCCGTATAAGGATGCCAAGATCCCGTCAAGGTTTCCCGCTTTGACCAATTTCATCATTTTTGTGGCTTTCACCATAATAAATCGTCCTTTCGGGGCAATATTGCCGATTATATCACAAAAATCTCCTTTTCTCAATCGATAACTCTTGTTTTAATTGCTGAAATATGCTACACTCAATTTTGTCAACCACAAGGAGATGATTTGATGAAACTGGTCAAAATACTGGCTCACTCTTTCTGGTACGGTCATTATGATGCCGAGACCTTTGAGGAGCTGCATACCGAGATCGTCGACACGAACCTTTTTTTGCTCGAACGCGTCAGTATGGCTTTGATCGTCATCGCCATCCTTCCCTTTACATTTTCGCTGTTTATTCCAACGCTTAACGACGCCGCCGTTCTTTACGCCGCGCTCGTCATTCTCTCACTGCTGGCGCAGCTCTTGTGCCGGATGTTTTTACCGGCTCGCCGCCGTTGGATCATACCGACCTTGATATCTTTTTATCTGTTCTTGATGGGCATTGTGATTGTACTCGGCGCGTTGTTTCAACTGAATGCGCCGACGGTCGCGGTTTGCGTATTGCTTGCGGTCATGCCGGTGTTCATGCTCAACAAACCCGGTAAAATCGCGTTGATCTCGCTGGTTCCCGTAACCGCTTTCTGCCTGGCGACTGTCAATCTCAAATCGAATGAAATCGCCGCAATCGAGTGTGTCAACTGCATCACGTTTTATGCGGTCGGGATTTTTGTCGGACGCCATTATATCAACACCAAAATCGAGGAGATCATCACCCGCAACCGGCTTGAAAAGCTCTCCGAAACCGATACGCTGACCAACCTCTATACCCGCGGCGCCATCGAAAAAAAAATCTACGAACACCTCAACCGGCGCCACACCCTGTCGGCGATGATGCTGATGGACATCGACAATTTCAAACAGGTCAACGACACCTTCGGCCACCAGTACGGCGACAAACTCCTAACCGATATCGCGGCCGCTTTAAAAGCCGCGTTCCGCAGCACCGACTATATCTCCCGGCTCGGCGGCGACGAATTTATCGTGTTTTTGCCGAGCATCCCGGGCAAAGAGTGGATGGAGTTCAAGGCCAATCAAGTCGTCGAATTGCTCCGCCGCTCCTACACCCGCGACGAAAAGACCCGTTCGGTCTCGGTCAGCTTGGGGCTCGCTTTTTCAGAAAACGGCAGAGGGACATATGACGAGTTGTATAAAAATGCGGATCACGCGATGTATCAAGCCAAGCGCGCGGGGAAAAATCAATATCGCATCTACGGCGCCGCGGTCAAGGTCTGACTGCCTGTTCCAAAACAGCCCGCAGCTTCTCTTTGGACACCGCTCCCTCGTGCAGCTTTTGCCCGCCCAACCAAAGGCACGGCACATAAAAATAATCATATTGATCGGCGAGCGCGGAATTTTCGCGCTCCTCTATTTTTTTAACGCATATTTTCGCGAAATCCGGATTTTCCGCGGCCAGTTCCTCGAGCATGCGGTCGGCGGCTCTGCAAAACGGGCATCCCGTCAGGTAGAAATATGTGAGTTCTTTCATGAATTGCCTCCTGGAATTTTCGACGATGTGAAAAGTCGTCATATTGGCGTCAGGGAAATTCTCAGCCCCGTGCAGCGCCGTGCGCGACGCCGGCAAAAGGTCGTCATGATCGATGACAAAAGTCGGATGATCGCAACCCGGCATATAGCGGGTCGTCGCTTTCGCAATCATGATGCGTTTATGGTATCACACATAAACGGACGTTTCAATTGCTGTAACAATTTTCAGAAATCGCAATATTCCCTTATAAATGCTTGGATTTTAACTCATTCTTGCCAAATATCCCGTAACAATCTCCCGTTTTGCCCTCAATTTAACAAGATTTTAATCAATTTTATATTCCGGTTGGTAAACTTTGCTGTTATTGCCACTATATACATCTGATTCAATTTTTTGCCCTATTTCGCCTTCGTCTCGCAATACACGCACCGGTAAACGCCTTTTCGCACCTGTCATCCCGAGCGCAAGCCGAGGGATCTCGCAACCGAACAATCCACGATAAAAAAAATCTTTATTTATTCTCCTTCGCCTTCGTCTCGCAATACACGCACCGGTAAACGCCTTTTCGCACCTGTCATCCCGAGCGCAAGCCGAGGGATCTCGCAACCGAACAATCCACGATAAAAAAAATCTTTATTTATTCTCCTTCGCCTTCGTCTCGCAATACACGCACCGGTAAACGCCGTTTTCGCGGTCGGTCAGCTTGAACCGATGCGGCAGCTCCTGCTCCGTCGAGGTGATGCAGCGCGGGTTTTTGCAAGCGATCACGCCGCTGACTGTTTCGGGCAGTTCTAAACGCACCCGCCGCACTTTTTTGCCGTCGGCGATATAAGTGACCGTGATGCCCGGATCGAGATAACCGAGTACGCCGAGATCGAGATCAATCGGCTGGCAGATTTTCAAAATATCCTTTTTGCCCATTTTTCGGCTGTCGGCGTTCAAGATGATCGCCACCGTGCAGTCGAGCCGGCCCAGGTTCAGCACGTTGTAAATCTCCATGGCGCGCCCGGCTTGGATGTGGTCGAGCACGATGCCGTCTGTAATCGGATTGACAATCATAATGATGCTCCCTTCTCTTTCCAACCCTCGTAAAAATCCCCCTCTGCATGGCGTAGCAAGCGACGCCTTAGGGGTTGGCGCGCAGCGCCGAGGCGGTTCCGTTTCACTTTTCCAATAACCTCAGTATCAACGCCATCCTCACATATTTTCCGTTCAAAACCTGCTTGAAATAACAGGCGCGGGGGTCGTCGTCCACTTCTACGGAAATTTCATTGACGCGGGGCAGCGGATGGAGGATACAGAGGTCTTCGCGCGCGCGTTCCAATTTTTCGCTTGTCAAAATGTAGGTGTCCTTGAGCCGCACATAATCGGCCTCATTGAAAAACCGCTCGCGCTGCACCCGCGTCATGTATAAAACGTCTAACGTCCCGATCACGCTTTCCAAGTCGGCGGTCTCGAGGTATTCGATCTTGTTTTTTTCAAGCACCTCCCGCCGCAGATATTCGGGGATCGTCAGCTCCGGGGGCGAAATCAAGACGAATTTGACATTGGGATAACGCGACATCGCCCCGATCAGCGAATGCACCGTGCGCCCGAATTTCAAGTCGCCGCAGAGCCCGATGGTGAGCGTATCGAGCCGCCCTTTTTCGCGCCGGATGGTCAGCAGGTCGGTCAGCGTCTGGGTCGGGTGGTTATGGCCGCCGTCCCCGGCGTTGATCACGGGGACGCCCGCCTTTAGCGAAGCCACGAGCGGCGCGCCCTCTTTGGGGTGGCGCATGGCGATGACGTCGGCGTAGCAGCCGACGGTGCGCACCGTGTCGGACACGCTCTCGCCCTTGGAGGCCGAGGAGCTCGCCGCCTCCGAGAATCCCAACACCTGCCCGCCCAGTTCGTACATCGCCGCCTCAAAGCTCAGACGCGTGCGGGTCGACGGCTCGAAGAACAGCGTCGCCAACTTTTTGCCGCGGCAGCGCTCGGAATAGGCCGCCGGGCGCGCGATGATGTCGTCGGCGGCGTCGAGCAAGTCCTCGATCTCCGCGGCGGACAGATCTAAAATATCGATCAAATTGTTCATGTTTTACCTCCGATCCAACTCTCATCCGAGGGATTATCACGGAACGCTTTCAACCGCTCTACATCATCGGGCGCGATATACCCGTTGTGCGCGGCCACCTGCGCGACCGTGTCAAAATCGACCAGCGACGTGTTTTTCAATTCCGCCGCCGCGAGTTTTTCAAGTCCTTTCCGCATACCGTAGGTAAAAATGCTCGCGATCCCGAGAACCTGCGCACCTTCGTTGCGAAGCGCCTGCGCGGTCTCGATCGCGCTGCCTGCGGTCGAGATCAAATCCTCGACAACGACCGTTTTCTGCCCCGGTTCCAGCCGCCCCTCGATTTTGTTGTTGCGTCCGTGGGTCTTGGTCTCGCCGCGCACATAACCCGTCGGAAGTCCCAAAAGATGTCCCGCAATGGCGGCGTGCGCGATCCCGGCGGTGCTGGTGCCGAACAGCGCCTGCGCGTCCGGGTAATATTCTTGAATCATCTCAGCCAACGCCCGTTCGACCGTTTCCCGCACCTCGGGCGCGGTCAAAATCAGGCGGTTGTCGCAATAGACCGGACTCTTGATGCCGCTTGCCCATGTAAACGGCTCGTCGGGTCTGAAAAACACCGCGCCGATGGAGAGCAGGCCGCGCGCGATCTCCTCTTTTTGAATCTTCATGATATTGCCATCCTTTCGCAGATTCGGGGTTGAAAATTGTTAATTTTCGACCTTTATACCTCCAAAAAATCGCGCTTACAGCGCCGCCACGCCGCCGCGGGGTCGTCCGCCTGCGTGATCGAGCGCCCGACGACGATAAAATCCGAGCCCGCCGCCCGCGCGCCCGCCGGATCGAGGACGCGCGCCTGGTCGCCCGCGGCTTCCTCGACGAACCGGATGCCCGGCGTCACGGTCAAAAAGCCGCCGCCGCAGGCCGCGTGCACGCCGGCGGCCTCGAGCGGGGAACAGACCACGCCGTCCAGCCCCGAGTCCTTGCAGTGCTTTGAATAGCCGATGACAACTTCGGGCAAAGGCCGCTCAATATACAGTTCCTCGCGCATGCTCTCCTGACCGGTCGAGGTCAGCATCGTCACGCCGATGACAAGCGGGCGCGGCTCCGAAGAGCCCGAAAGCCCGTCGAGCGCGGCCTCCATCATTGCACGGCCTCCACCCGCGTGCAGGTTGATCATATCCGCGCCGAGCTCCGATAGAACCCGCATGGTCTTTTTGACCGTGGTCGGGATGTCGTGCAGCTTCAGGTCGAGGAAAATGCGGTGTCCCCGCGATTTTAAAGCACGCACGATGGCAGGTCCCTCGGCGTAAAACAGCTCCATGCCGATTTTGACATAGGGTCGTTCGTTGCCGAAGCGGTTCAAAAACGAAATGGTTTCCGTCGTGCTGCTGAAGTCGCACGCGATGATGATGTCTCTGCTCATATGTCTATTCCTCCTATGATATCCGCAAGCCGTTCAATCCGGTATTTTGCCATGACCAACGGCAGGTCCGAAATGATTTTGGGGCAGATGAAAGGATCGACCAGATTCGCCGAGCCGATTTGCACCGCGGCGGCCCCCGCGAGCATCATCTCGAGCACGTCCTCGGCGCTCGAGATGCCGCCCATGCCGAGGATCGGGATTTTGACGGCTTGATATACCTGATACACCATCCGCACCGCCACCGGAAACACGCCCGGCCCCGAATAGCCGCCCGTGATATTGGCGAGAATCGGTTTTTTGCGGTTCAGGTCGATCCGCATGCCGAGCAGCGTGTTGATCAGCGAGATGCCGTCCGCTCCCTCGGCTTCCACCGCTTTTGCGATCTCGGTTATGTCGGTGACATTGGGCGAGAGTTTGATAAACACCGGTTTTTCGGTTGCGGCTTTCACGGCTTTTGTGACCTTCGCCGCCGATTTCGGGTCGGTACCGAAGGCGATCCCGCCGTCGCGGACGTTCGGGCAGCTGATATTGACCTCCAAAATCCCCACGCGCGGCACGGTATCCAGCGCTTTGCAACAATATACATATTCGTCAACCGAAAATCCGCTGATGTTGGCGATCACGGGTTTATGATAGACCGAAAACAACTTCGGCAGCTCTTCGGCGATCACATGCTCAATGCCCGGATTTTGCAGCCCGACCGCATTCAGCATACCCGCCGGACACTCTGCGATGCGCGGTCCGGGGTTTCCCAAGCGCGGCTCTTTGGTCGTACCCTTAAAAACGATCGACCCGAGGATGTTGAGGTCGTACAGCGGCGCAAATTCCGCGCCGAACCCGAATACCCCGCTGGCCGGGATGATCGGGTTGTCGAGCCGCAGACCCGCCACATTCACGCTTAAATCCGCCATAACAAATCCTCCTTGAACAGCACCGGCCCGTCTTTGCAAACGCGTTTCGGGCCGCTTCTGGTCTCGCAGCTGCACCCCATGCACGCGCCGAACCCGCACGCCATGCGCGCCTCGAAGCTCAGTTGCCCGTCGGTCGGGCAGGCCGCGAAAACCGCTTTCAACATCGGCTCCGGCCCGCAGGCGCAATAATCGGTATAATCCGGCTCCCTGACCGCGTCGGTGACAAAGCCCTTTTGCCCCAACGTCCCGTCGACCGTGGTGATGTGCACAGGCACGCCCAGCGCCTCGAATTCTTCGACCAACATCGCGTCTTCGGCGCTGTTAAATCCAAAAGCCGCAAGCGGCTTTTTGCCTTGCGCGATCAGCGTTTTGGCCAATCCGTACAGCGGCGGAACGCCCACTCCCCCGCCGACCAGCAGCGGCTTTTGCCCGCAGCGGGCCGTATCGAACCCGTTCCCGAGCGGCATTAACGCGGAAATTTCAGATCCCGACGCCATTTTGCTCAGCGCCTCGGTGCCTTTTCCGATGACTTTATAAACAATGTCGACGCTGTCTTTGTCCCAATCGCAGATTGAGATCGGCCTGCGCAGGTATAACCCGTCGATTTTGAGATTTAAAAACTGTCCCGGCGCGGCAACCCCGTGTTCCGGACAAAAAAGCCGCATCCTGAATATGCCGCGCGCGATGGGGTAATTCCCCGAAATCACGCAGAACCGGTCTTTCATCCGAAATCACGCTCCTTCCAGACCATCTCGCCGCCAACCGTTGTCATTTTGATTTTACCGTATACATCGCGTCCCTCGAACGGCGTGCTTTTGCCCATGCTCGCGAACTCGGCGGGGTTGATTGCATATTTGCATGTCGGGTCGAACACGGTCAAATCCGCCGGTTCCCCGATCTCCAAATTCGACCCGAGTCCGAATAATTTCAAAGCGTTGTCATGCAGCAGCGCCATCAATTTTTCAAAGGTCAGGATTTTGGTTTTGACGAATTCGGTATATAACAGCGGCAGTGCGGTCTCAAGCCCGACGACGCCCATCAAGCTGCCCCGCAGCCCCTGTGTCTTTTCGTGCGCGGCGTGCGGCGCGTGGTCGGTGGCGATCACATCGATCGTACCGTCTGAAATTCCTTCGATCAGCGCTTCGCGGTCGGCCTGTTCGCGCAGCGGCGGATTCATTTTAAACCTGCCGTCGTCTTTTAAATCATCCTGCGTTAAAATTAAATAGTGCGGCGCGGTCTCGCAGGTGACCGGCAACCCCTCGGCTTTGGCCTTGCGAATGAACTGTACGCTCTCTTTGCACGAGACATGGCAGACATGATAGCGCGCGCCCATTTCGCGCACCAGCGCCAGATCGCGTTCAATCGGTCTCCACTCGCTCTCGGAGCAGATGCCCGCAAGCCCGTGCTTTTTGGCATATGTACCGTCGTGGACCACGCCGTTTTTCACAAGGGCGTTGTCCTCGCAGTGGGCGCAGACAAGCGCGTCGATGCGTTTTGCCTCGGTCAGCACCTGCCGCATCATCTCTTCGCTCTGCACGCCCTTGCCGTCATCGGAGAAGGCGAACACCCACGGCTGCATCCCCGCCATCTGCGAAATCACCCGCCCTGCCTGTCCGAGCGTCAGCGTGCCGTAGGGCAGTACATGGATTTTGGCGACGCTGCGAATCGGCGCCAGCACCTCGGCCAGATGCGAAACGGTATCGGGGCACGGCGAGAGGTTCGGCATCGCGCAGACGGTGGTGTATCCGCCTTTCGCGGCGGCCAGCGTTCCGGTCTTTATGGTCTCCTTATACAAAAAACCTGGCTCTCTCAGATGCACATGCACATCCGTGAGACCGGGTAACACAAACATTGGAATCAAAGTCGCTGAGGCGACTGAAAAAACGGTTTTTTCGTCGGTAAAAAGAGGTTGCGGGGAAAGGGCGGAAATGCGGCCGTTCGAAACCGCGATGTCCATCGGTCTCAGCGAACCGCCGTGATAAACCTTGCCGCCGGAGAGGATAAACCCCATCTTCATTCCCATCCTTTCACAACAAAAGCCGAAAATCGCCTTCATGTAATTGTTTGTATTCGGGGCGTCACGCCGCCCCTTCGGGGCCGCGAGGAAACCGCCCCCTACGATGACATGAAAAAAATCCCGTCCGCGCGGACAAGATTTTGTGTGAAGAAACCGCGTACGAACCGCACGCAGGAATCAGCAGTATGACATCTTGTCGGCATCTCTGTACCGCACTTAAAGATTTTACGGTTTTGATTTTACCATACCGATTGAATCGTTGTCAAGCGGCGGCCATGTAAAATTTGATGGGTTTTTGTCAAATGTTATTTTTTACAGATTAACGCGTAGCGAAATCCGCATAAAAATCCTTGCAAAATCCATGCGGTGGGGACAGGAACGGGGACGGCGTGGAATCCGCTCCCTACGTCCGGGGCGGCATGGAAACCGCCCCCTACGATCATTATATATAATTTTTCCAATAAACATAAAATCCCCGCTTTT
>CAZPLU010000027.1:0-33236 GCA_964587625.1 uncultured Eubacteriales bacterium
GGATTGGATAAATTATTGGAAAAACTGGGACAAGCCGTGCAAAGCGAGGACCCGGGGGCCGCCGAGCGCGAAATATTTCATTTTTTACCCACGGATTATCGGAATTAAAATAAAAATCCGGCTTTTGACGGTTTGTCTTGATACCGTTCGCCCGCCTGTTCGACGCGGGATTTTTTTCCTGTCACCATCATGGACGAGCTCGGTCTGGGTTATCTCACGCTCGGGCAGAGTTCCACGACGCTCTCGGGCGGGGAGGCGCAGCGCGTCAAGCTGGCCTACGAGCTCTCCAAAATCAAGCGCGGGCGCACAACCTGTATATTTTAGACGAACCCACGACCGGGCTCCATCTCTCTGATATCGAAAAACTGCTCGAGAGCATCAACCGCCTGGTGGACCGGGGGCACAGCGTTTTAATCATCGAGCATAATTTGGACGTAATCAAGTGCGCCGACTATATCATTGACTTAGGCCCCGAGGGCGGCGGGGAGGGCGGAACCGTCGTCGCCCAGGGGACGCCCGAGGAGATCGCGCAAAACGCCCGTTCGTATACCGGGCAATATTTAAAAAAGGAACTCGCCCGTTAAATCGATTCGATTCCCCTAAAATTCGGGATGAACTGTTCGCCCGACGAGTCCAAATCCTGAATGAACCCGTCCTCAATCCCGCTTTCAAATAAATACGCCTGCGCCGCTTCGTATTCCGAAACGGTCAGTTTCCGGTCGGGTTGTTTGTTCGGCATCGGCGTATATTGCGCCATCAGCGAAAACAGCACCTGCCCCGGTTTGAAGGTCTTTGCGATAAAATCAATCGCCCGATAGGTGTTTTCCAAATGCCCGGGCAAAATCAGGTGCCGTATGATCACGCCCTTTTGGATCAGCCCGTTTTTGTCGAGTTGATAATCCCCGGCGGATTCGTGCATTTTAATGATTGCCGCTTTGGCGACATCGGGATAATCCGGCGCGTTCGAATACCTCGCCGCGAGCGCGGGATCGGTATATTTCAAATCCGGCAGCCATACATCGACAAAGGGCGCGAGACGCTCGATGGTCACGATTTTTTCATACCCGCCGCAATTATAGACGACCGGCACGGGCAGCCCGCCCGCCAGCGACTCGATCACCGCATCGGTAAAGTGGTCGGCGGTCACGAGGTTGATGTTGTGGACGCCTTGTTCAATCAAATCAACATAAATCCGCCGGAGCCGTTCGGGCGTCGCCGCCCTGCCCCGGTTTTGCCCCCGGCTGATCTCGGCGTTTTGGCAATAGGCGCAGCCGAGGTTGCAACCGCAAAAAAAGACCGTGCCGCTGCCTTTTTCGCCGCTGACGCACGGTTCTTCCCAAAAATGCGGCGCCGCCCGGGCGATGCGCGCCGTCGTGCCGCACCCGCAGAAGCCGTCTCCGGCTTCGGCGGTGCGGAGCGCGCCGCAATCCCTCGGGCAGTCGCGGCAGATCATGCGATTTCCATCGCTTTAAGCGCTTGCAGGCATTCTTCGGTCGGCGCGTAGCCCTCGGCGGAAAAGCCCGAGCCGCCCGGCGTTTTCAGGGTCTGCTCGTCGAGTTCTTTTTTATGCCGGTAATGCGTCTCCAGCACCGCCCAGCCGTCGTATCCGGTTTCGTTTAAATATTTCAATTGGTCATAAACCCTTGCGTCGCCGTCGCCGACGCGGACGGCTTCGATGCCGTTCGCCGTCTTTTTGCCGTCTTTGATGTGGACGTGCGCGATATACGGCCTGACCGCCAGCATTCCCTCATACGGGATTTCGCCGTCGGGATCCCAGACCGAGTTGCCGATGTCCCAGAGCGCCCGCAGGTCGGGCGAATTGACGGCTTTGATGAATTTCGCCACCTTCGCGCCGTTCGAGCCCCAGACCGACGGGTCCTGCTCGACCACGGCGGTCACGCCGAGCCGCTTCGCGAGTTCCGCCAGTCCGGCGAGCTTTTCGGCGACCGCATCAAAGTTTTGTTCAAACGTGCCGTTCTTGGCCCAAAACGTGAACGCGCGGATATTGTTCACCCCGAACTCGGCGGCGACGGCGGCGGTCCTTTTAAAAATTTCAATGTGCTCCGCGATCTGCGCGGGGTCGTCGAGATCGCATTTAAAAACGGGCGCGCCGAGCCCGCAGACCGCTGCGTCATACTTTTTGCAAATTTCCTTGATATTTTGAATGTCTGCCCCGGTCAGCTTATGCGGCGCGCGCTCCCAGACGGTGCGCAGCTCCAGCCCCCTGACGCCGTATTGAGACGCCAGTTTTGCGGCGATCTCCAAGTTCTGCGAGACCTCGTCGGTAATCAGCCCGAATTTTAACATAACCATTCCCTTTCTATAAATCAACCCGTTTTCCCGTTTCGGACGACTCGTAAACCGCGCGGATGATCTCGATCGGCTTTTTGCCCTCGCGCCCGTCGACCGCGGGATTGCGCCCCTCGCGGATCGCGGTCACCATGTCGGTGATCTGGTCGATGTGCCCCCCGATGTCGATGTTGGTCGGGTCGCTGAATCCGCTCTTGACAGACGACGAGATCAGGATATCGGCCGGGATCGCGGTGCCGTCGACCGACCACTCGACCACGGCGTTTTCGAGCAAGACAATGGTGCCTTTTGAGCCGTTTAACTCGATTCGCCTGCCCGAACCGGGCGTGACCGAGGTGGTGGCCTGAATCACACCGAGCGCTCCGCTCTTGAATTCAAGCACCGCCGAACAGGTATCCTCGGTCCCGATGTCGTGCAACAGGGTGCGGCAGTTGGCGTAGACCGACTTGACCGGCCCCATCAGGTATTGGATCGTGTCGACGCCGTGCACGCCCTGATTCATCAGCGCGCCGCCGCCGTCCATCGCCCAGGTGCCGCGCCACGGGGATTTGAGGTAATACTCGCGGTCGCGGTGGTATTTCATATAGATGTCACCGCAGAGCATTTTCCCCAGCTGCCCGCCGTCGAGAGCCGATTTGACCGAACGCACCGTGTGGGAAAACCGCAGTTGCGAGATCACGCAGATTTTGACGCGGTTGCGGTCGGCGGCCTCGATGATGTTATCGCAGTCGGCGACCGTGAGCGCCATCGGCTTCTCGGTGATCACATGTTTGCCGGCCTCGGCGGCTTCGATGCAAAATTTTGCGTGCAGGCCGCTCGGCGTGCAGACGCTGACCACGTCGATATCGGGGCAGGCCAACAGATCTTCGACGGAATCAAAGACCTTGCAGCCGTATTTGGCGGCGAACGCCTCTGCGCTCTCCTTGGCGCGGTCGGTCGCGCCGATCAGTTTACAGCCCTTGACGGCGGCGACGGACTCGGCGTGCCATTTGGAAATCACACCGCAGCCGATGATGCCGAACCCGATTTTTTTCATCAAATCACCTTTTTCTTTTTACGGCATAAACATAAAAGTTTTAATCAAATTTTTCAAATGTTAATGTTTTCGCGGACATATGTCCGCCGGATCGTAATCCGTACGGCGGGAAAATCCATGCGATGGGAACGGGGTCGTCCCGCCCTACGTGTTATATTTTTTATACATCGCCGAAGCCGTTAAAAACCCGACGGCGAGAGAGAGTACCGTGAGTCCGCCGAACACCGACCACACACTGCGCCACAGCGTATTTACGGCCATCGCCGCAGCCGCGACAAACCCCGCGCCCAACGATAAAATCAGACACAGCGCATACAGCAGCCCGTATTTCAAAATAAACTTCATTTTGTTTGGCTTCTCGTGCATTTTCGGTATTCCCTTTCGTTTGCCGTCGAGCGGAGTTTCGTTTTACGGTGCCGGAAGATCAAAGGATCCTACCGGAGCCGGCGGAAAAACGCCGTGCGCTTTTATTCCTCAGAGCGCTCTCAGACATTTTGCGCCTCACATTGACATCGCTTTTTTCCCGCCGATCACGGTGAATTCGATTTTGATATCCTCGTCAAACGACGTCAAATCGGCGCGTTTTCCGATTGTAAGCGAGCCGCACTCGTGGTCGACGCCCATGACCTTGGCGGGGTTCAGCGTCATCATCTTGACCCCGTCGGCCAGCTCGATCCCTGCTTCTTTGATCACCGTTCTCAGCAGCCGTGGCGGAGTCGCGACGCTTCCGGCGAACGCCGTGCGATCCGTCAGCTTTGCCACGCCGTCCTCGATCAAAACCTCCATGCCGTCCTTGAACGATCCGAGCATGGTCTTTGCACCCTCGGGCAGACCCGCGCCGCGCATCGCGTCGGTGATGAGCGATATTTTATCGTGGCTCTTGAATTTGAACACCTGCCGCAGCAGCTCGGGCGGCAGATGCACGCCGTCGGCGATCAGTTCGACCGTCACGTCGTCGAGCATGTAGCCGATCTCGACCGCGCCGCTGTGGCGGAAGGCGTTGATGCGCCGCACCGTCGACATCGCCGAATAAAAGTGCGTCATGTGGGTGTACCCGTTTTCGTAGGCCTCCATCAGTTCCTCAAACAGCCCGTCGGTGTGCCCCATCGCGACGACGATGCCGCGTTTTCGCAATTCGCGGCCGAATTCCAGTCCGCCCGGCAGCTCCGGCGCGGCGCTCCAGCGTTTGATGTCGGGGCAGGAGTCGAGGATTTGCAAATATTCAGACGGCTCAGGGTTCCGCAGATAACGGGGATCCTGCGCCCCCTTCATCGCATAGGCGAAATACGGTCCCTCGAGGTGCAGACCGGGCATCCGCGAGCCGTTTTTGTTGTTCTTTTTCGCCTGTTTGAAAACCGCCAACACTTCATCAAAGGTCGCGGGCGAGGCGGTGGTCAGCGTCGGATACAGCGTCGTGACGCCGTTTTTGGCATAATGGCGCGCGCATTCGAGAAAGGCCTCCTCGGTGCCGTCGGCAAAATCGAAACCCGCCCCGCCGTGGGTGTGCATCTCGATAAATCCGGGCGCGAGGTATTTGCCCTTCAAATCGACACTGACGTCGCTTTTTTCAGTTGAAACACCCGCCCCCAGCGCGGTGATCAGACCGTTTTCGGTCAGCAGCCAGCCGTCGAGGATGCGGTAGGGCATCACGAGCTTCGCGTTTTGATACAGAGTTTTCACGTTTTGCATCTCCTATTCGGAATATTCGTCGATGCGCTTTCTGAAATGCACATAATTTTCAAAACTGACTTCTTCCGGTACGCCGTGGTCGCAGGTGGGGAAAAATCCCCCGCGCCTACGCATTGCCGGCAGCAGTTTTTCAAGGTAGCGGTCGATTTCGTCGGGCGTGGTCGCAAGCACCCGCTTGTCGATCGCGCCGTGCATTTTCAATTCGGGATAACGCGCGGCGACCGCGAGCGGGTCGTTGTTCGAGGCGATCTCGAACGGGCTGAAATAATCCACGCCGATGCCGCGGTACATCTCGATCACCGGCTCGCAGAAGCCGTCGGTGTCCACCTGAAAATGGGTCGTATACCCCGGCGGGTTGCGCTTTTTCACGTTTTGGTACAGCTGCGAATAATAGGGGAATAAAAATTCACGGATCATCTCGGGCGAGATCAGCGGCCCTTTGTTATAACAGATGTCCTCGAGCAAAAAGAAATCGTCAATCGCGACTTTTTGCTGGTGGCGTTCGATCACCGCGTCCGCCAGATCAAACCACTGTCTCATGCAGGCATGCACCAATTCGGGTTCATCGTAAAACTTATAAAGCAGTTCTTCCGGCCCCATCAGCGAACGTAAATACATATACCCGCCGACCAGCGACTGCTCGACAACCATACCCCTTTTTTGACCTTCGACTGCTGCCGCAAGTTGGTCCGCCGAGAGCGTTTCGCGTTCCGGCGTGCCGGGATCCATGCGCCATTTGACGTTGCGCTCCCAGGTGTCCATATCCTTGACGGGGTGGTCGACGTACTCGGGCATAAAACCGTTCCGCCGGCCCTTGAAACACAGCACATGCCGCCCGGCGAAGTCCTGCACCAGTTCGTATTCGCCCCGATCCTCAAGCACTTTTTCCTCGAAGGTCGGATAAAACGACGCCTCGCAGCCGCCGAGCGCGTTTATCCCGCAGACCGCGGGTCGGTTGATGTTGAAAACCCCGCGCACATACGCCGAATAGTCGGCGACTTCTTCACGTGGCTTCAAATAGCCCTGCTCGATCCATTTGTCGAGCACATAATAGCCGAATTCCCGCTTATACATCGGGGCATCCGGCTTGACCGCGAGGAAATCGCGGTATTTTTGAATCGATTTTTCAAGAGTTTCAGGCAATTGACAGTTCCTCCTTATCAACATGGGTGGGTCTTCCGGTAAAAAATTATACCATAGACCACCCGCGATCCGCAATGCAAAATCGAAATTATCAACAAAACACCCGCAAGGTTATCCTGCGGGCGTATCGATTTTTACCATCCGGAGTGAACGCGTCTGCGGGCGCGCATAAAGAATTTTCCCCGAAAAATCCTTCCCGAGAAAAAAATCGGACGATTTTTTTGGGAGTCAGAAGGTTCTCGGCAACATAAGACGGCCTTTATAAACCCCGCACGAACTTGACTGCGTCCTCCGCCTCGGCTTTGTCATCCTGAGCGAAGCGCGTTCAAGAACGCGCATGAAGAATTTTTCTTCTGAAAAATTCTTCCCGAGAAAAATCCCGATGATTTTTCTTGGGAGTCAGAAGGATCTCGGCAACATAAGACGGCCTTTATAAGCCCCTCACGAACTTGACCGCGTCCTCCGCCTCGGCGAGGGTCTTGGCATAATACCAAATCAGGCACTTGTTGCGCCGGATGATGTCTGCGTTGGCGCGCAATTCCTCGGCGGTGGGCGTCATGATGACCACCCTGCCCGCGAGTTCCTTTTCGTATTGCCGCCAGACGTCGAAGCAGCGGTCGGCGTTGGGGTCGTTTGAAATTTCGATGACTTTGAGCTGCGGCACCGAGGCGAAAATGGGCAGCATGATCTTGCCCAGCGAATGGACGTGGATCATGGCCGAATCATACCCGTCGCAGGTCTTTTTCAGACCGTCCAAAAACAACTCTGTGAAGATGTCTGGCGACATCATGCACGAGGCGTCCTCGGATAATTGCCCGATGCTGTTGCCTTCGAGCCAGATGTCGAAGCCGGTCACATACCCGCCCGCGACTTTGCCCGCGGCGGACTTTTGCGCCTCGAGATAAAACCGGGCGGCGTCGGCGCAGAAGTCGACGAGCGCCCTGATCTTTTCCGGCTCGTCGTAGACGTCGTAAAACAGCTCGTTGCCGCGCACGATGTTGACGATGTCGGAGGGTCCGTCGGCACCGCGCAGCTTGGGCACAAACCGGTGCCCCCAGTGTTCGCGGTAATACCGGATGCCCTCGGTGACCAGCTTCAGGCGCTCATTCTCGGGGTCGAGACGCAGCTTTTCGACGTCCTCCCAATCGGGGCAGATCGTGTGGTTATAGCTGGTGTCGGGGGTATAATCGACCGCGCCGCCCAAAAAGGAGGTATGCTCGGCGATGCCGTACCAGGGCGCGATCGAGGGGAAGATGTCGTCGTCGAGGGTCGCGCGGCGCTCCCAATATTTTTCGAGGTTTTGAGCGCGCAGTTCGAGGTACCGCTCCATATCCGCCGGGAACGAGAAGGAATTGAGCGGCGGCATTTTTTCGGGGGACAACCCGGAAATGCCGCGCACTTGAATCGAAACGGCGGGATCGGGGTCGGCGTAAAAGTTTCTGGCGCGGTCGGCCAGCAGATCGATGTCGCGGAACATGGCAAACTCCTTTCGGTGTTGGATGGTTTTTTTCTTTTTAAAGTTTTCGTCCACCTTTTTTAAGAAGGTAAAAGCAAAATCAAAGATTTTGCTCTGCAAGAATGGCTCTCAAGCCATTCTTGAGGCGGAATCAAGGGGCAAAGCCCCTTGACGCGTTCCGCAGAACGCGGAATTCCATCTATACCAATAACGGGGGGCTTGTTAAGGGGGTCGTTCTAACCCCCTTAACGGGGGTTCGGGGGCCGGGGCCCCCGTCTTGAATTGAATCAGCAGAGTTTTTATATCCGCTGAGACCGGGACAGGCTTTAACGTCTTGCAGTTATAAAGCCATAAGGTTTTACGACTCAAGACGGGGAACACTGTTCCCCGAACCCTTATTAAGGGTGCGTTCCCGCCCCCCTTAATAATCCCCTCCGGGTTTTTATGTAAGGGCTTTCGCGCTTGCGAGCGCGACAAAAGGCGCCGCCTTTTGAAACTGCGGCCTTTGAAAAGGCCGGCGAAACTTTTATGTTATGGTTATTTCTTATCTTTGAGCAAATACTTGTCAACCTTTTTGACAATCTCGTCGGGGACTACGCGGGCGATCGGGAACATCGCGGCGTTGGCGACCCGCTCCGAGAACAGCGCGACGAGCTCCGCCGTGCCGCGCAGAGAATCCGCAGACAGCGGCTTGAGCGTGTCGTGATGATTGTGGCATTCCGCCGCGCCCGCCGCGCCGAAACGCACGAAGTTGACCGCCGGGATGCCCTTGTCGGCGAACGGGATGCAGTCGCTGGAATAGATGTCCCAGCGCATACTCATCGGACGGCCCAGCTCCTTATACATAAACTCGATCGCGTGGCAGACCTTTTCCTCGGCCAGCACGATGGCCGTATCGCGCCCGATGACCGGCCCTGCCAGATCGACGTTGATCGAAAGGCGGATTTTTTCCAGTTCGCTCTCGTGGGTCTTGATATAGTCCTTGCTGCCGAGCAGGCCGCGCTCCTCGGAGCCGCACCAAATAAAGCGGAGCGTGCGCAGCGGCGGATTTTTGACAAAATGCGCGGCCAGTTCGAGCAAAATCACGCTGCCCGCGGCGTTGTCGAACATGCCGTGGCTGAAGACGACGGAATCATAGTGCGCGGTATAGGTGATCACCTCGTCGGGATGTTTCGTGCCCTTGATCTCGGCGATCACGTTGCCGCTGTCGCCCTCGCCCTCGTCCTGTTCGAGCGTGATCTTGACCTTTTCGGGCTTGGAGCCGACCAGCTTGATCGCGTCCTCCATGCGGATGCAGACGCCCGGAATTTGCCCGTGCTTGATATGGTTTTCGCGCAGCATGCGCAACTCGTGGTCGGTCTCGGAACGGCGGTCGCGGTAGGTGCCGGACGTGCCGATAAAACCGACAACCCCGGCCTTGACCAGCCGCTCGTAGGTCTCGTAGCCCGCGCCGTTCGAGAGCAGCACGATTTTACCTTTGGCGTCGTAAAGGTCGATGTCCTCGCCGGCCTCGGCATACTTGAATTCGGCCTTGAGGCCGTCCTTTGCGGCGTTGCCCGAGAACCCGTAGCCGGTCGCCTCATACGCGGCGTATTTGGGCGAAGTGACCTCGAACTTGCAAGTCTTGATCTCGTACTTCGGGGCCTTGAAAAGCTCGATTCGGGGTTCCAACCCAAGTTCGCGCACTTTGGCGGCGAGGATTTCGCGTCCGCGGGCCTCGCCCTCGGTGGTGGAGAGACGCTCGAAATCGAGCTCCCTCAGGTTTTTGTACATGCGGCTGCCGTTGATGGTCATGATTGTTTTCCTCCGTTTTATTAGTAAAATGTGTATTTGTCATCCTGAGCGGAGCGCGCCCGCGGCGCGCGTAGTCGAAGGATCTCGGTACCCTGAGGCTTGTTGAATGCATGCCGAGCGCTTCATCAGTCCGAGATTCCTCGGCTTGCGCTCGGAATGACATTGCCTGTCATCCTGAGCGGAGCGCGCCCGCAGGCGCGCGCAGTCGAAGGATCTCGGTACCGCGAAATTACCGGTAAATCAATGCCATTCCTCCGATAAGTCCTTCCATTCGGGGTTCATGGTTGCAATCAAGTCATTTTTCTTTTTCCTTGTCCATCGTTTTAATTGTTTTCCCGTTCCAGTGCGGACATAATGTTGCTCGTGCTTTCATAATATACCAATTTATGCACGTGGTATTTTTTTGTAAAACCCTCTATTAATTCATGCCCGTGTTCATACAACCTTTTTTCTATATTACTTGTGACGCCGATATAAAGGACCGTGTGGTATTGATTCGTAAGGATATAAATATAATAAATCATTCACACTACCGCCCTTTTAAAAATAACATCTTTTCCTTTATGCACTAATTCCTCAGAGCGTCACAAAAAGACGTTTTTTCGTCTCGGCATGATAAGGTCATCCTGAGCGGAGTGCGCCCGCAAGCGCGCGCAGTCGAAGGATCTCGGTACCCCGAGGTCTGTTGAAATGCACACCGAACTCTCATCCGTTCGAGATTCTTCGACTGCGCAAATCGATGTAAATACATCGATTTGCTCCGCTCAGAATGACAACTTTATTTACCATCGCTGTCCTTCTTCCGGATCTCCGCCCGCTTGATCTTCCCGCCCAGCGTTTTGGGAAGTTCGCTCACAAATTCTACGATGCGCGGGTATTTGTACGGCGCGGTGACCTTTTTGACGTGCTCTTGCAATTCGAGCGCCAGCTCCGGACTGCCCGCGAATCCGGCTTTTAACACCACGGTCGCCTTGACCACCTGGCCGCGGAGCGGGTCTGGTGCCGCGGTCACGGCGCACTCGACGACCGCCGGGTGTTCGAGCAGCGCGCTCTCGACCTCGAACGGCCCGATGCGGTAACCCGAGCACTTGATCACATCGTCGTGCCGTCCGACGAACCAATAATACCCCTCGCTGTCCCGCCAAGCCACGTCCTTGAGGTTATACACGCCGTCCTTGAACGACTTTTTTGTGTTTTCCTCATCGTTGTAATAACCCGTGAACAGACCCACGGGCGGATCGGCGCGCGCGTTTTTCACCACGATCTCGCCCTCGTCGCCGTCCTCGCAGGGGTTGCCGTCGGTGTCGAGCAGGGCGATATCATACAGCGGTGCGGGCTTGCCCATCGAGCCGGGGATCGGGTCGAACCACGGGAAGTTGGCCAGCATCACGCTGCTCTCGCTCTGCCCGAAGCCCTCCGCCATCTTTTTGCCCGTGAGGGCCTCCCATTTGCGGAAAATTTCGGGGTTCAGCGGCTCCCCGGCCAAAGACCACCGCTCGACGGAGGACAGATCGTAGGCCGAAACGTCCTCGGTCAGCATAAACCGGTACATCGTCGGCGGCGCGCAAAACGTCGTCAGCTTGTAGTCCTGTATCTTTTGCAATAAATTTTTCGGCACGAACTTGTCCATGTCGTAGGCGAATATGACCGCGCCGCAGAGCCACTGGCCGTAAATCTTGCCCCATCCGAACTTGGCCCAGCCGCTGTCCGAGACGCTCATGTGCAGCTTGTCCTCTTTGACGCACTGCCAATATTTCGCGGTGACGATGTGCCCGAGCGGATGGGAAAAATCATGCCGCACCATTTTGGGCATGCCGGTCGTGCCCGAGGTAAAATAGATTAAAAACGTATCCTTTACGTGATTTTTTACGCGCTCGATTTGATCGGGAAACTCATATATCTTTTCAAAATTGCCCCAGCCGTCCCGCTCCCCGCCGACCAAGATTTTTACGGTCAGCGACGGGGCGTTCGGCTGCGCGGCCTCGACCTGCCCGACGACAAACGGGTCGTCGACGGCGATAATCGCTTTAATTCCGGCGGCGTTGGCGCGGTAGACGAGGTCCTTTTGGGTCAATTGCAGCGAGCCGGGAATCAACACCGCGCCGAGCTTATGGACGGCGTTGGCGGCGACCCAATACTCCCAGCGGCGGCGCAGAATCAGCAGCACCACGTCGCCCTTGCCGACGCCGAGCGCGCGCAGGTAGTTGGCCGTTCTCGCGGACAGGGCGGCGATGTCGGAAAAGGTAAAAGAACGCTCGCCGCCGCGGTCGTCGCACCAGCATAACGCGGTTTTTTCCGGCTGCTGCCTCGCCCAGCCGTCGACGACGTCATAGGCGAAGTTGAAATCCGCCGGGATACGGACTTTATAATTTTGAACGAAGTCCTCGTAGGAGGAAAACTCGGCGCGCGGCAGATATTTTTCGAGCATTTTTACCTCCGGTGATTGTAAAGTGTAAAATGTAAAATGCAAAACTTAAAGTTTTCGTCCACCTTTTTCAAAAGGTGGTGGAGTCGAGAGGCGACGCCTCTCGTCGTGCTCCGCAGAGCACGAAATATTTAAATTATAAAACCTGGGGATTGTCAAGTGGGGCAGGAACGCACCCTTGACGGGGTTCTGGGGCCGGGGGCCCCCGTCTTGAACTTAATCAATTGAGGATTCATATCCGCAAAAAACCGGGACGGGGGGGTTCGCATGGGTGCGAAATGATAATGGCAAATTTTACGACTCAAGACGGGGAACACTGTTCCCCGAACCCTTATTAAGGGTGCGTTCCCGCCCCCCTTAATAATCCCCTCCGGGGTTCGGGATTAAGGGGATTTCGCGCTTGCGAGCGCGACAAGAGGCGTTGCCTCTTGACACCACGGCCTTTGTAAAGGCCGGCGAAACTTTTTTGTTCAGTTCGTAATCACGGTCAGGAACACGGCGGGTTTTTCTCCGCCGCAGCGCTGCCCGTGCGGGTACGCCGGGTTGAAATAAATGCTGTCCCCCTCGGCGAGCGCAAATTCCTGCCCGTCGAAGGAGACGACGACCGTGCCGCTGACGATATAATTGAACTCCTGCCCGCCGTGGCTGACGAGCGCGGCGGGTTTTTCCGTCGGGTCGAGCGTGACCAGCAGCGGCTGCATCGCCTTGTGGGCGTAGCGGAACGCCAGATCCTCATAACTGTATCCGGTATAGCGGTCTACCGGCCTGCCCCCGCCCTTTTTCACAATGTGGTAGGTGGTCAGCTTGGCCGCCGTGCCCGTCAAAATCTCGGTGAGATCGACGCCGCAGAGCCCCGCGATTTGATACAGCACACTGATCGGGATGTCGTCGCCGTTTTTTTCATATCCGGCGTAAAGTT
Organism: uncultured Eubacteriales bacterium; assembly: GCA_964587625.1. Lineage (GTDB taxonomy): Bacteria > Bacillota > Clostridia > Oscillospirales > JAKOTC01 > DAOPZJ01. The sequence continues at coordinate 12,773 of CAZPLU010000027.1, forward strand.
CGGGGGTAATGCCGATCATCTTTGCAAATTCGGCCTGCGTATAGCCGCAGGCGTCGCGCAGCCCCGCGATGCGCTCGGCGATCTCCCTGGTCTGTTCCACAGTGTAGACTCCTTTCCGTCTGAATGAAAATTTGGTTTATTGTGCGCCCAGTTTTATCGCCTTGCGGTTGAATTCGAGCATCTCGGCTTTTTTGGCGGGCACGGATTTAATGATGCCTTGATCCAACCCCTCGGCGCTGACGACCTTGCAGACCTGATTCAATTTTCCGACCAGCACCATGTTGCCGAGGCCTTTCAAGCCGTTTTTTTCCGCCAGTTCGGTCGCGGGCAGTTCGCAGACGACGACATCGCTCCGTTCGATTTTCACGTCGATGATCGAGCTGTCGACGATCACCGTACCGCCGGGAACGACCGCGCCGATAAACTTTTCGAACGACGGACGGTTCATCGCGACGAGGACGTCGGGGTTCGTCACCAGCGGCGACCCGATCGGTTCGTCGGACACGCACACGCTGCAGTTGCAGGTGCCGCCGCGCATTTCGGGGCCGTAGGACGGCAGCCAGGTGATCTCCCTGCCGTCGCAGAGCCCGCCGTAGGCCAGCACCTTTCCTGCAAACAGCACGCCCTGTCCGCCGAATCCGGCGATGAGGATGTTATGGGTCATATCGTTTTCCCCTTTCGCAAAAAACATTTAACGGTATTGCAAAAGTGTAAAACGTAAAGTTTAAAGTGTAAAGTTTCGGTACCGCCGCGGCGGGTTTCATTAAGAGCAGTTTTTCGGGTATGTCATTTTACACTTTACATTCTACACTTTACACTAAGTTTTTGATTTGACATCTTTATAAACACCTAACGGATAATACGGCAGCATGTTCTCGCGCAGCCATTCCAGCGACTTGACCGGCGAGAGCCCCCAGTTCGTCGGGCAGGACGCGACGACCTCCACAATTGAATATCCCAATCCCTCGATTTGGTACTCGAACGCCTTTTTAATCGCCTTTTTGGCCGCGAGGATGTTTTTGGTGCAATCCACCGCCACCCGCTGCGCCAATGCCACACCGTCCAGCGTCGCCAGCATTTCGCAGACCCGGATCGGGTTGCCCGCCGTTTTGACGTCGCGCCCGTAGGGCGTGGTCTGCGTGATCTGGCCGGGCAGCGAGGTCGGTGCCATTTGGCCGCCGGTCATGCCGTAGATCGCGTTGTTGATGAAGATCACGGTGATATTTTCCCCGCGCGCCGCCGCGTGCACCGTTTCGGCGGTGCCGATTGCGGCGAGGTCGCCGTCTCCCTGATAGGTAAAAATCACGTTTTCGGGCAGCGCGCGGCGCAGCCCCGTCGCCACCGCGGGGGCGCGCCCGTGCGCGGCCTCGACCATATCGCATTCAAAGTAATTATAGGCAAACACCGAGCAGCCGACCGGTGCGACGCCGACCGTGCGGCCGGTCACGCCCAATTCGTCGAGCGCCTCGGCGACCAGCCGATGCGCGATCCCGTGCGAACAGCCGGGGCAATAGTGCAGCGGGACGTCGCAAAGCGCTTTCGGCCTCTCAAAAACAACCATTTGTATATCCTCCTTATAAATGCCTCCCTTGTTAAAGGGAGGGGGACCGCCGCAGCGGTGGTGGGATTCATGGAACTTTTTCAAAATCCCACCTGCGTTCACAAGACGAACGCTTTCCTCCTTTGACAAGGGGGGTTATATCAGCTTCTCCGCGGCGGCGGCAATCTCCGCCGGAGTCGGGATCATCCCGCCGGTTCTGCCGTAAAACGCCGCCGGACGCTCGCCGTTGACGGCCAGCCGGACGTCGTCGACCATCTGTCCCATGCTCATCTCGACCGTGAGGAATTGCTTCGCGGTTGGGATGCAAGCGCGGATCGCCGCTTTCGGGAACGGCCAGAGCGTGATCGGACGGAGCAGGCCGACTTTATATCCTTTTGCGCGCAAGGCGTTCACCGCGCTGCGGCTGACGCGCGCGGACGCGCCGTAAGCGACGAGAATCAAATCGGCATCGTCGGTCAGGTACTTCTCCGCCAAGGCCTCGTTTTTTTCGATTTCGGCATATTTTTTAAACCGCGACCGGATCAGTCGCTCGAGTTCGTCGGGCTGGATGTACAGCGAATTGACGACGTTGTGCTTGCGTTTGCCCTGCGTTCCGTCGGTCGCCCAGTCCTTGTGCGGCGGCGTGATCTGCTTTTCGGGCAACACGACCGGCTCCATCATCTGGCCGAGCATCCCGTCGGACAAAATCATCGCGGGCATGCGGTATTGATCGCCCAATTCAAACGCCTTTTCCACCAGATCGACCGACTCCTGCACCGTGGACGGCGCAAAGACGAGGATGTGGAAATCGCCATGTCCCGTGGCGCGGGTCGCCTGCCAATAATCGGCCTGGGAGGGCTGGATGCCGCCCAAGCCCGGCCCGCCGCGCTGCACGTTGACGATCAGCGCGGGCAGATCGGCGCCCGCCAAATAAGAAATTCCCTCGCCTTTCAAGCTGATCCCGGGGGAGGACGACGAGGTCATCACGCGCTTTCCGGCGGCCGAGGCGCCGTAGACCATGTTGATCGCCGCGACCTCGCTCTCGGCCTGCAGATAGGTTCCGCCGACTTTCGGCATGCGTTTTGCCATATAGGCGGCGACTTCGGTCTGCGGGGTGATGGGGTAGCCGAAGAAATGGCGGCAGCCCGCGGCGATCGCGGCCTCCGCCAGCGCCTCGTTCCCCTTCATAAGCACTTTTTCAGGCATGGTTTTATTCCTCATTTCTCGACCGTGATCGCGCAGTCGGGGCAGTTCAGCGCGCAGAACGCGCACCCGGTGCACAGCGCCTGATCGCCGCAGTGCGCGGGGTGGTAGCCCTTGGCGTTGAGCTTGGCGTGATCCAGCTTCATGATCTTTTTCGGGCAGGCCGCGGCGCACAGCTCGCAGCCCTTGCAGCGCTCCTCGTTGACGGTGACTTTTGCCATAACGGTATGTACTCCTAACGTTGTTGTTGGAAAATAGGAATTGGAAATTGGTAGACGGGGAGACAAACAGGTGCAGATATTTTTTTATTATCAATTTTGTTTTTTTGAATATCTTGCAACCACGATTTTTATGTATACGCTGCCGTTGTCTAATATTTTGTTTTCAAGGACTTTTGCAAAAACAGGTCGCCCCTCGACAAGCGCGGCATTAATTTCATCTTTATATCGATCGGTACGGTCATACCAGCCGATTCTTTCATGCATCGTGTTGACCGATACCGCTTTGTCATCATAAGGATTGTTTTCGGCTCGTAAAATAAGTACATCAGGCGGACGCAGCCGCGCAGCCGCTTTCGTGTCACAATGCTGCGTTCCGGTAACTCCTGCCCAAATCAATGAAAGGCGTTTGCGCCCGTCAACTTCCTCGGGGAAATATTTTTCACAATATGGAATCTGTTCCCAAAGTGTGAGTTTCATCATTTCTTCGTTTGACAACTGCTTTGACCCGCAAACAGTGCAAAACATACCGATTTGCACCAGAGTTTGCCCGCACTGTTGGCATGGTATGATGGGTGTCTTCATTTTACGCCTCCTTAATTTATTAAATATTTTAAATGTTTTGATTTTTGATTTAAACTATTTAATTAAAATATTGCCGATAAAAAACCGTTCTACCATTTTCTAATTTCCATTTTCTATTTCCCATCTTCCCAAGGTTTCTTGACATAAATTTTCACCGGGAACGGATTTTCAATGTTTTTATCCGAAACGCCCTCGGGGACGGCGGTGAACAGCAAGGGCAGTCCGGCGATCCGGGCGGTTTCGCGGGCGAAGGGCATGCTCTTTTTCACGGTTTCGGCGTCGGTTTGGTCGCATAAGTGCGAGTTGTTGACGACCGCCGTGGCTTTCAAGTTACAGGCGGCTTCGATTTCGCGCAAAATCTCGGCGGCCTCGTCGGGCGTCCGGGTCAGATTACGGTAATAATTGACCACATAATACATCTCGTATCCGACGCGGCTGATTTTTTCCGAAAACTGCCCGAGCGCATACGCCCCCGCGTCGTCGCCGCCGACGTCGAAAACCGCTTTTTCTTCCCCGTCGAAAACCGCGTTCAGCGCGGGCGGGATAAAGGGCTGGTCGACGTTGGAGCCGTTGTAGGCCTGTCCGATCAGCCGCACGCCGCTCCGTTTGAGCAGTTCGCCGTGACTGCTGGAGCGGAAATAGGGATTGACAATGTCGAGGTCGGCCAGCGCGCAGGGCGCGTGAAGCAGCGCGAGGTTGAGCGCGAGGTTGGTCTTTCCGGCGCCGTAGTGCCCGATGACGATCAGGAGCCGTTTTTGCATCTTTTGCGTATCAATAACCCCGCTCACCTCCCCGATTTTCAATCCCATGAGCTTTGTTTATTATACACTCCGTGTTCTTTCAAGTCAACCTTAACAAACCGTTCACAGGGAGACCCCGCCAATCCGCCCGTCAAGGGTGAAGTTTCAAGCTCGCCGGTGAACAACAGCGTTTTAAGGTCTCCTTTTCGCAAAAAGCCGTTTTATGTTTTAATCGAAGTTGTACGCTTTTAATGTCAACTGCATTTTGATGGGCCCGTTTTACCTCAAAATAATGTCGTTGCGCGACGGGCCGTTCGAGATCATGCCGATATGGACGCCGATATATTCTTCGGCAAACTCGATATAACGCTTGCAGGCCTCGGGCAGGTCGCGGTAATCGCGGATGCCGCGGATGTCGCATTTCCAGCCGGGCAGCGTCTCGTAGACGGGCTTCGCGCGCCTGAGTTTGACCGTGGTCGGGAATTTATCGGTGACTTCTCCGTCGATCTCATAGCCGACGCAGACCTTCAATTCGTCGAGATAGCCGAGCACGTCCAGCACCGTGAACGCGACCTTGGTCGCGCCCTGTAACCGACAGCCGTATTTCGACGCCACGAGGTCGAGCCAGCCGACCCGGCGGGGCCTTCCGGTGGTCGCGCCGTATTCGCCGGCGTCACCGCCTCTGCGCCGCAGTTCTTCGGCTTCGTTACCGAACAGCTCGCTGACGAATTCGCCCGCGCCGACCGCGCTCGAATAGGCCTTGACGACCGCGACGATCTCCGTGATCTCATAAGGCGGGACCCCCGCGCCGACCGCGCCGTACCCCGCCAGCGTGTTCGATGAGGTCACCATCGGATAGATGCCGAAATCGGGGTCCTTTAAAGCGCCGAGCTGCCCCTCGAGCAAAATCGTCTTGCCCGCGGCGCGCGCGTCGCACAAAAATTCGAATGTATCGGCCACGAACGGGCGCAGCAGCTCGCGGTATTCGAGCAGCTTTGCGAACATCGCGTTTTCGTCGAGCGGCTCATGGTTGTAAAGCCCGGTCAAAATGGCGTTTTTTTGGGTCAGAATGCCGGAGAGCTTTTCGCGCAGCGATTTTTCGTCGTCGTAGAGTTCGCTGACCTGAATGCCGATCTTGGCAAATTTATCGGAATAAAACGGCGCGATGCCGCTCTTGGTGGAGCCGAACTGCTTTCCCGCCAGCCGCGCCTCCTCACACTCGTCGAATAAAATATGATAGGGCATCAGCACCTGAGCGCGATCCGAGACCAAAATCTTCGGCGCGAGCACGCCGCGGTTTTTCAACTCGGCCAGCTCTTTCATCAGTTTTTCGGGGTCGAGCGCGACGCCGTTGCCGATGATATTCGTGACATGGCCGGAAAACACGCCGGAGGGCAGCTGGTGCAGCGCAAACTTGCCGTAGTCGTTGATGATCGTATGCCCGGCGTTGCTGCCGCCCTGGAATCGGATGACGACATCGGAGTCGGCGGCCATCATATCGGTGATCTTTCCCTTGCCCTCATCGCCCCAGCAGGAGCCCACAATCGCTTTTATCATAATGTTCCCTTTCTACAGCGTGATTTCGGCGTCGGCCGCGCGGTCGTCTCGGTATTTTTCAAGCAGCGGCCTGACGACTTCACTCAGATATTCGGCCACTTGTTTCGCAGCCCGACCCGTAAATTTTTCGGGCTTGCACAGTTCGGCGAGTTCTTCCGGGGTCAACCCGAACGCGGGATCGGCGGCGATTCGTTCAAGCAAGTCGTTTTTCGCGCCGTCCTCCTTGACCGCTTTCGCGGCGGCCATCGAGTGGACGCGGATGCGCTCGTGCAGCTCCTGACGGTTTCCGCCGCGCTTGACGGCGTCCATCAAGATCGTCTCGGTCGCCATGAACGGCAGCTCGGCTTCGAGGTGCGCCAAGATGACTCTCGGATAGACGACAAGGCCGTCGCCGACGTTGCGAAGCAGTTCCAAAATCGCATCCGTCGCCAAAAAGCACTCGGAGATCGCAAGACGGCGGTTGGCCGAGTCGTCGAGCGTGCGCTCGAACCACTGCGCCGAGGCGGTCAGCGCCGGATTCAGGGCGTTGACCTCGACGAACCGCGCCAGCGACGCCATGCGCTCGCTGCGCATCGGGTTTCGTTTGTAGGCCATCGCCGACGAGCCGATTTGATTTTTTTCAAACGGCTCCTCAATCTCTTTTAAGTGTTGCAAAAGCCGGATGTCATTCGAAAATTTCGAGGCGGTCTGGGCGATGCCCGAGAGCACGTTCAGCACGCGGCTGTCGGTTTTGCGCGAATAGGTCTGCCCCGACACCGGGATGCTCTTTTCAAAACCCAATTTTTGCGCGATCCTGTCGTCGAGGCGGCGGCATTTTGCGTCGTCACCCTCAAAGAGCTCCAAAAAGCTGGCCTGCGTGCCGGTCGTGCCCTTGACGCCGAGCACAGACAAAGTCGAAAGCGCAAATTCCAGATCGGTTAAGTCCATGATCAAGTCGTTGATCCAAAGCGAGGCGCGTTTTCCGACGGTCGTCGGCTGCGCGGGCTGGAAGTGCGTAAACGCCAGCGTCGGCAGTTCTTGATATTGTGCGGCAAATCCGGCCAGAATGCGGATCGAATCGACCAGCTTTGCGCGCAATAAAATCAGCGCGTCGCGTATGATTAAAATGTCGGTGTTGTCGCCGACGTAGCACGAGGTCGCCCCGAGGTGGATGATCGGCGCGGCCTTGGGGCACTGCTTCCCGTAGGCCCACACATGCGCCATCACGTCGTGCCGGACCTCTTTTTCCCGGGCCTCGGCGTCGGCATAATTGACGTCCTTTTCAAACGCCTTCAATTCGTCGATCTGTTCTTTGGTGATGGAAAGTCCGAGTTCGGCCTCGGCTTCGGCCAGCGCGATCCAAAGGGTGCGCCAAGTCGTAAATTTTTTTTCGACGGAAAACAGGTATTTCATCTCCTTGGAGGCATATCGGCCTTGCAAGGGGGATTCGTATGATGTGTAGTGATTCATAGCGGTCAATTCAATCCGAGCCGCTTCATCATCTCGGCGTAGGCCTCCTCGACGCCGCCCATGTCGCGGCGGAACCGGTCCTTGTCGAGTTTTTCATGGGTTTTGATATCCCAGAAGCGGCAGGTATCGGGCGAGATCTCGTCGGCGAGGATGATCTCGTCGCCGTAACGCCCGAATTCGAGTTTAAAGTCGATCAATTCGACGCCGACCTCGGCAAAGAAGGCCTTTAAAACGTCGTTGACTCGAAACGCCATCTTCGTAATGGTTTCGACATCTTCTTTTGCCGCAAAACCGGCGGCCAAAATATGATACTCGTTGACCATCGGGTCGCCGAGCGCGTCGTCTTTATAGGAAAACTCGAGAACCGGACAATTCAGCGTCATCCCCTCTTCCAACCCCAGCCGCTTTGCCATGCTGCCGGCGGCCTTGTTGCGGATGATGACTTCGAGCGGGACGATCTCTGCTTTTTTCACGAGGGTCTCGCGGGGTGAGAGCTGTCTGACGAAATGGGTGGGGACGCCGTTTTTTTCGAGCAGCCCGAACAGGTGGTTCGACATCGTGTTGTTGACGACGCCCTTTCCGGCGATGGTGCCCTTTTTTTGGCCGTTGAACGCGGTCGCGTCGTCTTTATAATCGACGACGCACAGGTTCGGATCGTCGGTGGCGAAAACCTTTTTGGCCTTGCCCTCATAAATCTGCTGTAATTTTTCCATATGCGCTTCCATCCTTTCGCAAACTCGTAACGGCGGCGTCCGCCGGAGCGGAGCGCTGTTTTATCCGATACTCAACCGCGCCCCCGTGAAAACAAAATATGTGATAATTCGGGAAAAAACATTCCCTTTTTATCACATACCTCATTATACCAAACCGCCCGCCGCTTTGCAAGGACAATTTGCCGATTCAAATGAATAAATATACAGCAGCGGACAGTGTCCGCTCACAAACGCGTCAAAGAATCTGTATTCCGTTCGCTTGACAGCGCGCGCTTCTGAGCTCGGTGTTGTGAGTTATCCGCAGGGGCGCATCTGCGTGCGCCCGCAATGCAGGGGTCGGCATCCCCGACGACCCGTTAACTCATATTTCCTCTTGATAATCACCCAAGGTCAACCAACAGCACTTTTCTAACGGCCTCCCCATCGATTACAACACCTGCATCCATCAGAAATTGATTTCCGCTCGGCGAGATTCGGCACAAATTAATCCACGCAAACTGATACCCCAAATCCAATTCCCGCTGGTCGCCGCTTTGTGGATTCCACAGCGCAATTTTATAATCCCGAAAAGTACTTGCCTCCGTGGACGGTGTTGGATTGTGATAATAAAGCATCCCTTGTTTAATAACGCCCATGGGTGTGATCATATTCTTGACATTTAAGCGGTTCATCTCATGTCCGGCGAGGTTAAAAAACCAGATGTTCGCTCCTCCTTCAAAATCTTGGAGCATCGTCCCGTCATCACAAGCGAGCAACCCGTCGTTATCGCTAGGCCAAAACAGCGCGGTCGCGCTGCAGTCAAACATCACCGATTCTTTGGATCCGAGATCATAAATCACACATTTCTCCATTCTCGTCGCTTCGCCGATGGCCTCAGCCATCGGAAATGCGATTTTGCCGTCATCGTTCGAAAACACCGGCCAAAACGGCGACATCTCCCCCGATTTATAAACCAGGGTTTCATTCTTCATATCCAAATCTGATACGCAAAGACCTTCTCTCGATTCGTAGACAACCCGTTTGCCGTTGTTAGAAATGTTGAAAAAAGTGCCCTCCACCTGACTAAAATCGATTGTATTAATTATTTGGTCTGTTGAAGCATCGAAAATAAATGCGTTTTCATTTTCGAATTGTATGCTGTAGGTGTTGTTGGGGTGGAATTTTGCATAAATTGCAAAATAGCTTCCTCTGCCCTCTCCTTCGTAGATTAATTTGCTTGTGTTCTCCGATAGATTCATTTTATAGATCTTTTTTAAGCTATCTTCTTTTCCTGTCCCGAGTATGACAATGGGTGTATTGGCATCAAGCATGCCGACACTGAATAAATCATAACCATCTGCCTGCGGATAGGTAATTTCCGTTATTATTGGAGCATTAGTTTCAGACACGACGGACTCCGTTGACGCTGTCCGTGTCACAGCGCAGGAGGCGAGCAGCAACAATGCCAGCAGCGCCCATGCCACGATATTTACTTTTCTTATCATTAAAATTCCCCCCCGTGTATACATCGGAAAAACAATTTGTTTGTCATATAATACCACAATAGGAGGGGGAATGCAAGATAAAAAATTGCCTCCCTTGTTAAAGGGAGGGGAATCGCCGCAGCGGTGGCGGGCTTCACTTTGCTTTTTATGTTTTTAATTATATACGGTTCAAGAGGAGAGAAACTGTCCCCCGAACCTTCGCCAAGAGGGTTAGAAACAGACCCCCTTTGCAATCCTCCCTGTCGTTGGAACAAAGAATTTTCGCGCTCTGCGGAGCGCTACCGCTTTTTGCAAAAGGCGTGCTAAAACTTAATGCTATATTATTACTTTATCAAGCACTTTTTGCCCGTCCCGATCAAATCCTTACGCCCGGCTTTTTCGAGCGCCTGCTTGACCAGCTGCCGGTTTTTCGGCTCGCGGTATTGAATCAGCGCCCGCTGCATCGCCTTTTCGAACGGGTCGGTCGGCACGAATACCGGCGACATGTCCCTCGGGTCGACGCCCGTGTAATACATGCAGGTCGAGACCGTAGACGGCGTCGGGTAAAAGTCCTGCACCTGCATCGGGTTCAATCGGTGGTCGCGCAGATATTCGGCGAGCGCGACCGCCTCTTTCAGTCCGCTGCCCGGGTGCGACGACATCAGATACGGCACGACATACTGCTTTTTGCCCTCTTTTTCGGTGCGTTTTTCAAACGCTTTGCAAAACCGGTCGTACACCTTTGCGGGCGGCTTTCCCATGCGTTTTAACACCGTATCGCTCACATGCTCGGGCGCGGCGCGCAGCTGCCCGCTGACATGGTGTTGGACCAGCGCGTCGAAAAACGCCGGATTCGGGTCGGCCAATAAATAATCATACCGGATGCCCGAACGCACAAATACCTTTTTCACATTGGGCAGCGCGCGCAGCTCGGTCAGCATTTGCAAATAACCGCTGTGGTCGACCTTGAGATTCGGGCAGGGCTGCGGGAACAGGCATTGCCGGTTTTGGCAAGCCCCGCTCTTCAGCTGCTTGTCGCAGGCGGGGCGGAAAAAATTCGCGGTCGGCCCGCCGACGTCGTGGATATACCCCTTAAATTCGGGGTCGGCGGTCAGCAGCTTGGCCTCCCGCACAACCGATTCGACGCTGCGGCTCTGCACGATCCGCCCCTGATGGAACGTGAGCGCGCAAAAACTGCACCCGCCGAAGCAGCCCCGGCTGACCGTCAGTCCGAACTTGACCTCGGAGAGCGCCGGAACGCCGCCCGCCGCCTCGTACATCGGGTGGTAATTGCGCGTATAAGGCAGCTCGTACACCGCGTCGAGTTCCTCGGTGGTCAGCGGGAACTGCGGCGGATTCTGCACCACATACGTCCCGTTCCCGTAGGCCTCGACGAGTGGCTTTGCCGAAAACGGATCGGTGTTTTCATATTGCTGCGCGAAACTGCGGGCAAACGCATTTTTATCGGATTTGACCTTATCAAACGACGGCAGCGTGATATGCCCGCGCATCCCGGTCATGTCGCGGGTCTGATAGACCGTGCCGCGGATATGGGTCAGATCGCCGCCGTTTTTGAGCGCGTCGGCGGCTTCGACAATGGCTTTTTCGCCCATGCCGTAGACAAGCAAATCGGCGTCGCAGTCGAGCAAGACCGAGCGGCGGACGCTGTCGGACCAAAAATCGTAATGCGACAGGCGGCGCAAGCTGGCCTCGATGCCGCCGATAATAATCGGGACGTCTTTATAAGTGCGCCGAATCAGGTTGCAATAGACGGTCAGGGCGCGGTCGGGTCGTTGGCCGATCACGCCGCCGGGGGTAAAGGCGTCGCGGTTTCGGCGGGTCTTATTGACGGTATAGTGGTTGACCATGCTGTCCATATTGCCGCTCATGACCAAAAAGCCCAGCCGGGGCTTTCCGAAGACGTCGATGCTCTTCGGGTCGTTCCAGTCGGGCTGGGGGATGAAGCCGACACGCCAGCCGGCATGTTCGAGCACGCGGCTGATGACGGCATGGCCGAAGGACGGGTGGTCGACATAGGCGTCGCCGACGACGAAGGCGAAGTCGACGCAATCCCACCCGCGCCGTTTCAAATCGGCCGCGCAAACCGGCAAAAAATCAATCATACTGCTTCTTTCTGATGTAATAACATGATTTAAAGTTTTCGTCGACCTTTCCGAAAAGGTCGCAGGGTTCAAAGGGACGGCGTCCCTTTGTCGCGCTCCGCAGAGCGCGACACCTTCGATTTAAAATAACCTTGAGGGGATTGTCAAGGGGGGCAGGAACGCACCCTTGACGGGGGAGAGGTCCGTAGACCTCGGGGGTCCGGGGGACCCCCATTTCTCTGTTTATTAACAAAGTGGAACCCGATTCAAGACGGGGAACACTGTTCCCCGAACCCCTATTAAGGGGGTTAGAACGACCCCCTTAATAATCCCCCCGTGTCTTTTGAGATGAGGATTTCGCATTCTGCGGAATGCGACAAGAGGCGCTGCCTCTTGACTCCGCCGCCTTTTAAAAAAGGCGGGCGAAAATTTTAAATTGTGTTGCCGCAACCAGTTTACTTAAAAAACTGATCCCCGTAGCCGTATTTCTCCTCCACGAAATCGATGTCCTTGTCGCCGCGCCCCGATAGGTTCACCAAAATCGAACCCGCGTTGTGCTCCTTGGCGTACCGCATCGCATACGCCAGCGCGTGCGCGCTCTCGACCGCGGGAATGATGCCCTCCAGCCGGCAGAGGTTGAAAAACGCCTCCATCGCCTCGTCGTCGGTCACCGACACATAGTTGATTCTCCCGCAGTCGTGCAGATGCGCGTGCTCCGGCCCGACCGACGGATAGTCCAATCCGCTCGCAATCGAATAGACGGGCAGCGGCTCACCCTTTTCATCCTGTAATAAATAGCTCTCGAAACCGTGCAGCACGCCCTTTTTCCCCAGCGTGATCGACGCGGCGTTGTCGCCGACCGCGGTTCCCCGCCCCATCGGTTCGACGCCGTAAATTTCGACCGGATCGGATAAAAACGGGACGAACATCCCGATCGAGTTGGAACCGCCGCCGACCGCCGCAGCAATGGCGTCGGGCAGCATACCGGTCATCTCCCGGAACTGTTCCCTGGCCTCGATGCCGACGATCGCCTGAAAATCGCGCACCATCTTTGGGAACGGGTGCGGGCCGACGGCCGATCCGATACAATAAATCGCGTGATTATATTCTTTCAAATAGGCCTCGAACGCGGCGTCGACCGCCTCTTTCAGGGTTTTCAGCCCGTGTGAAACCGGGATCACGCGCGCGCCGAGCATCTTCATGCGGGTGACGTTCGGGGCTTGCTTTTTGATATCGACTTCACCCATATAGATGTCGCATTCAAGGCCGAAATAGGCGGCTGCGGTGGCGAGCGCGACGCCGTGCTGACCCGCGCCGGTCTCGGCGATGAGCTTTTTCTTGTCTATATATTTTGCCAAAAGCCCCTCGCCCATACAGTGGTTGAGTTTATGCGCGCCGGTGTGGTTCAAATCCTCGCGCTTGAGGTAGATTTGGCAATGCCCGAATTTGCGGGATAACCGCTCACAGTGGTAGACCGGCGTCGGGCGTCCCTGGAATTCGCGGCGAATGCGCCGCAGCTCGTTGATGAACCGGGCGCTGCGGCAGATGGTCTCGTAGGCGTCGTCGATCTCCTTGAAAGCGGGGATGAGTTCCGGCGGCAGATACCGACCGCCGTACTCCCCGAACCTACCGTCGGCGTCGGGAAAATTTTTCGGATAATTTTCAAAATCGCGGTACGTCATTTAAAAAAGTTCCTTTCCGATATGTTGTGGTCAAGGTCATTCCTCAAATTCTTAATTACACGCCGAACAGCAAATCCCCGTAACTCGGCATTGGCCAACAGGTCCGGTCTGTCAGCGCCTCTGCCTCGTCGGCTGCGGCGCGCAGGATGTTCATTGCCGGAATCAACACGTCTCGGCTGTATTCCGCGCGCTTTTTCAACTCTACCGGTGCGCTCTCGGCCGCCTTTTCAAGCGCCCCGATCGCCGCATAGATCCGGTCGGCCAACTCGGTCAGCGTGCGGCATAACGCCAAGCAACAATCGTCTTGCGCGAGGAGTCCGATTTCCTTTTTTGCCGCCGCGGTTTCGGAGATCCCGCGCGTATAGGCGGTGACTGCGGGCAGAATGTCCCGCTTTGCCATTTCGAGCATGGTCTGCGCTTCGATGGAGAGGATTTTACAATAGGAATCGAGCATGATCTCGCTGCGGGAATGCAGCTCGCTTCCGGTAAAAACCCTGTGGCGTTCAAATAATTCGATGTTTTTTTGATCGGTCAAGCGGGGGATCGCGTCGGCGGCGGTGCGCAGGTTTGACAACCCGCGCCGCTCGGCCTCGACGACCCATTCGGCGGCATAACTGTTGCCGTTGAAAATGATGCGCTTGTGGGCGCCGACGGTCTCTTTGATCAATTGCTCGCTCGCCGCGACGGGATCGGCCGCGGTTTCGAGACGGTCGGCATAACCGGCCAGCACATCGGCGACAATCGTGTTTAAAACGGTATTGGGGTCGGCAACCGACATCGGCGCGCCGGGCATACGGAATTCGAACTTGTTGCCGGTGAAGGCCAGCGGGGAGGTGCGGTTGCGGTCGTTGGTGTCCTTTTTGAGGTTTGGAAGCACATTGACGCCCCCGTTCATATCGCACGGCCTGCACTTTTCGTATGTCCCGCCGCACTCGATCGCCTCGAGAATACCGGTCAGTTCATCGCCTAAAAACACCGAAATAATGGCGGGCGGCGCTTCATCGGCCCCAAGCCGGTGGTCGTTGCCGGCGCTCGCGGCCGAGATGCGCAGCAAATCCTGATTCTTATCGACGGCTTCGATGACCGCGCATAAAAACAACAAGAACCGATTGTTTCCCTGCGGCTTTTTGCCCGGATCGAGCAGATTGACACCCGTGCCGGTCATCAGCGACCAGTTGTCATGCTTGCCGCTGCCGTTGATGCCTTTGAACGGTTTTTCATGCAGCAGACAAGCCAGCCCGTGGCGGTCGGCCACTTTTTTCATCATCTCCATCGTCAGCTGGTTGTGATCGGTGGCGTTGTTGGCTCCGCAAAATACCGGCGCGAGTTCGTGCTGCGCGGGCGCGGATTCGTTATGTTCGGTCTTGGCGTAGATGCCCAGCTTCCACAATTCGAGGTTTAATTCCCTCATAAACGCCATCACACGCGGCTTGATCGCGCCGAAGTAATGGTCCTCCAGTTCCTGTCCTTTGGCCGGTTTTGCGCCGAACAGCGTGCGTCCGGTCAAAACCAGATCGCGGCGCTTGTTCCGGATTTCTTTGTCGATCAAAAAATATTCCTGTTCCGGTCCGACCGTAACGTTGACGCGTTTCACATCGTCCATGCCGAAAAATTTCAAAACGCGCAACGACTGCCTGTTGACCGCCTCCATCGAGCGCAGCAGCGGGGTCTTTTTATCGAGCACTTCCCCGCCGTAGGAATAAAACGCGGTCGGGATGCAGAGCGAATCGTCCTTGATAAAGGCATATGAGGTCGGATCCCAGGCGGTGTAACCGCGCGCCTCGAATGTGGCGCGCAGCCCGCCCGACGGCAAGCTCGAGGCGTCCGGCTCCCCTTTGATCAGTTCTTTGCCGGAGAATTCCATCATGATCTTCCCGTTTTTTTGGGGCGTGATGAAGCTGTCGTGTTTCTCGGCGGTGATGCCCGTCATCGGCTGGAACCAGTGCGTATAGTGCGTCGCGCCTTTTTCGATGGCCCAGTCCTTCATCGCGGAGGCGACGGCGTTTGCGACGTTGATGTCGAGGTCGCGCCCGTCCCGGATGGTGTGCTCCAGCGAGTCATAGGTCTCCTTGGGCAGCCGTTCACGCATCATCTCCTCGCCGAAGACCATGCTGCCGAACAATTCGGGGATTCCGCCGTTGAGTTCCGCTTTTATTGTCATAATAAGATCACTCCCGCTTTTTCACATAACTCCATGGTCTCCCGATCCCAAAGGGAGGCCTGTACCTCACCGATATGCGCTTTTTGCAACAACAGCATGCACAGCCGCGACTGACCGACGCCGCCGCCGATGCACAGCGGCAATTTGTTGCCGAGCAACAATTTGTGAAAATAAAACTTTTTCCGATCGTTCGCCCCGGCTTCTTCCAGCTGCTTTTCAAGCATTTTCTGATCCACGCGTATGCCCATCGACGAAATCTCGAACGCGCAGCCCAGCAGCTCGTTATAAAACATGATGTCGCCGTTCAGCGTCCAGTCGTCATAGTCGGGCGCCCTGCCGTCGTGGCGCCGACCGGATTTCAACTTGCCGCCGATCTGCATGATAAAAACGGTGCGGTGCTGTTTCAGGTATTCATGCTCACGTTGTTTCGGCGTCAGATCGGGATATAAATCCTCCAGTTCCTGCGTCGTCACGAAAGTGACCCGGCGGCACAGATCGACGGTGATCTGCGGGAACAGCGCTTTTATGGCATCGAGCGTATCGCAGATCGCATCGACTTCTTTTTCCACGACCCGTTTCAAAAATTCCTCGGTGCGGTGTTTTTTGTCGATCACGAGCTCCCAGTCCCATTGGTCGACATAGACCGAGTGGAGGTTGTCCAACTCCTCGTCGCGGCGAATCGCGTTCATATCGGTCACGAGCCCCTCGAGCAGCCCGAAGCCGTAGCGCCACAGCGCCAGCCGCTTCCACTTGGCAAGCGAATGCACCACCACCCCCGTCAGACCGCCGTCTTTGATATCGAAGGTCACCGCGCGCTCCACGCCGTTCAAATCGTCGTTGACGCCGGATGTTTGATCCACGAACAACGGCGCCGAGACGCGCTTTAGGTTCAGCGAATCGCACAGCTTGTCCTCGAACGCGCGTTTGACAAAGCCGATGGCACGCTGCGTGTCATACAGCGACAGCGCCGATTTGTAACCCTCGGGGATGATGGTGGTACTCATTTTTTACGACTCCTTACAATGCAGGGCGCGCATTGCGCGTCCGTGATTACCATTTATTTTTCATATGGCGCGTGCCGCCCGACCCATATGGATCGAAAAGTCAATGCGGCATGTAAAAGACGGTATGATAACGCTTTCAAACGCGTAAAAGAATATGCGGTACAAAATCCTCATAACGCGAGCTTTCATCCTTCTGTTTACCTAATTGTGATGATTTACACCTGTAAACAACGCCGCGGGTATGCCCTGCGGCGTATGTGATAACGGAAAAATGCGATATGTCTTTTGAAAAGAAAAATCATGCCCCCAGCGGCTTCCCGCAGCCGCTGCAAAACCTCGCGCCGGCGACGGCCGGAGCGCCGCAATGGATGCAAAACACCGGCTTGGGCGCTTCGGCGGCGGTCGGAGCGGGAGGAGGTTCGCCCAGTTTCTTTCCGCACTGGCGGCAAAAATTATAGCCCTCGGGGTTGACAAAGCCGCAGGCCCGGCAGGTGGACTTCTCCATCAGCGCCTTTTTTTCCTCCTCGGCCTTCGCGAGATCGGCGTTCAGGGCCTCGAGTTCGGCTTTGAGCGCGTCGATGGCGGTTTTCACCTCGCCGTATCTGGCGAAGTCGTCGCCGAACCGCCCGGGGTTTTCCTCCTCGACCGCTTGCCTGCCGATGTCGGCGAAAGCGGCGTACTGCTTTTTCAGCAGTTCGGGGAGCTGCGCGTTTTTTTCCGCGATTTGTTTTTGGATGGCCTCGACCGTGATTGTCATGTCGTCTCCTCCTGATCATAAATTCCGCCTGATAAAAATGCGGATTCGCCCATTTCTATGCCGCTGTTTGTCCGATCATGCCGCGCGGGTCTCTGGAAAGAACGCCGGGCGATTTGCAACCGCTTTTATTTTAACACACCATTTTGCAGAATGTAAAGAGGTGCGCTTGCAAAACAGGGAAAAATCATATATACTAAGGGGTAGAAATGTCCGTCGGTACGGGGATGCAGGCCCTGCGCGGCAGACCGGCGTGAACCATGTCAGGCGGGGAACCGAGCAGCATTAAACGCCAATGTCTGTGCGATGCGGTGCGCTTGCATCTCCGTACCGGCGGATATCTCAAATCATGCGATTTTATGATCAACCCATGTGTTGCACGGGGATAAGACAGGACGGCTTGACATGTACCAAGCGCTATACCGAAAATATCGCCCGCAGTCGTTTTCCGACGGTTTCATCGGGCAGCCCTATATCGTCCGCGCGTTGAAAAATCAAGTCGCGGCGGGTCAGACCGGGCATGCCTATTTGTTCAGCGGCGTGCGCGGCACGGGCAAGACCACCTGCGCCCGCATTTTGGCCAAAGCCGTCAACTGCGAAGCCCCCGTCAACGGCGAACCCTGTTGCAAGTGCAAGAGCTGTCTGGTCGTCGCCGAGGGCTCAACCGCCGACATCTGCGAAGTCGACGCCGCCTCCAACAACGGCGTGGATTATATCCGCGAATTGCGAGACGAGGTGATCTTCGCTCCGGCGCAGGTCAAATACCGCATCTACATCATCGACGAGGTGCATATGCTCACGCCCTCCGCTTTCAACGCGCTGTTAAAGACCCTCGAGGAACCGCCGTCACATGTCAAGTTCATCTTGGCGACGACCGAAGTGCAAAAACTGCCGATGACGATCCTATCCCGCTGCCAGCGCTATGATTTTCACCGCATCCCCGCGTCGGAGATGGCGGATTTGCTGTTAAACATCGCCAAAAACGAAAAAATCCCGCTCGAACCCGAGGCCGCTTTATTGCTCGCGTCCTCCGCCGACGGCGCGATGCGCGATGCGATCTCGATGTTGGAACTGTGTGCCGGAAGCGGCGAGACCATCACCGCCGAAATGGCCGCAAAAACGCTCGGCGTGGCGTCGGGCGAACACATCGCCGAACTGGCCGAGGCGTTTTCTCGAAAAGACCTCCTGAAAGCGACCGCGTGCTTCGAGCGCATCTATGCCGGCGGCATCGACCCCGAACGCCTGTGCGAAGAGCTGCTTGAATTTTACCGGGAGCTGTTGTTATGCAAAATCGGCGCCGCGGGTACCGAGGGAATTCGCGGCGATGAGGCGCGCAAACTGGCCGAAAAAGTGAGTTACGGCGAGGTCAGCGGCAGTGTGGCGGCGATTCAGGACTGTTTCGAACGCATCGGGCGCAGCGTCGCCCCGCGGCTCGACGTCCAGCTCCTGATTGTCAAGCTCTGCCGCGGCGCACAACAAAAATCGGAGCAAAAAGTTGACGAAACGCCAAAAAAACCCGCTCCGGAAGCGCAAAAATCCGAACCCAAACCGACTGAAAAGAAATCCGAAACCGAACCGGAAAAAGCCGAGAAAAAAGAGGACTCCGCAGCCGAACCCCTCGTCGAGTGGCAGGATGTCCTTGCGCGGATTGAGTCCGAAGAACCCGCTTTATACGGCATTTTGAACGGTTCGACCGCTTACAAATGCGGCGGCCGGCTTTTGATCGATTCGCCGAACTTTTATTTAAAAACGCATTTATCCCGCGACAGCAATTTGACAAAACTGCGCGGCGCGGTCAACACGGTCTTCGGCCCCGACAACGAATTTAAGAAAATCGGCTTTTACTCCGCCTCCGATTGTAAATCAGGCGAAAAAAAGCCCGCCGACCCGCTCGATAAACTCATCGAAACGGCGCAGAAAAAAAACATCAAACTGCATGTGACCGAATAACCCTTGAGAGGAAGGACAAAAACCGATGAAAGCCAATATCCCCAGACAGGGCGGCGGAACGCCCTCCAATATGAACCAGATCCTCAAACAGGCCCAACAGATGCAGGAGCAGATGACGGCCGCGCAGGAGGAACTCGCGCAGCGCAGCTACATCGTCAGCGTCGGCGGCGGCGCGGTCGAGCTGACCATGGACGGAAAACATCAAGTCACCGCGTTGAAAATCACGCCCGAAGTCGTCGACCCCGAGGACGTCGAGATGCTCTGTGATCTGCTCACCGGCGCGGTCAACGAGTGCATCCGCAAGGTCGACGAGGACAGCGAAAAGACCCTGTCCGCGATCGGCGGCGGCATGCCCGGCATGCCGGGCATGGGAATGCCGCAGTTGTAATGCGTTACGAAATCGCGGCTCTTGAAGAGCTGACCGAACAGCTTCGAAAACTGCCCGGCGTCGGCGGCAAAAGCGCCCGCCGCATCGCCCTGCACATCCTCGGACTGCCCAAAGAGGACTCAAAAAAACTGGCGGAAACAATCGTCGCCTGCACCGAGCGCATCCGGCGCTGCACGACCTGCCAAAATCTCAGTGATCAGGATATGTGCCCGATCTGTAAGAGCGGGGACCGCGACCGCAGCACCATCTGCGTCGTACAGCACCCCCAGGACATGCTCGCCGTCGAGCGCACCGGCGAATACAACGGCCTCTATCACGTTTTATACGGCGTGCTCTCGCCCTCCTGTGACATCAAGCCGTCCGATCTCACGATTAAGCAGCTTGTGCAGCGTCTCGGCGACGGCGCGGTCAGGGAGATCATTCTCGCCACCGGCACGACCGCCGAGGGCGAGGTCACGGCGATCTACCTTTCGAACCTCCTGAAACCCATCGGCGTCAAAGTCACCCGGCTCGCCTACGGCATCCCGGTCGGCGGCGAACTCGAATACGCCGACGAGATGACCATGCTGCGCGCCATAGAGGGACGAATCGAATTAGGCGGGTGAGAACCCGCGGTCATTACGCGAAGCAAAATTTGCCGATTCTATCACCTCGAAGCCGCGTTTTCAACCTCGGTTTATAATCGTTTCATTCATTTATTTAAAATTGTTTAATATCTTCGGAACGGTCACATCGGATACGATCCGAGACCGTTCCCTACACGATGCAAAAAGGTACGCAACATGCAGCAAAAAACCAACCGCACCATCGCCGAAAACCGAAAAAATAATTTGTCATCCTGAGCGAAGCGTATTTATACGCGAAGCCGAAGGATCTCGTCACCTGCCGGTTCACGGCAGCAAATAAAGGATCGTATCATGCAGCAAAAAACCAACCGCGCCATCGCCGAAAACCG